>JAGAPX010000038.1 GCA_017623055.1 Phascolarctobacterium sp.
AGCCGGTTCGTCCAATAAGAGAAGCTTGGGACCAGTTGCTAACGCACGCACGATTTCCAAACGGCGTTGTTGACCGTAAGGCAAGCTAGAAGCTTTTTCGTTACGTACTTCCCACAAATCTACCTTTCTCAGCAATTCTTCAACGTCTTTCTCCATAACACGTTGTTCTGCATTGTACCAAGGCAAATGCAGTGCTGCGGAAAATACGTCAGATTTTAAATGTAAGTGCTTAGCAATCATTACATTTTCATATACGGAAAGGTCTTTAAAGAGACGGATATTTTGGAAAGTACGGGCAATACCCATCTTCGCAATATCGCTAGGCAGTTTACCAGTAATATCTACTTCATCCTTACCGGGAGCAGTGTATTTAACTTTACCTTCAGTAGGAGTGTACACGCCGGTAATCATATTAAAAGCAGTAGTCTTACCTGCGCCGTTAGGACCGATAAGCGCTACAATTTGATGCTCTTTAATATCAAGTTTTAATTCGTTTACAGCGGTTACGCCGCCAAAACGCATAGTAATAGCTTCAGTTTTCAGAACGGTGCTCATTGGTTAGCTCCTTTCTGAGTAAAATATTTCACCGGATTCTTGCAGAAAGCGATGAATTTATCCCAAGTAAATTCATTGGTACCCATAATACCTTTACGCCAGAACAGTACGCACGCCATCAAAAGAACGGAGAACATTACCATACGGAAGCCGGGGCGGAACAGAGGAATTGCCATTCCGAAAAGTTCCAAAGGTTCGTCGAATACACGCAGGTATTCCAAGCCACCGGTTACGATAATGGAACCCAGCATACTGCCGGTGATGCTGCCCATACCACCAAGTACGATGATGAGCAGGAAGTTATAGGTCAAAGTAAACAGGAAGTTTTTGGGGTCAACAGTACCAAGCAAGGTTGCGTACAAGCCGCCACCAATGCCTGCAAAGAATGCACTAAGCATGAACGCCATACATTTATGCTTGAACAAGCCAACGCCCATTGCTTCTGCTGCGATTTCGTCTTCACGGATTGCTTTGAAAGCACGACCATAGGAAGAGTTAATCAAGCAGGTTACAAAGAGGAAGGTAATTGCAGTAGCAATAAAAATGTAGCGCACGTCATTGAGTGCGGGGATATCCTTAATACCAAGTGCGCCGTTGGTCCAGCTTTGAGCATTGGTAATCAAGATACGGATAATTTCGGAGAAACCTAAGGTTGCAATTGCCAGATAGTCACCGCGCAAACGCAGTACAGGCCAACCAATGAGGAACGCAATCAAAGCGGCAAGCAAGCCACCAAATAAAAGCGCCAACCACAAAGGCAGTTGAATATCTGCAATCATGGGGTTCATGGGCACTGCATAGAAAACATTGGGACGCAAGTCAACAGGAACAGTGAACACGCCTACAACGTAAGCACCCACTGCCATGAAGCCTGCTTGACCCAAGCTGAACTGACCTGCAAAGCCGTTAGTCAAGTTCATGGATAAGCCAATGATGGCATAGATTAAGCAAAGGTTAATAATTCTGCGGACATAGGAGCCCATTTCAAACTGAGCGTAGCAAGCAGCACCAAAAAGAACTACAAGAGCAGCTACGGTCAGCAATATATCTCTTTTGTTCTTCATAGTTACACCTTCTCAGTAGTTTTTACGCCCAACAAACCAGTGGGTTTGTAGAACAGAATGATAATCAAAACGATAAATGCAAATGCGTCGCGGTAACCGGAAAGCTGCGGGAAGAAAGCTACAATAAAGATTTCGCCCAAACCCAGGATGAAGCCACCCAAAACCGCGCCTTTAATATTGCCAATACCGCCGATAACAGCAGCGATAAAGCATTTCAAACCTGGCATAACGCCTAAGTACGGAGTAATACCAGGGTAACGAACGCCCCACATGAATGCGCCAATAGCTGCCAAGGAGCTGCCAATAATAAAGGTAATAGAAATAATCTTATCGATATCTACACCCATTACTCTGGCAATTTCGTAGTCCTTGGATACGGCACGCATTGCCATACCGGTTTTAGTATTATTAACAATGTGCAGCAGTACAGCAAGGCTCAAGAAGGTCATTACAGGAATAACCAAACAAATAGCTTGAATTTGTACTTCGCCCACTGCAATATTCTGACTCAGCAGCGGAATCTCCGGGAAACGCAACGGACGACCGCTGAACAAATAGTTAGCTAAGTTTTCCAGCAAGAAGGAAGCACCAATAGCAGAAATAAGTACAGAGTTTTTCGGAGCCTCACGCAAAGGACGATATGCAGTTCGTTCAATCAGCACACCTAAGAGTGCCGTAGCAATAATTACACCCACAAAGGTAATGTACCAAGGGATGTGAAAAACAGTAATTCCAAAGAAAGCAAAATAGCAGGCCATCATAACGATATCTGCGTGAGCAAAGTTAATCATCAAGAGGATACCATAAACCATGGTATAACCAATCGCAATCAACGCATATAAGCTGCCCAAAGAGAAACCGTTAACAAAATGTTGTGCGAAGCTAACTGCGGACATATCTAGAATCGCCTGAAAGAATTCCATCTTTTCACCACCATAAATAATCAAGAAAATATGCTCCCGCCTCCGACGGAAGTGGGAGCATATGAGCGGTCATAAAATTAGTTTACGCCTACGAAATCCAAGTATTTGAATTTAGCGTCTTTAACTTCTTTAATAACAGCAGCTTTAATCGGGTCACCGTTTTTGTCAAAAGTAGTTTTGCCAGTAACTGCTTCCAAGTCTTTGGTAGCTGCCAGAGCGTCACGAATCTTTTGAGAATCAGTGCTGTTAGCGCGTTTGATAGCGTCAACGGTAATCAGGTAAGCGTCATAAGCCATTGCGGAAAGTGCAGAAGGTTCAGATTTGTATTCGTCGGTGTAAGCTTTCAAGAATTTTTGAGCTTCCGGAGTAGATGCTTTTTCACGGTCGAATGCAGTAGACATTACAGCGCCTTCAACTTCTTTGCCACCAACGTCGATGAATTCTTGGGTTTCCCAAGTATCGCCGCCCATGAAGGGAATGGTCATACCAAGTTGACGAGCTTGTTTAATGAGCAGTGCAGATTCGGTGAAGTTACCAGGAGCAAATACTGCGTCCGGGTTTTTAGCTTTCAAGTTGGTCAAAACAGCGGTGAAGTCTTTGTCACCGGTTTGATAGTTAGCGATGTCAACGATGCAATCCGGATCATTGGTCAGTTTAACGAATGCATCTTTGAAGAATTTAGCCAAGCCTACAGAGTAGTCGTTGGAAACTTCTTGTACGATAGCAACTTTACGAGCGCCTTGTTTGTAAGCGTAGTTAGCCATTACAGTGCCTTGGAACGGATCGATGAAGCAAGCACGGAAATAGTAATCGTTGTTAGCGGTTACTTGCGGGTTGGTGCAGGAAGTGCCGATAGCCGGAACTTTAGCTTCTTTAACGATGTTACCAGCAGCCATAGCCAAGGAAGAGCCATAGGTACCGATCAAAGCGCAAACTTTGTCTTTTTCAATCAAGCGAGCTGCTACAGAAGCAGATTCAGCTTTGTCGGATTTGTTGTCAGCAACAACCAATTCAACTTTTTTGCCCAATACTTCCGGATGGAGTTTGTGAGCAAGTTTAACGCCGCGCAATTCCAGTTCGCCACCAGCAGCGTTATCGCCAGTCAAAGGCAGGAATACGCCAACTTTTACGGTATCAGCTTTTTTAGCTTCTTTTTTGTCGCCGCCGCAGCCGGTGAGAGCGCCGAGCATTACAGCAGAAGCAAGCAATACAGACATGACTTTTTTCAACTTCATAATATAACCCCTTTTCTTTTCTGCTGCTGCCTAAAGCGCAGCTTAATTATATATGGTAAGATTATACCATTTTGTAAATTGTTTGACAACACTATTTTATACTGTAAAATTTACAAAACTATCCAGTAAAAAACAGGAACATTCTTGCATATGTAACAAAGCAAGTTTTTTTATTTCACCTTTTCCATTTAGTTTGTCCGTGTTTATAAGACAAAGGCTGAAAACAGAATCAGGAGTTGTCTTTTGGGTGGGGACAGCGAGTTTAAAAATTATTTAGTTTTTTAATTGAGGGAGCTTCTATACACTACAAAACCCTCCCGTTGTATGCAACAGGAGGGTTTCATTTTTAGGTTAAGCTTGTAAAACTAACTAATTCTAGAATTAGAAGAAGAAGTATAATTCGCTATACCAAACTTGGTCATCCAAGTTGTTCAGTTTAGAATCGGTGTCATAGTAGTTTACGCACAATTGGATGTTTTTAGCCAAGGTATAGTCAACACCAAGGTTCCAACCTTCATAACCACCATCTTCAGTAAATTGGGTAGCATCAGTAGTCGGGCTCAAGAATGCGTTAATCGGTTGGTCAAACCATTGAGCGTGCACACCATAGGAACCAGCAACGGAAGCATCAGCACCTTTGTAGTCCAAGCGAGCAACAAAGCCGTCTTTGGATACTTCTTTATTGTATTTTTTGTCGCCCCACATATATTCATAGGACAAATGCAAATCTTTAGCAACATCCATACCCAAATTGATGTTGTAAATTTCTTTTTCATCAACAGTATCACCATCGCCATAACCAGCTTTATCAGCTTTGAAGTAGTTAGCAGAAACGTCTACTACACCAACTTTGGTTGCTACGTTAGCTGCAAAGAAGTCGCCATCCATAGGCACATAACCATTGTCAGTAACTTTACCAGCGATAACACCAACTTTTACATCATCACCATAGGTCAAACGTACGCCATCAACAAAGTTATCGAGGATGTTAGCATTCCAGAAGAATTCATTCCAACGACCAGCCATTACATCAAAACCGCCAAGTTTACCTTCTACATACACGCGTTTCAAATCAATATCATCATTGCCAGCATTATCTCTCAGGTCTTGAGTGGATTGAAGCATACCAGTGTAAGACCAGTCATCATTGATTTGACCATTTACCCACAGACGAGTACGGATGCTTGCATGAGCATTTTTCCAGAAGTTATTAGCGGTAGCAGACCAAGCACTATCAGAAGATCTATAGTCAAAACGAGCTTGACCAGTGATTTTTACATTGTCAGCAGCTTTTTCCAATTTAGCTACGCGAACACCAAGGTTGTCCAATTCATCAGCAAATTCAGCAGCCAATTTGTCGCAGTCAGCACCTTTAGCCATAGCTTTTGCTACGATTTGTGCCATTTCATAACGGGTCATCAGTTTGTCGCCGTCGAATGCTCCATCAGCATAGCCATCAACTACACCAGCAGCAGCCAATTTAGCTACGGAGTCATATGCCCAGTGACCAGCAGGAACGTCGGAGAACGGATTTGCAGCATAAGCAGAAGCTGTTACGCCAAGTGCCATAGCCATTGCAAGAACTAAAGATTTTTTCATAAGAGTTTCCTCCCTTAAAAAAGTGTTTTATTTTTATAAAACGCTTTAGGAAAAGAAGCTTTACTTTGAGCTTCAATTAAGAGTGTCCATGTTTCCTCGAAAAATTCACTCATCATAAAACAACTTTACCTGCTAACGCATTATAAACAAAATAGTACGCTACTTTTTCTAGAGCAATCAAAACAGCCAAAGGTAATATATATAACCAAGGCGACTGACGAAAGCCAGTCGCCTTAATATACATACTAACTTTAAACTATGTTAAGATAATATTAGAAAGTGAAGGTAACTTGTGCCCACAGAGTTTCTTCAGTATTAGCGGAGTCAGCACGATCTTCAAGATCATAGTATTCAACTTGAGCTACGATGTTTTTAGCCAAAGCGTAGTTAGCACCTAAACGATAACCTTCGAAGCCATCACCCAATGCACCACCATTTTCTGCAGCAAACTTGCTAGCGTAGGAGAAAATAGTGTTATAGAGGAAAGTAGCTTCCGGTTGGTCGAAGTAGTTAGCATAGAGACCCCAAGAACCAGGAACAGCAGCTTTAGCGCCTTTGTAAGCGAGAGTTACAGTATAACCATTGTCATCCATACCTTTTTGTTCGTCGCCCATCAAGTATTGGCCAGCTAATTTCAGGTCTTTAGCCAACGGTAAGGAAGCACCTACTGCCCAGATTTCTTTATCTTTTGCATCATTAGAATCAGCTTTGTAGTAGTCAACACTTGCATTAACTACGCCAAGTTTGGTAGCTAAATCAGCAAAGTATACTCTGTTGTTAGAACCAGAAAGTTTGTAGTCTTGAGGAGATTTGCCTGCCCAAACAGTCAATTTAATATCTTTGCCATATTGAGCTTTAACACCGTCATGACGAGTATCTACTACGAAGCCTTCGCCAACTTTGAAGTCTTGACGACCGATGTCAACTTTTACGCCACCGATTTTACCGGAAACATAAGCCCAGTTAAAGGAAACATCGTCTTCACCTGCAACACCAGCATCAGTATATTCGCCATCAACTTTTACTGCATGTTTACCAGAAGGATATTGGTTGTTTTCAAAACGACCAGTATAGGTCCAATCTTCGTTGATTGCACCTTTAACAATCAAACGGGTACGGAAACGAGTGTTATCACCATAACCGCTGGAAGTGTCACGAACGGAAGCACGGATTTGACCAGCAATTTTAACAGCGTCAGCGCCTTTTTCCAATTTAGCTACGCGAACACCGAGGGTATCCAATTCGTCAGCAAATTCAGCAGCCAATTTGTCGCAGTCAGCACCTTTAGCCATAGCTTTTGCTACGATTTGTGCCATTTCATAACGGGTCATCAGTTTGTCGCCGTCGAATGCTCCATCAGCATAGCCATCAACTACGCCAGCAGCAGCCAATTTAGCTACGGAGTCATATGCCCAGTGACCAGCGGGAACGTCGGAGAACGGGTTAGCAGCATAAGCGGAAGCGGTTACGCCCAATGCCATTGCCATTGCGAGAACTAAAGATTTTTTCATAATAGTTTCCTCCTTCGGAAATGTTTTATTTTTATAAAACATCTTCGGGAATTGCCCCGCTTTGACTGTTCCTTCTAAGAGTTTCCATGTTTCCTCTAAAATTTCCAGCCTCAACAAAAGCATTCCTTTAGATGTGTTATAACTCAAGGAGGCTCAAACGGTTCAAGGCACTCCGTTTAAGCCTATGCCTAAATTTTGTTTCATAACCACCCCTGCTTCTAAGAGGAAAACATGATTGCCAAATCCTTAGTAAAAAGACAATCAAATTTTTTAGAAGCTAATTGTTATAGCCACTAATCTTTAGACAGTTAAATTATAGCACAGTTGTCCCCCCCATCAAGACCTCTCGCCACAAAATAGTAAAAAAGATTACATCTTTTTGCCTATTTTGCGGACTCGCGTTTCTCGCGCTTCGCGAGACCGTAAAAAAAGAGCATCACTTTCTTTCGAAAGTGATGCTCTACATCTTATCTTTACTTTTCTACAAGCCACCTATTTTTTAGTACATACCTCTTACTTTCATCGCTTCGTCTAAACTGCTCAGCGCAACGATGTAAGCAGCCACACGCATATTCACGCCGTATTTTTCCGAAGCAGCGTACACGTTTTTGAAAGCGTTACGCATCATAACAATTTGTTTTTCTACAACTTCTTCTTCACTCCAGAAGTAGCGATACAAGTTTTGTACCCATTCAAAGTAGCTTACGGTTACACCGCCACCATTTGCCAAAATGTCCGGCACTACGAATACACCTTTTGCAGAAAGAATCTCATCAGCTTCGGGGGTGGTAGGTCCGTTAGCGCCTTCTGCAACGATTTGCGCTTTAACATTGGCAGCGTTGTCTTTAGTAATTTGCAGTTCCATTGCGCAAGGAGCAAGAACAGTAACTTCCAGTGCCAACAGCTCTGCGTTGGTAATTACTTGCGCACCGGGGTAACCCACTACGCTACCATTTGCTTGTGCAAATTTTTCTACATCATTGCAGTCAAGACCATCTGCATTGTAAATCGCGCCTTTCACGTCACTTACGGCAACAACTTTTACACCTTCTTCGTTGAAAAGTTTTGCTGTCCAGCTACCCACATTGCCAAAGCCTTGTACCGCAGCAGTTGCATCTTGAGGAACAATGCCTTTTAACTTCAACGCTTCGAGAGCAGCAGTAACTACGCCACGACCAGTTGCAGCAGTTCTGCCGAGGGAACCGCCTACGCAAATTGCTTTGCCTGTGATGAAACCCGGTTCAAATTGTCCAGTGATTTTGCTGTACTCATCCATCATCCAACCCATGATTTGTGCGTTGGTATTCATGTCAGGAGCGGGAATATCTTTCTTCTCGCCAATAATCATGGCAATTCTATCAATGTAGGCTCTGGTCAATGCTTCCAGCTCGCGTTTGGAAAGAGTATTGGGGTCAACGATGATACCGCCTTTACCGCCACCATAGGGTAAGCCGGCAACTGCACATTTGCAGGTCATCCAAAAAGCGAGGGTTTTAACTTCGTCCAAGGATACATTTTGATGATAACGCACACCGCCTTTAGCAGGACCAAGAACAGTGCTGTGTTGGCTACGATAACCGGTAAAAACTTTAGTAGAACCATCATCCATTTTCAAAGGAATGGATACTTCCAAGGTTCTTTCAGGAACAGCGATGATTGCCGCTGCGCCGGGGTCTAATTGCATTGCCTCAATAGCTTGGTTAAGGGGGATTTTTGCCATTTCAAAGATGTTCATAGTTCTACCTCCTTTTGTTTACAAAACTGTAAGTTAACTATTGAAATTATTATAAACAGTGTAACCATTCCTGTCTATACATATGCAAGATGTATAATGTATTTTTTGTATTTAAGAATTTATTTATTCTCTGGAAAAGCTTCGTAGATACTGCCAAAGTCTATGCCGCCAACAACCTTATCCTTGTACTGTTCACGCAAGCCACGTTCAGCATCCTCCAAATGTTTAGAGGTAATGCCGTAGCGACGAGAGAGCCACGCTTCCACAAAGGCAGCCAGGTTGTCACAGCCCTTGAGCATTTTGCCATCAACTGCTTTGAAACCGTCCTTATTGAATTTTTCATTCAGCTCTTCGTAGGTACACTCAACTTCTTTGCCACCAACGATAACCTTATTGGCAAATTCATTTTGGGTAAAGTACAAAATATCTTGGTGCCAACCATAGGGCAACAGGGGCAAAATCTTTTCTGCAACTTGGCGTTCTTCAATATGTTTTATGAGCAGGTCCAAACCCTCTACACTACGTTTTACAGGAGAGATGATGTCGCGAGTAAGAACTTCCGGTAAATCGTGGAACAAGCCACAAAGAAAATTATTTACCACACGTTCATCACAAGCGCCAATTTTCACAGCACAGAAGTAACCCATGATTGCAACGAGAAGTACGTGTCCCATTACGGAGGTTTCCGGCACACGGGGAGATTGCGCCCAACGTTTTTGGAAACGTAGCTGTCCAACAAGGTCAATGAACTTACTGCTCTTGCCTTTCAGTGCCAGCTTTTGCACGCCGGATAAATCGTAGTGGTCTTCAATTTCGCTTTCGATGGCTTGGCGAGTTTCTTCAATGCCAAAAATACCTTGGTTAAAATGGTAGATGATGTTAAATTCCCATTGGGTTGCCAAATAGTGGGCAGCTCGAAGGAGTTTCTTTTCTTTGGGGTAATAACCAGGGCTGTCAAAAAATTCTTCCATTCTTTCCATGAAGCCTGCATCAATTTCAGGAATGCGACGTTTGAGTTCTTCATACACCCACGCATTTAACTTTTTGCCATGCACACGTACTAACTCATGAAAAACAGGAGGTTTAATATCGGTAAGCACGTTACGGTGTAAAAATTCAAAAATGCCACCTTCGATTAAAACGCGCCAGTTAAGTTTAGCGCCATGGTCATCTTCTTCATGACGAGCCAACACGTACAAAATCATCATTTTATGAGCCTGCTTGTCCAGCTCCGTAAAACCTCCCGGGCGAATATGGTCGTTCCAGCGTTGAATATGGGCTGCTTCATATAAAAACTCAATAAAATTCTTGGTAAGCATTTTGCACCTTCCTTTTCATCATTTAAAACATAGCCATAAATCTTTCTCTACATTTATTATAATATGTTTTTAGTCAAAATGTGGCGTTCTACAAAAATTTTACGAAAATGGGCATAAAAAAAGCAGGAACCTAAGTTCCTGCTTTGAACGCTCTGATTAGATGAGCTCAATGATTGCCATTTCAGCAGCATCACCGCGACGAGGACCAACTCTGTAAATACGAGTAAAGCCGCCTTGTCTGCCTTCATATTTCGGAGCAATTTCTTCAAAGAGTTTTTTGGTAACAGCTTCGTCAACCAAAACAGCCAAAACTTGACGACGAGCGTGCAAGTCGCCGCGTTTTGCCAAAGTAATCAGTTCTGCAGATTTGCTAGCAACTTCTTTAGCTTTGGTAATGGTGGTTTCGATGCGACCATGTTTGAAGAAAGAGGTTAAAATGCTACGAAACAAAGCTTTACGGTTGCTGGAATTACGGCCTAATTTTCTGTATGCCATTGTTTCCGACCCCCTTATTATTCTTCGTCACTTTTGCGTAAAGACAAACCTAAATCAGCTAATTTTTTCTTAACTTCATCAAGGGACTTACGGCCTAAGTTACGTACTTTCATCATATCTTCTTCAGACTTCTGGATCAATTCATCAACGGTGTTGATACCTGCACGACGCAAGCAGTTGTTGCTGCGAACGGACAAGTCAAGGTCGTCAATAGACATTGCGCCAGGGCCTTCTTTCTTAGGTTCAGCACCTTCCGGTTCAGAACCACCGACAACACTAATAACAGGTTTAGTAGAGTCGCCGGTTTGGAACAACTTGAGATAATCAATCATAATGCTGGAAGCCATGTTAACAGCTTCATCCGGCATTACGCTACCATCGGTCCAAACTTCCAAAGTCAGTTTGTCGTAGTTGGTTACGTTACCAACACGGGTATCAGTTACACCAAATTTTACTCTGGTAATAGGAGAGTAAATGGAATCAACGGGGATTACTCCGATAGGTTGATCTTGGCGTTTGTTTTTATCCGCAGGAACATAGCCGAGGCCTTTATCAACATAGATTTCCATATTGAAAACGGCATCTTTATCTAAAGTCGCAATGTGCAGCTCAGGATTCAAAATCTCTACATCGCTGTCAGCAATGATGCTTGCAGCAGTAACTTCTTGCTCACCGGAGCATTCAATACGCAGGATTTTTTCCTCTTCGCATTCCATTTTCAGGCACAGAGCCTTGATGTTAAGGATGATGTCTGCAACATCTTCTCTAACACCGGGGATTGTGGTAAATTCGTGCAGAACTCCGTCAATTTTAACATGAGTTACTGCGGCACCGGGTAAGGAGGAAAGCAGTACACGACGCAAGCTGTTGCCCAGTGTAATGCCATAGCCTCTTTCCAACGGCTCCCAAACAAATTTACCATAGCGTCCATCATCGCTGATCTCAGCTGTAACCATCTTGGGTTTCTCAATTTCAATCATGCGGCAAGCCTCCTTCTTTCACGTATTACCACAATACGTCTCATAGTTGGGTGGCATAAGATGCACACTAATTATTTGGAGTACAATTCGACGATGAGATGTTCTTCGATGGGAACATCGATTTCTTCACGAGTCGGGAAACGGTCAATTTTGCCGCCCAAGTTTTGAGCGTCTTGAATCAACCAAGCCGGAACTGCTTTGGTAGCCAAAGTTTCTTCCATACCTTTGAAGTATTCTTTGCCACGGCTGTTTTCCATAACAGTGATTACGTCGCCAACATAGGTCATTGCGGAAGGAATGTCCAAACGTTTGCCGTTAACAGCAATGTGGCCATGTCTTACGATTTGACGAGCTTGACGGCGGGTGTTAGCCAAGCCGAGACGATATACTACGTTGTCAATTCTTCTTTCGAGAAGGATCAACAGGTTTTCACCGGTGATGCCTTCCATTTTTTTAGCTTTATCATAGTAGCCACGGAATTGTTTTTCCAGAACACCATAGATAAATTTAGCTTTTTGTTTTTCAGTTAATTGAATGCCATACTCGCTTTTTTTTCTGTTTTGGCGTCTAACTTGACGGTTAGATTCTTTGCTAATACCCAGAAAAGCAGGAGACAGGCCTAAGGATCTGCATCTTTTCAATACAGGAGTTCTATCGATAGCCATTTACAGTTACACCTCCAATTATACTCTTCTGCGTTTCGGCGGACGGCAGCCATTGTGCGGAATCGGAGTTACGTCTTTAATGGAGTTAACTTCGAGACCTGCAGCTTGAAGTGCACGGATTGCAGCTTCACGGCCAGCGCCAGGGCCTTTAACGAAAACTTCTACATTTTTCAAGCCATGTTCCATTGCAGCTTTGGTTGCAGTTTCTGCAGCCATTTGAGCAGCAAACGGAGTGCTTTTACGGGAACCACGGAAACCGAGTTCGCCTGCGGAAGCCCAGCTCAAAACGTTACCTTCAGTATCAGAAATGGTAACAATGGTATTATTGAAAGTGGAGCGGATATGCGCTACACCATTAATGATATTTTTGCTAACTTTTTTCTTGTTGCGAACAACTTTCTTGCCAGCCACTGGTTTATCCCTCCCTCGCTAATTATTTCTTTTTGCCTGCAATAGTACGTTTCGGACCTTTACGGGTGCGGGCATTGTTTTTAGTGTTTTGACCACGAACGGGCAGACCCATACGATGTCTTCTGCCACGGTAGGAGCCAATTTCGATTAAGCGTTTAATGTTGAGGGATTCCTCACGACGGAGGTCACCTTCTACTTTGTAATCGTTATCTAAAGTTTCACGGATTTTGGAAACTTCTTCTTCAGTCAGGTCGCGAACGCGAGTGTCCGGATTGATACCAGTTTTAGCTAAGATTTCGCGAGACAGAGTCAGGCCGATACCATAAATGTACGGCAGTGCGTATTCAATACGTTTGTCTCTCGGTAAATCGACACCAGAAATACGTGCCATTAACGTGCACCTCCTTCTTAACCTTGTTTTTGTTTATGTTTCGGATTTTCGCAGATTACCATAACATGGCCTTTACGTTTGATGACTTTGCATTTTTCACATATCGGCTTAACAGACGGTCTTACTTTCATATTTTAAACCTCCTCTTGCCTGTCTTGGTTATTTGAAACGATAAGTAATTCTTCCACGATTGAGATCGTACGGAGTAAGTTCCACGGTAACCCTGTCGCCAGGCAAAATTTTGATGAAGTTCATACGTATTTTACCAGATATGTGCGCCAGAATAACGTGACCGTTTTCCAATTGTACTTGGAACATAGCGTTGGGAAGTGCTTCAAGAATTGTGCCTTCAACTTCAATTACGTCTTGTTTGGACACAGTGTACCTCCTTATTTGCCACAGAGACTAGCTACAACGTCAGCATATACTTTATCGATTGCTTGCATGCCATCGATTTCTTTGTATACGCCTTGTTTTTGATAGTACTCAATCAACGGTTCAGTCTGCTCATGATAAGCATGCAGACGATTCTTTACGGTTTCTTCTTTATCGTCATCACGTTGATAAAGGTTGCCACCGCATTTATCGCACACATCTTCCACTTTGCTGGGGTTGAAGCTTACATGATAGGTAGCGCCGCAAGCTTTGCAAATGCGTCTACCGGTCACTCTGCCAACCAGTTCAGCGTCGGGAACAACGATATTTACAACACCGGTCAAATCAATGCCCAGGTCTTTCAGAATTCCGTCGAGAGCAACTGCTTGCTCTTCAGTTCTCGGAAAACCATCTAAAATAAATCCATTTGCACATTCGGGTTTAGCCAAGCCTTCACGAACGATGCCGATGGTTACGACGTCAGGTACTAAGCCACCTGCGTCCATGTATCTTTTTGCCTCTTTACCAAGTTCGGTGCCTTGCTTTACAGCTGCACGGAACATGTCTCCAGTGGAGATATGAGGGATTTTAAATTCATCAATGAGTCTTTCTGCTTGAGTGCCTTTACCAGCACCCGGAGGTCCCATTAAAAGAATATGCATTCTGAATTCCTCCTATTTCATAAAGCCGTGATAGTGACGTTGCAATACCAGGGACTCTATTTGCTTCATAGTATCCAATGCTACGCCGACTACGATTAATAGAGCTGTACCACCGAAGTAGATGCCTTCGATTCTGGTCATCCAGCCGATAACGTTGGGCATGAGAGCAATCAAGGAAAGGAAGATTGCACCAGCCAAGGTTATTCTGGACATTACTTTGTCTAAATAATCAGTTGTAGGTTTACCGGGACGCATGCCGGGAATGAAGCCGCCGTTTTTCTTGATGTTATCAGACATATCAGTGATGTTCAGGCTTACTGCAGTATAGAAGTAAGTGAAGAACAAGATAAAGAGAACATAACAAGTAGTTTGCAGCGGAGTGCCCCATGCGAACCATTGTCCCACAGTCTTAACCCAAGGTACGTCAACGAACTGAGCAATTGTTGTCGGGAACATCAACACGGAAGACGCGAAGATGATCGGGATAACGCCAGCTTGGTTAACTTTCAAGGGAATGTAGCTGCTATGACCGCCATACAACCTTTTGCCAACAACACGTTTAGCATATTGAATAGGAATTTTGCGAACACCTTGAGAGATGAGAATTACGAAAACAATCATCGCCAAGGCAATCACCGCGAACAAAATTACATTCAACAAGTTAACAGTGCCTGCTTGTAAATATTGGAAAATTATTTGTAACCCTTCAGGTAATCTGGATACGATACCGGCAAAGATTATCAAGGAGATACCATTGCCGACACCTTTTGCGGTGATTTGCTCACCAATCCACATCAAGAATACAGTACCTGCGGTAAGAGTGGTAGCAATCAACAGAATTGAGAAAATTCCGGGGTTATTGATTGCCATCTTCAGGCCCCAGGCCATGCCGCAAGCTTGGAAGAATCCCAAAGCCACCGTCAGCACACGGGTAAGCTTGTTCATCTTCTTGTAACCTTCTTCGCCTTCCTTGGACCATTGTTCCAAGGTGGGTACTACAACCTTCAAAAGCTGCAAAATAATTGAAGCATTAATATATGGGGTAATACTCATAGCAAAAATTGAGAATTTGCTCAAGGCGCCGCCACTGAACATATCCAGCAATCCAAACAGGTTACCGCTTTGGAAAAGCTGTTCGATAACAGAAGCATTTACGCCAGGAACAGGTATATGTGTTCCAGCCCGGAATACGATAAACATGGCGAGAGTAAAAACTACTTTTTGCCTGAGTTCCGTAATTCTAAATATGTTCGCAAGGGCTGCTAACACTTTAGATCACCTCAACTTTACCGCCAGCTGCAATGATTTTTTCTTCAGCGGATTTGCTGAAGCCCATAGCTTGTACGGTAAGTTTTTTGGTCAATTCGCCACCACCGAGGATGCGGATGCCATCGCGAACGTTTTTAACAATGCCTTCTTCGATGAGCATTACCGGTTCAACAACGGTGCCGTCTTCAAAGCGGTTCAGTACGCTTACATTGATTTCAACATATTCTTTAGCGAATTTGTTATAGAAACCACGTTTCGGCAAACGCAGGTACAAAGGTCTTTGACCACCTTCGAAACCAGGGCGTTTTACGCCGCCGGAACGGGATTTTTGACCTTTTTGGCCTTTACCGGAAGTTTTGCCCAAACCGGAACCCAAGCCACGGCCTACGCGGAAGGATTCACGTTTGGAACCAGGAGCGGGAGACAATTCATGTAATTTCATCTTCAATATACCTCCTTGTCTTACGCTTCTTCAACTTTCACGAGATGTTCTACTTTGTGAATCATGCCGCGAATAGTCGGAGTATCTTCTTTAATAACATAAGTACGGATTTTGGTTAAGCCCAAAGCTCTTACGGTCATGCGTTGGTCTTGCGGATAACCGATCAAGCTGCGGGTCAAAGTGATTTTAATTTGTGCCATTACAAATTTCCTCCTAGATTAGCCCAACAATTCTTCTACGGTTTTACCACGCAGAGCAGCAACTGCTTCAGCAGATTTCAAGGATTTCAAACCTTCGATAGTTGCGCGAACAACGTTGTTCGGGTTATTAGAACCTTGACATTTAGTAAGAATATCATGAACGCCTGCCAGTTCGAGTACCGCACGAACCGGGCCACCAGCGATAACGCCGGTACCTTGGGAAGCGGGTTTCAAGAACACGCGGCCTGCGCCAAATACACCAATGATTTCATGAGGAATGGTGGTACCAACCAAAGGTACGGATACCAAGTTTTTCTTAGCGTCTTCAACGCCTTTGCGGATAGCTTCAGGAACTTCTGCAGCTTTACCCAGGCCCATGCCTACATGACCATTTTCGTCACCAACAACAACCAGTGCAGCGAAGGAGAAACGGCGACCGCCTTTAACAACCTTAGCAACGCGGTTGATGAAAACGACTTTCTCTTTTAATTCGTTTTCTTTATTTTCGAAATTAGCCACTTTATTTCCTCCTTCTCTTAGAATTCAAGACCAGCTTCGCGAGCAGCTTCAGCCAAAGCAGCTACACGACCATGATACAGGTAACCACCACGATCGAATACAACTTCTTTAACGCCTTTAGCCAGTGCTTTTTCAGCGATTGCTTTACCTACAGCTTTAGCAGCTTCAATGTTGCCACCATAGATAGCTTTGAGGTCTTTTTCAACGGTGCTAGCAGCACAGATGGTTTCACCGGTTACATCGTTAATTACTTGAGCATAAATGTTAGCCAAGGAACGATATACGTTGAGACGCGGTCTTTCTGCAGTACCGATAATATATCTACGAGAACGGAGATGACGTTTTTGACGTTTCTCGTTTTTATCAACTCTGTTAAACAAGAGTTTCACTCCCTTCTTTTAGAAATTATTTCTTGCCTTTACCGCCAGCTTTACCCATTTTGCGACGAACGAATTCACCAGCATAACGGATACCTTTACCTTTATAAGGTTCAGGCGGACGCAAGGTACGAATTTCAGCAGCAACTGCGCCTACAACTTCTTTGTTAGCGCCGCTTACGATAATTTTGTTCGGAGCAGGTACTTCAAAGGTAATACCAGCAGGCGGCTCTTTAACTACAGGGTGAGAGAAACCGAGGGTGAAGTTGATGTTTTTGCCTTGCAGAGCGCAACGATAACCAACACCATTGATTTCCAGAGTTTTGCTGAAACCGGTATGTACGCCAACAACCATGTTGTTGATCAAAGTACGGGACAAACCGTGCATAGCGCGGTTTTCTTTATCATCATTAGGACGTTCTACGGTGAGAACACCGTTGTCCAGGGTCAGTTTCATGTTTTTATTGATTTGGCGGGAAAGTTCGCCTTTAGGACCTTTAACGGTCACGAAGTTATCTTCAATAGTAACTGTTACACCAGCGGGAACAGTGATTGGCATTTTACCAATTCTAGACACGTACGAGCACCTCCTATCTTTTTAGTGTATTACCATACGTAAGCCAGTACTTCGCCACCCAAACCTGCTTTACGAGCAGCTTTGTCGGTCATCAAACCTTGAGAGGTGGAGATTACTGCAATGCCAAGGCCACCGAGGACTCTGGGCAGTTGGTCTTTTTGAGAGTAAACTCTCAGACCGGGTTTAGAAATACGTTTAATACCGGAAATAACTTTTTCTTTATTAGCACCGTATTTCAGGCTAACTTTGATAACGCTTTGTTTGTTATCAGCAATTACTTCGAAATCTTTAATGAAACCTTCAGCTTTCAAAATTTCTGCGATAGCAACTTTAATTTTGGAGCCGGGGATTTCAACTTTATCGTGATGAACTGAATTTGCGTTACGGATACGGGTAAGCATATCAGCGATCGGGTCAGTCATTACCATACTTAGTATACCCTCCTTCCTTAGTTGTCGTTCTTACCAGCTTGCTTTGGTTACGCCCGGAATAGCACCTTCGTAAGCATATTCGCGGAAGCAGATACGGCAGAGGCCAAATTTACGCATATAGCCGTGAGGTCTGCCACATACTTTGCAGCGGTTATAACGGCGAACTTCAAATTTCGGTTCGCTTTTCCATTTTTCAATCAGGGCTTTCTTAGCCAAAATATTCCCTCCTCACTTTATGCGCTGAACGGCATTCCGAGAAGTCTGAGCAATTCTCTAGCTTCTTCGTCAGTCTTAGCGGTAGTAACAATAATGATATCCATGCCACGTACTTTATCAATCTTATCGTATTCAATTTCCGGGAAAATCAATTGTTCTTTGAGACCCAAAGCGTAGTTGCCACGGCCGTCGAAGGAAGTAGCACTTACACCACGGAAGTCACGTACACGCGGAAGAGCGAGATTCATGAGTTTATCAAGGAAGTAGTACATGCGGTCACCACGCAGGGTAACTTTTGCACCCAAAGGCATGCCTTGACGTACTTTGAAAGCTGCGATGGATTTTTTAGCTTTGGTGATGATGGGTTTTTGACCTGCAATCAAGGTCATGTCTGCTACTGCAGTTTCCAATGCTTTGCTGTTTGCAACAGCTTCACCAACGCCCATGTTGATTACAACTTTCTCAACTTTAGGAATTTCCATAACGTTTTTATATTGGAATTTGTCCATCAAGCCTTTAACAACTTCGGACAAATATTTTTCTTGTAATCTGGTCTTTGCCATTAAGTATTTTCCTCCTTTCCCGGATTATTATTTATCGATTACTTCGCCGCATTTTTTGCAAACTCTTACGAATTCGCCAGCAACAGCGGATTTTTTGATACGGGTTGCTTTTTTGCAAGCCGGGCATACCAACATTACTTTGGAAGAAGACATCGGAGCTTCTTTAGTAATGATACCACCTTGAGGATTTGCTTGAGACGGTTTGGTATGACGTTTAACTTTATTCACGCCTTCAACAACCACTTTGGCTTTCTTAGGCAGAGCTTCAACGATTTTACCTTGCTTGCCTTTGTCTTTACCGGACAAAACAAGAACGGTATCGCCTTTTTTAACATGCAGCTTTACAGCGTTTGCCATGTCAAGAACACCTCCTTATAGTGCGTTATCTGAATTTCTTACAGCACTTCCGGTGCCAGAGAAACAATTTTCATGAAATCTTTTTCACGAAGTTCGCGAGCAACGGGCCCAAAAATACGGGTACCACGCGGGCTCTTGTCGTCTTTAATTACTACAGCAGCGTTTTCGTCGAAACGGATGTAAGAACCATCAGCACGACGAACACCTTTTACGGAACGAACAACAACTGCTTTAACTACGTCACCTTTTTTTACAACGCCACCGGGTGATGCATCTTTAACAGCACACACGATTACGTCACCAATGTTAGCGTATTTACGGTAGGAACCGCCCAATACGCGGATGCACATAACTTTCTTAGCGCCAGTGTTGTCACCAACGTTAAGGATAGTTTGTTGTTGGATCATGGATTTCCCTCCTTGCCAATCAATCTAGTGGCAAAATTATTTTGCACGCTCTAAAATTTCAATAACGCGCCAGCATTTATCTTTGGAAAGCGGACGAGTTTGCATAATTTGAACTACGTCGCCAATATGTGCTTCGTTATTTTCGTCATGAGCTTTAAATTTAATAGTATGTTGTACGCCTTTTTTGTACAGCGGATGCGGAACGAAACGTTCAACTGCAACTACTACAGTTTTTTGCATTTTATCGCTGACAACTTTACCAATACGGGTAACACGTGCGTTTCTTTCTTCGGTCACGACTGTTTCCTCCTTGTTCAAGTCAAAAACTATTAAGCTTGCAATTCGCGTTCGCGTTGAATAGTTTTGATACGGGCAATGGATTTTTTAACTTCACGAATTTTCATCGGGTTTTCACATTGACCGGTTGCCATTTGAAAACGCAGATTGAAAAGTTCTTCTTTCAAAACTGCCAATTTGGTGTCTAACTCAGCAGCAGACATTTCACGAATTTCTGTTGTTTTCATTAAGCTTCACCACCCTTTTCTTGTGCGGCAGCTTCAGCTTCCTGCTGAGCACGGGTCACAAATTTGCATTTGATGGGCAATTTGTGGCTAGCAAGACGCATAGCTTCTTTTGCTACATCTTCGGCTACGCCGTTCATTTCGAACAATACACGACCCGGTTTAACTACTGCTACCCAGTATTCCGGAGAACCTTTACCGGAACCCATACGAGTTTCAGCAGGTTTTGCAGTGATCGGTTTGTCCGGGAAAATTTGAATCCAAACTTGACCGCCACGTTTGATGTAACGGGTCATTGCAATACGAGCAGCTTCGATTTGACGGTTGGTTACCCAAGCCGGTTCCAAAGCTACCAGGCCGTATTCGCCATGGGAGATTTTATTACCACGCATAGCACGACCGGTCATACGACCTCTATGTTGTTTACGATGTTTGACTCTTTTCGGTAATAACATATCTGATTATGCCTCCTTTGCCGGAGCAGCTTTAACTGCTTCTTTTTCAGGAAGGACTTCGCCTTTGTAAATCCATACTTTAATGCCGATACGGCCATAAGTGGTATGAGCTTCTGCAGTGCCGTAGTCGATGTCAGCACGCAGAGTGTGCAGAGGAATGCTGCCTTCGCGATAGCTTTCGCTACGAGCGATTTCAGCGCCGCCCAAACGACCGCCGCAGGTGATTTTGATACCTTTAGCGCCCATACGCATGGTGCGACCTACGCATTGTTTCATAGCACGACGGAAAGCGATGCGGCGTTCCAATTGTGCTGCAATGTTCTCTGCAACCAAAGTTGCGTCCATATCCGGGGTTTTAACTTCTACGATGTTGATGTCGATTGCGCTGTCAGTCATTTTTTTCAGGTCGGATTTGAGCAGTTCAATGTTGCTGCCTTGACGACCGATTACCATACCAGGTTTCGCAGTATGGATGGAAATGCGGGCTTTATTGGATGCGCGTTCGATTTCTACTTTAGAAATACCGGACAAGAACAGTTTTTCTTTAATGAATTCACGGATTTTGATGTCTTCTAACAAGAATTTTTCATAATCTTTGCCAGCGTACCATTTGGAATCCCAACCTTTGATTACGCCAACACGGAGACCATGAGGATGTACTTTTTGACCCACTATCTTTTCCCTCCTTCTGACGGGATATTATTTTTCTTTAACTGCTACAGTTACGTGGCTGGAACGTTTCAAGATTTTGAAAGCTTGACCACGGGAACGCGGATGGATACGTTTAATGGTAGGGCCTGCATCTACGAAGCAAGTGGATACTACCAGGTTGTCCACGTTCATATCAAAGTTATGTTCAGCGTTAGCTACAGCGCTACGCAGTACTTTTTCGATTACCTCAGAACCAACCTTCGGGGTGAATTTGAGGATTGCGAATGCTTCACCAACGGATTTACCGCGGATCAGATTGATAACAATGCGCAGTTTGCGCGGTGCGATACGGATATATCTTGCAATTGCTTTTGCTTCCATTCTATTTTCCTCCTTCCCCTTATTTCAATTTGGTGGTTTTGTCAGCGTGACCTTTATAGGTACGAGTGGGAGCGAATTCGCCCAATTTGTGGCCTACCATATCCTCGGTGATGAACACGGGAACATGTTTGCGTCCGTCATGAACCGCAATGGTGTGACCAACAAAATCCGGAAGAATAGTAGAGCTGCGAGACCAGGTCTTTACAACTTTTTTATCATTAGCGGCATTAAGCGCGTCGATTTTTTTCAACAAGCTAGCATGGACATAAGGTCCTTTTTTAACTGATCTGGACACTAGGTTAGCCTCCTTTCCTTATCCTGTTATATTATTTAGTTCTACGTTTCAAGATGAGCTTAGTAGAAGCTTTTTTCTCTTTACGAGTACGGGTACCAAATGCGCATTTGCCCCAAGGAGTAACAGGACGTTTACGACCAACGGGGGAGTGACCTTCACCACCACCGTGCGGATGGTCATTCGGGTTCATAACTACGCCGCGGTTAGCAGGACGTACGCCCATCCAACGGGAGCGACCAGCTTTACCGATGCAGATGTTTTCAGCGTCAATGTTACCAACTTGGCCGATGGTTGCACGGCAGTTGATATGTACTTTGCGGATTTCACCGGAAGGGAGACGAAGAAGAGCATAGTCGCCTTCTTTAGCCATCAGCTGAGCAGATGCACCAGCACTGCGAGCCATTTGGCCACCTTTACCGATTTTCATTTCTACGTTGTGTACGGTAGTACCCAGCGGAATGTTTTTCAGCGGCAGGCAGTTACCAACTTTGATGTCGGCTTCCGGACCGCTTACGATTACATCGCCAACTTGCAAGCCAAGGGGAGCGATGATGTAACGTTTTTCACCATCAGCATAGTTTACCAGAGCGATGCGTGCGTTACGGTTAGGATCGTATTCGATGGTAGCAACTTTAGCAGGAATGTTGTCTTTGTTGCGTTTGAAGTCGATGATACGATATTGTCTTTTGTGGCCGCCGCCTTGATGACGAACGGTCATTTTGCCGGTATTGTTACGGCCAGCTTTTCTTACGAGTTTTTCAACAAGCGGGCGGTACGGCTTATCAGTCGTAATCTCTTCGAAGGCAGACACAGTAATAAAGCGTCTGGAAGGAGAATACGGATTAAAGCTTTTAATAGCCATTTTCTTGACCTCCTTATATTACGTTAATTACATTCCTTCGAAAAGGGGAATCGTATTGCCTTCAGCAAGCTTAACGATTGCTTTTTTATAGTCGGAACGTTTACCAACATATCTACCCATGCGTTTGGTTTTGCCAAGAACGCGGATAGTATTTACGCTCAAAACTTTAACGCCGAAAATAGCTTCGACAGCTTGGCGGATTTCTACTTTGTTAGCTTCCAGGGGAACTTGGAAGGTGTATTTGTTTTCTTGCATCATCATGGAAGTTTTTTCGGTGATGATGGGACGAATCAATAAATCGCGAGGATTAGCAGCCATTATGCGAGCACCTCCTCAATTTTTTCTACTACTTCTTTAGCCAGGAATACTTTGTTAGCGTGAAGGATATCAAAGCAGTTCAGGCCCATGTTAGTGATGGTGGTTACTTTCGGCATGTTGCGTGCGGAAAGTTCTACGTTTTCACAACCATTAGTGATAAGCAGTGCTTTTGCAGTAGCTGCTTCAAAAGCGTTGAGCATAGCTACTACGTTTTTGGTTTTCGGAGCATCGAAGGTCAAGCCGTCGATTACTACCAATTCGTTAGCTGCAACTTTTGCAGACAATGCACAGCAAAGAGCCAGACGGCGAGCTTTACGGTTCATTTTTTTAGCATAGCTGCGGGGTTGGGGACCAAAAGTGGTACCGCCACCTACCCAAACAGGAGAACGGTTGGAACCGGAACGTGCACGGCCGGTGCCTTTTTGTTTCCAAGGTTTGCGACCGCCACCGCGTACCATACCGCGAGTTTTGGTAGCAGAAGTGCCTTGGCGTTGGTTAGCAAGTTGCATTACGATTGCTTCGTGTACAACAGCTTCATTGAATTCAGCGCCAAACACAACGTCATTCAATTCTATTTCACCGGTAACTTGACCGGAGATGTTATATACTGATAACTTCGGCATTAGAAGCATCCTCCTTTCTTTCGCTTACGCTCTTATTTTTTCGGTTTTACGGTTTCTTTCAGGATTACGAAAGAACCAGCAGCACCAGGGATGGAGCCTTTAACCAAAATAAGATTACGTTCTGCATCAACTTTTGCGATAGTCAAACGTTGAACAGTAGATTTCACAGCACCCATACGGCCAGGCAATTTTTTGCCTTTGATTACGCGACCGCCCGGGCCGGAATACATGGGACCCATGGAACCGGGTTCACGGTGAGATTTGGAACCGTGTTTCATAGGACCGCGAGCGAAGTTGTGACGCTTAATAGTGCCTGCGAAGCCTTTACCACGGGAAATACCAGTTGCATCGATCAATTCGCCTGCTTCAAAGATGTCAGCAGTTACTTTTTGGCCGATTTCGAATTCGGAAGGAGCAGCCAAACGCAATTCTCTTACAAATTTTACCGGAGCTACGCCAGCTTTATCAAAGTGGCCTTTCATCGGTCTGGTGGTATGTTTTTCTTTCATTTCGCCAAAACCAAGTTGTACAGCATTGTAGCCGTCGGTTTCAACGGTTTTGTTTTGAAGTACTACGCAAGGACCTGCTTCTACAACAGTTACAGGGATCAATTTGCCGTCAGCTTCAAAAATTTGGGTCATGCCCAGTTTTTTGCCTAAAATACCTTTAGCCATTATTGTCCCTCCTCCTTACAGTTTAATTTCGATGTCTACGCCAGCCGGAAGGTCCAAACGCATCAATGCATCAACAGTTTTTGCGGTGGGTTCCAGAATGTCAACAAGACGTTTGTGAGTTCTCATTTCGAATTGTTCACGAGAATCTTTGTTAACATGCGGGGAACGCAGAATGGTGTAAATATTTTTTTCAGTCGGAAGGGGAATCGGACCAGAAACTTGCGCACCAGTGCGTTTTGCAGTTTCTACGATTTTTGCAGCGCTTTGATCAAGTGCTTTGTGGTCATACGCTTTGAGGCGTATTCTGATTTTTTGAGACTTAGCCATTATAAAATTTTTCCTCCTAAACGCCCAGTTTCTAAGAACGGACATACTCCGTGAAAATCTCCCTGTCTTGCAGGCAAGCAACCTTTCACATCATCGCAGGGCCATACAAATAAACATAATAATATGAGGGGCTCACCTAAGCCCCTCATATATTAATACGGGAACTAACTAAAATTAAGCTTCTTCTACTTCGGAAACAACGCCAGCGCCTACGGTACGGCCACCTTCACGGATAGCGAAACGCAAGCCTTTTTCGATAGCGATCGGGGTGATCAGTTCTACGTCCATGGTTACGTTGTCGCCAGGCATTACCATTTCTACGCCTTCAGGCAATTGGGTTACGCCAGTTACGTCAGTGGTACGGAAGTAGAATTGGGGACGATAGCCGTTGAAGAACG
>JAGAPX010000039.1 GCA_017623055.1 Phascolarctobacterium sp.
CTTAATCTTTCAGCCTCTTTCACTAAAGCAAGGCTGTCCAAATCATTCAGGTCATCTACACGACCACAGCTAATGCATTGAATATGGTGGTGAATACTGGTATCAGCATCGTAACGCATGCTGTCCTCGCCAGTATTAAGAATTTGAATTACGTTAATCTTGTGCAAAATTTCTACCGTCTTGTAAACAGTAGCAAAGCTCATAGACGGATAATTAGGTTGCAAAACGCTAAAGAGCATTTCTGCAGTGGGATGACTTTTTGTTGCTGCCAAAGCTTCGTAAACAGCTAAACGTTGGGGAGTAACCTTGTAACCATTGGCACGCAAAACTTCGCTCAATTGTTGACTGTTAAGCATTTTCTTCCCTCCTTCTTTTGATTATTATAACATCTTAATAATCTTTATTATTTATTTTAGCGTAAGTTTTTTATTTTTGTCAATCAATAATTATTACAGGAATTGATTTTCTGTTATAATAGAGCTATGAAAAATTTGGAGGTCTCTTATGGAAAAGATAATCAACGCCCTCGCCCGCGAATTAAATATTAAACCTAAGCAAGCAGAAGCTACTGTCCAGCTTCTTGATGAAGGCAACACCGTCCCCTTCATCGCCCGTTACCGCAAGGAAGCAACCGGTTCTTTGGACGAAGAACAAATCCGTACTATCGAAGAACGCTTGGCATACTTGCGCAATTTAGAGCAACGCCGTCAAGAAATCTTGACCGCCATTGCTGCCCAGGAAAAACTTACTCCCGAACTGGAAGCTGCTATTAATTCCGCAGAAAAAATTCAAGCCTTGGAAGATTTGTACTTGCCCTATCGTCCTAAACGTAGAACCCGCGCCCAAATTGCTCGCGAAAATGGTTTAGAACCTTTAGCACAGCTCATCGAAGAACAAGGCAAACCTTTACTGCCCTTGGAACAATTGGCAAGCATGCATATTAATGAAGAAAAAGGTATTGCCACCATCGAAGATGCTTGGCAAGGCGCCTGCGACATTGTTGCAGAAAACATCAGCGACAGTGCGGACGTACGCAAGCTTTTACGTCGCGAGCTGTGGAATGCAGGGGAACTTGTTTCCGAACTTATCATTGATGAGAAGGACGCTCCTGAATTTTTGCAATACCGTGACTACAGTGAGCCTGTCCGTCAGCTTCCACCCCACCGCATTTTAGCAATGAATCGTGGCGAAGATAAAAAGGCGTTGAAAATTAGCCTCCGTTGTCCCGACGAAAAGCTTATTGCCAAGGTTGCCCAAAAACTTAAACTGAACGAGCATAGTCCTTTCTATAATTATTACCACGAAGCTTTGACCGACAGCTACAAACGATTGCTCTTCCCCTCTCTCGAACGTGAACTGCGTAACGAGCTGACGGAAAAAGCCGAAAAGCAAGCAATCTCCGTTTTCGCCGCCAACTTGCGACAACTGCTTTTAACCCAGCCCATTAGCGGTCACACTGTCCTCGGACTTGACCCCGGTTACCGCACAGGCTGCAAAACCGCAGTCATTGACCCCAACGGTCGCATTCTTGCCACCACCGCCATGTATATTACAGGTAGCAATCATCAACAGGAACAAGCAGAAAAACAATTTGTCGAGCTGATGAAGAGGTATAAAATTACCCTCATTGCCATTGGCAACG
The DNA here is from genome assembly GCA_017623055.1 of Phascolarctobacterium sp. Taxonomy (GTDB): domain Bacteria; phylum Bacillota; class Negativicutes; order Acidaminococcales; family Acidaminococcaceae; genus JAHHUH01. The sequence continues at coordinate 1,643 of JAGAPX010000039.1, forward strand.
GTACTGCCTCCTACGAAACAGAACAGTTCACTTCCCAAATGCTGGAAAAATACAACTTCGATGCTGCTTACATCATTGTCAGCGAAGCAGGCGCTTCCGTTTACTCTGCTTCCAAGCTGGCGCGCGAGGAGCTTCCTGATTTAGATGTTTCCCTCCGTGGCGCAGTGTCCATTGCCCGTCGCGTACAAGACCCGCTGGCAGAGCTTGTTAAGATTGAACCGAAGGCAATAGGTGTTGGGCAATACCAGCACGATGTAAACCAAAAGGAACTGACCCAAACCTTGGGCAGCGTTGTAGAAAGCTGCGTTAACCACGTTGGCGTAGAGCTGAACACCGCGTCCCCCTCTCTCCTCAATTATGTTGCTGGCGTTTCCAGCACTGTTGCAAAAAATATCATTGCTTATCGTGACGAGAAGGGTTCCTTCAAAAGTCGTAAGGAGCTTTTGAAAGTTGCACGTCTTGGTCCCGCAGCCTTTACCCAATGCGCAGGCTTCCTCCGCATCGCAGGTGCTGCTAATCCTTTGGACAACACTTCCGTCCACCCTGAAAGCTATGCTCTCGCCGAAAGTATCGTTGCTGAATTAGGCTTCCAGCTTAAAGATTGCAGTACCTCCGCTTTGCAAGAGGCTGCCCAAAAAGCCAACGCTGAAAATTTGGCGAAAAAGCTTAACGCAGGCGTGCCTACTGTTACGGATATCCTCGCTGCTCTCGCTCGTCCCGGTCGTGACCCTCGCGAAGATGCTCCTGCTCCCATGACACGTAAGCACGTTACCAAGCTGAGCGATTTGGCAATTGGTAGCGTTGTGAAAGGAAAGGTGCAAAACGTAGTCGACTTTGGTGCTTTCGTAGACATTGGTCTCAAAGTTAGCGGTCTTATCCATAAAAGCGAGCTGAGCGTGAAATACTTCCGTCATCCTTTGGACGTTGTTGCCGTTGGCGACATCGTTGAGGCAGAAATCATCAGCATTGACGAAGCACGCAACCGCATTGGCTTGAGCCTGAAACGTTTAGAACAAAAGAAAAAATAAATTTTAAAACTTATGTCCCTCAAAACAAAATGTTTCACGTGAAACATTTATAAATGAAGAAAAGGTGCAGTCTAATCCAGACTGCACCTTAATTTTTTCTACTATTATATTATTCTACGCTTCTTAGCTCGTAGGACTTACCAGTCAAGCAACGAGCACCATTTTCTGTAATAACGTAAGTGTTTTCCGTGCCAACCAAGCCAATGCCGGGCAAAGCAATCTTAGGTTCAACGGCAAAGGTCATGCCAACTTGCAAGGGTTCTTTAAAACCTTTGGCAATGGCAGGAGCTTCGTCCATAACAAGACCAATGCTGTGACCAAGGAACTTGCCACCGTTCATAAAGTTGTCGCCATAAATATTATCGAACTTATCCATGGGAACAGTGTACAAATCTTGGATGGGAGTACCGGGCTTCATCATTTCCACAACTTGCGCTTCCAATTCCAAGCAACGCTTTTGCGCGTCAAGGATAACGTCCTTGTTGGGGTCCTTGTTAATGTCGCCATAGTAATAGGCAACGGTTTTATCAGTGTTGTAGCCGTCGAAGCCACAGGGAATGTCAAGGTAAACGATGCTGTTAGGCTCCAGCTTGCGGAAAGCATTACCAATGGATTGCAAAGCAATGCAAGTTCCCGGAGTACCACCAGGTCCGTCAAAAGCGCAACGCTCTAAACCACTCTTGCCAAAGGCAGCGATACCAATAACTTCTTCGCCTAAAGGCAAGTTAAAACGGACAATACCGTAGCTGCCACGACTAAGCATTTCGCTATAAATATTTACTGCCAGCTGGGTTTCGCTAATGCCGGGAACAATCAGCTTGGGAGCAACAACGTCAAGGACGGTTTCGTGAATCTTACCGCTACGTTCCATTTGCTCCAATTCGTAAGCACTCTTCACCACACGCAAATCGCTAAGCACGTGGTCAAGGGAAGCGATTTCTTCAAAGGCAAAGTATTTGTGGAACATTTGCTGCCAATCCCAAGTCAGCTTTTTAGTTTCCATATAAACTGTCGCGGGACAACTGCCATATTCAGCAAAAACCTCACGATAGCTACGCATGGGACGGATATCTGCAAAATTAGATTCCTTCACCGCACGGTCGTACATACGTCGCACCCACAAAATTGCATCCTGCGGACGAATGATTAACGCACCATCTTGCATTGTTCCTGCAAAATAGTACATTGCTATTTTGTGATTGATTACTGCCATTTCCCAACCGGGGTTTTCCTTATCCATTGCTTGGCGGAATTTTGCCAAGCGTGCTTCCAATTCAGAAGCAGGCACGGGACGGATGGCATCTGTTAAATTTAATTGCTCTAAATTTGTCATAGTGTTTTCTCCTTTAGGGCATTACAAATAATTTAAAATCTCCTTAGCGTGGGGCAGAATAATGTCCGGTTTGATATTACCGTTTTCCACATCTTCCATAGTTGCTTCGCCAGTAAGAACCATTACGGAAAGAATACCGTTGTTCAAGCCAAAGGCAATGTCAGTAGAAAGTCTGTCGCCAACCATGGCGATTTCTTCTTTTTTATAGCCAGTTTGGTCAAGGACAACGTCTACCATGTATTGGAAGGGCTTACCAAAAATCATAGAGGGGCTTTTGCCGGTAGCAGTCTTGATAAGCTCAATCATTGCACCGGTATCAGGAATGAACTCGCCACCTTCGATGGGGCAACGCACGTCAGGATGAGTTGCAACGTAAGGAACGCCTTTGTCAATCAAACGGCAAGCGGTGGTCAGCTTTTCGTAGGTTAAGGTTTGGTCGAAGCCAACAACAACGAAATCTGCACCTTCCTCCAAGGTTTTGGTCATTGTAAGACCAGCGTCAGCAATGTTCTTTTCCAATTGGGGAGTGCCCAAAACGTATAACTTGCCTTGGGGATGGTTCTTCACCATATAATTAGTGAAGGCATCTGTAGAAATCAGCACGTTTTCACGAGTAACGGGTACGCCCAAGCCATTCATTTTATTTACATAGTGTTGGTGGTCACGGGAAGAATTGTTGGTCAACAGATAATATTCACGACCAGCAGCCTTCAATTTGTCAAAGAAGCCTTCCATACCGGGAATAAGCTCGTTGCCTAAATTGATGGTGCCGTCCATATCAAACAGAAAACATTTTATTTGTCCTAAACGCTCTAAATCAGCCATAATACCTCTCCTTGTTAAAACATTGATAGTTATATTATAAGGCACACGCGCCCTCTCGCACAACAAATTCTTTTTTCTATCACTCTTTCACATATTACTCACACACGATTTTTTAAAACGTGATAAAATTTAGTAAAAGAGTATGATTTGTGACATAGTCACAGAAACTCACACCTCTTTTCTTTATACTATAATCAAAGAGAAAACTAAAACTTAAAAATAAAGACGACATATATTAAGGAGGAAGACAATATGAAAGGTTACGCAATGTTAAAAATTGGAGCTACCGGTTGGGTAGAAAAAGATATGCCGAAATGCGGTCCCTTGGACGCAATCTGCAAACCTATCGCTTTGGCACCTTGCACCTCTGACGTGCATACCGTTTGGGAAGGCGCTATTGGTGAAAGAGAAGATATGATTTTAGGTCACGAAGCAGTTGGCGAAGTTGTACAAGTTGGCGAACTGGTTAAAGACTTCAAACCCGGTGACAAAGTTATCATCTCTGCAATCACTCCCGATTGGAACTCCCTCGAAGCACAAGAAGGTTACGCAATGCACAGCGGTGGCATGCTGAGCGGTTGGAAGTTCTCCAACTTCAAAGACGGCGTTTTCGCAGAATACTTCCACGTAAATGACGCAGACGGCAACTTGGCACACCTGCCCGAAGGTATGGACTTAGGCGCAGCTTGCATGCTCAGTGATATGGTTCCCACTGGCTTCCATGGCGCAGAACTGGCAGATATCCAATTCGGCGACAACGTAGCAGTCATCGGCATTGGACCTGTAGGCTTAATGGCTGTAGCAGCAGCGGCAATTCGTGGCGCAGCGAACATCTACGCTGTAGGTTCTCGCAAAAATTGTGTGGAACTGGCAAAAGAATACGGTGCGACCCACATTGTAAACTACCGCAACGGTGACATCGTAGAACAAATTATGAAACTGAACGGCGGTCCCGTAGATAAAATTATCATCGCTGGCGGCGACGTGGATACCTTCGACCAAGCAATCCGTATGCTGAAACCCGGTGGCAAGATTGGTAACGTAAACTACCTGGGCGTAGGCGACTACGTGAAAATCCCGCGCGTTGAATGGGGTGCAGGCATGGGTCACAAAACCATCGTTGGTGGCTTAATGCCCGGTGGCAGACTCCGCTCTGAAAAACTGGCGCGCCTGATTACCGCAGGACGCATTCACCCGGAAAAAATGATTACCCACGTATTCCACGGTTGGGACGGCGTAAAAGAAGCGCTGATGCTTATGAAAGACAAGCCTGCAGATTTGATTAAACCCTTGGTAATTTTCGACAAATAACCCCAAAATAAAGAACGCCTATCGCAAAAGTTTGCGGTAGGCGTTAATTCTTTATTCGTTTACGTGGACGTGGCTTGCTTCGCCCTCTTCATCAAAGGTTACTACAAGAGTAAAATTCCCCTCATCACTTGTCCAATAATAGGTGTCACCCTTGTTCACACTACAGGGCATACGCAAAACGTCGGAGATTTCCCAATAGGTCATACCCTTTTGAACTAAGGGAATGCTTTCAGAATTAAGGTTGTAGGTTCCCTCGCCTTTAACGATAAGTGCGTAAAGGTTGTTGAATTCTAAAACGCTGTTATGAAAATCATAAAAGGTTTGTCCTAAAAGAGCATTAACCTTGGCACCGTCAGTTTCTTCCCCAGCAAGGAAGTCCAACAAAGTGCCAAAGCGTACTCGCAAAATATAAGTAAGGCGCAGGGCGGACTTATACAATTTTTCCAGCTCTCCGTTAAATGCGGAGGCTTCTTCCTCCATAGAGGTAAGCGTTTTTAAAATCTTTTCTACGGAAGGCAGATATTCTTCCAGTAATTTTTCTGCCATTTCTTTGTTGGCAACCTCTGCGTCCTTGCTGGTCAGCAGGTCAATATACTTTTGCTGTTGGTTGGCAGCCATTACGGTCAAGGGGATATAGGCTCTATCATTTATATATTTAGCTTTGGTAATTACAAGTTCTTGTTCCATCTCGTTCACCTTTCTTGAAATAGCTTTACCTTATATGATAGGACAAAACCTGAAAAAGTACAATAACCTTTGTGGAAATGGTATAACGGTTAGAAATTAAGTTACTCTATAAATTCGAAAAACCGCCTAGAAATTTTCGGTAATTCAACTTAACGTACCTACTAGACAAACAAAAATTACTCTTTAACATTAGACCTTGCAAACTTTTATAATTTCGTGTACCATAAATACGAGGCTATAATTTTTTTAATTATTGCCATCTACACCTCACATTAAAGTTTTAGATTGGAGTGTATTTTATGTTGAAAATTATTGTATTCTTAATTTCTTTGTTTATTGTTAATATTGCTAACGCAGAAATATTCCAATCCACAAATGCTTTTGATGGAGCTAAAATAATTACAAGTTACTTTCATAATAAAGACCTACGTTTACCAAGAGTTTGCATTTTTAAAAAATATAATTCAGAATACTTTCTAATTATGAATAATGCAAATAAAATTTCTAAGCTTGCAACTAATTTGGAACCATACAGATTTAAAATTGATAATACTATATATTCAATAAGTGCAAACACTTACGATTTGTCAGTAAAGAAAATCTTATCTATTCCTTTGCCACCCCAAATTATTACTCATTTATCAAGGGCATCAAAAGCTTCTATTCAAATCCCTATAGAAAATGACACTAAATTTCTAATCGAATATTTAGTTGTTGATATTCCTCAAAGTCATATCGAAGAATGGAAACAAGTCATTGATATGAACTAAGTATTTATTTGTCTCATTCTATCGCAACATCAAATCCTTGATATTATTCTCTCAAAATTTGTAATTGCACTTTTAACAATCACCTTATATTTCTTCTGCGGGTATAGTTCAGTGGTAGAACAGTAGCTTCCCAAGCTACGTGTCGCGAGTTCGAGTCTCGTTACCCGCTCCAAATGACATAAAGGCCCAAAACCAAAATTGGTTTCGGGCCTAATCATTTATAAAAAGCAAACTCATTTTATATAACTATTACACTGACTTTCTATACTCTTGTAACGCTTTTGGATTAGCCGTCAATATTTCAATCCCTATATCATTACCAACAAAATCAATATCATCCGTCATTATTACATTTATACTGTTTTCTTGACACCAACGCACCAAAGCAAAATCTAAACTATCATAATTCTGTCTATCATACTGAATAATATAGTCTCGTACCATATCCTTTGTCAAACTAACATTTTCTATTTTTATTAATCTTACAATTTGCTGCCAAAACAATTTAAATGTTTTTTGTAGATTAATCTTATTTTGAGGTATATTTCTAAAATCTTTTACAGTTAATTCAAATCCATTAACAATAGATTGATTATATATTTCACATTCAGTTTTCTCTATAACATGCAATGCTTCATTAACATTAATACCTGTAGTATGCAATTTAAAAACATTTTTGTTGCTCAAAAAAGTTTTTAAAACTTTTTGATAGTCTTTCTGTTGAGTTCTTGCATTTCCTACATACGAAACATTACCATAAAACATCCATAATAACACATTCGTATCAATTGCAATATGTCTAACAGCACCATTACTATTGACAGCTAAATCATTAACATTTGTTACCTTATCCATATGCTATTCTCTCTCAATATTTTTTAAGACCACTTCTTCTATAATTTCTTTGTTAATCTTCTTCTCAATAAACAACATAGCATTTTCTTTAGAATGTTGATAAGTTTCTTGTCCTAGTTCATCTAAATTAGTAACTAAAACATTAGAATCAAATTTTTCTATGCCATATTCTACTATAATTGAACCAAGACTAACATTAAAAAATGGTGTTGCAAACAAATTAATATCTTTAAAGTCTATACATACACATTCATTTTTTTCTATCGCTTCCTTTATTTGATTTTTCAACAAAATTCCATCTTCTTCTGCTAAAGCAAAAGGTGCTATGTCTTTTACTAAAATATTTCTCATATTATCCTCCATAATTATTCGTAAAGATGTTCACGATCAACATTAATTTTCATACTAAAAAAAGTTCCTTTAACAGAATTAGGTAATCTAATATAACTAGATGTCGATCCATTTACCACATAACAACAACTACCACTCACTAGCATCATAACACCCCTGTTTTCTTTAACAAATTGTTCAATGACACCTAACCCCGCTCCTCTTGAAACTTCGGATGAATTTGAAGCAGTAGAGTTATTATCCGTTAACGCCCATTCCATTGCTTCCCTGTCGGTTAAATCTTCATCTTGCAAAAACAATCTAACATTACTTGGGATACCTATGCCAGCATCATACGCCGAAAAATAAAACTTTGTTTTATTCATAAATGCAATAGCCATGGTCGGCAAATCACTTTTACTATGTTTTTGCGCATTAATAAAAACCTCATATAATTTTGATGTAAATTTATTCTTATATTTATCAGACATTTTTACAGGTAATAAAGATACTGTCTTGTTGACAATATCTGTGGTAGTAGCATCAGCAACAACTTCTGTAAACTGAACCCCATCTACACTGATACTATTATTTCTATTTCCAGTAAAATGCGCAAAAACTCCATGCTTATCAAAAGCAGATTTCAATCTATTATTACTAGCACTATAGCCCATCCTAATATTTTTCCCATATAAATTTCCTACTGGTATAAGGGAACAAAAAAACGGATATAAAACAGGAGAAATGTAACCTGTGTTAATAAAAATCTTGAGATCATTTTTATCAGATTCCAGAATTGAAGATTGAATATCAGCTATCTTAATTATCGATGACTTAGAGTATTTCAATTCACCAGTTATCACTCTATCAAACAATTTATCTAACGGATCAATAAAATTCTGTCCACTAGCTATTTTCCTTAAAATCTTTTTAGTTTCCATATCATCATACACGCTCTCATATTTTGACCTAATAGTATATCAGATTAGAGATATTTGTCAATAGATTTATACAAATTTAATTCTTCTTTATCATACCATCAACAAACCAGTGACGCGGGTTCGATCCCCGTCATCCGCTCCACTTAAAAACCTAGTCCCAGAGCCAAGCTTCAGCTCCGGGGCTTTTTGTATTAGTATGCAAAACGCCTAAACTATTTTACCGCCTGTATCATCTTGATAAAAATTCTTCTAATTTGTTAATTTTTGGCGAATTTTTCTAAAATCCGCAGAAATTTTTTCTAAAGTAAGTTATAATACCCCTAGAAGAAAATATGAATTGATGAGGAAGTCTTAAATTAAATATTCCCCTAACTTTAAAAATAATAATGCGAAAGCTGTGTAGCCTGTGCTATGCAGCTTTCTTGTATTTTACGGATAAAGTAACTAATTAATAAGTTTTGAAATATTTGGGAGGAACGATTATGAAAAAATTTGGTTTAAATTCGGAGCAGGTACGAACGTCTTTAGAAAAGTTTGGCAACAACACTCTTTCCCAACCGCCACGGGACACTTTCCTCGACAAGCTACTGGATAATTTTAAGGACCCTATCATTCGCATTTTGCTTTTTGCACTTTTTGTCAACGTAGTCTTTGTTTTTATGGGGCATGGTGACTGGATTGAAACCTGTGGTATTTTCCTGGCAATTCTTTTGGCTACACTGGTCTCCACCTATTCGGAGTACAGCAACGAAAACGCTTTTCAAAAATTGCAGGAGGAAGCCAGCCGTATTCGCTGTAAGGTGTGGCGTGACGGCGAGCCTGTAGAAATTCACATTGACGATATCGTTGTAGGCGACGCAATTATTTTGGAAGCTGGCGATAAAATTCCTGCGGACGGTATCTTACTTAGTGGTGACGTGAAGCTTGACCAAGCTGCCCTCAACGGTGAAAGCGAAGAAGCTCACAAGCTAATTGCTCCTCAAGATTTTCTTTGGGACGATAACAATATAGATTTCTTGGACAAGTACAGATTGTTCCGCGGTAGTGTCGTTGTAGAAGGCACTGGCGTAATGGAAGCTGTAAAAATCGGTGACGCTTCCGTTTACGGCAAGCTGACCCAAGAATTAAAGGACGACGAGCGTGACAGCCCCTTGAAGCTAAAACTGAAAGGCTTGGCAAAAAGCATCAGCAAGTTTGGTTACGCAGGTGGCGTTTTCATTGCCATAGCATTTATGGCGCAAAAAATTCTGCACGCTCCCAGTGTTTCCTCCTATCTTAGCAACACCCCCGCTCTACTTTCAGATTTAGTACAAGCAATTATCTTAGGTATTATCATCATCGTCATGGCTGTTCCTGAAGGTTTGCCCTTGATGATCGCTATTGTTTCTTCATTAAATATGCGCAAGATGCTCAACGATAACGTTCTTGTCCGTAAGCTTGTGGGTATCGAAACGGCAGGCAGCTTGAACATTCTCTTTACGGATAAAACTGGTACCATCACTAAAGGTAAACTGGAAGTTGTACGCTTCATCACAGGTGACAAAGAAGAATTTGTAGATTTTGCAGAGCTTCCTGCCAAAATTAAAGAACTTACTTATGAAAACGTAGTGCTCAACACCTCTGCTACCGTTACCGACGGCAAAATTATTGGCGGTAACATAACAGAAAATGCTTTGAGCAAATTTATTGGTGATTACCGCACCCAAAATGCAGGCGAGCGTTTGCACTTTGTTTCCTTCAACAGCGCTAACAAATTTTCCTGGGCGCTGGTTTCCAAGAATGACGAGCGTTACTGCCTTGTGAAAGGCGCTCCCGAAAAATTAGTACAACAGGCAAGCTATTACTGGGACGCAGATGGTAATCGTCAACCTTTGACGGAAGCAATGAAACAAAGCCTCGACAATAGAATGTTAGAGTTGGCAGGCAGTGCCATTCGTATGTTAGCTCTTTGCTCCTACGAAGATAGCTTCGCTGACGAAAACTTACCTTTGCAAAATTTAACCTTAGTCGGTATCTTAGGTATTCGTGACGAAGTGCGTCAAGAAGCCATCGAAGCTATTGCTGCCGTACAAGAAGCAGGCGTTCAGGTAGTAATGATTACTGGCGACCGTAAGGAAACTGCAGTTGCCATTGCTAAGGACGCTGGTCTTTTGCAACACCCGGAAGAAATCGTCTGGACCAGTAGCGAGCTGGCATCTTTAAGCGACGACGAAGTAAAACTTCTCCTACCCAAACTGCGAGTTGTGGCGAGAGCTTTGCCCATGGATAAATCTCGTCTTGTACGCTTGTCCCAAGAAATGAACTTGGTAGTAGGCATGACGGGCGACGGTGTCAACGACTCCCCTGCCTTGAAGAAGGCAGACGTTGGCTTCGCCATGGGTAGCGGTACGGAAGTTGCCAAGGAAGCTGGCGACATCGTAATTTTGGACGACAACTTCCTCAGCATCAAAAAGGCAATCCTTTACGGACGCACCATCTACAATTCTATTTGCAAGTTCATCGTGTTCCAGCTTACCATTAACTTTTCCGCAGTAGCGATTAACTTTATCGCTCCCTTTGTGGGTATTGATAAACCTTTGACCATCACCCAAATTTTGTGGATTAACTTAGTTATGGATACCTTGGCAGCCATTGCCTTTGGCGGCGAACCTGCTTTGGAAAAATATCTGGCGGAAGCTCCCAAGGATAGAAGCGCACCCATCGTCAGCAAAAAAATGCTCACCACCATTGTTTTAGGCGGTGCGTATATGACTTTGGTAGCAATCTTTTTCTACAAAAGCAGCTTCATTGCAGAAATGTTCCGCTCAGCTCCCAATAACATCTACATTTACACAGGCTTCTTCTGCACCTACATCTTTATGGCAGTTGCCAATGGCTTTAACGTGCGGGTCAGCGGTGTTAATCTTTTGGAAAACCTGCGTCTTAACAAAGGCTTCCTTGATGTTATGGCACTAATCGTGGCAATTCAAATTGCCCTTACCTTTGTAGGTGGACGCATTTTGAGAACCGCTCCCTTGAATTTAGAGGAATGGCTTGTGGTAATCGCTCTTTCCCTGAGCATCATCCTTGTGGATTTACTGCGCAAACTTTTGTGCAGGTAAATGTTTCACGTGAAACGTTTTGACTTTTTGACATTTTCTTTGGCTAATCTTCCAGGCTATGCTATAATGAAGGCAAGAAACTTTAAGAACGAGGTACGCCTATGATAAAGAAAGTCATTGCTGTAATTATATTGATTGCCGTACTGAGCGCTTTTCTCGTAATTTTTGGTGGCATCGCCATTCTAGACATTAGCATTAAATTAATGTGGCTGAGTTTTTCTGCCATCATTGCCTTTGCCTGCAAATCTTTGGGCTGGAATATTTCCCAGGAAATTGTCAACAAGCTTTTGGCAAAGCAAAACTTCCTGCCCGGCACCCTTACTATTGACGATAACCCTTCCATTAAAACGGATAAGATTATCCTTTATAATCTGTGCTGGAAGGATGCTAACGGCGAAGAGCGTTTAAACGTACACGAGGTTGAAGTACGCGCTAATATTTACCAAGTTATCTTGAGTTTGATTCGTAAGGAGCCTTTGGAAAAGTTCCTTGCCATCGTGCAGGAAATCATTTTGAAACAACCTTTGTTCAACATGGAATACACCTTGGAAAACAAGCAGCTCTTAACCCAGTACGTGGAACGCCTTACGGAAGTCCCCAACCTTTCCCAAGAGAAAACTGCTCCACAACCGCAAAGCTCTTTGCCGGAAGTGGATGCTCTCCCCAATTTGAAGCTGTATCTTGAGCGTGGTATAGTCGATTTGAAAATCAACGGACAGCGTTTGCGTCTGGAAAACATCAACGGCGTGTGGCGTAACGACCCGGTAATCGACTACTACCTGACTTGCCAGCTGGAAGATGAAAACATTAGCCTGCAAAATCAGAACACCATCAACCGTTACTTACTGCGTGCTTCCAAAATTTCTCTCAAGCGTTTGTGGAACATCCTCTCCCCCATTTTTAAAATTGAGCGCATCAATTTGCTGGACGGCGAGGTAACAGATTTTAAAATGCTGGTAGAGCGGAAGAATAATGCTTGGTCCATATTGTCCCTCAACTGGAATTTTAACGACATTATGCTTGCCAGCCATGGCATTATCATTGAAGAAATTGATGGTCGCTTTAGCAGTACGGATTTAGATACCTTCAATATCAAAAAGCTGGAGCTGAAGCTTTACAACCACACCCTGCGTGTTGACGGAACCATTACCACGCCTCAGAAAGATGGCTCCTATAATTACAAGCTGAAGCTTCGTAGTGATAAGATTTTCTTGAAGAACAATGTTGATATTAACATTTTCGACGGCTTTAACCTGTACGGCACAGCTAAGCGCATTGATGGCAGTACTGTTATCGACGTAAACATGGATGGCACCCTGCGCCTTGACATTCCCGGCAACACTTCCGTAACGGCACAAAATTTCGTGGGCAAGCTGGAGCTGGACGAAGGCATTGCAGTTATCAAGCACGCCGGCATTTTAGTAAATGGCAGCAAGGTTGCTCTGGACGATTGCGTTGTGAACTTGAATAATGGCGATTACACCTTGCACCTTAGCGGTAACCAGCTGGATATTGCTCTTTTAACGGACCAACCAGTTAAAGGCGAAACCTTCTTCTACACCACCATCAAGGGTAGTGCGGAAAAACGTAGCTGTGAAGTCAATGGTATCTACCGCATTGAAAATATCAAGTATCGCAACTTGCCTTTGAGCAGTATTCACGGACGCATCGTTACGAACGAAGAAGGTGTACGCTTAGACGAAAACTTCTGGAATATCTTTAACCGTAACATTCCCATTCACTGCACCTTCGAAAAGAATGCTATCAAAATTGACTGGGGTCTGGAAATCGAAAGCCTCAAGGACGTTTTCAAAGAAAGCGTGCAGGATGCGGGAGACGCGGTTAGCGGAATGCTTAATCGTATTAAAAACAAATTCAAGTAAAAAAATTAGAGCTACTCATTTTTATGAGTAGCTCTTTTGTTTATGGAAAGTTTTATTTCTCAGCGCGATTGATAGCACAAATAATACCAAGTAATGCGGCAACGTTGACGTTAGCATGCATACCCGCACCAAAGATATGCTCTCCATTAGGTTTCTTCAGCTCGATGTAGCAGATACCCAACGCATTGGAACCACGGGATACAGCGTGTTCATGGTAGTTGACAAATTCGTAGCCTTCGATGCCAGCGTGTGCCAAAGCTTGGAAGAAGGAGTCGATAGGACCATTGCCCACGCCAACGATGTGGCATTCTTTTCCTCTAACATTGATGGCGCCTTCGAAACGGCTGTGAACGGAGCCGTCTGCTTCGTGAAGTTCTGCGAAGCGGTGACGGAGCAAGCTGTAAGTTCCGCTCAATTCAATGTATTCACGGTGGAAGAGGTCAACGATTTGTTCTTCGCTCAGCTCGTCGCCGTATTCATCAGCTGCAGCCTTAACGATGTTGCCAAATTCAGGATGCATTTCTTTGGGAAGCTTGTAGCCCATAGCGTGTTGCAGTACGAAAGCAGCGCCACCTTTGCCGGATTGGCTGTTAATGCGGATAACAGGTTCGTATTCGCGGTGCAAGTCCGCAGGATTGATGGGCAGGTAAGGAACTTCCCAATAAGGAGTGCCAGTTTTTTCCATATATTCGAAGCCTTTGCGGATTGCGTCTTGATGGGAACCGCTGAACGCAGTAAAAGCAAGCTCGCCTGCGTAAGGTTGGCGTTCAGGAACGTGCATGTGGGTGCAAGATTCGTAAATCTTTTTAATATCGAGAATATTAGAGAAATCCAGTTCAGGGTCAACGCCTTGAGTAAACATATTCAGCGCTACGGTAACGATATCCAAGTTACCAGTACGTTCGCCGTTACCAAAAAGAGTGCCTTCGATACGGTCAGCGCCAGCCATCACGGCAAGCTCTGCGGAAGCAACGCCAGTACCACGGTCATTGTGGGGATGAATACTGATAATGGCAGCTTCGCGGTTCTTCATATTACGGCAGAAGTATTCAATTTGGTCTGCGTAGGTGTTGGCAGTGCACATTTCCACGGTGGAAGGCAGATTAAGAATAATGGGGTTCTCTTTGGTAGCACCCATTTCTTCCATAACAGCTTCGCAAATTCTAATGGAAAAATCAATTTCAGTACCAGTAAAGCTTTCGGGAGAATATTCGTAGCGAATGTTCATACCACTGCGAGCAACTTCTTCCTCGGTAAGTTCTTTAATAAGACGTGCACCTTGTACAGCGATGTCGATGATTCCGTCCATATCCTTGCCAAATACAACCTTACGTTGCAAGGTGGAAGTGGAATTGTAGAAATGGATAATAACGTTTTTGGCGCCGCGGACTGCTTCAAAAGTTTTGCGGATAAGTTCTTCGCGGGCTTGCACCAAAACTTGAATGGTAACGTCGTCAGGAATGTGATTACCTTCAATCAAGGTACGCAAAATTTCGTATTCAGTTTCAGAAGCAGAAGGGAAGCCTACTTCAATTTCTTTAAAGCCAACGTCTACCAAAGTATGGAAGAAAGTAAGCTTTTCTTCGATACCCATGGGAGTAACAAGAGCTTGGTTGCCATCGCGCAAGTCAACGCTA
>JAGAPX010000006.1 GCA_017623055.1 Phascolarctobacterium sp.
GAGAATAATCCGGTGGTGATGGCTAAGGGGATCCACCTGTTCCCATCCCGAACACAGTAGTTAAGCCCTTAAACGTCGAAAGTACTTGGCTGGAAGCGGCCTGGGAGGATAGATAGCTGCCGGTTAGGAAACAGCACTGCAGATGCAGTGCTGTTTTTCTTTATGCAATCTTTGATGGTATTTTCCTTAACTTTGCGTAGGCAACATTACTATAGATGTGCTAAAATATTATCGTTAATGTTGAATTTGAGGAGTGCTCCTTATGAATAAAACTTCTTTTTGGGCAGTCATCTCCCTTGCCATTGGTCATTTAGTGACTGACTTGCAAGCTGGTGCGTTGCCCATCGTCCTGCCCCATCTGAAGGAAATGTTTTCTTTGACTTATGCGCAGATGGCGGCAATTGTTCTAACTCAAAACGTAACATCTTCAGTAATTCAGCCTGTTTTTGGCTATATCACGGATAAACGCTCCCTGCCTACTCTGTTGCCTTACTGCGCAGCATTGGCAGGTGCAGGCTTTGCTGCCATTGGTTGGGTAAGCTCCTATGCGTTTTTGCTTTTAACGGTAATCGTTATTGGCGTTTCCAGCGCTTCTTACCATCCGCAGGCTTCTAAAACCGTAAACTTCTTAAGTGACGAAAACTCCAAGGCGCAAAACATGGGCCTTTTCTCTTTGGGCGGTAACGCTGGTATGGCAGCAGGCTCCATGATGATGACCTTCCTCGTTGGCTTGGAGGGTGGCATTCATAATACAATGTACTTTGTTTTGCCGGGACTTTTAGTTTTTGGCTATATGACACACTTTATGCCAGAATATAAGCGTGTTAATATAGAGCACGCCTTAAAGCAGGCTACTGCTAAGGCGAAACAAGAAGCTGCCAAACTGTCTTATTTTGGTTTGGGCTTACTGCTCTTCTTCATTTTTATGCGTTCTACCATTCACACGGGTATGTCTACTTATCTGCCCCTGTTCTTTATGAAATTTAGGGATTGCGAGCCTGTTTTCGCAAGCCTTCTTGTAACAGTATTTCTTTTGGGTGGCGTAGCAGGTACCTACATCGGCGCAGTGCTTAGTGATAGATTGGGCGCACGTGCCATAATCTTTGGCTCCATGGTTTTGAGCATTCCTCCCATTTGGGCTTTAGATATGGTTTATACAAGGGCTGCCATTGTTGCTGCCGTTGGTCTTGCGGGATTTTTCATAATTGGTTCCAATGCGACAACTATCGTTTTGGCGCAGACTATGCTTCCTAACAACGTAGGTATGGCAGCAGGCCTTACCATTGGTTTTAGCGTAGGTTTGGGTGGTTTGGGCGTAACTATTTTAGGTGTGCTGGCAGATAATTTTGGCTTGCCCTTTGTAATTCAACTACTTACTTGGCTTTCCATTGGTTCTGCTCTTGTAACTTTAAAGATACCTATTCCGGAAAGTATGCGTAAGAAATTTTAATTGAGGGATTTTTATGGATAGAGATTATAAACTTGGCGTTATTTACGGTTTGGCTGCTTACTTAATGTGGGGCGTGCTGCCTATATATTGGAAGCTTTTGCACGAAGTACCAGCTTTAGAAATTTTGGCTAGTCGTTTTATCTGGTCAGCGGTATTCGTAGGCTTGCTTTTGTGCGTGACTGGCAAGCTAAAAATGTTTGTAGATGAAACTAAAGGCGTTTTCAGCACTTGGAAAACAGGCTTGACTATGCTTGCTGCTGCAATCACCATCAGCTTTAACTGGGGTATTTTCATTTGGGCAGTAGAGGACGGACGTATAGTAGAGACCAGTATGGGTTACTATATCAATCCGCTGGTTAGTGTGCTGTTTGGTATGTTCTTTTTAGGCGAGCGTCTTGATAAATTACAAATGATTGCTGTAGCTTGTGCCTGCCTTGGCATTGCTACTATGATTGTAAAAAACGGAAGCCTGCCTTGGGTAAGCGTTTCCTTGGCAGCAACCTTTGCCTTTTATGGCTTGCTCAAAAAAATTATCAAGGTCAACGCCATGACCAGTATTATGCTGGAAACCTTGATTATCTCGCCTTTGGCGTTAGGATACCTTTTTCATTTGAGTAGTAATGGTGGAAACAGCTACGAAACCTGTGGTGTATTAACCATTGCGCTGATGATGGGAGCAGGCGCTGTTACTGCAACGCCTTTGATTTTATTTACTAATTGTGCAAAACTCTTGCCTTTGAAAATGGTTGGCTTTATGCAGTACATCTCACCCACTATTAGCCTTTTGATTGGTGTCTTTATGTATGGCGAAGCATTTACCTTTACCCACGTTATTGCTTTTGGCTGTATCTGGACTGGTCTTGCTTTCTTTATCTGGTCCCAAATTAGAAAAAATTAAACATAAAATTTTAGCGCACTCAGTTCACTTGGGTGCGCTATTTTATTCTGTAAATTTGGGTTACGTTTGCTGGAGGAGAAAGGAATTTTGCCTAGTTTACGAACAATAAAATGGTTAACTAAACAGGTGAAAAACCACTAAATTTACAACATCTAGTGGTTAATAACTGGGGAAGATATTCCGCATAAGTTATCCACAGGTTGTGCATAAGTTGTTGATAAATCGGTAAGAATGACGAGTATATGTGGGTTTAATAAATTACTTATTGTGGAAAACTTACTAAGATGTGGAAGTTTTCCACAAAAACTGTGGATAACCATGTGAATAATGTTGATAAATAATGTGCAAATTGTGAACTGCACTCATACATATTGTTGGAGAAAAAAGTGGGGATTTAGTGTCCCACCGAACGTAAGCAAACAGAAGTTTTTTGGAAGAATAAACTAGTTTCTGCTTGCACAAAATGAGATTTTTAGAGATAATATAAATACGTGTGATTAAAATTAGATGGAGGAATAGACATGGCTTTTAAACAAGCATTAGCAGTTGCTGCCATTGAAAAGGTAGCAGGCAAAATCATAAATAAATCTTTGTGCGAGGTTCCCGGCGGTTGGCTTTCCTTGGTAGAAACCGAAGCTGGCAAACGCTTGGCTTTCGCTTCCAAAGAAGAATCCCAATTGAGCAAAATGTTTGTTGCAGAAAACACTGCAACTGAAAATGGTGTAAACGTTGCAGTTATGGCGCTTACTCCCAACAACGCAGCAGTAGTTCGTCGTTTTGTAAAATGGGCTTCTCCCAGCGCTTGCGGTACTAAAGGTACCAGCGTTGGTTTTAGCGATTGGGTTGGCGCAGCAGATGCTTTTGCGGCAGAGCTTTTTGCAAAACGTCAACTGAAACCTGTACTTGTTGACTACACCGCTGAAAACAGCTCTGTTTTGAAACGTAACTTCCTTGAAGCAGTGGACACTGCTACTTGGGGCATTTTGGAAAACGGCTACAAAGAAGGCTATGGTGCAAATGCAGCGGGTCTTAAAGCTGAAGAAGATATCGTTAAGGCATTGCTCTACGGTTACAGCATGATTGGCTTCGATTGCAGCGACAAGATTGACCTTTCCTTGGAAAAACTTTCTGATGAAGAAATCGAAAAACGCTACAACGGTTTGAACGATGCTTTCCGTGAAGCGTTAGCAGCTTCCTATTTGAATGTAGAGTTTAAAGTTGGCGCTAATACCGTTAAATTTACTGATAAAGAATTGCGTCGCATTGTTTTGGAATACGGCGAAGCAATTATGCACGTACAATTCATTTATAACTCTTATCTGAAAAACACTCCCTGGGATATCGATTTTGAGCTGTCCCTGTCTAAACCGGGCAAAATGCTCACCCCGCAAGAGCATTACCTGATTGCTAACGAATTGCAACGCAATAACATTAAACTTGCTTCCATCTGCCTTGACGGTTTGATGGAAACCGAAGCATTGCACGAAGATTTGCAAGTACATTGCGAAATCGCAGATACCTTTGGTTATCGCTTAAGCTTCTGCAACGCTGACCTGGCACAAGTTGATTTTGCTAGCGCAGTTAAATTCTTGAAAGGCAAAGTACATTTCAAACTGACCAATGTGCTGTGGCTTGCTGCTCTCCAAGTTATTGCTAATAACGCAGACCTTATGGGCAAAATTGCTGCTGCTTCCGAATTGGCAGTACCTTCCGCAGAAGAACTGACTGCTGAAACTGAAATTGGTAAAGCTTATGCATTAGCATACGCAAAAGTACTGAGCCCGGACGCTGGCAACTTGAGTGCAGAAATTAAGGACTATTTGCTTGCAAATCAAAATGACTATGCAACAAGTGTTACAAAAAATGTAGAAATTTATCTGAAAAAGTTTTAATGAAACTTTTTGTTGACAAAAAACAAAAAAAGGTGCATAATACTCTTAATTTCAAATTTAGCACTAAAGGTAATGATTGGGACGAAAAGCAAGCGTAAAGTTGCAGAGAGCCGATGGTTGGTGGAAATCGGTACGGAGCCTTGTGGAGTAAATCACCCATGAACTCGTCAGCGAAAGTTTTCCGAGTAGACTGATGCGTAGCGGATACGTTACATCCGAGCCGGTTGATGGACTGGTGCAAGAGTGATAAATAAGGGTGGTACCGCGTATATTACGCCCCTGCTATATAAGGCAGGGGCTATTTTTATAAATAAGCGTAAAACCAAAATAAAATTTACCCCCTACTAAAAGGAGGAAAGATAATGTTTGCAAAAGTACGAGTAACAGGTAAAAATGAAGAAACCTTTTTGCCAAGAGTGTTGAGGGTACTGGCTAAACAAGGCGTGCATATCCGCTCCCTGCATTTGGATGCGGAAGCTGACGTTGTGAAGCTGGAAGTACTGTTGGTGGAGGCGGCAGCAGCACAAGTTGCCAAGCTGCTGGCGAAGCAAATGTTTGTATCCTCTGTTGAAACTGTTGAATAGGAGGTTTTTCTTATGAAAATGACTGGTGCTCAGGCTATTGTCAAGGTTTTGCAGGAGCAAGGCGTTGAAACAGTCTTTGGATATCCGGGTGGAGCGGTTATTCCCTTGTATAACGCATTGTACGATGCTCCCCTGAAAAATGTGTTGACTGCTCACGAACAAGGAGCAATTCATGCGGCAGATGGTTATGCTAGAGCCAGCGGTAAGGTTGGTGTGTGCATCGCTACTTCCGGCCCCGGTGCGACAAATATCGTAACCGGCTTGGCTACAGCTTATTTGGACTCCATTCCCGTAGTTGCTATTTCCGGGCAAGTTCCCGTAGCAAATTTGGGACGCGACTCCTTCCAAGAAATTGATATTGTGGGCGTAACAATGCCCATTACAAAATATAATGCCATCGTGCGTAAGAGCGAAGAGCTCGTGCCGATGCTGAGATTGGCTTTTGCGATAGCTAAAAACGGTAGACCCGGACCTGTTCTGATTGATATACCTAGCGATTTGCAGGTTAAAGAATTGGAATATCCGGAGTTAGAAAAAGTAGAATTACCGGAAGTTTTGAAGGCCGATGAGGGGATTATTGAAAAAGCTGCTGCTGCTTTGAACGAAGCAGAAAGACCTGTACTGATGGTTGGCGGCGGCGCAGTTACAAGCAGCGTAGAAAAAGAGCTGATTGAACTGGCGCACAAGGCAGATTTGCCCGTAGTTAGCACGTTGATGGGCTTGGGTGTGTATCCCGGCAGTGATGAACGTGCAATTGGATTGACCGGTATGCATGGTCATATGGATTGCAACCTTGCTGTTGCCAACGCAGACGTGCTCGTCGTTGCAGGCAGCCGTTTGAGTGACAGGGTAACCGGCGATAGAAATCGTTACGCAGGAACCAAGACCATTATCCAAATGGATATTGACCAATCTGAAATTGATAAGAATGTTGGCGTAACCTTGGCGCTGGATGGCGACTTGAAAGAAACCTTGGCAAAATTCTTGCCCTTGGTAAAAGAAGGCAAGCATCCTGAATGGTGGGCGCAAATTAGAGAGTGGGATAGAATGGAAGACCGCTCCGTTGCTGATGGTTCCAGACTTACTGCTCCTTGGGTAATGACCCAGCTTACCAAAACCTTTGCTGACAGGGATACCATTTACGTAACAGACGTTGGCCAAAACCAAATGTGGGCTGCCCAATATTTGACCATCGATAAACCGCGTCATCATCTTACTTCCGGTGGCTGTGGAACCATGGGCTTTGGCTTGCCCGGTGCAATGGGTGCTGCGTTCGCGAAACCCGATTCCCAAATTGTACATATCTGCGGTGACGGCGGCTTCAAGATGACTGGTTTGGAAATGTTTACCGCAAGCCGTGAAAACCTGCCCCTTATCAGCATTGTTATCAATAACAGCTGCTTGGGCATGGTAAGACAATGGCAGCAATTATTCTATAATGAAAGATATTCCAATACTATTTTGACAGAGTTTGATTTCGTGGGCTTTGCAAAATCCTGCGGTGCTGACGGCAGAACTGTTACCACTTGTGAAGAGTTTACTGAAGCGTTGAAAGAAGCTCAAAATAGAACCAAACCCTTCTTGATTGAAGTGCGTATTGAACAAAGCGATTTAGTAGAGCCTATGGTTGCTGCAGGCGCAGTAATTTACGACTTTGTAAAAACTCATATTTAATTTGCTCTAAATATAGCCTATCCTATATTTACTAATAAATTTATTAAAAATTTCGAGGTGCTTAAAAATGGTAAAAATTTATTACAACGAAGACGCAAATCTGGAATTATTAGCTGGTAAAACCGTTGCTATCATTGGTTACGGTTCTCAAGGTCACGCTCATGCATTGAACCTGCAAGAAAGTGGCGTAAACGTAGTAGTTGGTTTGTACGAAGGCTCCAAATCCTGGGCAAAAGCTGAAGCTGCTGGTTTGAAGGTTATGGTTGCTGCAGAAGCTGCTAAAGTTGCTGACGTAGTTATGATTCTTATTCCTGACGAAAAACAAGCTGCAACTTATTACAAAGATATCGAACCGAATCTGGAACCGGGCAACGCTCTGGCATTCGCTCACGGCTTCAACATTCACTTCAACCAAATCGTTCCTCCTGCTGGCATCGACGTATTCATGGTTGCTCCGAAAGGTCCTGGCCATCTCGTTCGTCGTACCTATGTAGAAGGTAGCGGTGTTCCCGTACTGGTAACTGCTTACCAAGATGCTACCGGTAAAGCCTTTGACCTTGCTTTGGCTTATGCTAAAGGCATTGGCGGTACCCGCGCTGGCGCTTTGGAAACCACCTTCCGTGAAGAAACCGAAACTGACCTCTTTGGTGAACAAGCTGTATTGTGCGGCGGCGTAACTGCCCTCATCACCGCTGGTTATGAAACCCTCGTTGAAGCTGGCTACGCTCCGGAAAGTGCTTACTTTGAATGCATGCACGAAATGAAACTTATCGTTGACCTGATGTATGAAGGTGGCATGGCTAAAATGCGTCACTCCATCTCCAACACCGCTGAATATGGCGACTATGTAACTGGTAAACGCATCATCACCGCTGAAACCAAAGCTGCTATGAAACAAGTATTGGCTGAAATTCAAGACGGTACCTTCGCTAAAAACTGGATTCTTGAAAACCAAGCTAACCAAGCTAACTTCAAAGCTATGCGTCGTAAAGGTGCACAACATCCCATCGAAGAAGTTGGTACCCAACTGCGCAGCATGATGAGCTGGATGAAGAAAAAATAATAATTTCAGATAGTAAGATTTAACTTACTGATGTACAAACTTCGAGTAAGATAAATTGGATGAAAAAGAAATAATCTGAACTAACAAAGCCGCTGAACATTCAGCGGCTTTTCCTTTAAAAAAGTTGTTGCAATTTCTTGGGAGTAATGTTATAATCAACAGGCTTGTGTATATATTTCTATATATACTTCTTCTGCTCACTTAGTGGGCCAAAGTCCAAAGGAGGAGGTGATTTCGTGAAAGCTTACGAAATTATGTACATCGTTAAACCCGTTGAAGAGGAAGCATTTGAAGCTGTTGTTGCTAAATTTGACAACCTCATCACTGCAAACGGTGGTAATGTAGAAAAAACCGATCGCTGGGGCAAAAAACGCCTTGCTTACGAAATTCAAGACCTGAATGAAGGCTTGTATGTTCTCGTAACCTTCACTGCTGAACCCGCTGCAGTAAAAGAACTTGATCGCGTTATGAAAATTACCGACGAAGTTCTTCGCCACATGATCATTAGAAAGGGTGAATAATCCATGAATAAGATTATTCTTATGGGCCGTTTGGTGCGTGATCCTGAAGTGCGCTACACTCAGACCGGCAAAGTAGTTTGCCAATTCACCATCGCGGTTGACAGACCTTTTAGTAATCAAGAAGGCCAAAGAGAAGCTGACTTTATTCCCATTATCGTATGGGGTAAACAAGCTGAGTTATGCGGGAACAGTCTCACAAAAGGACAACGAGTTCTTGTTGAAGGACGCTTACAAATCCGTAGCTATGATGCAAAAGATGGCTCTAAACGTTGGGTAACCGAAGTTATTGCCAATAGCTTTGAGTTTATTGAACGCAAAGGTGATTTTGCAGGTAGCGGTGCGCCGGCTAGCTCCGGTAAAGCTGATTTTGAAAGCGGCTTCGGTTCTCCGGTTCCCTTTGATGAGGAGATTCCATTCTAATTTAAGGGAGGTTATGAAATGAAACGCGAAAGAGGTAGAAGACCCAGAAGAAAAGTTTGCAGCTTCTGCGTTGATAAAGTTGAAGAAATCGATTACAAGGATGTTGCTAAACTGCGCCGTTATGTTACCGAACGCGGCAAAATTTTGCCCCGTCGTATCTCTGGTACCTGCGCTAAACATCAACGTCAATTGACCACTGCAATCAAACGCGCTCGTTGCGTAGCTTTGATGCCGTTCACTTGCGAATAAGCTGTTAATTGAGCAAACTAAATCCTCTGCATCGAAAGATGCAGGGGATTTTTTGTGTTTATTGGGGGAAGTGGAAAACGAAAAAGCAGATGAGCCATCCTTTTGATAGTTCATCTGCTTTATTTTTTATGAGTTTATAGATGATTAATGAAACAATGCTTCAAGCAAGCTATAAGGAATTACCCCCAAGCCTACGCCAGCGAAGAAGCCGGAAACTACTGCTACAAATGCGAAGGCAGCTGCGAAGCCGATTTCTTTTTTCATAATGTTGGAATATACGCCGCGTAAAGAAATTACGAAGATCAAAAGCCACATATAGGGGTTTTCTACTTCGTGATACATTTGCTCAAACCAATTATCAAACATAGCAATTCTCCTTTAAGTTCATTAACAAAATATAGGTATAAAAAAACACCCGCAGATGCGAGTGTTTTGTTTTCCAATGGTGCCTCAGCACAGAATCGAACTGTGGACACAGGGATTTTCAGTCCCTTGCTCTACCAACTGAGCTACCGAGGCAGGTTTGGCGACCCGGAAGGGACTCGAACCCTCGACCTCCGCCGTGACAGGGCGGCATTCTAACCAACTGAACCACCGGGCCAAACAATATGAGGTTACATGGAAAATGGTGGTCGCTGACGGGATCGAACCGCCGACATTCTGCTTGTAAGGCAGACGCTCTCCCAGCTGAGCTAAGCGACCGTATTATGGTGACCGGTAGGGGAATCGAACCCCTGATACCGCCGTGAAAGGGCGGTGTCTTAACCGCTTGACCAACCGGCCAGATTGGTGACCCATGTAGGCCTCGAACCTACGACACCCTGATTAAGAGTCAGGTGCTCTACCAACTGAGCTAATGGGCCGTAGTGATGTTACTTGAATATATTACACGATTTTATGACGTTTGGCAAGACTTTTTTTGAAAAAATCGGACGGTTAAATAAAAAATTTGACTATGGGATAATTAACGCATAAAATTAAGGAATGGAACAGTCCATAATAAATCTACGGAGGATTCTTATATGAAATTTGATATCGCGGTTATCGGTGGCGGTCCTGCTGGCATCGCAGCGGCAATCACTGCCCAAAGTAAAGGACGTAAGGTTGTCCTTTTTGAAGCCCACGGTTTCAGCCCCCGTTTGCGTAGCGTTTCTGAAATTACAGATTATCTTGGTTTGCCCCCTATGTCCGGCACTGAGCTGATGGACCATTTTGTGGCGCATCTTTCTAGAACTGACGTATTTGTTGTTGAAGAAAAAGTTGTTTCCTTAAAAGAAGTTGGCAATGGCTTTGTTGTTGGCACTCCCAGTGGTAACTTTGATGTTGACGCTGTTGTACTGTGCACTGGCGTTTCTCGTTCTAATCTTTTGGTTGGCGAAAAAGAATTTATGGGTCGTGGCGTAAGCTATTGCGCTAAAATTGACGGTGTTAAATATAAAGGTAAGCGTGTTGCCGCCATTGCTACTACTGATGACGCAATGGACGAAATTGAGCTTTTGTGTGACTATTGTGAGCATGTTTACCTCTTCCCCCGCTATAGTGGCTTTAGACCGCCTAAGAGAAAAAATATTACCATTGTCATTGAACCGCCTACAGAAATTACCGGTACTGATAGAGTTACAGGCTTACATACCGATACAGATTTCTTTGGCGTACAAGCGGTATTCATGTTCCGTGCGACTGACCCCCTCAACAGCTTCTTGCCCCAGCTGCAAATTCGTGGCAGAAGCGTGTATGTAGACGACCAAGCGCAAACTAACGTTGAAGGCGTGTTTGCTGGCGGCGACTGCACAGGTCAACCCTGGCAATGTAACCGTGCTGCAGGTCAAGGTCAAAAGGCTGCACTGAGCGCAATCCGTTACTTGGCAAAACGTGACGAAGAGATTGACTATTAATCGTAAAATTAACTTTTTAAAAAAGGTATTTTATGATAAAATAAGCGTTATGAACGAATTTGTTTGGAGGCGCATATAATATGTTAGATATGAAATTTGTCCGTGAAAATCCGGACGTTGTTGTAGAAGCTGTTAAAAAACGTAATGGCAACTTAGATTTAACTGAATTTCTGGAATTAGATAAAAAACGTCGTGAAATTACTGTTCAAGTAGAAACTTTGAAAAGCGAGCGCAACAGTGCTTCCCAAGAAATTGGCAAGCTGAAAAAAGCTGGTCAAGATGCTACTGAACAAATGGCAGCAGTTCGTGCATTGGGCGATAAAATTGCTGAAGACGACAAAGAATTGAAAGCAATTGAAGTTCGTCTGAAAGAAATTCTTTTGACCATCCCCAACATTCCTGCTGATGACGTTCCCGTTGGTGCAGATGACAGCGCTAACCCCGTAGTACGCACCTGGGGCGAACCTACTAAATTTGAATTTGAACCTAAAGCTCACTGGGATATTGGCGAAGGCCTCAACATCATCGACTTTGAACGTGGCGTAAAAGTTTCCGGCGCTCGTTACGTATTCTATCGTGGCTTGGGTGCTCGCTTGGAACGCGCTGTAATCAGCTTCTTCCTGGATTTGCACACCGAAAAACACGGCTATACCGAAATGTTCCCGCCGTTTATCGTAAACGGTGCCAGCATGCAAGGTACTGGTCAATTGCCTAAATTCGCAGAAGATATGTTCAAGCTGGAAAATGGCGATATGTACCTCATTCCTACCGCTGAAGTTCCTGTAACCAACTATCATCGTGATGAAATCCTGACCGCAGCAGAACTGCCCATCAGATACACCGCATACAGCGGCTGCTTCCGTGCAGAAGCTGGTGCAGCTGGTCGCGATACTCGTGGCTTGATTCGTATGCACCAATTTAACAAAGTTGAATTGGTTAAATTCACCAAACCGGAAGAATCTTGGGATGAACTTGAAAGACTCACCCTCGACGCAGAAGAAGTGCTGCAACTTTTGGGCTTGCCCTATCGTGTAGTTCGTTTGTGCACCGGCGACCTGGGCTTTAGCTCTGCAACCACTTATGACTTGGAAGTATGGCTGCCGGCAGCAAACTGCTACCGTGAAATTTCTTCCTGCTCCAACTTCTTGGATTTCCAAGCTCGTCGTGCTAACATTCGTTTCCGTCGTGATGCGAAAGCTAAACCGGAATTCGTACACACCCTCAACGGCAGTGGCGTAGCAGTTGGCAGAACTGTTGCTGCTATTTTGGAAAACTACCAACAAGCTGATGGTAGCGTTATCGTTCCGGAAGTATTGCGTAAATATATGGGTTGTGACGTAATTAAATAAAAATCGTTATAAAATTTTTAGCGCTGCTTGCAAAGAGCAGCGCTTTTTCACTTACAAAATTCGTGATATTTTTGGATATTCCGTTGAATTTTAGGCTAATCCTGCGTATTGCTGAAAATTTCTTGGTGTCCTCAAATATTTTCGTATTTCGTCCGTTTTCCTATTGTACTTTTCGTTGACGGTGGTATACTTATATCAACAAAAAATATACTATTGCAAGGGGAGAGTGGATATGACAAAAGATAAAGTTTTCCA
>JAGAPX010000040.1 GCA_017623055.1 Phascolarctobacterium sp.
GCAATCACCAAAGTTTTGGCACAACGCGGCGGCGCAGAATTCATGGACTACTCCATGATCGACAAAGCTCCTGAAGAACGCGAACGCGGCATTACCATCAACACCGCTCACGTAGAATATGAAACCGAAACCCGTCACTATGCACACGTTGACTGCCCGGGCCATGCTGACTATGTTAAAAACATGATCACCGGCGCTGCTCAAATGGACGGCGCAATCCTGGTTGTATCCGCAGCTGACGGCCCGATGCCGCAAACCCGCGAGCACATCCTGTTGGCTCGTCAAGTAGGCGTACCTGCAATGGTAGTATTCCTGAACAAAGTTGACATGGTTGACGACGAAGAATTGCTCGAATTGGTAGAAATGGAAGTACGTGAACTGCTCTCCAGCTACGACTTCCCTGGCGACGACATCCCCGTAGTTGCTGGTTCCGCATTGAAAGCATTGGAAGGCGACCCGGTATACGAAGCAAAAATCATGGAACTGATGGATGCAGTAGACAGCTATATCCCCGTTCCTGAACGTGCAACCGACAAACCGTTCCTGATGCCTGTAGAAGACGTATTCACCATCACCGGCCGTGGTACTGTAGCAACTGGCCGTGTAGAACGTGGTACCGTTAAAGTAGGCGACACCGTAGAAATCGTTGGTATGCAAGAAGAAAAGAAATCCACCGTTGTAACCGGCGTAGAAATGTTCCGCAAATTGTTGGACGAAGCAGTAGCAGGCGACAACGTAGGCTGCTTGCTCCGTGGTGTTGACCGTAAAGAAATCGAACGCGGTCAAGTATTGTCCAAACCGGGCAGCATTCACCCGCACACCAAATTCAAAGGCGAAGTATACGTACTGACCAAAGAAGAAGGCGGCCGTCACACCCCGTTCTTCAACGGCTATCGCCCCCAATTCTACTTCCGTACCACTGACGTAACCGGCGTAACCCAATTGCCTGAAGGCGTAGAAATGGTAATGCCTGGCGACAACGTAACCATGGACGTAGAACTGATCACCCCGATCGCTATTGAAAAAGGCTTGCGTTTCGCTATCCGTGAAGGTGGCCGTACCGTAGGCGCTGGCGTTGTTTCCGAAGTAGAAGAAGCTTAATTTTAAGTCTAAAGTTTTATCTAAATCATAAGTCAAGACCGGTCTTGAGACCGGTCTTGCTTGTTGTTTAAAAATATAGAAATAATTAGTATTTTTGTTGACATAAGAAGTTAACTGTGATACTCTATATTAGCGACAATTTGTGATTGGTCTATTTTATAGCATAAGCGAGGTGTAACGAGATGCGTACTTTGATTACTTTGGCATGCACTGAATGCAAACAAAGAAATTACCAAACCAACAAAAACAAAAAGAACGATCCCGATCGTATCGAAATCAATAAATATTGCAAATTCTGCAAAAAACACACTCCGCATAAAGAAACCAAATAATTTTAATGTAGTGTGACTGATTAGGTAGTAGAAGCAAGGATGTGAAGAAATGGCCGTTCCGGAAAATACTGGAGCTGAACAAAGCGGTAACAGTGTTATTCGCTTTCTGAATGAAACAAAAAGCGAATTAAAAAAGGTAACCTGGCCTACCAAGCAAGAGCTCATTGCTCATACCGTGGTGGTACTTATTGCAGTAGTATTCAGTTCTGCACTGATTTGGATTATTGATTTCATTATTAGTGCATTGTTCCGTTTGATATTGCAATAATTTGTGGTGAGTATGTAAGGAGGGAAGGGGAAGCGGTTGCTTTCCAATTATAATGGAAGAAAAGCAAGAAAAACGTTGGTATGTAATCCATACCTATTCTGGCTATGAGAATAAAGTAAGCGCAAACCTGGAACGTAAGGTTCATTCCTTGGGTATGGAAAACGAAATTTTCCGTATTGTAATACCTATGGAAAATGAGGTTGAAATTAAGGATGGCAAAAAGCGTAGCGTTCAACGCAAAGTTTTCCCGGGCTATGTACTGGTGGAAATGATTGTAAATGACCGCAGCTGGTATGCTGTTCGTAATACTCCCGGTGTTACCGGCTTTGTTGGTTCCGGAAGTAAACCGATTCCTTTGACAGAAGATGAAGTGCGTCAAATCATGCGCTCCATGGGTGTTGAAGAGAGTCGTCCTAAAATTGATTTTCAATTGCATCAGCTGGTTCGTCTCAAATCTGGTCCCTTCGCTGATTGTCTCGGCAAGGTATCCGAAATTAACGAGGAACGCGGTAAACTGAAAGTACTCGTTGATATGTTTGGTCGCGAAACTCCTGTTGAAATTGATTTTACACAAGTTGAAGAAGCTGAATAAGAAGGAGGTGTAATGAATGCCGAAAAAAGTCGTTAAGATGGTAAAATTGCAAGTACCGGCTGGTAAAGCTACTCCGGCTCCTCCTGTAGGTCCTGCACTCGGTCAAGCTGGTGTTAACATCATGGGCTTCGTTAAAGAATTTAACGAACGTACTGCTAAACAAGCAGGTTTGATTATCCCTGTAGAAATCACCGTATTTGAAGACCGTTCCTTTACTTTCGTTTGCAAAACCCCGCCTGCTGCTGTTCTCTTGAAAAAAGCTGCTGGTTTGGAAAAAGCATCTGGTGTACCTAACAAACAAAAAGTTGCTAAACTCGGTCGCGACAAAGTTCGTGAAATCGCAGAAAGCAAAATGACTGACCTTAACGCTGCAAGCGTAGAAGCTGCTATGAGAATGGTAGAAGGTACTGCACGTAGCATGGGTATCGTTATCGAAGACTAATTTACAATTAGCGTTTAATTTTGTGGGAGGCCAAAAACCGTTTGTACCACTAGGAGGAAATCACAATAATGGGTAAAAAATACGTAGAAGCTTTGAAACTTATCGAAGCTAACAAACTCTACGCTCCGAAAGAAGCAGTAGAATTGGTTAAAAAAACCGCAACCGCTAAATTTGATAGCACTGTAGAAGTTGCTTTCCGTTTGGGCGTTAACCCCAAATATCCTGACCAACAAGTTCGTGGCGCTATGGTACTGCCTCATGGCACTGGTAAAACCAAAACCGTTATGGTTTTTGCTAAAGGCCCCAAAGTTGCTGAAGCTGAAGCTGCAGGCGCAGATTTCGTTGGCGGTGAAGAATACGTAGCTAAAATTCAAGGTGGCTGGATGGACTTTGACGTTTGCATCGCTACTCCCGACATGATGGGTTTAGTTGGCCGTCTTGGTAAAATCCTCGGTCCCCGCGGCTTGATGCCGAACCCGAAGGTTGGCACCGTTACCATGGACGTAACCCGTGCTGTTACCGAATCCAAAGCTGGTAAAATCGAGTATCGTACCGATAAAGCTGGCAACGTACAAGCTCCGATTGGTAAAGTTTCCTTTACTGAAGAGCAACTTTTGGAAAACTACATTGCATTGGCTGAAACCTTGGTTAAAGTTAAACCGTCCGGTGCTAAAGGTCAATACATGAAAACCATCACCATGTCCACCACCATGGGTCCTGGCGTTCCGGTTGACGTATTGAAAGCAACCAGCGACAAATAATTATCGCAATTCGTAGTTTCTAAATTTTACTAAATCAGAAGATTATCGGGCCATAGACAGCAGGTGCCCCAAAGCGTAAGTATAGTTGTAGTACGCCTGCCGAGGCTGGAGCGTGAAGATATAGACCTTCCGACCTCCGGCTACGGCCGAGAGGTCTTTTTGATTTAATAAAGAACATCAAAAAAAGGAGGTGCAATTTAATGGCAGTTATTAGACCTGAAAAAGTAGCTAAAATTGCAGAATTGAAAGAACTTCTTACTTCTTCCAAATGCACTGTTTTGGTTGACTTCTGTGGTTTGACTGTTGCTCAGGACACCGAACTCCGCCGCAAAATGCGCGAAGCTGGCGTACACTACAATGTAGTTAAAAACACCCTTCTCCGCATCGCAGCTCAAGAAGCTGGCATTGAAGGTTTGGAACCGGTTCTGGAACACAACACCGCTATCGCTGTTTCTCCGGAAGATCCTGTTGCAGTTGCAAAAGTTGTTTGCGAATTCGCAAAAACCAATGACAAACTGAAAGTTAAAGTTGGTATTCTCGATGGCAAAGTTATCAGCGCTGAAGAAGTTAAAGCTGTTGCTTCCTTGCCGCCGAAAGAAGTTCTTATTGCAAAAGTGCTTGGCAGCATGAATGCTCCCATCACCGGTTTTGTCAATGTACTTCAAGGTACCATCCGCAACGTTGTATATGCGCTGGACGCAGTACGCAAAGCAAAAGAATCCGCATAATTTGTGGAATGAAGCTGCATAAGGCAGCATAAATAAAAATAAAATTTTAAATAACTTACTTATTGGAGGTAAATATAATGAATAAAGAACAAATCATCGAAGCTATTGAATCTATGACCGTACTCGAACTCTCTGAACTCGTAAAAGCATTGGAAGAAAAATTCGGCGTATCCGCTGCTGCTCCGGTAGCTGTTGCTGCTGCTCCGGTAGCTGAAGCTGCTGCTGCTGCTGAACAAACCGAATTCGACGTAATCCTCGCTTCCGCTGGCTCTTCCAAAATCAACGTTATCAAAGTTGTTCGCGAAGTAACCGGCTTGGGCTTGAAAGAAGCTAAAGAACTCGTTGATGGCGCTCCGAAAGCTATCAAAGAAAAAGTTTCCAAAGCTGACGCTGACGCTCTGAAAGAAAAACTCGAAGCTGCTGGCGCAACCATCGAAGTTAAATAATTTCTCGCTACGGTAGTAGCGTAATAGCTTGAGGTTATTCTGAAAGCTGACCCCGATACACTTAGTGTGTCGGGGTTTTATTTTTCTAAAATTTTTTCTTGACACAATATTATCGTTATGCTAAAATAATTAACTACATCAACAAAAATTATTTTAAAGGTGTTTTTTGACAACAAATACGTTGGGTCAGTGGTTGAACGGCGTATCTTGCTTATAATGAAGGTGAAGCACACTCATCGAAGACAACAGACAAGGTCCTTGTGGTAAGAACCTTGTTTTTTTTGCCTGCGATTTGCTGTGCTGGTTTTTGCGTGCCTGTAGAAAAATGAAGGGGTGAGTAATTACATGTTTAAACCGGTTCCCGTAGGTGATAGGATTCGGTACAGCTATGCTCGTATCAATGAAGTTTGGCCCATGCCTCATTTGATTGATATTCAAAAAAGCTCTTATGACTGGTTCATTAAAGAGGGTTTGCGTGAAATTTTCCACGACATTTCTCCTATTAAAGACTTTACTGGTAATCTGGAGCTTTCTTTTGAAAACTTCGAGCTTGGCAAACCTAAATATGATGTTGAGGAATGCAAGGAAAGAGATGAATCTTACTCTGCTCCTATGAATGTTAAAGTACGCCTGGTATATAAAGATACTGGCGAAATCAAGGAATCTTCCGTATTCATGGGCGATTTCCCCTTGATGACCGAAACCGGTACTTTCGTAATCAATGGTGCTGAACGTGTTATCGTTAGCCAATTGGTTCGTTCTCCTGGTGTATATTACGCTGTGAATATGGATCCCAGCGGCAAAAAAATCTTCGGTACTACCGTTATTCCTAACCGTGGTGCATGGATTGAGTATGAAACTGACATCAACGATGTTATTTATGCTCGTGTGGATAGAACTAGAAAATTGCCTGCTACCGTACTCCTGCGTGCTTTAGGCTTGTCTTCTAATGAAGAAATTCTCAGCCTGTTTGGCGAGCATCCCTTTGTGTTGGCTACCTTGGAAAAAGATACTACCAATAACAGAGATGAAGCTCTCGTTGAAATTTACAAAAAGCTGCGTCCCGGCGAACCTCCTAC
>JAGAPX010000041.1 GCA_017623055.1 Phascolarctobacterium sp.
GCTCCGGAGCGGAACAGGTGAGCCTTACTACTGTCTTGCATCAACCGACAGCTTTCTGAAAGTTTGGCAGGCTGCTTCTCCTTCATAGCGTTGCTTATTTCGTATTGAATTGATTATAGCACTAATGGCATATCAGTCAAGGAAAATTTTTTATTTGAGTTTTATCCTATGAAAAACAGAAGTTTTCTGTTTTAAAGTTTACAAATCTAAAAATTGTCTGATAATTCCTTGTTTTATTTATCCTTTTCTGTTATCCTAAGGGAGTAGCATTTGTAGCATAGTAGCATTGTTTCACTATGGGTTATTTTGTAGGGCGGCTTCGGCTGCGGTAGAAAGGAAGTTTTAAAAATGAACAACGAAAAAAATTCAGCTCAACAAAACGACAATTTTAAGTCGTCCCTCGGCTTCGTCCTTGCATGTGTAGGCTCTGCCGTTGGACTTGGTAACATCTGGATGTTCCCCTATCGTCTTGGTGAGTACGGCGGGGCAGCGTTCTTACTGCCTTATTTATTTTTTATCTGCTTATTTGGCTGGGTTGGTCTTTCCGCAGAATTTGCCATTGGTCGTAGAGCAGGCACCGGTACTTTAGGTTCTTACGCTTACTGTTTTGCTAAACGTAAAATGGAAGGCTTTGGTCGCACTTTAGGTTGGATTCCCTTGATGGGTAGCCTTGGTATCGCAATTGGTTACGCAATCATCATCGGTTGGGTTCTGCGTACTTTGTGGGGCTTCATTTCCGGCGATTTGATGACTGGTGACCCCGGCGCTTACTTTGGCGCAGCTCTTGGTGAATTTGGCAGCTTGCCTTGGCATATTATGATTATTGGTTCTACCTGTCTCATTCTTCTTTTAGGCATTGGTGGTGGCATTGAAAAGGCAAACGAAATCATGATGCCTATTTTCTTCTGTCTCTTTGTTGGTTTGGCAGTTTGGGTTTCTTTCCTGCCCGGTGCTGGTGCAGGCTATGAATTCCTTTTCATTCCCCAATGGGATAAGCTTCTCAACATCAACACTTGGATTATGGCAATGGGTCAAGCATTTTTCTCCCTGTCCATTACCGGTAGTGGTATGATTGTTTACGGCGCTTACCTCGATAAAAACGTAGACATTCCGAAAGCGTCCTTGCGTACTGCTTTCTTTGATACTTGTGCTGCAATGGTTGCAGCGTTGGCGATTATGCCCGCAGTTTTTGCTTATGGCATTGGCGCAGGTCGTGGTCCTGCTTTGGTATTCTTGGCATTGCCCAAGGTTTTCCAACAAATGCCTCTGGGTCAATTCTTCGCAATTATTTTCTTCGTAGCAGTTCTCTTCGCAGGCATTACTTCCCTTATCAATATGTTGGAAGCAGTTGCTGAAAGCTGGGAGAAAAACTTTAACCTGAACCGTAAGGTAGCGGTACTTGCCAGCTGTGCCATCGCTTTGGGCGTAGGCGTATTCATCGAAGCTGAACCTAAGGTTGGTGCGTGGATGGACTTCGTTTCCATCATCATCTCTCCTTTGGGTGCAGTGCTTGGTGCAATCTCTGTTTACTACGTGCTTGGCTGGGATGATATTCGCAAAGAGATGGAACAAGGTCACGGCAAACTTTCCGAAGCATTCGGAGCAGCTGCTAAATACCTCTACGTTCCTCTGACCATCATCATCATGGTACTGGGTCTTATCTACGGCGGTATTTAAAGAGAGGTCTCTTAATTGAAAGAAAACATTTCTAAACGTAATGATAATTTTACTTCGTCCTTAGGCTTCGTGCTGGCTTGCGTTGGCTCTGCTGTAGGACTTGGCAATATTTGGATGTTCCCCTATCGCCTTGGCGAGTATGGCGGTGCAGCCTTCCTAATCCCCTACTTGATTTTCATCTTCTTGTTTGGCTGGGTAGGTCTTTCTGCTGAGTTCGGTTTAGGACGCAAATCTAAAAGCGGAACTGTAGGCTCCTACGAATATTGCTTTGGCAAACGTGGTATGGGCTGGTTTGGCAAAAAGATTGGCTGGATTCCTCTTTTGGGCAGTCTTGGCATTGCAATTGGCTACGCAATTATTTTAGGCTGGGTACTGCGCACTTTATGGGGCTTCGTCAGTGGCGACCTGATGACTGCTAACCCGGGGGCTTACTTTGGAGCAATCCTTGGAGATTTCGGCAGCGTTCCTTGGCATATCGCAGTTATCGCCATGACCTGTGCAATCTTAGTCAGCGGTGTAAGCAATGGCATTGAAAAGGCTAACAAAATTTTGATGCCCTCTTTCTTCGTACTCTTCCTTGGCATGGCAATCTGGATTTCTTTCCTGCCCGGTAGCGGTGCAGGCTACGAATTCCTCTTCGTTCCCCAATGGGACAAGTTGCTGAACATTAAAACTTGGATTATGGCAATGGGTCAAGCGTTCTTCTCCCTGTCCATCAGTGGCAGCAGTATGATTGTGTATGGCTCCTACATCAAAAAAGATGTTAATATTCCGGAGGCTTCCCTGCGCACCGCAGGCTTCGACACTTGCGCCGCAATGATTTCTGCGTTGGCGATTATGCCCGCAGTTTTCGCCTACGGTATCGGTGCGGGCAGTGGACCTGTCCTCGTATTCTTAACCTTACCCAAGGTTTTCCAACAAATGCCCTTTGGTCAATTCTTCGCAATCATTTTCTTCGTGGCAGTTCTCTTTGCAGGCATTACTTCCTTAATCAATCTTTTGGAAGCACCCACCGAACATTTACAAGAGAATTTTACCAATTCCAGAAAAGCTGCTTCCATCATCACCTGCGTGGTTAGCTTGGTAGTTGGTATCTTTATTGAATCCGAACCCAAGGTTGGCGCGTGGATGGACTTCATCTCCGTAGTAATCGTTCCCTTTGGCGCTGTTATGGGTGCTGCGACCATCTACTACATTCTTGGTTGGGACGAATTGCGTAAAGAACTGGAAATTGGTCACGGTAAAATGCCGGAGATTTTCGGTTTAGTTGGCAAGTATGTTTACGTTCCCTTAACCATTATCATTATGGTGTTAGGACTTATGTACGGCGGGCTGTAAAATTTAATAGCACATAAAAATTAAGAAGAGCTTGCAATCGCAAGCTCTTCTTTTGTTTTTGCACAGTATCTTTTAAAACAGAAAACTCTTTTACAAATTGTAGCACAGCTTTCTAAACAGAAAACTCTTTTACATTTTCCAACAGAGTTTTCCAAATCAGAAACTTCTATAGAGATTTTAACACCACGCTCTTATTTGCCTTATCCAATTGTAAAATGTGTTGGTGGTATTTATTAAGAGTACTTCTGTGTCCGATGCTGACGATTGTTGTAGCAGGCAAGCGTTCTCCCACAAGGGTGTACATCTTGGCTTCCGTTTCTTCGTCAAGAGCACTGGTGGCTTCGTCAAGGAATAACCATAACGGCTCTTGAATGTGTGCACGGACAAAAGCTAAACGTTGCTGTTCGCCAACGGAAAGAACGTGGCTCCAATCAGCAACGATGTCCAATTTATCTTGCAGGTAACCAATTTGGCACTGCTCCATTAACGCAACAAGCACTTCGTCGCTGACAGGCTTGTTTCCCGGATAAAGCAAAGCTTCTCGCAAGCTTCCTAATGGCAGGTAAGGCTTTTGGGGAATAAACATCAGCTTCTCCTGCTCAGGCAAGGCAATGGTTCCTTCAACGTAGGGCCAAATTCCTGCAATGGCACGAAGCAAAGTACTCTTACCGCTACCGCTGACACCTTTAATCAAAACATTAGCCCCTGGTTCCAAAGTAAAGGTAACATCTTTCAGCAAGGGCGTACCGTCGGGCAAATCGACTTGCATATTTTCAGCACGCACTTCCCCAGCCGCCACAAAGCGAGCTAAATGGAAGCGCTCCGCATCAGCAGAAACCTCCTGCATGTGACGGCCAAAGTAAGTTAAACGCATTACTACGGATTGCCAAGTCGCAAGGCTGGAATAAGTATCTACAAAATAAGACAAGCTATCCTGCACACGACCAAAGGCGCTGGCAACCTGCATCAATCCGCCAAGAGTAAACTCCTTCGCCAAATAACGGTTCATTGCCGCTACAAAGGGGAAGATGATTGCGATTTGGGAGTAACCGGAATTCAACCACACCAGCTGCTTTTGCTTGGTGATGATTTTCCAGAAGTTGTCTAAAAGCAAGGTAAAGCGTTCCCTAAACACCCTACCCTCTTGGGCTTCGCCACGATAGAAGGCAACACTCTCACTACTTTCACGCAGGCGAATCATGGCAAAACGGAAATCTGCCTCGTAGCGTTGTTGGATAAAATTAAGCTTCACCAGCTTGCGACCCACAAGATGAGTTACCCAAGTACCTAAAATAGAATAGAAGAAAGCTGCCCAGAAAAGGTAACCGCTAATCTCCCACTGCTGTCCAAAAAGAGTAAACTTCAAGGAGCCGGAAAGCTCGTACAAAATTACGACGAAGGAAGCCAAAGTGGTCACTGATTTTAAAAGACCAATGGCAAAGCTCAAGGTCATCTCTACAAAAAGGCGCACGTCCTCACTGATACGTTGGTCAGGGTTATCCGTGTCCTTACCAAACATTTGCAAGTTGTAGTAGGTTTTGTTCTTGAGCCAAATTTCGATGAAGCGTTCCGTCAGCCAACGACGCCAGTTCAAAATTAAAACCTGTTGCAGATAGTAGGAGTACACCGCCAAAATAATGTAAATGAACGCCAAGTATGTAAAATGAATCAGCTCGTCAAAAATCAAATCGGTCTGGTAATTTTGGAGAGCGCTGTAAAAACTATTGTTCCAACGGTTCAAAAGCACCAGCATATAAACAATGGCAAGGGTCAAGCCTACGATACAGGTCAAAAGGAAAAAGGCTTTTTTCTTTTCCTCCGACTGCCAATAGCTTTTAGTCAAATACCACACGTCACGAAAAAATTGTTTAGATAAAGTAAAATTTTGCATTTAAGATTCCTCACAAGAAGTTTGTTCCTCTTATTATACACTATAAACTGTGGCATTTCATAAAAAATAAAAGTCCTGTACCCAAACTCCACCCAAAGAGGCGTAGGAAGAATGGAGTCAAGTACAGGACTTTAAAACTATTTTA
>JAGAPX010000042.1 GCA_017623055.1 Phascolarctobacterium sp.
AAGCCCCTAATTTCAACATAGTTTTTTCACAAGCCTACAACAATTTTAGAATGTACCTTGTACCAGCTGGCTGATGTTTTTGGAATGGTCAGCAACACGCTTCATATTAATAAGAAGTTCCAGCATCATAAAGCCTGCCACCGGGTCACAACGTCTTTCGTTAAGACGGATAATGTGATTTTTACGAATTTCTTTTTGGAAACGCTTCACTTCACGACACAGCTCCACAGCCTCTGCGGCAATAGCCTTGTCGTTTTTCTCTAAGGCTTCTAAAGTTTTACCGCTGGCGTCAAGCACCATCTGGCTAAGTATTACCAGCTCTTCCCTTGCTTCGGGGGAGAAGTTTACCTCGTCCTCAAAAATCTTACGAGCCCTTTTCGCCAAAGTTTTACCGTGGTCACCAATACGCTCGATGTCATTACAAGCGTGCAAGAGACCGGTATGACGCTCAGACAAATCATTACCCATGGGAACCTCGCTCATATTGGTAAGGTAGCGGGTAATTTCAGTTTCCAAGGAGTCCACTACTGGCTCGTGGTCAAGAACATATTTTACCTTGTCCTCGTCAAATTCGTTGATGGCTTCCATTGCTAAACGCACATTTTTCTGAGCAAGATTACCCATGCGTACAACTTCCTTTACCGCCAAGCTCATGGCGATGGACGGAGTTTTAAGCATTGCCTCGTCAAGGTAAACGGGACGACGGGAGATAACTTCACTCTTATCGGGAAGCATACGTTCCACCAATTTAATGAAGGGTCCGGTAAAGGGAATGAAGATTAGAGTATTGATTACGTTGAAAGCGGTGTGAGCATTCGCAATTTGGCGGGCGATATCGCCGCTGGGAGAAACAGCCAGCACAAGCTTCACGAACCAAGCCATAAAGGTTACGAAAATAATACTACCTATTAAATTAAACATTACGTGAGCAAGCGCCACGCGTTTTGCCGTAGCATTAGCACGCAAGGTTGCAAGCACTGCTGTAATACAGGTACCAATATTGTCACCTAAGAGGACAGGAATTGCGCCTTCAAGGGTAATCAAACCTTGAGTTGCCATGGCAATCAAGATACCGATGGTAGCACTACTAGATTGAACAAGCACAGTCATTACGATACCAACGCCTATGCCCAGCAAGGGGTACTCTGCAAATTTTTGGATGAACTCGATGAAGCCGGAGTATTCGCGCAGGGGCATAACCGCCTTGCCCATAAACTCCATACCAATCATCAAAACGCCAAAGCCTAAAAGCACTTGCCCGATAAATTTACCGCGACTGCGTTTGGAAAGAATGTTCATCATAAAACCAATGAACAAAATCAGCGGAACGTAGTGAGTTAATTTAAAGGCAATCAATTGAGCGGTAATAGTTGTACCAACATTAGCGCCCATAACGATGCCAAAGGCTTGCTTCAAGGTTAGAAGTCCTGCGTTGACTAAGCCAACGGTCATAACCGTCGTTGCGCTACTGGATTGGAGAACAGCAGTAACCACTGCGCCAAGAAGCACGCCAAAAACGATGACACCTGTCATCATTTCTAAAATCTTTTGTAATTTTTCGCCAGCAGCCTTTTGCAAGCCATCGCCCATAAGCTGCATACCGTATAAGAATAAAGCCAAACCACCTAAAAATGCGATAAATGGTAAGAACATAATTAGCACCTCATAATTTATTCTGGTACTTACATTATACTAAGGGGAACAGGTGGCTTCAAGTAGCGATTTGAAAACAAGACTTGTCATATCCATTTCGTTCAATTCTTTACAACTTTTTTCAGATAAAAATTATAAACCTTGCCAAAGTTGAATTATTTTTATTTTGAACTATAATTAGGTTTATGATTAGAGGCGTATCCTATTTATAAAGAAAAGAGGTCTTGATGATGAAAAAATTATGTCAGCTCATTGGTAAATACTTTGGTCTGATAGCCGTACTGTTTTTAATTCTTGGTATGACCATGCCCCAAAACTTTACTTGGGTTGTTGGCAAGATTGGCGGAGTTGCCGTACTCAGCACTTTGCTTGGTATCGTAATGTTTGGTATGGGCACAACCCTTGATTTGAAAGATTTTGCTCTAGTTTTGAAGCGCCCCTTAGATGTATTCATCGGTGCCTGCGCACAATTTTTGATTATGCCCGGCTTAGCTTACGTTATCGCTTCTGCCTTCGACCTTGACCCTGCCCTTACTGCCGGCGTTGTACTGGTTGGTACTTGTCCGGGTGGTACTTCTTCTAACGTAATTACCTTTATGTCCAAAGGCGACATTGCACTTTCCGTAACCATGACCAGTGTTTCCACTGTTCTTTCCCCCATCTTGACTCCGTTCATCACCTATAAACTCATTGGCGAACGCATTGCCTTTGACCCTATCGGTATGTTCTGGAGCATCGTGCAAATCGTAATCGTACCCATCTGCTTAGGCTTGGCAGTTAAGTACTTCCTTCCCAAATTGGCAGCCGCTGCTACAGATTACCTGCCCGCAGTTTCCGGTATTGCAATTTCTCTCATTATTGCTGGTGTTATCGCTGTTAGCCGCGACAACATTTTGAAAACCTCCAGCATTATCATTTTGGTTGTTGTGCTCCACAACTGTCTTGGTTATCTCTTGGGCTTCACCCTTGCTCGTCTTACCGGTATGAGCTGGAAAAAAGCAATTGCTCTTTCCGTTGAAGTTGGTATGCAAAACTCCGGTTTGGCAACTGGTTTGGCGAAAGCACACTTCTCCGCAATGCCCATGGCTACTGTTCCCGGAGCAATCTTCTCTGCTTGGCACAACATCTCCGGTGCAATCCTCGCTTGGGTATTCACAACCTTCTTGAATCCCAAGTTCGACCCTGAGTACAAAGAAGAATAAGATTAAAAAATTCCATATACACAAAAACGCGACTCGTATGAGCCGCGTTTTTTATTGCGTTAATTCAGTTCATTACCCCTCGCAGTTAATCAGCTTCACGTCGAAGATGCCGTCTACGCCACGGAGTTGGAGCATAATATCGTTGGGGATATCGTTACCAACAGCAATTGCCATAATGTTGGTATCGTCTTTAGTGGTGCTGCCAACTTGCATGCCATTAATGTTAATGCCAGCGTTACCAAGAATGGTAGCCATTTGACCAATCATATTAGGTTTGTTAGCGTGCGGTGCAAGGAGCAGATAGCCTTCCGGTTTGAAGTCCACTCTGTATTGGTCGATTTCTACAATCTTAGGTTCTTTGCCGTCGAACAAAGTACCTACCAATTTATGAGCGCCTTTATCAGTAGCAATCTTCACGGTAATTGCAGTGGTGAAGTAGCCCGCATGGTGAGATTTAACTTCTTTAACATTCAAGTTACGAGCTTTAGCAAGACCAGGAGCATTTACATAGTTTACGGATTCTTGGAGAATGGGGTTCAACAAGCCTTTGAGGAAAGCAGTGGTCAAAGCTTGAACTTCGGTTTCTGCCAATGCACCAGTGTATTCAATTGCAACTTCTTTAACCGGGCCATCTGCCAAGTAAATGCCTACAGTACCCATGCGTTCTGCCAAACCGAAGTACGGTTGGATTACAGTTGCAACGCTTTTCGGAATGGGAGCCATATTTACAGCAGTCATAACAGGTTTGCCAAGGAGAGCGTCAATTACGCCATAAGCAACGTCAACTGCTACGCCAACTTGCGCTTCAAGAGTAGAAGCACCAAGGTGCGGAGTTTGTACAACTTGGGGCAAGCCAAGGAACGGATTGTTTTCGGGGAGCAAAGGTTCGCTGGTGTAAACGTCGATTGCAGCGCCAGCCATTTTGCCGCTCTTAACAGCATCAGCAACAGCTTGAGCATCCATACAACCGCCACGAGCGCAGTTTACGAAACGCACACCATCTTTCATTTTAGCGATGGTTTCTGCGTTAATCATTTTTTCAGTTTCTTTAGTCAACGGAGTGTGAATGGTGATATAGTCAGATTTTGCCAACAAGGTATCCAAATCTACCAATTCAACGCCAACTTGACGAGCACGTTCTTCAGTGATGTACGGGTCATAACCGATAGTAGTCATTTCCATACCTTGCATACGTTTTGCAACGCGGCTACCGATGCGACCTACGCCAATGATACCCAAGGTTCTGTTTTGAACTTGGATACCGTCAAAGCTTTTACGATCCCATCTGCCTTCTTGCATGGATTGATGAGCTTGAGGAATGTGACGGGTCATAGCCATGAGCATTGCCACAGTATGTTCAGTTGCAGCCATGGTGTTGCCTTCCGGAGTGTTCAGTACAACGATACCACGAGCAGTAGCAGCAGGAATATCAATGTTATCTACGCCAACACCTGCACGACCAATAACTTTCAAATTAGTTGCAGCGTCAATCAATTCTTTAGTTACTTGGATTTGGCTACGGCTAACAAGAGCGTCGTATTCGCCAATGATTTTGCACAGTTCGGGAACCGGCATATTGGGCATTACGTCTACATCAAAATGTTCACGCAGCAAAGCTACGCCTTTTTCACTTACGTCATTACTTACAAAAACTTTAAAAGCCATTTCTAGAATCCTCCATCATTTTTATTTGCTATGTTCAGCTTGATATTGTTTCATAAATTCTGCCAAAGCTTGGCACGCTTCCATGGGTACTGCATTGTAGGTAGAAGCTCTGCAGCCACCAACCAGTCTATGACCGCCAACGCCAATGAAGCCTGCAGCCTTTGCTTTCGCCACGAAATCTTTTTCTAAATCTTTATCAGCCAAGTTAAAGGTGATGTTCATTTTACTACGGTATTCTTTTTCAGCGTGGCCAATGAAGAACCCGTTGCTGTTATCAATCACATCATAAATAACTTGAGCTTTTTCTGCATTGTTTTTCGCAACAACATCTACGCCGCCTTGACGTTTAATCCAGTGTAAGGTTTTGTTTACCATGTAAATGCAGAATACGGGCGGAGTGTTGTAAAGGGAATCGTTTTCGGTAAAGGTGGAATATTTCAGCATAGTGGGCAAATCTTCGTTGGCAGTTGCCAGGAAAGATTTTTTCGCAATTACGATAACCACGCCAGCAGGGCCAAGATTTTTTTGTGCGCCTGCGTAGATTAAATCAAAATCTGCCACGTTTACCTTACGGGAGAGAATGTCACTACTCATATCGCAAATTACGGGCACGTCAAATTTGGGGAAGTCAGGATATTCAGTACCGTAAATTGTATTATTAGAAGTAATATGCACGTAAGAAGTTTCCGGTTTAAAGGTAAATTCTTGGGGAATATAGGAGTGGTTCTTATCCGCACTGCTTGCAGCTTCGTAAGCTTCACCATAGCGTTTCGCTTCTGCCAAAGCTTTCTTGGACCAAACACCGGTGTTGATGTAGGCAGCTCTTTCTTTGGTGAAGAAGTTTGCCGCGGTCATCAAGAACTGGGTACTGCCACCGCCTTGAATGAAAAGGATTTCGTAGTCTTCAGGAATTTCCATCAATTCACGGAGCAAATCCTTAGTTTCTTTGTGAAGCGCATCGTATTCAGGACTACGATGACTCATTTCGATAATACTCATACCAGTGTTAGCGTAATTTAAAAATTCTGCTTGAGCTTCCTGCAAAACCTCCAAGGGCATTGCAGAAGGACCAGCGTTGAAATTGTATGCTCGTTTCATAAATTCCGTCTCCTTTACTATATAAATAAGAGGCTGTCCTTTTGGGACGAGCCTCTTTTTCTCGCGGTACCACCCAAATTAGCCAAGGCATTTAAATGCAAAACGGTAAAAAAATAAGCTCTCCATCCCCAATGGGACGAGAACTTTCCCGCGTTGCCACCCAAATTGCCTAACGGCCATCTTTCGTTCGCTGTATCGGGCGAGCCCGTCAAATTCATCATTTGCCGCTCCGGAGCGGAACAGGTGAGCCTTACTACTGTCTTGCATCAACCGACAGCTTTCTGAAAGTTTGGCAGGCTGCTTCTCCTTCATAGCGTTGCTTATTTCGTATTGAATTGATTATAGCACTAATGGCATATCAGTCAAG
>JAGAPX010000043.1 GCA_017623055.1 Phascolarctobacterium sp.
CCGCCAACACCGGAATCTAATACACCAATGGGTGCGTTGCTTCTCATAAAAAGCACCTCCTATTTTTGACAAAGTTCCTCAACAGAATTGCCACACCTATTATAGCACTTTATGATGCTTAACCCAAATAAAAACAGGTACGAGTTTTACTCTCGTACCTGTTTTAACCCACTTTATATTAGAAAATCTAAAAACGCGTCAGAAGTGCTGGATAACTAGGCGGAACAAGATTGCGCCGTGACGGCGTACTAAAGCGTACGTCGAGCAAGCAATCGAAGTTCCAACAACGTTAGACAGTGCTTATCACGCGTTTTTATTTAGCAGTTAAGCCACCGTCGACAGGAATTACCGCCCCCGTCATGAAGCTATTCATCGGACTCGCCACACTGCAAATCACGTGAGCAATCTCCTCTGCCCTTCCAATACGTCCTAACGGATAAGCGTCTGCCATATCGTCTAAGGTATAGCCCCCGTTACTATCTTCCAACTGTTTTCTCAACAAAGGCGTATCGACATCCGCAGGACAAACGCAGTTC
The DNA here is from genome assembly GCA_017623055.1 of Phascolarctobacterium sp. GTDB lineage: Bacteria > Bacillota > Negativicutes > Acidaminococcales > Acidaminococcaceae > JAHHUH01. Next base: position 537 of record JAGAPX010000043.1, read on the forward strand.
ACCCGAATGTTTGGTGCGTAATCCAAGGCAAGCGCCTTCGTCAAAGCAACAATCGCTCCCTTAGATGCGCAATACACAGGGCAACCATAGTTCCCACTGATTCCTGCGTCAGAAGCAATGTTCACAATGCTACCGCCACCATACATATAGGGCAAGGCAGCCTGTGTCAAGAGCAACGTTCCTTTTACATTGGTATCGAAGATATTAGAAAAATCTTCCTCCGTCATATTTTCCAAGCGTTGTTCCTGATAAACACCAGCAGCATTCACCAGAACATCTATCATCCCACCAATACCTGCCAACGCTTTTTGACAATCTTCTTTATTCGTAACATCACAGGGAACATAAAAAACCTTGCTTCCAGTAAGCACTTGTAATTTTTGCACAGCCATGGTACCACGCAGAAAGCTTCTTCCCAAAATGAATACATTTGCTCCGTCAGCTAAAAACTTTTCCGCAGTAGCCAAGCCAATCCCGGAAGTTCCGCCGCTAATCACAACGTTTAATCCCTTGCATCCATAATTCATCATTTCAAACTCCTATTCCACCTTTTCCTTAGGCGGTAAATTTACAGTAATCTGTGTGTAACTACCTTGCTCACTTGCCAAATCCAAGGTCATATCATGACGCAAAGCAATTTGTTTCGCAATAGCAAGCCCCAACCCGCTACCAGATTTATTCTTTTCATTACGTGCCTTGTAAAAACGGTCGAAAGCGTGGGGAATATCCTCTGCTTTAATTCCGCAGCCATAATCCCTAATGACAAGCTTATTCTCCGCCAAAGCAACCTCAATCTTGCCACCCTCATCAGAAAACTTAATGCTATTGTGCAAAAAGATTAAAAGCATTTGGCGCAAACGGCCATAATCACCATTCAGCACATAAATATCAGTATCGGAAGTCAAATCTATCTCGATATTTTTCTCCAAACCTAAGCGCCTGCTACTACGCACTGCATCCTGCACCACGTCGCATAAATTCAAAGGCTCCTTCTCAATGGGAAAATCCATATTCTGTAAGCGGGACAAGTCTAACAAATCGTTAATCAAGCGTTGCAGGAACACACTTTCCGAAAGCATTTGGTCGTGATATTCCTCCACCTCTTCCGGCTCAGTAATAACGCCATCACGTAAAGCTTCCAAGCTACCGCGAATAACGGTCACCGGTGTACGCAACTCGTGAGAAATATTAGCGATAAATTCACGACGCAGCTTCTCCAGCTTTTGACTTTCTTCATCCGCCAACTGCAAGCGCTCACTTAATACGTCCAGGGTATTAGCAAGCTCACCAATCTCGTCGTTCTGTTCAATGTCGCAACGAGCCTTATAGTCTTTATCCGCCAGACGCATAGCTATTTCCTTCATCAGATTCAAAGGCTTGGTAAAGCGCCAGGAAAGAACAATACTCAGCACGGAAACTAAAACCAACGCAGCCAACATACTGTAGAACAGAATCCGCAAGCCTGCCCAAATAGCATCTTTAGTACCTTGCACAGGAGAGTGTAGCATTACTACAGCTTTTACCACACCGTTTTTATAGTACACAGGTGCACCAACTGTAAGCATGGTATCTTCCAGCACAGGATTGTACTCTTCCAAAATAAAGCTTTCACCTTTAAAACCTTTTTCTACATTGGTCTTAATGTGATTAGGCAATTTGCGATATGCGTCTTGGGGGTCTTTGGGAATAAAACGTTTCAATCTTTCGTGATGCTTGCCACTACGAGCTTGGAACTTACGCACCACGTCCATATTCAAATTCAGATTGTATTCGCTGTCAACTACCCAAACTATTTCCTGCATTGCCTTATCTAAAGTATTAATAAAGCGGCTTTGAGAAATACGATCGCCGTAGCGCCCACGCAAAAACTCAAAATCTTCACTAATAACTTCAGCAATCTTAGTAGCACGCAGAGTCATTTCTTTTTTAGTTACGTCTACATTATGCTGCTTAAAGTATTGGTAGAACAATCCCCCCATAATCAAGGAGAAGGTTAAGAGCACTGCAGCAAAATATAGAGCTAACTTGACAGCAATTTTGTTGCTGAATCTATTTTTCATAGTCTGCTCCAATTACGTTCCTTCTATTTTACTTCGAAGCGATAGCCAACGCCCCAAATAGTTTTGATGTCCCAGCCTTCGTGGTCGTACTTATCAAGTTTAGCACGCAGGCGTTTGATATGACTATCAACAGTACGGCTGTCGCCAAAATAATCGTAACCCCAAATACTGTCCAACAAATTTTCACGACTAAAAACCTTGGTGCTATTTTTTGCTAAGGTCCACAAAAGTTCAATTTCTTTTTTAGTTAGGGCAACTTCTTCGCCACCAATTTCTACAACATATTTATCTAAGTCAATTTTCAAATTGCTTACTTCGTAAACGTTTTGCTTTTGCTGCTCCTGAACTTGGATGCGGCGCAGTACTGCACGCACACGCGCCATTACTTCATTAGCAGAAAAAGGTTTAATAACGTAATCATCAGCGCCAATATCGAGACCCATAATTTTATCATAGTCTTCGCCACGAGCAGTAATCATAATGATGGGAACCATGCTTTCCTTACGCAGTCGACGGCAAACCTCGAAGCCGTCAACTTCGGGCATCATCACGTCAAGAAGTATCATAACGATATCATCTTGATAACGAGCAAAAGCATCCAATGCCTCCGCACCGTCAAGAGCGATTACGGGTTCCAAGCCCTCTTTGCGAGCATAGCTTGCTAAAATGGAAGTGATTTGTTTATTGTCATCAGCGATTAAGATTTTGTTCATATGAGCACCTCGCTTTTAGTTTTCTTTTTACGTTCACAAATTAGTCTTTACTTATTTATTATAATATAAAACTTACTTATGACAAAATTATGTTTTTACCATTGATTAAAAACATAAAAAAGACATACAACCAACAAAATAAAAACATAATGGCCTGTTATGATAAGCACAACAAAGGAACCCCACACAAAATCCCCTAAGAAATCTAAAACGAAAAGCAAAAACTGACTGAATGTAAGGAGTGACAAATTATGTTGAAAATGAATTACAAAAAAGCTTTACTGGCAGCTACCGTACTGACCGCTTTCTGTGCTAACGCAGCTTTCGCAAACGAAACCCCTGATAAACCGACTATGCGTGAACGCGTTAACAAAATCCTCAAATGTGAAGACAGAGTTGATTGCAACGACCGCTTCGAGCATCGTCGCCACAAAGACGGCAAACATTGTCGCCCCCAATTAACTGAAGAACAAATCAAGGAACGTGAAGCTCGTCGCGAAGCTTGGAAAAAAATGAGTCCTGAAGAACGCAAGAAAGCTATCCAAAAATGGCGTGCTGAACGCTGGGAGAAAATGACCCCTGAAGAAAAAGAACGTTTCGAGCAACGTAAGGCTCGTTTTGAAAAACGCAAAGAGGCTCACCAAAAACGTGTTGAAGCAAAAATGAACAAGCTCACCCCTGAGCAACGTCAAGAAGTTGAAGACTTCATCAAAAATGACAGAGAGTTCCACAAAGCTCAAATGGAAAGAATGAAAAAACATCATGAAACTCAACGTGAAGAACTTCGCGATATGAGCAAAGAGCAACGCGAAGCAATCCGCGTGCAACAACCTCCCAAAAAATTTGGCAAGCATCATAAAGGCTTCCGTCACTAAAAACGAAAAAAGCTGTAGCTTTCGCTACAGCTTTTTATATTTCATCTTAACTTTTCCAAACGCGTCAGAAGTGCCGGATAACTAGGCTAAACAAAACTGTGCCGCGCCGGCGTACTAGAAGTACGTCAAGCAAACAGTTGCAGTTTCAACAACGTTAGACGGTGCTTATCACGCGTTTCACTTAGTCCATTGCCAGATGCGGTACGCCAACCACATACAAAACGTACCACTAAAATCTAAAAGCACATCTGTCACGCGGCACTCACGACCTGGAGTAAAGAACTGAATATATTCGTCCACAACTGCGGTCAACAAACCAAAGAACAGAATGTAACCGGTGGACACACGATTAGAAACGTAAAACTCATTGTAAGTTTTGCACAAAAGCCAGGCTTGTCCGCCAAACTCCATAAAATGCGCCAACTTACGAATAGTATATTCCAAATTGCCATCGTAACGCATACCAAGCATTTCAAAAGCTGCGTTTAACGCAGTTACAACATAACCACTCATCTTGGCAGACTCAGTTGCCGGCAAAGAAGAACTAAAGAATATGAAGATGGTAAAAACAATTAGGAGAACTATCCACAAAAATCTTTGCATTTCTTACCACCTCTTAAATGTGACGAGTTAAGGCATCCATAACCATCATATTGCTAACAACACCAATACCACCGGGAACAGGAGTAAAAGAGCTTGCCTTAGCTTCGACAGCAGGATCCACATCGCCCACCAGTTTGCCATCAACGGAATTCATGCCAACGTCCACAATAACAACGCCCTCTTTTACCATATCCGGTTTAACAAAGCAAGGCTTGCCAACGGCAGCAATAATCACATCAGCCTGACGAGTCAGCTCTGCAAGATTTTTAGTTTTGGAATGGCAAATGGTAACAGTGGCATTTTTTTGTAGTGCCAACATAGCAACAGGTTTACCCACCACATTACTACGACCAATAACAACTACGTATTTGCCCTCAAGTTCAATGCCATAATGCTCTAAGGTTGCCATACATGCACGAGGTGTAGCAGCTGCATAAGGATTTTTCCCAGTAAAGAACTCTCCCATATTAGAATAGTTCAAACAATCAACATCCTTATTAGCAGCAACAGCAGTACCAACTACATCGCTGTCGATGTGCTTCGGCATAGGCATCATAGGCAAAATTCCCGTAATGTAACGATTACGATTCATCTTTTTAATAATGCTTACAACTTCAGCTTCCTCGGTTTCTGCAGGCAGGATAACTTCCTTTGCTTCGCCGCCAAGCTCTTGAATAAGCTTTACCAAACGATTTTTGTAAACATGGGAGGCAGGGTCGTCACCAACAACGACCACTGCCAAAGTTACGAGACGACCATTTGCCTTCGCCGCATTTATTTTATTGGTAATAAGCTCTCTATAGTTATCGGCTACGGGTTTGCCCCTCATGATAATAGTATCCATAATAAAACTACTCTCTTAAAAATATTAGAAGAGACCGGAAATTACGCCTTCATCAGAAACATCAATCTTCTCAGCCGCCGGAACTTTCGGCAAACCAGGCATAGTCATGATATCACCGGTCAAAACTACGATGAAGCCTGCGCCTGCGGAGATACGGCAGTTCTTGATAGTAATTTTGAAACCGCTGGGACGACCGAGCAAGGTTTGGTCATCGGAGAAGGAGTATTGGGTTTTAGCCATGCAAACAGGCAGGTTGCCATAACCCATAGCTTCGAAATCTGCCAAAGCTTTTTCAGCATCTTTACTGAAGTTTACGCCATCAGCACCATAGATTTCACGAGCAACGGTTTCGATTTTTTCTTTCAAAGGCATTTCGCTTTCGTAAATAGGTTTGAAGTTTGCAGTTCCGCTTTCAGCCAAAGCTACTACTTCTTTAGCCAATTCTATACCGCCTTCGCCACCACGAGCGAATACGTCGGAAAGGGCTACGTTTACGCCATGTTTTGCGCAATGTTCACGAACAGCTTCCAATTCCTCCGGAGTATCTTGAGCAAAAATGTTGATTGCAACTACCAAAGGTACACCAAATTTTTGTACGTTTTCAATATGTTTTTCAAGGTTTACGATACCTTTTTTAACAGCTTCCACGTTGGGAGTAGTGAGTTCAGATTTGGGAACGCCACCGTGCATTTTCAAAGCACGAACAGTAGCAACCAATACTACAGCGTCAGGTTTCAAGCCTGCATAACGGCATTTAATATCAAAGAATTTTTCTGCACCAAGGTCAGCACCAAAGCCTGCTTCAGTAATGGTGTAATCTGCCAATTTCATAGCAGTTTTAGTTGCCATTACGCTGTTGCATCCGTGTGCAATATTTGCAAAAGGACCGCCGTGGATAATTGCAGGAACATTTTCCAAGGTTTGAACCAAGTTCGGTTTAACAGCGTCTTTCAAAAGAGCTGCCATTGCACCGTGCGCATTGATTTGACCAGCAGTTACTGCATTACCTGAATAGTCATAAGCAACAATAATTTTGCTCAAGCGTTCTTTCAAATCACGGAGACTAGTTGCCAAGCAGAGGATTGCCATAACTTCGGAAGCAACAGTAATATCAAAGCCATCTTGACGAGGTACGCCATGAGCTTTGCCACCCAAACCAACAACAATGTTACGCAGTTCGCGGTCGTTCATATCAACAACGCGTTTCCAAACGATACGGCGCGGGTCAATATTTAATGCATTGCCTTGTTGCACATGGTTATCCACCATTGCAGATAGAAGCATGTGAGCAGAGGTAATTGCGTGGAAGTCACCAGTGAAATGCAGGTTGATGTCTTCCATAGGAACAACTTGGGAATAGCCACCGCCAGCAGCGCCGCCCTTAACGCCCATGCAAGGACCAAGGGAAGGTTCACGCAATGCTACGATAACGTTCTTGTTAATTTTTGCCAAGCCTTGTGCCAAACCAACAGTAGTAGTAGATTTGCCTTCGCCAGCCGGAGTCGGAGTAATTGCAGTTACGAGAACCAGTTTGCCCGGTTTTTCAGCTTCCATTCTGCGAATCAAGTCCATGGAAAGTTTCGCTTTATAGCGACCATACATTTCAATGTCTTCTTCAGGAATGCCAAGTTTGGCAGCCACTTCGGTAATTTTTAACATTTTCGCCTGTTGAGCAATTTCGATATCGGATAACATGTTTCGCCCTCCTAATTTTATTATTTTAAAGATTTAACGAACACACTAAAAGTGCCTAAAACACCACATAAATAATTCTACCCACAGGGGGCATACTCCTCCTGTGGGCAAAAATTATTTAAACCATATTTCTATTGTTTCGCCTTCAGTAACTACAGAACCAGCCTTAGGTTCCTGTTTATAAGCAAAACCGCTACCATGAGGTTTCATACGCAGTCTTCCCTGACGAATAATGCCAGCTGCACGACGCATATCAACGCCCTTGAAATCGGGCAATTTTATCTTACCATCGGGAAGCAATGTTAATTGCGGCACAGGCTTTTCAGTTTGTGCAACTTTTGCTTCTGCCTGCTCCAGTTGTTCAAAGGAAGGCAAGCCCTCGTCACTAATAGGCTGAATGCCCTTCGCAACCAAAATTTGCTGCAGTGTGTCACGGAAAATAGGCGCACAAACTTGAGAACCATAATACGCACCTTGCGGAGTATCAATCATTACCAGCATTGCGTACTTAGGTTTATCTGCAGGCACAAAACCTACAAAAGAAGCAATGTACTTATCCTTTTCGTAACCACCTTTTTCAGCCAGTCGTTCTGCAGTACCGGTTTTACCAGCAATACGATAACCTTTAATGGCAGCAGATTTGCCACCGCCACCTGAAACAACCTGCTCCATCATATCACGCATTTGGGAAGCAGTATCCTTACTAATTACTTGACGGATAACTTTCTTCTCGCCCTCACGCACCACATCACCGTTAGGAGCCACAATCTTCTTGATAATGTAAGGCTGTAAAAGCTCACCCCCATTAGCAATAGCACAGATGGCACGCAAAATTTGGATGGGAGTTACTGCGATACCCTGACCAATTGCCATAGTAGCAACATCTGGTTTATACATATCTTCTGCTTTGTAAAGAATACCACTTTCTTCACCAGGCAGTTCAATACCTGTAGGTTCGCCAAAGCCAAATAGTTTACTGTAATTAGTCAAGCGATGGGCACCAAGTTCCATCCCCAACTGCACCATACCAGTATTAACAGAATGCTTGATTACTTCACTAAAAGGAATTTTCCCCTTACCTTTATACTCCCATTTATAATCCCAATTATGAATGGTACGGTCAGCAATCTGTATCTTGCCATCATCTTGGAAAATAGTATCAGGAGTTATCAGTTGTTCTGCCATACCCATGCAGGCAACGATAGGTTTAAATACAGAACCAGGTTCGTAAATCATGGAGATGGTCTTATTACTCCAAGTTTCAGGACTATAATTGCCATACTTATTAGGATCAAAAGTAGGCCTACTGGACATACCAAGAATTTCCCCGGTATAAGGATCCATGATAATAGCTGCAGCACCTTTCGCTTTGGTACGCTTAATGGCATCTTCCATAGCGTCTTCCAAAACGTACTGCATTTTGCTATCCAAGGTCAAATAAACACTAAAAAGATTCTCTTGCTTTTGAGTCTTGACATCTTCATTTAGCATTTGTCCGCCCAAAGCATTGAACAAAGCCTCATGTCTAGATTCTGCACCACTAAGTACAGTATTTAGTGTGTACTCAATACCGCCCCAACCAATATCATCCGTGCCAACAAAGCCTAAGACGTGAGCAGCAGCACCTTTTTTGGTATAGTAGCGTTTGCTTTCTTCCAAAAAGTGCAAACCAGGCAACTTATTGTCAGCAATAATTTTCTTAACTTCTTCAGCAACCTTTGGTTCCATAGTGCGTTTCACCCACAGGAACCTGCCTTCAGAACTAAATAAATCATATAATTCTTCGGCACTCATATCCAAAACAGGAGCAAGCAAATCTGCACCTAAGCGTTTCACATCACGAATAGGCTCCTTTTGTTTTTTGCCTTTAAGGGTGTCAACCATTTCGACAGGATCCACGTAAAGGGAACTGGTCATGATGCTTACAGCAAGCTCTTCCCCGTCACGGTCTAAAATCTTACCACGAGGATTTTTGCGAGTAATATCGGCAGTAACCTGCTGTTCTGAAAGTTTTGTTAAACGTTCAGAATCCCATAACTGTAACCAAGCTAAACGCAATACTACGCCGCAGAACAATAATAGAATAATTCCATATAAAAAAGCATAACGCTTTTTATTTTCACGCATATTCATCATTCGGGATGCCACCTCCTGCTCACAACTCGCAGGTCGTTACGACGCTCCTTAGGTTCTGCAACTGCGGCAGCTTCCGCACGCTCAACCTCATCGTCATAAACAGAAAGTGCCAAACCAATGGCTATCATAGAAACTAAAAGTGAAGAACCACCATAGCTTATAAAGACTAAGGGAACACCAATTACCGGCAACAGACCACAAACCATTGCCATATTGGCAGCGGCCTGACCTACTACCAAAAAGCTTACTCCAGCAGCAAGCAAGAAGCCACGTTCATCTTTAGAACACACGGCAATTCTTAGCAAAGCGCAGCCTAAAATGATAAAAATTAACATCAAAAGACATGCGCCTAAAAACCCATTTTCTTGACAGAATACTGCAAAAGCAAAATCCGTATGGGCTTCTGGCAAATAGAAGAATTTAGAAGAACCTTCGCCCCATTTAGTGCCAATCCAGCCACCACTACCAATGGAAAGAATGGACTGCACCATTTGGTAACCATCGCCAACCTCGTCAATCCAAGGATCAAGCCATACTCTAATACGGTCAGCGCGGTATCCTGCAGACAATACTAAATACAACGCTCCAGCAACAGCAACGCAGCATACGGTAATAATTTGTCGCAATGGTAACCCCGCAATAATATACATACAGAACATTAAAGCCATGATAATTGCGGCAGTACCCATATCAGGCTGCTGTTGAACCAAAAATGCATAAGCCAAGGTTGCACCTAAGCACATTCTACCGTTACCTTCAAGGAAGCTGACAGGTTTACTTTTCTTTAAATGCAATCCTAAATAACGAGCACATAGCATAATAATTGCCAGCTTTGCAAATTCAGAAGGCTGAACCGTCAAACCGCCTATCCCCAGCCATCGACGTGCACCGCCACTTTCAAGACCAATGAAATCTACCAACACCAACATAACCAAGGTGCCAAGATAAACAAAGGCCACTGCGTTCTTGCTTAATAAATGTCTGTAGTTAAGCTTTCTAACGCAGTAAATTGCTACCAAGCCAATCACGGAATAAGCAACATATCTAGTTAAATAGAAGAAAGTGCTGCTACCATCTGCTACCGCCCTAATATAACTGGCACTAAAAATATTAATGCAGCCTATCAAAAGTAACGCTAGCATGGTATGCCACACTGCCTGTTTGGGATTTTCCCAAAACAAAAATTTCTTATTCATCCAATTCACTCCACACTATAAAACAGGCGCAAGAGTATCAAATAAATTATTTAAACACAACTTCACAGAAGTTAATGGGTGTTCCCAAGGCGCTGAATTTTTGCTCGTATTCAGTTTGCACAGGGTTATCGTATTCAGAATTATGGAGGTCATAGCTTAAAGCGATAATTTCGCAGCCAAACTCCTTGAACTCCTCAACAGAAAAATCAAACAACGCTCTATTATCAGTTTTAAAACGCATATGACCACCAGGACCAAGAAGCTGTGCATATTTTGCCAAGAAGCCGCGATGGGTAAGACGACGCTTAGCGTGACGAGCTTTAGGCCACGGGTCGCTAAAGTTCAAATACAGCTCTTTAATTTCGCCAGGTTCAAACCATTCGTTAAGAGCCTCTGCATTAGCACAAATAATTTTAACATTATCCATTTCTTTATCTTTGGCAGCTTTGCCCGGATAATAGGCAATGTCGTGTTGGGTTTCAATACCAATAAAAGCTTTTTCTGGGAACAGCTCTGCCATGCCAATGGTAAAGCGACCTTTGCCACAACCAATTTCCAAGCACAGCTTTTTCCCCGGGAACAGCTCCTGCCATTTACCTTTATATTGTTCTAAGTCGTGCATCAACACATAATCACCAATGAGCTCGACCATTGCTTTTTCAATCCAAGGTTTCTTTCTTAAACGCATTTTATGACCTCACTAAAAATTTATTGTAACTATTTTATTATAATATGAAGCTTTCCTAAAATAAAGAAAAACATACCCGTCAAAAACGAGTATGTTTTGAATGTTCATTACTAAATTAGCCTTCGATAGCTTCAGGTTGAGCAACAATTTTTTCACATTTGCCGTTAAACTCAGCGCCTTCAGCAATAACCAAGGTGCCACATTTAATGTCACCATTAATTCTTGCAGTTGCCATCAATTCCAAACGACCACGGCAAACAATGTTACCGGTTACAGTACCGGAGATATTAGCATTTTGAGCATATACAGCAGCACGGATAACACCGGTTTCACCGATGAACAAATCGCTGTCAACAGCAAGGGTACCATCGATTACACCATCAATACGGGTGCAACCGTTAATGTTAATGTTGCCGTTAATAGCAGTGTTTTTACCAATCAATACTTCATATTCCATTTTGCCATACTCCTTCTTTCTCATAACACTAGGTTTTTTAACCTCTTCCACAACCACTACCGGTTCCGGATTAGAAACTACAACAGCAGTTTCTTCTTTCTTTTTACCAAAACCAAACACGTTTAATCATCTCCTTATCTTCACTTAACCGGGCTGTTGTTCCTTCTTGCTCGCCACGGGTGCAGGAACCTCCAAACCAGCTTGTTTCATCTGGTCACGCACCTGCTCCTCAATCTTAGATAAGGCAGCCATATCCTTTTGTACGCTTTCAGCCATAACAGAAAGCTCTTGTAATTTTTGTTCCTGAGCCTGCTTCGTACGACGGAACTCTGCTAATTCCGCAGCATTAGCATTACTACGAGAAACTAAATAATATGTCGCACCAAGGCTAACTACAAAGAAAGCTGCAGCGCCACAGGCGATATAAGCAATTTTTTTAAGATGGTCAGTATCGAAAGATTTCTTACGAATTTCCCTGCCATTGTCAGGAACCACCATCACTGTATATGAGCTATCGTTACGCAAAGAATCGCACATCCAGCTCATAAGCTGACGAATTTGTTGAAACATTAACTTACCTCTCAAAATCTAGAAGAACCTTTAATTTACAACAACAAAATCTTACATTAAATCACGAGGATTAGTTTCTTGACCCCACAACAAAACTTCGTAATGAAGATGAGGACCAGTACTATTACCGGTGCTACCGATGGCACCAATTACTTCGCCTTTAGTAACATAATCACCATGGCTTACATAAAGCTCGGACATGTGAGCGTAAGCAGTTTTATAACCATAATCGTGGTTGATACGGATATATTTGCCATAACCATAATACCAGCCGGAATATTCTACATAACCGGAAGCAGTCGCATATACGGGAGCACCATAGTTATCTGCAATATCAAGACCGCCATGCCAATCGCTGGAATAACCGTCGAAGGGATTGTAGCGACCGCCAAATTCGGAAGTAACATAATGGCTATTGGTAGGCCATACGTTGGGAGTCATTTCCCTACGATA
>JAGAPX010000044.1 GCA_017623055.1 Phascolarctobacterium sp.
CCGAACACAGTAGTTAAGCCCTTAAACGTCGAAAGTACTTGGCTGGAAGCGGCCTGGGAGGATAGATAGCTGCCGGTTAGGAAACAGCACTGCAGATGCAGTGCTGTTTTTCTTTTTGCAATCTTTGTTATTAATGTACTTTTGTCTTTTATATTTAAATATGGTATAATTACAATGATTTTTTATATTTATCCGTAAAGGAGAATTTACCATGCGTATTGTAGTGGCTGGTGCCGGTAAACTTGGATATAGTATTGCTGAACTTTTAGCTGATGATGAATTTGACGTTATCGTTGTTGAAAATGACCCTAAACGTAAGGACGTTGTGCAAAATTCTTTGGACGTACTTGTAATAGAAGGAAATGCCTGCAGTCCCTCCATGTTCAGAGACCCTGACATTCGTACTGCTGATATACTTATTGCTTGTACCGACAGTGACGAAGTGAATATGATAACCTGTATGATGGCAAAGAACATTGGTATAAAACATACCGTTGCCCGTATTCGTAATGTGGATTATGCAATCAACTCTCCTGAAATGCTCAATAATGACATGAAGATTGATTTGATTCTTAATCCGGAACGTATTACCGCTTCTGAAATTGACCATATCTTAATGACTCCTTCTGCTTTGAACGTAGATGACTTTGCTGACGGTAAGGTGCGTATGTTTGAAGCAAAGCTGAAGGAAAATTCTCCTTATACCAATATTCAACTGAAGTATTTGAAGATTCCTAATGATATTTTGGTTGCAATGCTTTTTAGAAAGCATAAGATGATTATTCCTCGTGGTAACGATGTGCTCTTGCCCGGTGATAACGTTTATTTTGTTGGTAAGCAGGATGCCATCTTACAATTCGAGCAGAATTTTACTAATACCTATGAAAAATTAGAGAAAGCTTTACTCATCGGTGCTGGTCGTACCGGTCGCTTCCTTGCTCCTATGCTAGAAAAGCAAGGCTTGATGGTTAAGGTTATTGAAAAAAATAAAGAGCGTTGCCAAATGTTGGCAGCTCAACTTGAAAAGGGCTTGGTGCTCTGTGGTGATGGTACTGATATTGACCTCTTGACCGAAGAAGGCGTATCCGAGGCTGACGTTGTAGTATGCATTACTGAAGACGACAAGCTGAACCTTTTGCTTGCGCTTTTGGCTAAGCACTTGGGTGCTAAGAAAACCATCGTGCGTGTTGCCCGTAATGAATACATTGAGCTTATGGAAAAGGTTGGCGTTGACGTGGTACTTTCTTCCCGTCTTCTGAGTGCGGGCGAAGTGCTGCGCTTTATCCGCAAGGGCGGCATCGTATCCGTTTCCTTGCTGGAAGGTGCGCAGGCTGAAGCTTTGGAAATTATTGTTGGTGAAGGTAGTGAGGTAGAAGGTAGAGCATTACGTTTTATCAAGCTCCCCCAAGAATGTTTGATTTGCGCCATCGTACATGATGGTGAGGCTATTATTCCTAATGGTGATACGGTGCTGCACGCTAATGACCGCATCATTCTTTTCGCTAAGAGTGAACTTGTTAAGAGCACTGTACCTATGTTTGAAAGCAGAGGCTGAATTGCATGAATTTTAAGCTGGTGTTGCGTCTGTTAGGGTTATTGAGCAAAGCGTTTTCCGCAATAACAATTATTCCTTTGCTCATTGCCATGGCAGTGGATCATGAGCAAATCATAGTATTTCTGGAAACACTGATAATTTCCGTGGGTGTTTCCAGATTATTCCTTTACTATGGAACTAAAAAAACTACACAAAGATTGCGTATACGTGAGGCCATGGCTATAGTTGGTTGTGGCTGGATGTTGGTGTGCATATTAGGTGCTATACCTTATTTACTGTATGGTATGGGTATGGTTGACTCCTTGTTTGAAAGCGTTTCAGGTTTCACGACAACGGGTGTTACTACCGTGCGTACATTTGATGAGTTTTCTAAAAGCGTTCTGGCGTGGCGTTGTCTAACTCACTGGTTTGGTGGTATAGGGGTAATTATGCTTTTTATCGTAATTATGCCCCAGATGAATAATGGTGCCAGCTATCTATTCAACGCAGAGCTTCCCGGTGCCGTTGCAGAACGTACCTTGCCGAGAATTAAAGAATCTGCTGCCTTGATTGTAGGTATATATGCAGGTCTTACTATTATTGAAATATTCTTGCTGATGTTAGGTGGAGTGCATTTTTATCAAGCAATTAACTTAGCTCTGGCAACTATGGCGACAGGTGGCTTCTCCTTTTATCATGACAGCTTGATTAAGTTTGACTCCGTTTATGTTGAAGTTGTTTGTATTGCCTTTATGTTAATCTCCAGTATGAACTTTTCTTTGTACTACAAGATTTGGCGTGGAGATTGGCAAGCCTTTAAAGATGACAGTGAGCATCGTTATTATTTAGGGCTATTGGCTGTAGCTGCTGTGGCTATTACCTTGAACTTGTATCACACAGGCTATATGGATTGGGAAAACAGCTTGCGTCACGGCTTATTCCAAGCAATTTCCATTGGGAGTACAACGGGCTTTGCTTCTGACGACTTTAACAACTGGCCGTCCTTTAGCCGTTATGTATTGCTTATTTTGATGTTCATCGGTGGTTGTAGTGGTTCTACTGCAGGTGGTATGAAGATTTCCCGCGTGGTTATCCTTTTAAAAGCCAGCTGGGCAGAGCTGCTCCGTACCTTGCATCCTCGTATCGTTTATTCCATTAAGATGGGTGGTTCCGTAATCGAGCCTGCGATTATCGGTAATATTACCCGCTTCTTCTTCTTATATATGATAGTGTTTATGGTTTTGACCATCGCTATTTCCTTAACAGGCATTTCCATTATGGAATCAATTGGTATCATTGCTGCTTGCTTGAGTAGTGTAGGCCCTGCCTTCGGTGTTGTTGGCCCTACTTCTACCTACAGCGATATTTCTACTTTTGGGCGTATCGTTACTATTTGCGCTATGCTTTTAGGTCGTTTAGAAATCTTTACCCTGCTTGTTATTTTACGCCCTGATTTTTGGCGTAATAAACAAAACTGGTAAATGCTTGGAGGATAACTATGTACACAAAAATTATTGCTTATCTTCTGGGCAGATTAAGTTTTGGCATGGGTATGGCAATGGTAATTCCTTTTATTGTTGCAGTTTTTAATGATGAACCTTGCTTTTTAGACTTTTTCTTTTCTATAATGACTGCAGGTGTTTTATATTTGCTGCTTACTGAATACGGGAAAGACGCTAATCGTAAGGATATTTCTGTGCGTGAGGGGATAGGCACTGTATTTTTCGCATGGATATTGGCTGCAATGCTTGCTGCCTTACCATTTATTTACAGCGGTATCCTAGATCCAATTAGTGCTTTCTTTGAAAGTATGTCCGGCTTGACTACTACGGGTGCAACATCCATTGCAGATTTGGATGTTGTTCCTAGCTCTATTTTGCTGTGGCGTAGTTTGACTCACTGGATTGGTGGCATCGGTATCATCGTACTCTTCGTTGCCTTGCTCCCGCAAATCGCAGGTAGCGCTGTGTACCTTTTCAACGCAGAGGTTTCCGGCTTTGCCAACAGTCGTATCCTGCCTCGTATACACACGACGGCGGTAGCGCTGTTCATCATTTATTTCTTAATGACCTTGGGGTTAACAATAGCCTTGATGTTTTTAGGTATGTCTCTTTTTGACGCAGTGAACCATGCTTGCTCCGCCATTGCGACTGGGGGCTTCTCTCCCTATAATAATAGTGTTGCTTATTTTGATAGCGCAGCCATTGAATTCGTACTTGGCTTTGCAATGATTATGGCAGGCGGTAACTTTGCGCTGTATTATTATATGACCCATTCTGGAATTAAGGCGCTCATTAACGATTTAGAGTTTAGGGTTTATATCTGCGTACTCTTTATTGTGACTGGTATGATTACCTGGAATATCGTCCATGTTAATGGGTTCACCCTCTTTGAAGGCTTCCGCTATGCCTTCTTCCAAGTTGCGTCCTTTGGTTCCACAACAGGCTTCGTCTCCTATAACTACGATGAATGGCCTGCGTTTTCCAAACTGCTTTTGGCGTTGATGTACTTTACTGGTGCTTGTGCAGGGTCTACTGCTGGTGGGATTAAGATTTGCCGCTTCATCGTGCTGGTGAAAACTGTAGCCGCAGAGCTTCGTCGTGCATTGCACCCCCAAATGCTTTTGACTGTTTATTACAACAAGAAGATATTGCCTGTTTCTACTATTATAAATATCAGTCGTTTCTTCTTTATGTATATTCTTGTTATCGTAGTGCTGTCCTTTGCACTCTCCTTTACAGGACTTTCTGTAGAAGATTCCCTTTTTGGTGTTGCTTCCTGTATCAGTAGCGTAGGTCCTGCCTTTGGTACTTTAGGTGCTGTCAGCAATTTCGCTGAAGTTACTCCTATGGGTAAGGTTGTGCTGAGTGTTGCCATGCTTTTAGGTCGTTTGGAACTTTTTACCGTACTGGCTTTGTTGAGAAGTGAATATTGGACTAAATCAAAACGTTGGTAGAAAATACGGAGATTCTCATGAAAAAATTTGCATTACCTATTGGCAAGCGCTTTGAAGAAGTGCTTTTGCCGGAAGATAAAATTTTATATGACATTCACGGTAACGAAGCACCTGTCTGTGCTGATGTTGCTGCTGCTGCTCTCGAAGCAATTCGCAATCCTATTGGTACTAAACCTTTACGTGAAATTGTACAGGCTGGTGAAAAAATTATCATAATCATCAGCGACATTACCCGTTTGTGCGGTACTGCTGACTTTTTACCTGTCATCGTCAACGAACTGAATAGTGTTGGCGTGAAGGATGAGGACATAACTGTAATCGTGGCTACTGGTACTCATCGTGGTCATACTGCAGAAGAAGATGCCATCGTTTGCGGTGCGGAAATGGCTAAGCGTTTAAACATTGTGCAACACGATTCTCGCAACGATAACGATATGGTTACCTTGGGTGTCACCAAGTACGGAACTAAGGTAGCAATCAACAAAGTTGTTGCCAACGCTGATAGAGTAATTTTGACTGGCGCTGTTACCCTGCATCCCTTTGCTGGCTTTGGTGGGGGACGTAAGGCAGTTCTGCCAGGTGTTGCTGCTTATGACAGTATTATGCACAACCATGCCATGACTCTTTCTCCGGTAGAAGGTGGTGGCTGCAATAGCGCTTGTGATAGTAGCCTATTGGAAGGCAATCCCATTCACGAAGATATGACGGAAGCCTGCGCAATGTTGGAGCCTGACTTCCTTTTGAACACAGTCTTTACTCCTGATGGTGCCGTGAGCGAAATTGTTGCAGGTCATTGGTATGAAGCTTGGGAAAAAGGCTGTCAAGATTTGCTGAAGATGGCAGGAGTAAAAATAAAAGAGCTTGCTGATGTAGTAATTGCTTCTGCAGGTGGTTATCCCAAGGATTTAAACCTGTACCAATCAACTAAATGTCATATGAACGCAGCCTTTGCAGTAAAAAAAGGTGGTATTATGATTTTCACCTTGGACTGTGAGGATATTAAAGAGCCTGCTATTTTTACTGATTGCTTTAGCCGCAGTAATCTCGAGCAGTTCGAAAAGGATATTCGCGAAGCGTTTACCGTGCCTGCCTTTGTGGCGTTTAAAGGTCGCAATATTTTAAGTGATGTTACTGCGTATCTCGTAACCCGTCCGGAAAATTTTGATTTCGTAAAACGTACTGGTCATATTCCTTGCGCAACCTTGGAAGAAGCGTGGTCTTTAGCTCAAGCTAAATTAGCAAAACAAGGTAAGCATGATTATACTATTACCATTATGGGACATGGTAGTGCAACCTTACCGATATTAGAGCAATAAAAAGACCTGCAGTATTAAAGCAGGTGTAATATATGGAGGATGTTATGCATAAGATTAGAAAAGTTGGTATTTTAGGCGTAGGTCACGTTGGTGCACATTGTGCTTACAGCCTGGCTATTCAGGGTATTGTTGATGAATTGGTCTTAGTTGATTTAAAAGAAGATAGAGTGAAAAGTGAATGCCAAGATTTGCGTGACGCAGTTATGTATATGCCTCACAATGTTACTGTAAACGTTGGTACCTATGCTGATTTAGGTGACTGTGACGTGTTGGTAAATTCCTTAGGTGATATTACTCTTGTGGCAACTGGTGACCGTAATCATGAAATGCGTTTTACTGTTGCCCAATTAAAAGCTACCATGCCTAAAGTAATGGCAAGTGGCTTCAATGGGGTAATCATTACCATTACAAATCCCTGTGATACAATCGCTAACTTGGTTTATAAATTAAGTGGTTTACCTAAAGGAAGAGTGTTTGGTACTGGGACAGGTCTGGATACTTCTCGCCTTGTTTCAGCTTTAGCAATGCAAACTGGCATTGACCATCAAGCTATTAGCGCTTATATGATTGGTGAGCACGGTGATTGTCAGATGGCTGCCTGGTCTTGCGTAAGCTTTGGTGGTGCACCGTTGAGTGCCTTGGAAGGCAAAGACCAACGCTTCACCTTCGATAAAGAAGAATTGCAAAAGCGTGCCATCAACGCTGGCTGGGTAACCTATCACGGCAAACAATGTACAGAATATGGTATTTGTTCTACCTTGGCACGCATGGTTCGTGCAGTGCTTCACGATGAAAAACGTATTATGCCTGCCAGCATGCTGCTTGACGGTGAGTATGGTGAACACGACGTGTTTGTTGGTGTTCCCTGCGTAATTGGCAAGAACGGTGTTGAGGAAGTTGTTGAACTGCCGCTGACCGCAGAAGAAAAAGTATTGTTCCATCAATGTTGTGATAATGTTCGCAAGCATATTGCTGACTCTGAAAAGATTGAAGCAGCAAAATAAAATGTTTAGGATAAAATTAAAACTCCGACAGTTGATACTGTCGGAGTTTGTTTTGTATTATGTGATTACAGACGGTTGCTGCAGTTAAGAACGTTGCGGATTTTGTGTGCAACCATGTCTTGGATAGCTTGGCGAGCCGGTTTCAGATATTGACGGGGGTCAAAGTCGCCAGGATGTTCAGCCAAGTGTTTGCGTACGGAAGCAGTCATTGCCAAACGCAGATCGGTGTCGATGTTGATTTTGCATACGCCGAAGGTGCCAGCTTTCAGGAGCATATCTTCGGGAACGCCTTGTGCACCATCAAGTTGACCGCCATATTTGTTGCATTCTTCAACA
The DNA here is from genome assembly GCA_017623055.1 of Phascolarctobacterium sp. Classification (GTDB taxonomy): domain Bacteria; phylum Bacillota; class Negativicutes; order Acidaminococcales; family Acidaminococcaceae; genus JAHHUH01. Next base: position 7,147 of record JAGAPX010000044.1, read on the forward strand.
AAAGAGGGGATAACGGTGGATGCGCCGTGGAGAACCAGCGGGAAGTTGGGGAGCAGGTTGGAGATTTTTTCCAAACGAGCGAAGTCCAGTTCCGGTTTACCTTTAAATTTGTAAGCGCCATGGCTGGTGCCGATAGCAATAGCCAAGGAGTCAACGCCAGTGCGTTCAACAAATTCAACAGCTTGGTCGGGGTCAGTGTAGGTAGCGTCAGCAGCTGCAACTTTAACTGCGTCTTCTACGCCTGCCAATTTACCAAGTTCAGCTTCAACTACAACGCCTTTGTTGTGAGCATAGTCTACAACGCGTTTAGTCAGTTCAATATTTTCTTCAAAGGAGTGTTTGCTGCCGTCAATCATAACGGAGGTGAAGCCACCGTCAACGCAAGCTTTGCAGATTTCGAAATCTTCACCGTGGTCAAGGTGCAGGCAGATGGGCAAGCCGCTGTCTTCAACTGCAGCTTCAACCAATTTCATCAGGTAAATGTGGCTAGCATATTTACGAGCGCCAGCGGAAACTTGCAGAATGAGGGGAGCTTGTTCAATTTTTGCTGCTTCAATGATACCTTGGATGATTTCCATGTTATTTACGTTGAAAGCACCAACAGCATACTTGCCTTCATAGGCTTTTTTAAACATTTCAGTAGATGTTACTAAAGGCATTATAATTCCTCCTTAGATTTTATATCTAGATATCTTAATTATAGCACACTATTAAATTTAATAGTATATGATTCTCCGTAAATCTTCGGGTAAAGTTCTGGTAATTTCTACGGGCGTATCGCTAACAGGATGAATGAAACGCAATTTAAAGGCGTGGAGTGCATGACGGCTTTGGGGACCAGGTGTTCCGTACAGGTTGTCGTTAAAAAGGGGACAGCCAATGTATGCCATATGCACGCGAATTTGATGAGTTCGTCCTGTAAAAAGCTTTACCTGTAAAAGGGATAAGCCTTTGCGATTTTCTAAAAGCTTGTAGCTTGTCTTAGCGTACTTGCCGTTTTCACTAACGCAACGCTCGATGATGCTTCCTTCTTTGCGGGCGATAGGTGCTTCGATAATTCCTGCGTCATTAGGGAGCTCACCCGTTACAATAGCAAGGTACTCCTTATCCATCTGCTGTTGGCTTAGCCAATGTTGGATGATTGGTTCCTTGGCAAAGATTACTAAACCAGAAGTGTGCCTGTCCAAACGGGAAACTGGGTGGATGTTGGCAGTGATACCCTTACGTTGGTAATATTCTGTAACGTAATCGTAAAGGGTACAACCACATTCGTTGACGGTAGGGTGCACCAACATTCCCGCAGGCTTATCAATTATGAGTAGGTAATCGTCCTCGTAGGCGATGGTTCCTTCATTTAAAATAAAGTTAGTCATCAGTGCTTAGGTTGTTCTGCGTCAACAATAGTAATATTGTCCAGATGACCTTTTACTTGACCGCGGATGTTGTCCAGATATTCACGGTATAATTTTTTTTGCTCGATTTCTTCATCAACGGTGAGGCCAACGGTACGTTTTTTCTTGGCAATTTCGTTGATGCGTTTAATGAGTTCGTTCATTTCCATTTTAATCACTCCTCGTTAGACATTATAACAAAGTGAGGCTTTAGTAACAAGGCGTTTTGCGTTGACTGATGTTGTAAAAAATGCTATGATTTAAAATAGTTAATGAGACTTAGTTCTAATTCGAATAAAATTTAGAGGTTGTATAGATGAGTAAACAGCTTGATGCTTCCCAAACTATAGAGCGTTTTGGCGTCTCCCGTACCGCTTGGCGAGTAGGGGTTATTTGCTTTTTTGCACTCTTTGCTTTGCTGGGAGCAGTGCTTAGCTTAGTAAATGGTTCTACTGACATTCCCTTTAGCCAGATTATGGAAATCTTGGCGGCACCGGGAACAGATCCTCATAGTATGATTATCTGGAATATTCGCTTGCCCCGTACCATCGTAGGCGCATTGGTTGGCATTAACCTTGCTTTGAGTGGTGCCATCTTGCAAGCAATCTTGCGTAATCCCTTGGCAGACCCGCATCTAATTGGTATCTCCTCCGGTGCTGGCGTTGCAGGCGTTGTGATTATGATTTTGTATCCTGCTTTAGAGTATTTGATTACTCCCGTGTCCTTTATTGGTGCAATGGTTGCAGCTGTGTGTATTTACATTCTGGCGTGGAAGAATGGTATTAAGCCTGTGCGTATCATTCTTGCGGGCGTAGCTGTTTCTGCATTTTTGAGTGCAGGCATCAGCGGTTTGATGATTTTCTACAGCGACAGGGTACATGGCGCGTTGATGTGGATGGTGGGTGGTTTGGCTGCTCGCTCTTGGCCCCACGTTTCCATTATTTTACCTTACGCAGTAATTGGTGTAGTGCTTGCCTTAGCGAGTGCTGCTTATCTTAATATTCTCCAGCTTGGCGACGAGATGGCTCGTGGTTTAGGCATCAATGTAGAAATTACCCGAGTTGCCCTTACTGCCATTGCAGCTCTCCTTGCCGCAAGTGCAGTTAGTGTTGTAGGTCTTTTAGGTTTCGTAGGCTTGGTGGTTCCACACGCTGCAAGGCTTCTTGTTGGCAGTGACTACCGTTATCTTTTGCCTGCGTCCGCATTCTTGGGCATTGCTACCATTACCTTAAGCGATACCTTTGCAAGAGTAGTCTTTGCTCCCATTGAATTACCTGTTGGTATTATTATGGCGTTCTTAGGTGCGCCCTTCTTCTTGTTCTTGTTAAGGAGGGAAATCTGATGAGCGCAATTATTAAGGCACAAAATATTTGTGTAAGCATTAACGATAAAGAGATTGTACATAACCTGTCTTTGGAAATTCCTGAAGGTAAGGTTACGGCAATTATTGGACCTAACGGCTGTGGTAAGAGTACCACCTTAAAGGCACTCTCCCGCATTTTACCCTACAAAGGTAGCGTAACCTTCAAGGGTAACGAGATGTCCGCACTTTCCCAAAGAGAATTTGCCAAGAGCCTTGCTATTTTAACCCAATCACCTCAAGCTCCAAGTGACTTGACTGTTAACGACTTAGTAGAGATGGGACGCTTCCCTCATCGAGGATTCTTAGGGCGTGGAGGTAAGGACGATAAGGAACATGTGGAATGGGCGCTTGCGCAGACTGGCGTAACTGCAATGCGTAATCGTTTGCTCAATACACTTTCCGGTGGCGAGCGTCAACGTGCATGGATTGCCATGGCTCTTGCGCAACGACCGGAGGTTCTTCTTCTTGATGAACCCACTACTTATTTAGACATCTGCCACCAGCTGGAGATTATGCAGCTCATTGGCAGGCTTAATCAAGAATTAGGCTTGACTGTGGTGATGGTAGTGCATGATTTGAACCACGCCATTATGTACGCTGACCACGTCGTTGTAGTTAAGGCAGGTAAGCTTGTAACAAGCGGTGCTCCTCGTGAAATTATTACTGCTGATTTGTTGGCAGAGGTGTTCCGTGTCAAGGCGGATGAGTTTACCCTGAGTAATGATCTACGGGCGTTGGTGCCAGTAGATTTATATAAGTAAGACTTGCCATAAGCACCATCTAACTTTGTTACAACTTCGCTTGCTTGCTTGACGTACGTTTAGTACGTCTGCGCGGCACAAGCTTGTTGCGCCTCGTTATATGGCACTTCTGACAATTCTTGGATTAAAATATATGGCACTTCTGACAATTCTTGGATTAAAATGTTAAAAGGGACGGCTTGTGCCGTCCCTTTCGTACGTTTAATGTTCAATTTTTCTTGCATCATTCTGTGTAATCTTAATATAAGTATTACCATCAGCGTAGCTTGCCAGTTCGTAAGGTTGGTAAATTAGATAAACGCTTTTGTCACTGTCTATGTAGTAGCTGTGGCTTACACGGTCCAGAGCAAAAGGTTCTGCTAGGGTGATGGGCTTGTTGTTGGTGTTGTAAATCGTAAGCTTTCCGTCTTGAACCATACGCTTTAAATTTCTTACGTTAAGTTCTGGAACGAAATGTTTTAAGTTGACAAGCTTACCAGTGTGTTTATCAAAGACGATACCGCTGGTGTTATACATTCCATGGGCAGCGTTTTGATAGTACCACCAATAAGTAAATACGATGGAAAGAAAATTATCATCTTCGTATTTAAGCTCATAATCTAAAATGCCAAGAGTGTAATTGTGATTGTTGTACACCTTGCGATAGGCTTGTATCTTTTTGTTGATGAAGCGATTGATTTCGTTAGCAGCTTCTTTATTTTCTAAGGTAATATATGGATAATTAACTTGAAAATTATAGGTAGACTTTCTGTTTTCAATGGAAGCTTCTGCTGCGAATGCAGTGCTTGCAAATATGAGTAGGCAAGTTAAAATTCCAAGGATTCTTTTCACAAACAATCCCTCCTGATTGATTAGGCTGTATATATTATAGCAACAAGCCTTTTAATAATATAGGGGGTTCCTAGTTTTTTCAAAAATAATTTTGACCCTTGCAACATTTTTGAAAGCAGTAGGTAGATATACCAGAAGTTTTTACATTTTTAACAGAAGCTTTAGGCTATAATAAAAGGAGAGATTGCATTAAAATTCAATGCTCAGGCAGGATTTTTTTGCAATATACACGAATATATACAGTTATAATTGTTGTTACGTATTAAGGAGATGATTTTATGCCGTTCATTATTTTAACTGCAATAATCAGTATAGGAGTTGCGATATTTGCTATTCAAAATGCAATGAGCGTACCCGTAAACTTTTTTATCTGGCATGGTGATGCTTCCCTCGTTTTAGTTATCTTGGGCAGCTTCTTGGCAGGCATTTTGGTTGCAACCCTCTACCTGCTGATGGTTAAGGCTCGTCATTTCTTGACAACTAAAAAATTGGAAGACGAAATTTACAATTTGAAGAGAGATAAAAAGACTTTGGAAGAACGAGTAAATATGTTGATGCATACCCAAATGATGCACGATAAAGCTGCACAGCACGCTAACGAGAAGGTTACTGCTGAAAAGACCGAAACAACTGCAGGTTAAGTGCAATGTTAGGAAAGCAGAAGATATGGGATATACAAGAATATAATAGAGAAAAAGCTGGCTTTTACGCCGCTGAATTAGGGATTTCTTCTTTAGTAACCGGAATTTTGCTGGAGCGTGGCTTCAGTGATGTGGATTCCATGCGCGACTTTTTATATGGAAGCAAGACGCCTTTCCACGATCCGTTTCTTTTGAAAGGGATGGAGGCAGCTGTTGAACGTATAGAGCGCGCTTTAGCAGACGATGAACAAATTACTGTTTACGGTGATTACGATGTAGATGGTATTACTGCGTCCTCCTTACTCTTTGTATATTTGGAGCGTCGTGGTGCGAAAGTAAATACCTATATTCCCAAGCGTAAGAGCGAGGGCTATGGCTTAAACGATGAAGCATTAAAGAACATTTTTGAAAATGGTACCACCTTAGTCATTACGGTAGACTGTGGTATTAGTGGTTTGCACGAGGTGGAGCAGGCACCTGTGGGTTTGGATATTATTTTGACTGACCACCATACTGTTCCTAATGAATTGCCTCCTGCTTACGCCATCATCAATCCTAAACAAGAAGATTGCAGCTATCCTTTTAAGGATTTAAGTGGTGTTGGTGTTGCTTTTAAGCTGTGCCAAGCTTTAGAGCAAAAGCGTACAGGTACTTCCGATTTTTGGGAGGATTTGACGGAGCTGGCTGCTTTAGGTACTGTTGCAGATATCGTTCCCCTTTTGGGTGAAAATAGAGAATTGGTGCGTCGTGGTCTTAAAGCTATGGAGCGTACTTCCTTAGTTGGCTTACAGGCTCTGATTCAGTACAGTGGTTGTTCAAGAGAGAATATTTCTTCTGAAAATATTGGTTTTATCCTGGCACCCCGCCTGAACGCAGTTGGACGCTTAGAGCATGCCCAATCTGCAGTGGAGCTTTTAGTTACAAGCGATAGGGATAAAGCCGAAGCCATTGCTGCGGAGTTGAACAGGGAAAATGCCCTGCGTCAGGAAATTAGCCGCAAGATTATGGAAGAAGCAGAGGCTCTTCTTGCTAAGGAAGAGCATATTGATACTGCCATCATACTTGCTTCCGAAGGCTGGCACCAAGGCGTAGTTGGCATTGTTGCTTCCCGTTTGGTGGATAAATATCACTTGCCTACAATCTTGATTAGCATTAACGATGGTATGGCTAAGGGGAGTTGCCGCAGTATTCCTGCCTTGAATTTGTACGAAGCTATTGCCGCTGAAAGCGATATCCTTACCCAGTTTGGTGGTCATCATCAAGCTGCCGGCTTGACCATGCCTGCTGATAAGGTTCCTGAATTTATCGCTCGTTTTAAGGAATATGTGCGTAAAAATTTAAAAGAGGAAGATTATACTCCTCGTCAAATTGTGGATTGCATTTTAAGTGACCATGGCTTGATTACTGTACGCGATTTAGAGGAGCTTTCCCTTTTAGAACCCTTTGGTTGTGGAAATGCAAGCCCTGTTTTTGCTTTTAAGAATGCTCTTTTACATAACCATCGTGCTATTGGCCGCGATAGAACTCATTTGCAGTTAGTGGTTGATAAGGGGGATTATTCATATAAGACCTTGATGTGGAATAAGGCGGAGCTTCTGCCCATCTTGTGTGAGAATATGGTGACGGACATCGCTTTTATGCCTCGCATCAATGAATGGAATAACGAAACTAGTGTCCAGCTTCACGCTGTTGCCTTGCGACAACGCTGGAACGTGTGCGACCTGCGTCAGAGCAACGATAAGAAGGATAGAATCTTACAAAGCTTCGTGCGTATTTATGATGCGGTAACTGTTCTTGTTAATGATAAAGAGGCATACGTAGGCTATCGCGATGATAAGCATATGCAGGTTGTAAATTATGGTGAGCATATTACTGCTCCCATCGTGGTGCTTTACGATTTACCCAAGCTGCCGTTGAAAAATATTTTCAAGCAGCTGCGTAAGGAGAAAGCTAAAACCGTAGTGCTTCTGTTTAATTCTAATGATAGATTTGTTTTAGAAAAGCAATTATATTTGCACTATCCTCAACGGGAGCAAATGACCGTTGCTTATAAAAACGTTATGGAAAGCCTTGCGAAAGGCGATACAGATAAAAAAACTTTACTGCTGAATTTTGCTGATAGCGTTTCTGAAAACGCTTTGCTCGTAATGAAAGAGCTTGGCTTCATCTATGAACAGGATGGAGTGCTTACAAAAGGCATCATTAAAAAGAGCAGCTTGGACGATTCACCCCTGTACCGTTCCTTGCAGCAGGAAAGACAGCAAAAACTGAACTGTTATTTTGATAATTTGCGCTTGTCACATCACGAACTATTACGTATCTGATAAGCTGGAGAGATGGGAGTGGGGCATATGCCTAGCACAAATGATATTGTAACAATTGAAGATTTTTTTGAGCAGATCAAGGGCTATTTGAACGAAGCGCAGATTGACTACGTTCGTAAGGCTTATATCTTGGCGGCGGATGCTCACAAGGAGCAACGTCGTAAATCCGGTGAGCCTTATATTATTCATCCTATTGGTGTAGCCAACATTTTGGCAGGCTTACAAATGGATGAGTACACTTTGGCTGCTGCTTTCCTGCACGATGTGGTGGAAGATACGGAATATACTTATGATGATATCCGCAATATCTTCGGCGGAGTTGTTGCAAATCTTGTAGACGGCGTTACCAAATTGGGTAAGATTGCCTACATTTCTAAGGAAGACAGACAAATCGAAAACTATCGTAAGATGTTCCTTGCCATGGCACGTGACATTCGCGTAGTATTGATTAAGCTAGCAGATAGATTGCATAATATGCGCACCATGAAATATATGCCTGCTCATAAACAGCAGTCTATTTCTCGTGAAACCTTGGAAATCTACGCTCCTTTGGCTCATCGCTTAGGTATCCATACTATTAAGTGGGAGCTGGAAGATTTAGCTTTCCGTTATATGGAGCCTGACATTTACTACACCTTGGTGGAACAAGTAAAGACCAAGCGTCGTGAACGTGAAGCTATGATTTTTGAAGCTATGGATGAAATGCGCGATAGCTTGGAAAAAGCTAACATCAAGTGTGAAATCCAAGGTAGACCTAAAAATTTTTACAGCATTCATAAGAAAATGCTGCGTGACCATAAAGAACTGAACGAAATCTATGACCTTTTGGCAATCCGTGTACTGGTTGATTCCGTGAAGGATTGTTATGGCACTTTGGGTATTGTCCATAGTATGTGGCGTCCTATTCCCGGTCGCTTCAAGGACTATGTAGCAGTACCTAAGTCCAATATGTACCAATCTCTCCATACCACCGTGCTTTCTGCTGGTGGTCAACCCTTGGAAATTCAAATCCGTACCTTTGAAATGCACCGCATAAGTGAATATGGTATCGCTGCTCACTGGCGCTATAAGGAAAGTGGCGGTAGCAAGCCTGCTACAGGTAGCGATAAAGGCTTTGACGCTAAGCTGTCTTGGGTACGTCAGCTCTTAGAATGGCACCAAGATATGAACGATTCCAATGACTTCGTGAACGCGGTCAAGATGGATATCTTCGCTGATGAAGTATTCGTATTTACTCCGCGTGGTGACGTTATTGATTTACCTGTGGGCTGCTGTCCCATCGACTTTGCGTACCGCATCCATACTGATGTTGGCAACCGTTGCGTAGGTGCCAAGGTTAATGGTCGCATCGTTCCCTTAGATTTTAAGCTGAGCAATGGTGACATCGTTGAAGTAATTACTTCCAAACAAGCTAATGGTCCTAGCCGTGACTGGATTAACATTGTTGGCGCTTCCGATACCCGTAACAAGATTAAAGGCTGGTTCAAGAAGGAGCGTCGCGAAGAAAATATCGTTAAAGGTCGCGAAATGCTGGACAAGGAAGCAAAACGCTTGGGTTATGAACCTAAGAACTTTGCTAGCCCTGAAAAGCTTAAAGAAGTAGGCACACGTCTGCGCATTAACTCTGATGATGATTTACTGGCTACCCTTGGTTATGGCGGCGTAACATTAAACAGTGTCATCTCCAAGCTGGTAGAAATTTATAAAAAAGAACAGAAGCTTAACACTAACAAAGACCTGTCTGAAATGCTGGCAGAGCTGAAGCCTCGCAAGTCCAAGGCTAAAGCAAGCCATGGTATTTTAGTTAAGGGCGAAGAAGGTATTATGGTTAAGCTGGCACGTTGCTGTAATCCCATCCCCGGTGACCCGGTTGTGGGATACATTACCCGTGGTAGTGGTGTATCCGTCCATCGTGCTGACTGCCCCAATGTACTCAGCAATAATCCGGATGAACAAAGTCGTCTGATTGAAGTTGCTTGGGATATCAGCCTTGATGCTGCTTACAAGGTAAACATTTTGATTACCGCTAATGATAGGGCAAATCTGGTAGGCGATATTTTAACTATTACCAGCGAATCTAAGCTGAACATCTTCTCTATGAACTGTAAGGCTGACAAGAACAAGATTGCTACCATGCAATTTGGTATCGATATTAATAGCTTAGAACAGTTGGAATATGTTATGAACCGCATCCGTCGTTTGAAGGGTGTTTATAGCGTAGAACGTGTGATTTCCGGTTATGGAGGAAGAGAATGAGGGCTGTAGTACAGCGTGTAGATAAGGCTGATGTTACCGTTGATGGGCAAGTTACCGGTAGCGTAAAGAAAGGTTTGTTAGTTCTTTTAGGTGTTGCCGACGGCGATACTGAAAAGGATTTACAATATATGGTTGATAAGGTTACTGGTTTGCGTATTTTTGAAGATGACGCAGACAAGATGAACCTTTCTGTGAAAGATGTAGGCGGTGAGCTTTTGGTGGTTTCTCAGTTTACCTTGTGCGGTGACGCACGTAAGGGTAAACGTCCTTCCTTCGATAAGGCGGCGAAACCTGACCTTGCCAACGCTTACTACGAAAAATTTGTGGAGCTGTGCAGAGCGCAAGGATTGCATGTGGAAACTGGCGTGTTCCGTGCTCATATGCTGGTAGGACTGGTGAACAACGGTCCTGTTACCATACTTTTGGACAGCACTAAGTTATTTTAGGAGGAACTATGAAAATTTACAGATTAGAAGTAGGCATGCTTGCTACTAACTGCTATATTGCTATGAACGAAGAGCTGAAAGAGGGCGTAATCGTTGACCCTGGTGGCGACGCTGCCCGCATCATGAGCCTTGTTGATGAGTTAGGTATCAATGTTGCAGCAATTTTTGTAACCCATGGTCATAGCGACCATATTGGTGCTCTTAGTCAAGTGCGTGAAGCAACTGGTGCACCTGTTTATATTAGCGAAGAAGATGCAGACATGCTGACTAAGGCAGACCGCAACCTGTCTATGTATATGGCAAGCAGCATTATTTGCAAGCCTGCAGATTACTTCTTTAAAGAGGGCGAAGACGTTACTATTGCAGGCATGACCTTCAAAGTTTACGCAACCCCCGGTCATACCAAGGGTGGTGTATGCCTCCACGTTGAAGATATTGTTTTTGCTGGTGACACCGTGTTCTGCGAATCCATCGGTCGCACTGATTTCCCTGGTGGTAGCTACAAACAGATAATTGAATCCATTAAGAATAAAATTTTAGTATTAGACGATGAAACAAGACTGCTGCCCGGTCATGGCCCTGCCACCACAGTAGCTTGGGAAAGAAAGAGAAATCCGTTTTTACAATAAGCTATGTTTAAGTATTGGCCAATAATCAGGAAAAGTACAATCTTCAAATTGAGTGTTACTGCTACCGTGTCTTATGTAATGTATAAGCTGGCGGTAGTGCTTTTGCCAATCTTCCTTGCAGTATTTTTGGCTTTTGCCTTGTATCCCTTGGCAAATATTATTGGCAGGGTTAGAGTGGGGCAGGGGACTATTCATCTGTCACGTGTAGTAGCAATTATTTTAGCCTTCTTAACCCTCGGACTAGTAGTAGCTGTGTCCATAGGGTTCATTTTGCTACCCTTGTTTGGTGAAATTAACGAGCTCTTAGTAAAGATGCCCGATGTTTTGCAGGCTAATAAGAGTGGCTTAGAGGATATTTTAAATGACCCCAGTACTTTCCCTGTCTTGCCGTCAAGCTTTGCAATGCTTTTAGACGATATCGTTAGCTGGGCAATGGGCTTTGTTGCTGGTATGGGTCGTAACCTGTTGACTTCCAGTATGGACATAGCCAAGAACTTAATCGGCTTGGCGATCGTACCGTTCCTTGCTTTTTACTTTGTTAAGGATTGGCGCGAACTGCGTGCAATGCTCATAAGCTTCTTTAGCTACGACGTGCAACCCCGTGCTGCTCATATTATTGACGAAATTGGCAGAACCTTGAGCGCATACATTCAAGGCTTAGGAAAGCTGAGCCTTATCGCTGGCTTCTGCATTACTATTGGTACTGCTTGGCTTGGCTTGGAGTTCCCCTTTGTATTAGGCTTCCTTGCCTTGTTAGCAGAGACTATTCCTATGGTTGGTCCCATCATTGGTGCTGTTCCTGCAATCTTCATTGCATACGGACAATCTTCGACGGACGCCTTCCACGTAGCATTATTCTATTTAATCTTCTATCAAATTGATGCCAACTTCATTATGCCCAAGGTGATGGGCGAGCAAATTGACCTGCACCCTGTAATTTTAATTATCAGCCTTTTGATTGGAGCAAAAATGTTTGGTATCGTTGGTATGCTTTTTGCCGTGCCTGTGGCGGCGGTGTACCGCGTGCTTTATAAAGAGCTGTGGCATGAAGGCGAAGGGGAGAACGCATAATGAAAACTTATCGTTTACACCATAATTTAGAATTTGATTTAACGCGGTCTGTTCCCGATATGGCCGCGTTATTTGCATATTATCCTGCCACTGGCGAAGAGGCAGATGTAATTTTAAAGGTAGCCTTCCAGGACGGAAGCTTCACAGCAATTTTGGAAAGAAACGGTGCATTTTGGAAGAGTGCTCCTGTAATTTGCGACGAGCTGGTGAGTGGCGAGGTAAGCCGTTGCGTGAAGCTTGCCGTTTTAGATGCTTTTACCCACATGACGGGACAAGCGGTGGAATTGCCTTGGGGCATATTAACTGGCGTGCGTCCTGGTAAATTGGCACATAAGCTGGTAGATGGGGGAACTTCCTTCGCATTGTTACCTAATTATCTACAAGAAAAATATTTGCTTCCGGCAGAGCAGGCGCAAATGCTTACCAACATCTGCAAGCTACAAAAACAGCTTGTTCCTGACGCCAATAAAGAGGCTGGAATCTACATAGGCATACCCTTTTGCCCTACAAAGTGTACTTATTGCTCTTTCCCCTCAGGAATTGTGCCTAAAGATGAAGAAAGTCAACAAAACTTTTTAAATTTCATTGAACAAGATATAAAAAATGTGGTAAAATTACTAGGTGTGCAAAATTTAAATGTTACTTCTTTGTACATCGGTGGTGGTACTCCCACCAGCCTAAGTGAGAAGGCTTTTACAAGGCTATTACAAATGGCGGCGGATAATCTGCTGTTGCCTTCCATTCGTGAATTTACGGTGGAAGCTGGCAGACCGGATTGCTTTAGTTACGGTAAGCTTGCTGCTATGGAGGCAGTAGGAGTGAACCGTATTAGCGTAAACCCGCAAACCTTCCACGATAAAACATTAAAGCTAATCGGTCGTGCTCATACTCTTGCAGATTTTTATAATGCTTATGAGATGACCGTCAAGAGTAAGATACCTGTTATTAATACAGATTTAATTATTGGTTTGCCCGGTGAAACAGAGGAAGACATTGCCTATTCCCTGCAAAAGGCTGCGGAGCTAAAGCCCCATAATTTAACTGTACATACCTTAACCTTGAAGCGTGATTCTGCTCTTTTTGGCTCGCAAATTGGTTTGCCTGCTGAAAGTGCGGCAAGAATGGTGCGTAATGGGGAAGAGGTAGCGAGAGAGATGGGGATGCATCCCTATTATCTGTACCGTCAGCATTATATGCTTGGTCATCTTGCTAACATTGGTTATGCACTTCCGGGAACGGAAAGCATTTACAATGTGCAGATGATGGAAGAACGTCACACCGTTATCGGCATTGGTCCTTCTTCTGCAACGAAGCTTCCTCACGCAGACGGACACCATATCTCACGCTTGAGTATGCCCAAGAATATTTTTACATATACCAGTAATATCCAGCAGCTTGGCGAAAAGCGAATGCTGTTGTTTAAAGAATAGGAGGAATCAGCATGCTGACTACGGCACCGAGAGGTACTAAAGATATCATGCCTGCGGATGTTGCGGCATGGCGTTACCTTGAAGATACCATGCGCAAGGTTTGCGCTCAGTATGGCTACAAAGAAATTAGAACCCCTGTGTTTGAACACACGGAGCTGTTCCTGCGTGGTATTGGCGAAACCACCGACGTCGTTGAAAAGGAAATGTATACCTTTACCGACCGTGGTGAAAGAAGCCTGACCCTGCGCCCTGAGAATACCGCTTCTGCAGTTCGTGCTTACATTGAGCACAAGCTTTACGCAGAACCTGCTCCCACTAAATTGTTCTACATTGGTCCTATGTTCCGTTACGACCGTCCCCAAGCAGGTCGTTACCGTCAATTCCATCAATTCGGTATCGAAGCATTGGGTATCCAAGGTCCTAACATTGATGCAGAAATTATCTTATTGGCAGTACAAATTTTGCAAAGCCTTGGCTTGAAGGATTTGAAGCTGAAAATCAACTCCGTAGGTTGTCCTAATTGCAGACCGGGACACAGAGAAAAGCTCCAAGAATTCTTCAAACCCAATTTCGACCAGCTGTGCAAAGATTGCCAATCCCGTTACGATAGAAATCCCTTACGTTTGCTGGACTGCAAAAATCCTAAATGCCAAGAGCTTGGCGTAGGTGCTCCCAGCTTGGAGGAATGCCTGTGTGATGAATGCAAGGCTCACTTTGACGGCTTGAAAGAGCTGCTCACTGCGGCTGGCGTTGATTTCGAGGTTGACCACAATCTGGTACGCGGTCTTGATTACTATACAAAAACTGCTTTCGAAATTCAATACAAACCCCTCGGTGCACAAAGCGCTGTATGTGGTGGCGGTCGTTACGACGGCTTGATTGAAGAAGTAGGTGGCCCTGCAACTCCGGGTATCGGTTTTGCAATGGGTATGGAACGTGTGCTCCTTGCTTTGGAAAGTCAAAACCTTTTGCCGGCGGCAGATGATGCAATGGATGTTTTCATTGTTTGCCCCAAAAAGGAAAACTTTACCTTAGCTTTCAAAACTGCCATTGAACTGCGTCGTGCAGGTCTTAAAGTTGATTACGACTTCCAAGGTCGTAGCATGAAGGCGCAAATGAAGGCAGCAAATAGGGTACAAGCTAAATACGTGTTAATTTTCGGTGAGGACGAAGTTGCCCGCGGACAAGTTGTTCTGCGCAATATGGCTAACAGCGAGCAAAACGAAATCGCCATCAGTGATATACTCACTAAACTACAAGTAGAGGTGTAAGATTATGATTAAAGCAAAACGTAGCCATAACTGTGGCGAACTTGGCAAAGACCTGGCAGGTCAACAAGTAGTATTGTGTGGTTGGGTAGCAAAACGCCGTGACCATGGTGGATTGATTTTCGTTGACTTGCGCGACCGTAGCGGTATCGTACAAGTTGTAGCTGACCCTGACACTGCAGGTGCTAGCTTCAAAGTTGCAGAAGACATCCGCAACGAATATGTAATCAAAGTTTCCGGTAAAGTAGCTCTCCGTGACGAAGCAACTGTTAACGCTAACATTGCTACCGGTGCTATCGAAGTAATGGCAGAAGAAATCGAAGTATTGAACGCTGCTAAAACTCCGCCGTTCTACATTCAAGACAACATCGACACCGATGAAAACCTGCGCTTGAAATATCGTTACTTGGATCTCCGTCGTCCGGAAATGCAACGTAACATCATTCTCCGTCATAAAGTAACCAAATTGATGCGCGATTACTTGGATACCCGTAACTTCCTTGAAATCGAAACACCGATGCTTACCAAATCCACTCCGGAAGGCGCACGCGACTATTTGGTTCCCAGCCGTGTAAACCCCGGCAAATTCTATGCACTTCCCCAATCTCCGCAAATCTTCAAACAACTTTTGATGGTTTCCGGTATGGAAAGATACTTCCAAATCGCACGTTGCTTCCGTGACGAAGACCTGCGTGCTGACCGTCAACCCGAATTCACCCAATTGGATATGGAAATGTCCTTCATGGAAATGGACGAAATCCTCGAATTGATGGAAGGCTTGATTGCTTACATCTTTGAAGGCGCTCTCGGTAAAAAAATCCAAACTCCGTTCCAACGTTTGACTTGGGATGAAGCTATGGACCGTTATGGCAGCGATAAACCGGACCTTCGTTTTGGTATGGAACTCATTAATATGGTTGACGCTGTTAAAGATTCCAACTTCAAAGTATTTAACCAAGTTATCGAAAACGGTGGCGTAGTTAAAGCTATCAACGTAAAAGGTTATGCAAACATTCCTCGTCGTGAATGTGACAGCTTGGTTGACTTCGTTGGCATTTACGGTGCAAAAGGCTTGGCTTGGATGCAAATTCAAGAAGATGGCAGCGTAAAATCCCCGATTGCTAAATTCTTCAGCGAAGAACAATTGGCTAACATCCTTGCAACTGCTCAAGCTGAAGCAGGCGACTTGGTTATGTTCATCGCTGACAAACCGGCAGTAGTTGCTCAAGCTTTGGGTGCACTGCGTATTGAAATGGCAAAACGCCGCAACCTTATCGACAACGATGCTTTGGCATTCGCTTGGGTAGTAGATTTCCCCATGTTCGAATACGACGAAGAAGAAAAACGCTATGTTGCTATGCACCATCCGTTCACCTCTCCTCGCGACGAAGATTTGGAACTCCTTGCTACCGACCCGGGCAAAGTATATGCAAAAGCTTACGATATGGTTCTTAACGGCACCGAAATCGGCGGCGGCTCCATCCGTATTCATCGTCGTGATGTTCAAAAACAAATCTTCTCTGCTATCGGCTTGTCCGATGAAGAAGCTCAAGAAAAATTTGGCTTCATGATGAATGCATTTGAATACGGTGCTCCTCCTCACGGTGGCTTGGCATTCGGTCTGGACCGCTTGATCATGATCATGGCTCAACGCGACTCCATCCGCGACGTAATTGCTTTCCCGAAAACTCAATCCGCAGCTTGCGTAATGACACAAGCTCCTAACGACGTTGACGACAAACAATTGCGTGAACTCCACATTAAAACTTCTATGCTCCCCAAAAAGGAAGAGAAATAAAAATATCAAAGGAAGCGTTGAAAAACGCTTCCTTTTTTGTTATTATAAAGGTGTGAAAACAAGCTAAGGCTTGCTGAAATGAATTTAATTATTACCCTGCGATGTACGTCACATTGCTCCACAGGTTTTGAGCCAACACTCATACCTAGGGAGCCTGATACTCCGCTTGCTAAAAACCAGCCTCCTTTGAGTGGACTTTTGCGGTAAGTGGGAAGGCACCCACCTGCACATGCAGGTTCAAAACACGGGGCGGGACGGCATTGTGGGGCATAATACTTTTTAGAGGTAGTTTATGGATTTATCTAGGGTTGCTTACGTTATTGGACAAGAGAATATTGCCAAGCTCCAAGCTGCTCACGTTGCTGTCGTAGGCTTGGGCGGGGTAGGCAGCTATATTGCGGAAGCTCTTGCCCGTAGCGGAGTTGGTGCATTAACCTTAGTTGACGCTGACGAGGTAGCAAGCAGTAACATCAATCGTCAGCTTCCTGCTTTGACCACAACCATGGGTAAGCTCAAGACGGAAGTTATTGCAGAGCGCATTGCCCAGATAAACCCTGAATGTAAGGTAACTCTTCGCAGTGAATTCTACCAGCCTGGAGATTTTGATAAGTTCTTTCCTGAAAAGCTGGACTTCGTGGCAGATGCCATAGATTCCACTGCGTCTAAGATAGATTTACTTACAGAATGTTATCGCCGCCAAATACCGGTGATTTCTTCCATGGGAACGGGCAACAAGCTTGACCCCAGTACCCTGCAGGTTGCAGATATTAGTAAGACCCACACTTGCCCCTTGGCAAAAAGCGTGCGTAAGCGTTTGCGTATGGCAGGCATTGAAAAGGGTGTTGCAGTAGTTTTTTCTACAGAAAGTCCTATCTTTGCCAGCAAGGAAGCTGTGCCCGGAAGTTTGGTTTTTGTTCCTGCAAGCGCCGGACTTTTAATTGCTTCCCACGTTGTGCGTAAGCTTATTGGAGTATAAATTATGGATAGCTTATTTAGTTTTGCATATGAACAGAAAAAGCCTTTAGCAGACAGAATGCGTCCGGAAAAATTAAGCGACTTCGTTGGGCAGGAGCGTGCAGTGGGGGCAGGTAGTCCTCTGCGTCGCATGATTGAGCGTGATATGCTTCAATCTGTTTTGTTTTACGGACCTCCGGGAACAGGCAAGACAACTCTTGCTACTGTCATTGCTAACGTTACCGGTAACCAGTTTGTTTCCATTAACGCTGTTTCTTCCGGCGTGCCGGAACTGCGCAAGCTTATCAGTAAAGCTCAGGAGCTGCAGCGGAGTGGTATGGGTAGAACCATCGTCTTTATTGATGAAATTCATCGTTTCAACAAAGCGCAACAGGACGTACTGCTTCCCTATGTTGAAAACGGTACCATCGTTTTGATAGGTGCTACCACGGAAAACCCTTTCTTTGAAATAAATTCTCCCTTGCTTTCTAGAATGAAGGTCATTCGTTTGGAAAAGCTTACGCCCCAGCATATGCAACAAATCATTTTGCGTGCTATTGCAGATAAGGAGCGTGGCTTTGGTGGTAGCTTTGCCATTGAAGAAGATGCTCTTAAAATTTTGGCAGATTTTAGTGCTGGAGATGCACGTAGTGCCTTAAATATGTTAGAGCAAGCAGAGTTTATGCTTCCTGAAACTGGCGAGCGTAAAATTACCATTGAGGTTTTGCGTAGCGTAATCGGTACAGCAATGCAACGCTACGATAAAAAAGGTGACCAGCATTATGACATCGTCAGTGCTTTTATCAAGAGCATGCGTGGTAGCGATGCGGATGCAGCGCTTCACTATCTTGCCCGTATGATTGAAGGGGGTGAGGATTTACGCTTCATTGCTCGCCGCATTGTTATTTGCGCAGCAGAAGATGTAGGCCTTGCAGACCCACAAGCACTAGTTATTGCCAACGCTGCAGCTCAGGCTGCGGATTTTGTTGGCTGGCCAGAAGCGCAGATTCCTCTTGCCGAAGCTGTGTGCTATATTGCCAACGCTCCTAAGAGCAACGCTTCCTATATGGGGATTGCCAACGCTCGTGCTGACGTGCGTAAGAAAAATTGCGGTAGCGTGCCCAAGCATTTACGCGATGCTCATTACCCTGGTGCTAAGGAGCTTGGTCACGGTATTGACTATAAGTATCCTCATAGCTACGGTGGATGGGTTCAGCAACAATACTTGCCTGATGAACTGGTTGGCGTAAAATATTATGTTCCTTCTGGTAACGGTCAAGATACTGGTAGAAAAAAGAATAAGTGAAAAAGTTAAAGCGGAGGGCTGATGCCTTCCGCCTTTGTAGTTTAATTTTATATTTTTAGTTATTCTTGGTTATTAAATATGTTCTGTTGAATATATCGCAGGGGACTTTCCTGCTTCTGTAATGTGGGGAGTGAGAATCATAATTACTTCTGTTTTGGCTTTACGTTTGGTACGATTTTTAAATAGCTCGCCAAAGAGGGGAATGTTGGAGAGCAGGGGAACCTTTTGGATACTTTTTTGTTCTTCTTCGTTAATGAGTCCACCGATTATAAGTGTTTCGCCCGTAAGCATACGAACATTGGTATCTGCTGTGCGGCTGGTAATGCGATAATTTTTCATTTCGCTTACCAAGGTTGGCGTGCTCACTTCTGTGTGGACAGTGGCAGTAACCATTTTACCATCACCACTTACGATAGGCGTATAAGTTAATTTTATTCCGGCATCTAAATATTCAGTAGTGGTATAGCTTCCTGTACTATTATGTTTTTCAGTTTGCACGGGAATGTGGTCACCGATGAATATACTTGCCTCTTTGCCAGGAATTGTGATGATGCTGGGGGTAGCAAGTATTTTAGCCTTGCCTTTGGCAAGAAGAGCGTTTAGATTGGCATTAAATTTAAAGGAGTATCCTCGCCAAAACTTAAAATTGCCGCCAAAATCTTGACCATTATTTTCGTCATAGTCATTATTATTTTGGAGTTCTTCGTTTTGGGGAATCTTGTCCCAATTCCAACTTACACCTAAATTTTTACTGTCCTCTTTATTGAGGGCGATAATCTTGGCTTCTAAGGTTACTTGCTTAGTGGGTACGTCTAGGGAATTGACTGCTTTAAGCAAACGCTTCCCTTCACTAGGAGAACCTTTGAATAAGATGGCATTGGTAATACCATCAACAGAAATTCTATTACTTCCAAAAATATCCTTTAAGGATTTGGCAAGGTCTCGTGCTCGTGCGTAGTTAAGCTTCACAATGAGCAAATCCTCTCTTTTTTGAAGTGATTTCTGTTGTTCTGGTATTAAGGTGATGTCATTATGGTTGTAATGACTGGTAGCTTGGGGAGCTGTAAAAGGGTTGCGCACTTCATTTTCCACTCGTGCTGGCGCAACGAAGCCTTCCTGCAAATTTTGACCTTGCACCATTGGCAAGGAGCTGCCCCAAATTAAAAGATATGCAAGAAGGGTACTGCTTAATTTTTTGGGAGTGGTCTTAGGGTAAAAAGTTTGTTTCTTAATAAAACCTTACCTCTTTTCCAAAAATTAAACTACATCTTAATTTTAAAACAAAGTTGTCGCACTGGCAAGAATTTTAAGAAAATATGAAAGATTTTTGCTAATCTTCTTGTGTTAAATTAGCAAAGTGATAAAATTAAATTAACTAAAGAAAAGGAGGTATTCTTTTTGTGATGCCAATTAATTTGGCAGTACAAAATTTTTCGCTCACCAGTTTATCAGGAGAAGTTCAAGTAGTAAAATTTGTTAATGCTTTATTAGAGGTGGCTGTAAAAGAACGGGCAAGTGATGTTCATATTGAACCCTTGGAGAAAATGACTCGTGTGCGTTTACGCGTTGATGGATTTTTGTGTACAGCAGTGGAGGTGCCACGCAATGTTCATAATGCTATCGTAAGCCGCATCAAAATTATTAGTGGTATGGACATTGCTGAAAAGCGTTTACCCCAAGATGGACGTGTACAGTTGGAAGTGTTTGAGCGTAAGGTAGACTTGCGTATTTCAACTTTGCCTGTCATTAACGGAGAAAAAGTTGTTATCCGTATTCTTGATAAATCACAAACGCTTCTAGAACTAGAGAACCTTGATTTTACAAAAGGTAATCTTGAAATCTATAAACGCCTTATCAATTTGCCTCATGGCATTATTTTACTTACAGGACCAACAGGAAGTGGTAAGTCCACCACACTGTATGCTACTCTCCAAAAATTAAATAGTGTAACAAAGAACATAATCACCATTGAAGACCCCATCGAGCGTACCATCGATGGGATTAACCAAATAGCAGTGAACACTAAAGCAGGCTTGACCTTTGCTACAGGACTGCGTTCCATCGTGCGCCAGGATCCTAATATTATTATGGTAGGAGAAATTCGTGACGCTGAAACTGCTCGGATAGCAGTACAAGCAGCTTTGACAGGGCATTTAGTTTTCAGCACTCTGCACACCAATAGTGCAGTGGGAGCAGTAACTCGCCTGCTTGATATTGGCATTGAACCTTTCCTCTTGGCAGCAGCTTTGCGTGGTGTAGTGGCGCAGCGCTTAGTGCGTAGAATTTGTATTGATTGTCAAAAACAGTATGAAACTAGCGAGATGGAGCTTACTGCCCTTGGATGTGATACTTGTGAAAGCTTTAAGCTTAACAAGGGGAGCGGTTGTGAGAATTGTAATCATACTGGTTACAAGGGACGTATTGCAGTACAGGAAGTTTTAGAAATTACACCTGTTCTACAAAAAGCAATAATCCAAGGTGCAGAGGAAAACGTGCTTTTGAAATTGGCTAGCGATGCTCACTTCACAAGCCTATCAGATGATTGCAGGGAAAAGGTTTTGACGGGGAAAACTTCCGTGGAAGAACTTATGCGCATCGCGTATTGCTAAGGTGGTGATTTAAATGGAACTTTTAGAAGATATATTAACTGAAGCTAGAAAGTTGAAGGCTTCGGATTTACATTTAACTGCCAATGAGTTTCTCACCTTACGTATTAATGGCTCGCTAGTGAGAATTAAACTACTCATTACGCAAGAACAGATTGATAATATTACGGCTGCTACCTTAAATAAAGAACAACTAAAGATTTTACAAGAGGTAGGAGAATTTGACTGTGCCTATATAGATGGCAAAGGATTATCCTATCGTTTGCATGTAGCCAAAAGTAAGGGAGAGAAAATTTTAACCTTTCGTATCATCAGAGCTAACGTTCCTACTTGTGAGGAGCTGTTTTTGCCTGAGGTAGTGCAAGGTCTTGCAAATCTAAGGAAAGGGTTAGTTTTAGTTTGTGGTGCTACAGGTTGTGGTAAGAGTACGACCTTGGCAGCTTTGATAGAGAAAATAAATAACGAACGCAAGGTACATATTGTCACCTTGGAAGACCCTATAGAATATAAATATGTAAATAAAAAAGCTCTCATTCATCAGCGCGAAGTAGGGAGCGATACCACTTTCTTTGCAAGTGGTTTACGAAGTGCTTTGCGGCAGGACCCTGATGTAATTTTAGTAGGGGAGTTGCGTGAACGAGAAACCATTGCCGCAACTCTAACTGCTGCTGAAACAGGGCATTTAGTTTTTGCAACGTTACATACAAATGACGTGACGGGTGCGATAACTAGAATTTTAGATAGCTTCGACGAGGGACGGCAGCTTATTCGTAGTCAACTTGCTGAGGTGTTGGAAGCAATTGTCTGCCAAGAGCTTTTGTTAAGGGCAGATGGTAATGATAGGGTGGCAAACTTTGAAGTATTAATTGCTACGCCCGCACTGCGTAGTTTAATTCGTGAAGGAAGAACGCATCAGATTGCCAGCTATCTTGTTACCGGTAGACAGCAGGGAATGCTTACGAAAGCAGAGCATCGTAATTTTTTAGAAACTCAAGGCATAATTTAATATTGTAAATTTACGAAACGGCAAGTACCCTTGCCGTTTTCTTATTTGGTGTGATATAATTAACTGATTTCATATGTTTATTTTGAAGGAGACAGCAATGTTAGGCAATATTAGCGGTGTACGCAAGCATAGTTTAGCTGAAAACGCAGGTATTAAAGCAGGCGAGAAGCTTTTAAGTGTTTGTGGTGCCCAAGTTAAGGATATAATTGAACTTAGCTTTTACACTTCCGATTATGAAGTGGAGCTGGAAATTGAAAATGCAGCAGGGGAAAATCGCCTTGTTACAATTGCCAAGCATCCCGACGAGGACTTGGGAATTGAGTTTGAGTCCGCTGTTTTTGATAGTGTTAGAACCTGTTACAACAATTGCATCTTTTGTTTTGTTGACCAAATGATTCCGGGCATGCGTCCCGGTCTTTATGTGCGAGATGACGATTACAGATTGTCTTTCTTGTATGGTAACTTCATTACCCTTACCAATATGAAGGATGAAGATTTTGACCGTATCATCAGCACGCATATGTCACCCTTGTACGTTTCAGTACACGCTACTGACCCGGAAGTGCGTTGTCAAATGATGCATAACCGTTTCGCTGGCGAACTGATGGAAAAACTGCACCGCCTTCTTGATGCAGGAATCCAAGTGCATACGCAAATTGTGTGTTGCCCCGGTTACAACGATGGTGAAGTTTTAGCAAAGACCTTTGCAGATTTGTATGCACTTCATCCGGGCGTGTTGACTATGGCGATTGTTCCTGTTGGCTTGACCAAGAACCGCGAACATTTGCATCAATTACGCACCTTTACTAAAGAAGAGGCTGCTGCCATTGTAGAGATGGTTACTCCTTGGCAAGAACGTTGCCGTAAGGAAACCGGTAAGAGCTTCGTGTATTTGGGCGATGAGTTCTACCTTTTGGCTGAAAAGGAATTGCCTCCTGAAAGTTGGTATGACGGCTTCCCTCAATTAGAAAATGGTATCGGTTTGACAAGTAGCTTTTTGTTAGAGTGGGAAGAGACCTTGAAAGTTTTGAGCCAAGCTCAAGCTGCAAGACCTGCAGTGATTCCTGTAGGCGAAAGCGCTTATAAAGTGCTGAAGCCTGTATTAGATAAATTCAATGAAAAGTATCAAGCGGAGCATAAGCTTGTTGCTGTTAAAAACGAATTCTTCGGTGGTAAGGTAAATGTTACCGGTCTTTTGGTGGGTGCCGATATTTTGAAGGCTGTTCCCACTGACGCACGTGTAATTTTACCAGCCGTTGTTTTAAACAAGGATAATTTGTTCCTTGATGATATGTCCTTTGACCAATTTAAGGAAAACCACCAAGGTACTGTAGAAGTTGCCGTTGGTGCTAAAGAGTTGTTGCATTTACTGACAGTTCCGAAGGAGGGCTGAATATGCTGCAAGTTTATACCGGAACAGGTAAAGGAAAGACAACTGCTGCCTTAGGCGTTGCCTTTCGTGGTGCTGGTTATGATTTAAAAACTACGATGTTCTCTTTTTTGAAGGATGACCCTAATTATGGTGAAGCACGTGCTGCCAGCATTTTACCTGGCTTTGTGCTGAAGCAGGTTGGGCGAGATGAGTTCGTTAATTTTTATGATCCTGACCCAATTGATCTGCAAATGGTGCGAGATGGTTGGGAATTAGCGAAAAAGGCAATTGCTGCTCGTGAGGCAGATATCTTCATTTTAGATGAACTGAATATCGTGCTTGCTACTAATATGTTGTCTACGGAAGAAGTGGTAGAGTTCTTAGGTCAGCATAAAGATGAAGTAGAGATTATTCTGACGGGGCGTGGTGCTCCTATGGAGATTATGAATATAGCAGATTTAGTGACTGATATGAAGGAAGTTAAGCACTATTTTTCCAAAAGTGTTAGCTCCCGTAATGGTATCGACCACTAAGATAAGGAGAGAGTAGAATGGGAAAACCGATAGTTGCCATCGTTGGCAGACCTAATGTAGGTAAATCTACATTATTTAATATTTTTGCTAATAGCAGAATCTCTATCGTTGAAGACACCCCCGGTGTTACCCGCGATAGACTTTATGCAACTGCTGAATGGCTTGATCACGAATTTATGATGGTTGATACCGGTGGTATTGAAATCATGAATGCGGACGCAATTGCTGTGTCTATCCGTCAACAAGCACAAATTGCTATTCGTGAAGCAGATGTTATTCTTTTCGTTTGTGATGCACGTACTGGCATCAGCACTGAGGACGCAGACGTTGCTAGAATTTTACGTCAATCTAAAAAACCTATCGTCCTTGCAATCAATAAGGCGGATTCTCCTAAACAAGAGATGAACGTTTACGAGTTCTATAATCTTGGTATTGGCGAGCCCATCCCTGTATCTGCAGCAAACCATTTGGGTTTGGGCGATTTGTTGGACGCTATTGTTGCTAAGTTTGGCGATAAAAATACCTTTGGCGAGCCTGAAGACGAAGATGAAATTAAAGTTGCTCTTATTGGTCGACCTAACGTTGGCAAATCTTCCATCTTTAATGCGTTGGTAGGCGAAGAGCGTTCCATCGTAAGTAATGTAGCTGGCACAACCCGTGATGCTATTGACACTCCTGTTGTACGTAATGGTCAACGTTATTTGTTCATTGATACTGCTGGTATGCGTCGTAAATCTAAAATTGACGAACCTATTGAAAAATACAGCATTATGCGTTCCTTGCGCGCAGTGGATCGTTGCGACGTAGTTCTGATGGTTTTTGACGCAGTGGAAGGCGTAACTGAACAAGATAAAAAGATTGTTGGCTATGCACACGAAGCAGGCAAGGGTGTAATCCTAGTTGTAAACAAATGGGACCTCTATGAAAAAGACAATACCTCTACCTTGCGTTACACTGAAATGCTCCGTAAGGAACTGGTTTTCCTGCAATACGCTCCTGTTGTTTATGTATCTGCTGTAACCAAGCAACGTATTCATCGTTTGCCGGAAGTAATTTCTTATGCAGCTGAACAAAATGCTATGCGTATTTCTACAAGCGTACTGAACCAAGTAATTGAAGACGCAGTGGCAATTAACCCCACTCCCACTGAACATGGCAAGCGTTTGAAAATCTTGTATGCTACTCAAGTTAAAATTAAACCGCCCACATTCGTTATTTTCGTTAACGAACCGGAAATCATGCATTTCTCTTACCAACGTTATTTGGAAAACAAACTGCGTGAAGCCTTTGGCTTTGAAGGCACTCCCATCCAAATGATTATCCGTGGTAAGAATGAAGACGATTGAGATTGGAGATAAAAGATGTTAGGTAACGAAATTGGAGTGCTGCATTATGTCTTAGGCTATGCACTGGGACATTTGTTCGGCTCCGTTCCCTGTGGCTTGTGGATTGCGCAAGCCCTCCATGGTATTGATATTCGTGAATATGGTAGTAAAAATATTGGTACCACCAACGTATTCCGCACTGTAGGTGCTAAGACTGCCGCTCTTGTTATGGCAGCGGATATGCTTAAGGGCATCATTGCTGTTGCGTTGATTAACTACTTGTTCCATGACCATATGGTAAACGTAGTTACTGCCTTGGGTGCAGTGCTTGGTCACAGTTATTCCTTGTTCCTTGGTTTAAAAGGTGGTAAGGGTGTTGCAACTGGCTTGGGCTTGTTGTTGTACTTGATGCCTGAAGCTTGTACTATTAGCTTTGGTGTGTGGCTGGTAACTGTTCTTATTACAAGGTATGTTTCCTTGGGTTCTATTATCGCGTCATTAACTACACCTGTCTTGGCGTGGTATTTTGATTATCCTGTTTCTTATATCTGTCTTTCTGTTTTGTGTACTTTCTTCATTGTGATTCGTCACACTGAAAATATTAAGCGTCTCCTGAATGGCACCGAAAGCAAAATTAAACAAGGTAAAGCAGACGATTTGAAGAAATAATTGGCGAGCTTAGGCTCGCCTTTTTAATTTAATTTGTTTTTTTAAGAAATTCATGTGTACATTTGGAAAGAACGGTGCTATAATAACCGTAGTAAAAATTTACTACAAATAATTTTAAGGAGGAAACAGTATGGCTGAAAAATCTACCTTTTATCTAGTTCGCGAAGAAATTCTTCCCGAAGCAATCAAGAAAACAATCAAAGTAAAAGAAATTTTGAAAAGAGGCGAGATTAAAACCATCAACGAAGCTGTTGAGAAAATGGGTTTAAGCCGCAGTGCTTATTATAAATATAAAGACTATGTTTTCCCGTTCTACGAAGCAAGCAAAGAAAAGATTATTACTCTTTCTCTTTTGTTGGAACATAAATCTGGAGTTCTGTCTAAGGTGCTGAATACTGTTGCTGACGACAGTGGTAGCATTATGACTATCAACCAAGGTATTCCTCTGCAAGGTGTAGCGAATACCACTATCTCTATTGAAACTAAAAACTTGACCATCGACTTGGAAGCTTTGCTTGACAAGCTGCGCATGATTGATGGCGTAAAACGTTTGGAAGTGTTAGGTCAAGTTTAATCTATATTAATTTGTATTGGAGGGGTCCTCATGAAAGATTTTATCAATGTTGGCTTATTGGGTGCCGGAACTGTTGGTGGCGGCGTAATTCATGTATTAGAAAGAAACGCTGCTGACATCGCAAAAAAAGTTGGTATGCCCATTAAAATTACAAAAATTTTCGGTCGCGAAGCAGCTCAATTGGCAGCTGTCTACGGCGATGGTTACTACTACACAACCAATGCTGATGAGATTTTGGAAGACCCTGAAATTGACATCGTAGTAGAATTAATTGGTAGGGAACACCCTGCTAAAGAATTCATTGCAAAGGCATTTGAAAACGGCAAGAGCGTTGTAACTGCAAATAAAGATGTTTTGGCTAAGTACGGTGCAGAGTTGTTCCCCTTGGCAGAAGCTGCTAATCGTGACTTTATGTTCGAAGCAAGCGTTGCTGGTGGTATTCCTATTCTGCAAACTATGAAAACCTCTTTGGCTGCTAATAAGATTACCTCTGTAATGGGTATCGTAAATGGCACCACTAACTATATGCTTACTAAAATGTCTCAAGAGCATATGGATTATGAAGATGTTTTGAAAGAAGCGCAAGCTATGGGCTACGCGGAATCCGATCCCACTGCTGACGTTGGCGGTTTGGACGCAGCTCGTAAAGCTGTAATTTTGGCTTCCATTGCATTCAATACTCGTGTATCCTTAGATGATGTACAAATTGAAGGTATCCAAAATATTGGAATTCAAGACATTGACTACGCAGAAAAACTTGGTTATGTAATCAAGCTGTTGGCTGTTGCTAAAAATGACCCGGAAAATGGTATTAGTGTTTCTGTACGTCCTACTATGCTTCCTAAGGAGCATCCTTTAGCAAGCGTTAATGACGTATTCAATGCAATCTTCGTAACCGGTGATGCGCTGGGTGACGCAATGTTCATGGGTCGTGGTGCAGGCAGATATCCTACTGCTAGTGCTGTTTGTGGTGATATCATCGATGCTGCTCGTAACTTGATTCATCACGAAGGTAACCGTGTAAGCTGCACCTGCTTTGAAGAAAAACGTATGTGCTCTATTGAAAAGCTGTGTGCTCCTTGCTACATCCGTATGCAAGTTACTGACCAGCCCGGTGCCTTGGCTGCAATCGCTGCTGCCTTCGGTGCTCAAAACGTTAGCTTGCGTAGTGTAGTACAAAGCCGTACTGTTGACGGTTGTGCTGAATTGGTATTCATTACTCATTCCGTATCTGAGTTTAATTTACAAATGGCTTTGCAAATTTTGAAGGTGCTGCCTGTTGTTAAAGAAATTTGCAGCATTATTCGTGTTGAAGATAATGATTTGAAATAAGTTGGTGATTAGTTATGAACAAAGTTAGTATTCGCGTTCCTGCAACATCTGCCAACTGTGGTTCTGGCTTTGACACTTTAGGTTTAGCTTGTACCTTATATAATGAAGTAACTTACGAAATCACTTCTTCCCGTGGCTTCCATCTGGAAGTTACCGGTGAAGGAGCTGAATATTTAAAACCTTGCGGTCGCAATCTCGCTTTCGCCAGTTTTTTACGAGTTTGGAATGAAGTAACCGCAAGGGAGCGTATTGGCTTGAAGGTTACCATGCATAATCGTATTCCCATGTCTCGTGGTTTGGGTAGTAGCTCCAGTGCCATTGTGGCTGGGATTTATGCTGGTAATATTTTGAGTGGCAATAGATTTAATGATGATGAACTTTTAGGTTTTGCTACGGAAATTGAAGGTCATCCTGATAATGTTGCTCCCGCGCTTTTAGGTGGCTTTACCATCAGCTATATGGATGGTCGCAAGGCACATTCTTTAAGAGTGGAGCCTGCTAAACCTTTAAAATTCATTGCCGTTGTTCCTGAACGTCGCTTACCAACAGTATTGGCTCGTCAGGCAATCCCTAAGACTGTGTCTCATCATGATGCAGTGTTCAACACTTCCAGAGCATCCCTTTTAGTGGGTGCACTTTTAAGTGGAGAGTACCAATATCTGGCTTCTGGTTTAGAAGATAAGCTGCACCAACCTTATCGTGCGCATCTTATTCCGGGCTTAGATGATGTGTTCGAGGCGGCGCGTAACGCTGGCGCCTACAACGCAATTATCAGTGGTGCTGGTAGTACTGTGATGGCGTACGCAGATGTGAATGCTGACCATGAAAAGATTGCGCGTGCCATGCAGGACGCATTCTTAAAAAATAATGAGCCTTGTGCTTATCATATTCTTGATCTTGATTTGGACGGTGTAAAAGAAATCTAAAAATTTCAGAAAAAACCGTTGACAATTATACATATAATCTGTATAATAGTTTTTGTGATTCGGGGCGTGGCTCAGCTTGGTAGAGCGCTTCCTTGGGGTGGAAGAGGTCGTGGGTTCGAATCCCGCCGCTCCGACCATTTCGGATCGATTGCCTTTACGGGTTCCACCGTAAAGGCTTTTTTTGTATGTCTAAATCTATTCTTGGAGGTAACAGTAATGATTCGTACCTTGCAGCTTGTTTGCAGCGAATGTGGTAACAAATTCTTACCGGAAGGTGAGCTTTATTACCGTGATAACTACATCAGCACTAATATTCGAGATACAAAGTTTATTTGTCCTGCCTGCATCAAAGAATGGCGTGATAAATGGAAAGTAAAAGACGCCGTTTATTTTGAAGAGGACTACGTTCTTACCGTTACCATTGAACTGGAAGACGGTACTGTTTATAAAAACATGGACTGCACTCCCATTGACGAAACAGAAACCGTTGTGACCGGTGAGGATATTCCTGTGGAAGCTCAACAAAAGCTGTACCAAATTTATTTAGCTTGGGATACAGAACGTAAGGCGAAACTTTTGAAGGATTGTATCTTCAATGATGAGTTCATGCGTACTACCGTAACTTGTGAAACTTATTCCGGTGAAAGATTTGAAAATCTTGCCTTCCGCTTCAATATGAAAGGCGAGCTGGAAACTGAACGTCCCATTCCTGATTATGTGAAGGAACAAATCATCGAAGCCTATAGATTATATGAAGCTCAAAATATGATGGATTAAGAGAGGGTACCAAATGGAAGAATTATTAGAAAAGATTGAGAAGCGTCGCACCTTCGCGATTATCTCTCACCCTGACGCAGGTAAAACTACCTTAACTGAAAAACTTTTGTTATACGGCGGAGCAATTCATTTGGCTGGCTCCGTTAAAGCAAGAAAAAGCAATAAGCACGCTGTTTCCGACTGGATGGAAATCGAAAAGCAACGTGGTATTTCCGTTACTTCTTCTGTTTTGCAATTTGATTACGATGGTTATCGCGTAAACATTCTTGATACCCCTGGTCACCAAGACTTCTCTGAAGATACCTATCGTACTTTGATGGCAGCAGATAGCGCAGTAATGCTTATTGACGCAGCGAAGGGTGTAGAACCTCAAACTAAAAAGCTGTTCTGGGTTTGCCATCGTCGTAAGCTGCCTATCTTTACCTTTGTAAACAAATTGGACCGTTATGGACGCAATCCCTTTGATTTGATGGACGAGCTGGAAAAAGTACTTCACATTAGAGCGTATCCCATTAACTGGCCTATCGGTATCGACGGTCATTATAAAGGCGTTTATAACCGTTTGGAAAATAGCATTGAGCTCTTTGAAGAAGATGGTAGCCACGGTGCTAAGAAACTGAAATCTACTACCGGTTCCTTGGATGACCCGAAGATTCAAGAAATGTTGGGTGATGAGCTGTACGAAAACCTGTGCAACGATATCGAACTGCTGGATATGGCTGGCGATGAATTCGATATGGAAAAGGTAAATAATGGCGAACTTACCCCTATGTTCTTTGGTAGTGCTATGACTAACTTCGGTGTACAGGCGTTTCTGGAAAAATTCTTGGAATTGAGTCCTAAACCACAGCCC
>JAGAPX010000007.1 GCA_017623055.1 Phascolarctobacterium sp.
GTTTGGGAAAGCCCCAACATTTCTGCCATCTTCGTTTGAGAAATGCCTTTATCCATTCGCATAAACTTTACCCTACGACCTAGCAGTTTAAAATTTTCTTCCATCCCTACTCACCTCAATCAAAACTTTTCAAACAATGTCTTACTTTTTCAAGCAAATATACTATTTATGCCATAAGGTGTACCTTTTGGCACACTTACTTTTTACTTACAAATTATTTATTTTTACACGAAATTTCTGTAACAAAATATTAAATTTTGTGTTATAATGACCTTGTCGAAAGTGTGCCGAAAGGTACACTTTTATTTACTTTTAAGCACTGTTTTGCTTTTTTCAAGAAGGTAGTTGCCGGCATATTACATTCTCTCGCTGCTTCCCTACCGCTTAATTCTTGACGCTGCCATTTTTCTAAAACGCTATAAAAATTTGGTGGAAGTTCTTTCGCTGGTCTACCAAACTTCACGCCCCTATCCTTCGCCGCCGCAATCCCCTGTGCCTGACGTTCCCTTATATGTTCTCGCTCCGTTTGTGCTACAAAAGAAAGTATCTGCAGCACCAAATCAGCAATGAACGTTCCCAACAAATCCTTACCGCTACGAGTATCAAGCAGTGGCATATCCAAGACAACTATGTCCACACCCTTGTCTTTAGTTAAAGATCTCCACTGCTCTTGAATTTCAATATAGTTTCTTCCCAGCCTGTCGATGCTTTGTATATAAAGCAAATCGCCAGGCTTTAATTTTTTCACCAGCCTTTTATATTTAGGTCTTTCAAAATTTTTACCGCTCTGCTTATCAATAAAGATATTTCTTTTTGCAACGCCTACATTTTCTAAGGCAATTAGCTGTCTGTCCTCGTTCTGTTCCACGCTGGAAACTCTTACATATCCAAAAATATTTCCCGTCATTCTCCCCATCCTCTTCAAATAAAAAAGCGACTGCATACAAACGTATACAATCGCTTTTAAAGCTAATTATTCAATTTTAAACTTATCCTCTCACTTGGCCATTGCCATTGATAAGATACTTAGTGCTTGTCAGTTCAGGCAATGCCATGGGACCACGAGCATGAAGTTTTTGAGTGCTGATGCCAATTTCCGCACCAAAGCCAAATTCAAAACCATCAGTGAAACGGGTAGAAGCATTTACATAAACTGCAGCAGCGTCCACGCCCAGTTGGAAGGTACGCGCATTTTCGTAATCTTCCGTTACGATGCACTCGCTATGGTAGGTAGTGTATTTTGCAATGTGTTCCATTGCTTCTTCAAGGCTATCTACAATCTTTACAGAAAGACGCAGGTCTCCGTATTCAGTGCTCCAATCTTCTTCGGTAACAGGAACAACCTTGTCGCTAAAGGCTTGCACACTTTCGTCACCGCGGATTTCCACGCCAGCTTCAAAATATTTTGCCAACATAGGAGGCATGAATTTTTCAGCAGCATCCTTGTGCACGAGCAAAGTTTCCATTGCGTTGCACACAGAAGGACGTTGTACCTTTGCGTTGTAGCAAATCTTCATTGCCATTTCCACATCAGCAGAAGCATCTATAAAGGTGTGGCACACGCCTGCACCAGTTTCAATAACAGGAACAGTTGCGTTCATCACTACAGTTTTAATTAAGCCTGCACCGCCACGAGGAATAACCACGTCTACCAAGCCGTTCATATGAATCAAATCGGTAACTGCTTGACGGTCGCTGGTATCTACAAATTGCACGCATCCTTCGGGAATGCCCACAGCTTCTGCCGCATCGGAAAGAACTTTGGCAATGGTAAGATTGGATTGCATTGCTTCACTGCCACCCTTTAAGATTACAGCGTTGCCAGATTTCAGGCACAAGCCTACGGCATCAGCAGTAACATTGGGGCGTGCTTCGTAAATAATACCGATAACACCTAAAGGCACACGCACCTTAGTAACGGTCAAACCATTTGCCAAGCGACTACCACCTACAATATTACCAATGGGGTCGGGCAGGGCAGCAACTTGTTCCAAGCCTTCTGCCATTCCGGCAATACGTTCCGGTGTCAGCTTTAATCTATCCAGCATGGAAGCCTTCATACCTTTGGCAGCAGCATTTTCCATATCAATGGCGTTGGCTGCCAAAATTTCTTCTTGTTTATCTAAAAGAGCTTGCGCCATTGCCAGCATTGCTTTGTTTTTAACGGCAGTACTGGTAATCGCCAGCTTGCCTGCCGCTTTCTTGGCAGCAGCAGCTTTTGCTTTAACTAATTCGTAAGTAGACATAAGCTTCGCCTCACAAAATAACTAAATCATCACGATGGATTACTTCATCAAAATTTTTATGACCAATCAAGGCTTCAATGTCACTGGACTTGCAGCCTTTAATTTGTTCTAATTCCGCAGAGCTATAATGCACCAAACCGCGTGCCAGCTCGTGACCTTCCGCAGTTTTTACGCTAATGGTACTGCCCGGCTCGAAGTTTCCTTCAACAGATACAATGCCTGCAGGCAAAATGCTACAACCGCCAGCTTTATGCAACGCTTTTTCACAGCCTGCGTCAACGGTAATGCTTCCTTTAATATTGGCACCAAAGGCAAGCCAACGTTTACGGAACTGCAAACGGTTCTCGCGGCTCACAAAGAGGGTACCAATTTCTTCGCCATTTAAAATTCTGGGAATAGCATTTTTCTCCGTACCGCTGGCAATTACCAGATGGATACCACTGCTGGTCGCTGCCTTCGCCGCTTGAATCTTGGTAGCCATACCACCAGTACCACGACTGGAGCCTACGCCACCAGCACTTGCTTCGATGGCAGGAGTAATCTCGCTAACCAAGGGAACAAGCTTAGCATCAGGATTAGTTTGGGGGTTGGCAGTGTATAAGCCATCAATATCAGAAAGAATAATTACCAAATCTGCATCAATGATACCAGCCACGAGAGCGGACATATTATCATTGTCGCCAATTTTAAGTTCGTCCAAAGCAACAACGTCATTTTCGTTAACGATGGGAATAACACGTTGCTTGATAAGCTCCATAAAGGTGTTACGAGAATTGGTGTAGCGGTGTCTATCCAAAGACTCCGTCTTGGTCAGCAGAACTTGCGCCACAATTTGACCGTAGTCTGCAAAAATCTTCTCGTAGGTATGCATCAAAACGCCTTGCCCCACCGCAGCCGCAGCTTGCTTACCTGGAATGGTATCAGGTTTTTTAGGCAAACCCAATCTATCCACGCCAACAGCTACCGCACCGGAGGTAACAAGAATCATCTCCTTGCCCTGATTTTGCAAATCGCTCAGTTCACGGGCAATTCTATCAATCTGGCTGAAATTACGCTTGCCGTTAGCATAAGTAATAGTACTACTACCCACCTTCACGACAATGCGCTTCGCCTGTTTTAAAAGTTCTCTATCAAATGTATTTGTCATTATGGGTCAACTCTTTTCGGAACTGATTAGTTTTCTTTATACTCGAATACCATGTCGCGAATGCGCACAGTTTCCCCTTCTTGCACTCCTTTTTCCTTAAGCGCTTCATCAATGCCCAAACGTTTCCAGATAAGTTGGAAACGATACAACGCTTCGTCGTTGTCGAAGTTGGTCATTGCAACGAGACGTTCAATGTTCTTACCACGCACTTCGTAGTCAGTATCGTTACCCACAACGATTTCGTAGCTGTCCGGGTCAATTTCGTCAAAGCGGCTCAGTTCTTGCTCGTCTTCTTCGGGAACGTAAGCTTCCAAAAGTTCGTAAGCTTGGAACATCAATTCACGCAAGCCTTCGCCGGTAGCAGCAGAAGCCTTGGTAATTTCGTAGCCTTTTGCTTCAACATATTCTTTCAAGCGTCCAAAGTTTTCTTGTGCTTCGGGTAAATCCATTTTATTTGCAACCACCAGCTGTTTACGGCGAGCAAGACGTTCGCTGTATTGAGCAAGTTCGTTGTTAATTTTGTCAAAATCTTCAATGGGGTCGCGTCCATCTACGCCTGCCACGTCAACAATGTGGAGCAATACTTTAGTACGCTCTACGTGACGGAGGAAGTCGTGACCAAGACCAACGCCCTCGTGAGCACCTTCAATCAAACCGGGTATATCCGCCAAAACGAAGCTACGTTCTTCGTCTATACGTACCACACCCAAAACCGGGGACAGGGTGGTGAAATGGTAAGCAGCAATTTCCGGACGAGCAGCGCTAACTTGGGCAATGATACTGGACTTGCCTACGCTGGGGTACCCAACAAGACCAACGTCAGCCAAAAGCTTCAGTTCCAGTTTCAACCAACGGTTTTCGCCGGGCTCACCTTTTTCAGCAAAGGTTGGAGCTCTGTTGGTACTGGTAACATAGCAGGCGTTACCCTTACCGCCGCGTCCTCCTTTAGCCGCGATGTACTCTTGACCATCTTCGGTTAAGTCTGCCATAACTGCGCCAGTTACGTCATCACGAACCAAAGTGCCCATGGGTACCTTTACATACACATTATCGGCACGCATACCAGTACAATTTTTAGTACCGCCTTGACCACCGCGTTTAGCAACATATTTTCTTTTATAACGGAAGTCAATCAAAGTGTTCAGGTTTTTGTCGGCAACAAGAATAACGTCACCGCCACGACCACCATTACCACCATTGGGACCGCCTTTTTCTACAAACTTTTCTCTACGGAAGCTGCTCATGCCGTCGCCGCCATTACCTGCTTCCACATAAATTCTCGCTCTGTCAATAAACATTTTTTATCTCCTATTTCTTCATTGAATTATTTTTATTTATAGTTATGCTTATTATACCCTGCTCCTACGTTCTTGTTCAACACTTCCTACATAAATTTTACTTTTTCAATTAGAAGAACTATATATAATGAAGAAAGTTTTTATTTTTTGTCCACTGTCTTTTAAAAATAAGGCTTTGCGTTTGTTACAGAGTGTACATTTTCTACCACCCAAGAACAAGCCGTAAAGCTTTAACCGTTCTTTGTAACTTTTTTCTTGACAAACTACAAACCTATTGCCATAATATAGAGAACACGTTACTTAAAAACTATATACCCTTTTCAAATGCAATGAACGGAAAAATTTACCTCCCTTTCCTTTTAGAGATGTAGCGGTTGGTGCAAGCTGCAAGAAGTCTGGTAAAGAAGCTCATCCGGAAGCAGCCGTCCTGAATTTTTAGGGACGGACGTACAAGCGACGTTACGCAATGAAGAAATCAAGTCAGGGTGGTACCGCGCTAAGTTATCTATGCGCCCCTATTCGTAGAAGTACGAATAGGGGCTTTATTTATTAAAATCGTTATAAGCACTGTTATGCTGTGTCACAGCTTGCTTACTTGCTCGACGTACCACAAGTACGCCATCGCTTCATAAGCTTCGCTGTTCCTTGCCTTCCAGCACTTCTAACGATTTTATCGCAAACTTTGTTTAGTTTATGTTTAAGAATTATATAATTTGGAGGAATCTACTATGGGTATGACAATGACAGAAAAAATTCTGGCGAAGCATGCAGGCCGCGACAGCGTAAGTGCTGGCGATCTCTTAGTTTCCCAAGTTGACATGGTATTAGCCAACGACATCACTGGTCCGCCGGCTATCACTGAATTTGAAAAAATTGGTCGTCCGGTATTCGATAAAAATAAAATCTGCTTAGTACCTGACCACTTCTCTCCCTGCAAAGATATTAAATCTGCAACCATGTGCAAACGCATGCGTGACTTCGCTCGTAAGCACGAAATCAAAAACTACTTTGAAGTTGGTCGCATGGGTATTGAACACGCCCTGCTTCCTGACCAAGGTCTTGCTGCTCCCGGCGAAATCATAATCGGCGCAGACTCCCACACCTGTACTTACGGCGCTCTTAACGCACTGAGCACTGGCATGGGTCAAACTGATATCGGCGCTGCTATGGCAAGTGGTACTACTTGGTTCAAAGTTCCCCAAGCTATTAAAGTAAATCTCGTAGGCAAACTGCCCCGCTTTGTTCGTGGTAAAGACATCATCCTTACCTTGATTGGTATGATTGGCGTTGACGGTGCTCGTTACCAATCCTTAGAATTCTGTGGCGAAGGCGTTGCAGAACTTTCCATGGCTGACCGCTTCACCATTTGCAACATGGCAATCGAAGCTGGCGCTAAAAACGGTATTTTCCCCGTTGACGAAAAAACTATCGCTTACTTGGAAGGTCGCGTAACTGACCGCACCTGGGAAGCTGTAACTGCAGACGAAGACGCAGAATACACTCAAGAAATTACCATGGAACTGGATAAACTTGTTCCTGTTGTAGCATATCCTCACCTTCCGGAAAACACTCACCCCGCTTCCGAAGGTAAAGACATTAAAATTGACCAAGTTGTTGTAGGCTCCTGCACCAACGGTCGTTTGGAAGACTTGGCACAAGCTGCAGAAATTCTTAAAGAACACAAAGTTTGTGACGGCGTGCGCATGATTATCATTCCCGCTACCCAAGAAATTTACAAAGAAGCTATGCGCTTAGGCTATATTGACATTTTCATTGACGCAGGCGCGGCAGTTTCCACTCCTACCTGCGGTCCTTGCCTTGGTGGTTACATGGGCATCTTGGCAGCAGGCGAACGCGCTGTTTCTACTACCAACCGTAACTTCCGTGGACGTATGGGTCACGTAGACAGTGAAGTTTATCTGGCAAGCCCCTACACTGCAGCAGCAAGCGCAGTTACCGGCTACATCACCAGCCCTGAGGAGGTAATGAAATGAGTAAAGTTTGGCGCTACGGCGATCACATTGATACAGACGTAATTATTCCTGCAAGATATCTGAACATTGCAGATTTCACCGAGCTGGCAGAGCACGCTATGGAAGACGCTAAGGAAAACTTGGTAGAAAACTTCGCAACAGGCGTAACCCCCGGCGACTACATCGTTGCAGGCAAAAACTTTGGTTGCGGTTCCTCTCGTGAACACGCTCCCGTTGTAATCCAAGTAAAAGGCATTAAATGTATTATCGCAGATAGCTTTGCCCGCATTTTCTATCGCAATGCCATCAACATTGGCTTGCCCGTACTGGAAATTGGCAAAGAAGTAGAAAAAATTGAAGCAGGCGATGAAATCGACGTTGATATGGCTAAAGGCGAAATCAAAATCATCAACAAGAACATCACCATTACCTGCAAACCGTTGCCCGAATTTATCCAAAAAATTTCTGACTGCGGTGGCTTGATTAACTACGTTAAAGGAGAATAATCCATTATGAAAATTACTCTGCTCCCCGGTGACGGCATCGGTGTAGAAATTGTTGACGCTGCTGTTGAAGTTCTTGACGCAGCTGCTAAAAAATTTGGCTTTGAAATTGAATATGATAAACAACTCATCGGTGGCTGTGCTATCGACGCAACTGGCGTTCCCCTGCCGGAAGAAACCGTTGCTTCTGCTAAAGCTGCAGACGCAGTACTCCTTGGTGCAGTTGGCGGTCCCAAATGGGATAACGTTGCTCCTGACATTCGTCCGGAAAAAGGTCTCTTGGGTATTCGTAAAGCACTTGGTCTTTACTGCAACCTGCGCCCCATGACCGTTTCCAGATTTACTGCTCACCTTTCCCCGCTGAAAACTGAAAACGCAGAAGGCGCTGATCTTCTCATCGTACGCGAGCTGACTGGCGGCATTTACTTCGGTGAACACAACGAAGCTCACATCAACGCTGACGGTGTTGAAGAAGCAAGCGACATTGAACTCTACACCCGCCCCGAAGTTGAACGCATTGCAAAATTTGCTTTTGAGGCTGCTAAAAAACGTCGTGGTAAAGTTACCAGCGTTGATAAAGCTAACGTTCTGGGCTCCAGCCGTATGTGGCGTAAAATCGTAGCTGAAATGCAAGCGAAAGATTATCCTGAAATCGAATTGAACAACTACTATGTTGATAACTGCGCAATGCAACTTATCCTCAACCCCAAACAATTCGACGTAATACTTACCAACAACATCTTCGGCGACATTTTGAGTGACGAAGCAAGCACCATCGCTGGTAGCATTGGTTTGCTTCCCAGCGCAAGCTTAGGTGATGGCACTGGTATGTACGAACCCATCCACGGCAGTGCTCCCGATATTGCTGGTCAAGGCATTGCAAACCCCTTGGCTACCATCCTTTCCGTAGCAATGATGCTCCGCTACTCCTTGGACAAAGCTGAAGCAGCTGACGCTATCGAAGCAGCAGTTGACGCAGTTATGGAACAAGGCTACCGTACTCCTGACCTGTATGCTGAAGGTTTGAAAAAAGTTTCTACCGCAGAAATGGGTCACTTAGTTGCTCAAGAACTTTTAAAATAACAATCTCTTAAAAATTTAAGACCGCCGTTAAAATTCGGCGGTCTTGATATTTAGGTGACCCCGTATGAACAAAGAAAACTCTCCAGAAATTGACACGTCTTTAGATAAATCTGCCTTTTACGAAGGCTTGCGTGACGGCATTCCCATTGGACTTGGCTATTTTGCCGTAGCCTTTTCCCTGGGAATTGCTTATCGTAACGCAGGCATCACTGCTCTCCAAGGCTTTCTTACAAGTATAACCAACGCTACCAGTGCAGGACAATTTGCGGCAGTATCTATAATCGCGGGTAACGCTTCCTATTTTGAAATGGCATTAACTACCCTCATCATCAACGCTCGTTACTTTTTGATGAGCGCTGCCTTGAGCCAAAAGTTGTCTCCCAAAATGCCTTTCTTCCACCGCTTCCTCTTTGGTGCTGTAGTTACAGACGAACTTTTTGGTATTAACATTGGTCGTCCCGGTTACTTGAACCCTTACTATTATTACGGTGCAGCTCTCGCCGCCGTTCCCAGCTGGGCTACAGGTACTGCAGTTGGAATTATCGCAGGCAATATGTTACCCCAACGTATCGTTGGTGCTCTTGTTGTAGCCCTTTATGGAATGTTCCTTGCCGTAATTATTCCCCCTGCGCGTAAGCATAAGATTATTTTCGCACTAGTGCTTTGCAGCTTTATCGCTAGCCTTGTAGCTAACGTGTGGGCTCCCTTGGCTGCACTTTCCGGCGGTACCCGTATCATCGTTCTTACCGTAACCATCTCTGCCATTGCAGCGTGGTTCTTCCCTGCTGATAAATATTGCCAGGAGGTAAGCGTTGATGAAAAATAACATCTACATTTATATTGCAGTTATGGCAATCACGACTTACATCATTCGTGTACTGCCCCTGACCATTATCCGCAAGCAGATTCAAAACCGCTTCATCAAATCATTTTTATATTACGTTCCCTACGTTACCCTTGCAGTAATGACCTTCCCGGCAATCGTAAACGATACCCAAACTCCCATTTCCGGTGGGTTGGCTTTAATCCTAGGCATTGTGGCAGCTTGGAAAGGGTTAAGCCTTATTAACGTGGCAGCTTGCTGTTGTGCATTGGTCTTTGTAGTGGAATACTTCTTAATTCCATAGTTAAAGGCGTTCTCAAAAATGAGAACGCCTTAGTTTTTATTAGTATATTTACAAACGCGTTAGAAGCTATATCTTACGCCTAAATTCCATTGCCAATTGGTGTCCACTTCTCCACCAAAAGTTTTCTCCACGTCTGCATAAACGTAGGTTGCTTTGCTTAAGTTGATGTTAGTACCAACACCAACTTCCCACCAGCCACCACCAAGGTCTTCTTTAATAGTTCTACTTACACCATCTTTGCTAAAGGTAGTTTGAGTGTCGCCGTCAAAATCGTACAAATAAGAAGCACGAGCGTAAATATTGCCTTGCTTAATGTCTTTACCCATGCTAAAGCCCAGGCGTCCAATAAAGCTATCCATGCTTCCATTATGAACTGCACGACCGTCAATGGTATAATCAGCACCATCCATATTACCATAGGTCAATTCAACTTGCGGTTCTACCCAGAAGCCAGCTTTGTCATGGAAACGTTTTCCGTATTCAGCACTAACGCTGTAACCATCAGTACTGTAATCAGCTTTGTCGTCAGTAACAGTTACATCACTCTTCAAATGTGCGTAACGTGCAATCAAATCTACAAAGCTTCCATCGTCGTTTAGCTTGCTACCGTAAATCGCAAAGGCAGTGCTCTTATCATCAGTGGAACCTTTGTAGAAAGTGCTATCGCCTTCAGAATAGGTTACTGCTGCGCCAAGTACCCAGCCTTGATCACCAACCTTGTGGTCATAACCCAATTGGTATTGGTTATATTGAGCTTTTACACTTTGGTATTCAGCTTCGCCACGTACCATACGTGTCCAAACACCTTGCTCGCCATTAGCATTACGCAAATCACCTAAGCGTTTATTCATATCATTCATCTGAGCACGCCATTGAGCCTTCAAAGCAACACCTGCTTCGCCAATGGCTTTATTATCCATATTGGTTGCTTCCTTTTTATTGGCAATAACTAAATTACCTTGCTCATCAGTTTTCAAAGTTGCGCTTACTTCACCAACAATGTCACCTGCCTCCATAAAGAGAGCAGTATCGCCGTTCAAGGCAACATTTTGCAAAAGCTTGCTAACGTCACCGTTGACAGCATCGTTTACTTCACCACTTGCCGCAACGCCTAAGCCAGTGCTGCTATTGGAAGCAACTGCAAGTTCAGCTTCAGGTTTTACAAATTTAATGGTGCCATTAGTACCAGTCAATGTATCTAAAGAAGTTTTACCGCCAGTCAAAGCAAGGGTTGCATCAGAAAGTTCTACACTGGATTTTTCACCTTTACTGATAATACCGCCTTCAGTAGTGGTGGTACCACCCAAAATCTTTAAGGTGTGTTCATTATAAATATCGTTAGCTACACCGTTAGCAGTGTTGCCACTAAAATTAACATCGCCGTGAATTTCTACAACTGCATCTTCAGCCGCAGCATGAATGACATTGTTAATTGCGCCGCCGTTACCGGAGGTTGCCGTGTTATTGATAAAATTGGTAGTACTGCCTTCTGCAAAAATAATTTTAGAACCATTGTAATAGTTATTAATAGCACCACCATTAGCTGCAGTATTACCTTCAAAATTGTTGGTACCGCTCAAAGTAATCACTGTTGCCCCTTGGGCATTCAACGCACCACCACTACCGGTACTACCAGAATCGTTACCTTTAAAAGTGCTATTGATAATATTAACAGAGCTACCTGCGCTACCACCATTGGCAATAATCGCA
>JAGAPX010000045.1 GCA_017623055.1 Phascolarctobacterium sp.
GATTCCTCACAAGAAGTTTGTTCCTCTTATTATACACTATAAACTGTGGCATTTCATAAAAAATAAAAGTCCTGTACCCAAACTCCACCCAAAGAGGCGTAGGAAGAATGGAGTCAAGTACAGGACTTTAAAACTATTTTAGAGGTGAAGCTTACGCTTCAGTGTGTTTCTTCTTGCTGAAAAAGCGTTCTACAACAACGAAAAGCACGGGAATTACGAAGATACCGAACATAGTTGCAATGGTCATACCACCAACTACGGCGTTACCCATAGAAACACGGGAACCAGCGCCCGGACCGGTTGCAATTGCCAAAGGTACGCAACCTAAGATGAAAGCGAAGGAAGTCATCAAGATAGGACGCAGACGAACTTTAGCAGCTTCAATAGCAGCTTGTACTACAGGCATGCCGTTTTCCATATTCATCTTCGCATATTCTACGATGAGGATTGCATTCTTCGCGGCCAAACCGATAAGGGTAATCAAACCGATTTGCATGTAAACGTCGTTGTTTTGACCACGCAGGTATTGGGACAGGAAGCAGCCAAATACTGCGCAAGGTACGGAAAGCAATACTGCCAGAGGAATGGTCCAGCTTTCGTACAATGCTGCCAAGCACAGGAATACGAAAATCAAAGAAATGATAAAGATTTTAGTGGAGCTGTCGCCTGCTTCGATTTCGTCACGGCTTTGGTCTACCCATTCAAAGGTATAGGAGTTAGGCAAAGTTTGTTTTGCACATTCTGCCAAAGCTGCCATTGCTTGACCAGTAGAGTAGCCAGCAGCAGGGTCACCGGAAATCTTAATAGCGCGAGCGCCATTAAAACGAGTCATTACCAAAGAAGTATTTTGTTCACGAACACTTACCAAAGTATTCAAGGGAACAAGGTTACCATCGGTACTACGCACGAAGAAATAACGCATATCTTCAGCGTCAGTACGATAGTTTTCATCAGCTTGCACTACTACTTTCCAAGTACGGCCAAAGTTGTTGATGTCGTTTACTTCGTAGCCGCCAAGGTAAGCTTGCAAGGTACTGAATACGCTTGCAACAGGAACGTGGAGAGACTCAGCTTTTTCACGGTCTACATCAAATTGCAAGGTAGGAGTATTAGTATTCAAAGTGGTATAAATCATACCAACTTCAGGACGTTGACGAGCTGCTGCCAAGAAAGCATTAGCGCGTTCGCCCATGGTGTTTACGTCTTCACCGCCAAGGTTCATCAGATACATACCAATGGTACCAGTATCGGAAGCACCGGGCAATGCTGCAGGTTGGAACGCCATTACGTTAGCATCAGGAATTTGGTAGCCTAAGCCCCAAACCATGGGGATAACGTCTTGAATGGTGTTAGTGCGTTCTTTAAAGTCCTTCATCGCAATAACCATCAAGCCTGCGTTAGATTTTTGTGCGTTGGAAAGAATATCTACACCAGCAACGCGCAGTACATTTTGTACACCAGGCATTGCAGAAATCTTTTCAGAGATTTGGTCCATGATTTGAATGGTACGATTGGAGGAAGCATTTTCCGGCAAGCTTACTGCTACTACGGACAAGCCTTGGTCTTCGTTAGGAACGAAGCCGGTAGGAGTAGCTTTAGCTAAAGCACCGATGCACACTACCAGAACGAGCAAACCGCACAATACCAGTTTTGCCCTGCGAATGCACAGCTCAACATTTTTGACATATTTGCTAAGCATTCTTTCAAACCAAGAGTTAAAGCTATGAATAACTTTACCAATGGGACCTTTAACTTCTACTTCTTCGTCATGCTTTTTCAAAAGCAATGCGCAAAGTGCAGGAGTAAGGGAAAGTGCAACTACTGCGGAAAGCAGCATGGATACGGAAATGGTAATCGCAAATTGCTTGTACAATTCACCAACAGTACCGCCGGTAAACGCAGTAGGTACGAATACCGCAGCCAGTACGAAGGCAATCGCAACTACCGGACCGGATACTTCGCTCATTGCGCGATAGGTTGCTTCTTTCGGAGACATACCATTTTCTTGAATATGGTATTCTACTGCTTCTACTACTACGATAGCATCGTCAACTACCAAGCCGATTGCCAGAATCATTGCAAATGCAGTCAAGGTATTAATGGTAAAGCCAAGGAGTACGAAGGAAGCAAAGGTACCAACCAAGGATACAGGAACTGCCAGCAAAGGAATCAAGGTTGCACGCCAGTTACCTAAGAATACGAATACTACTAAAATAACCAACACCAAAGCTTCGAAGAAGGTGTGTGCTACTTTTTCCAAGGATTCAATAATGAACTGGGTCTTATCTTGAATAATCAACATTTTCATGTCATCAGGGAAACGGGTTTCAGCATCAGCCAAAGTCTTTTTGATATTGCCAACGGTTTCAATCGCGTTAGCGTCAGAAGTCAAGGCGATTGCGAATACGGCAGCTTCACCACCATTTACGGTAGTGCTTACCATATCGTTACGAGGCCCTTCTTTAATGGTAGCAATGTCTCTCAATTTAAGATTGCCACCATTTGCAGAGCGAACGATAATGTTACCAAATTCTTCAGTAGTTCTCAAACGACCTTTAGCGCTTGCAGAATAAGTTTTTTCTTGCATGGCAACGGTAGGTCTATCACCAATGGAGCCTACTGCCGCTTGGATGTTTTGAGTTTTGATGGCATTGGCAACATCATCAACGGTTACACCCAGCTGTGCCATGATTTCAGGATTCAACCAAACACGCATTGCGTATTCCGGTGCGTATTCTTTTACGGAAGATACACCTTTTACGCGTTTTACTGCGTCAATGAAGCTTGCATCGGCATAAGTTCTCAAGAACATACCATCATAGGTGCTGTTCGGAGAAATCAAGCCAAAGAACATAATCGTTTCTGCAGCTTCTTTAGTAGTAGTAATACCAT
This sequence comes from Phascolarctobacterium sp., assembly GCA_017623055.1. GTDB lineage: Bacteria > Bacillota > Negativicutes > Acidaminococcales > Acidaminococcaceae > JAHHUH01. The sequence goes on from JAGAPX010000045.1 coordinate 2,893, forward strand.
AACCCATAACTTCCGCAGGCATGGAGCTGCTTGCTTGGGATACACGGTTTTGTACTTCTACGGATGCGATGTCAGCGTTTTTTTCCAAGTTGAATTGAACATTAAGTTCGTATTGACCATTAGAGGTACTTACGGAGCTCATATCCAGCATGTTTTCAACGCCACTTACTTTTTGCTCAATTGCTTGAGCAACAGATTCTTCTACGGTATCAGCACTAGCGCCTACATAGTTTGTAGATACTGTGATACGCGGCTTAGTAATATCAGGATATTGTGCAATAGGTAAGCTGAAGCCAGCTAAAGCGCCAAGCAGCGTAATCAAGATTGCCAGCACGATTGCAAAGACCGGACGGTCTATAAAAAAGCGTGCCATTTAGCTTACCTCCTTATTTTGCTTCTACGGTGTTCAAGTCAGCTTCAGTAATAGGTTGAGGAGCGACCAAAGCACCTTGACGCATTTTGCCAACACCTTCAACAACCAAGGTTTCATCACCTTTCAGACCATTGGTAACAACAACTAAACGACCAACATTTTGACCAAGGGAAATTTCTTTCATGGTAACCTTGTTATCTTCGCCAACGATATAAACAAAGTTTTTGTACATCAATTGTGCAACAGAGCGTTGGGGAACCAAAATTGCATCATCATATACGCCGCCAGTTGCTTGAATGTGAGCAAACATGCCGGGAAGCAATTTTTTGTTGGGGTTTTTGAAGGTTGCTTTAATAGTCAAGGTACCGGTGTTATCGCTAATGCCGCGGTTAACTTCAGTTACTTGACCTTTTACATCGTAGGTTTCACCATTTGCCAAAACTGCGGTTAAGTTGTCCAAGGAAGCGCCACCTTCAGAAGTAGTTGCAGCCAAGGTCAGGTATTCAGGTTCAGCAATGCTGAATTTTACGAATACAGGGTCAGTATTGGAAATTTTAGTCAAAGTCCCTTTGCCTGCTTCAACATAGTTACCAACTTCCAAGGAAGAAGTATCAGTACGACCGGTAAAGGGAGCAGTAACTTTGGTTTCTTCCATATTAATTTGCGCATTGAGCAGCAAACCTTCCATAGCTTTCACGGAAGCACGAGCTTGGTCGCGCATCATTACTGCATTATCCATCATTTGTTTGGAAACAGCATTTTGTTCATACAGCTTGGTGTAGCGTTCTGCATCCATTTCAGCATTTGCCAAGGAAGCACGAGCGCTTGCAAGGTTACCTTCTGCACTCAACAGGTTTGCCTTATAAGTACGGGGGTCAATTTCGTAGAGAACTTGACCAGCTTGTACGGTGTCGCCACCTTTAAAATATTTACCAATAATTTGACCGGTAACTTGCGGCGCCAAATTCATTTCTTGAGTTGCTTCTACAAAGCCAGTGTAATCATACACAATCGGGGTATCGCGTTTGATTACCTTCATGGTTTTAACCAAAGTGGCTTGAGGGCCAGCTTGCTGCTCTTTTTTTGCACAACCGGCAACTGTCAAAATCATAGTTGCCGCCATAGCCGCCGCTAAAGCTTTCTTAGCATGGCGAGAGCGGATAAAACTAAACATATAAAATCCTCCTTCGCATATACAAAAGACTAAACCCCCAAAAGGGGATAATAAGCCAGTTTCAGAATAATACCATTATAAATGAGCAAATTTATAAAAGCAAGCGCCCTCTCGTAAGATTAGGCGCGTTTTGCTTTTTAAACCTCTTTTTTTCACCAGTTTTTGAAATTTGCTGACTGGTCAGTCAGATTTATGTGAAATCCATTTTTGAACCTTAATAAATTTGTGTAGGTTCCCCAACGCAAAGCCGGAAACCTCTTCCTTACCGCAGACATTTTCCAAAAAGAAAATTTTATCTTCCTTTATATACCACTCTTTGGGCAAGCCTTCGCTAAAATCTAAATTCTTGTTGTTATTCAAAAGGTTCAGCAGCTTGAAGAAATCCTCTTGCTTGGTGTCGAGGATATCTTCAATTTTAATAAGCTTGCCAGTTTCCACATCAAGATGTACGTTGTGATGAACAAAGCTACTTTTACCACTGATAAGCTGCAAGCTTAAAAGGTAGGGACTGGTAACAGCTACGTTAAAGGCAACGTCTGCTTCCCCACGGTAAAACTTTTCCAGAAGGGGAGCAGTTTCCTTCATTAATAAAGCGTTCACTTCGTTTTGCAGGGTAGGATTATTTTTGTAGATAACTACAGGATAAGTAGCTTCGCCACCGGGAACTACAATCTTACGGGGCAAAACGCAATATTCTTCTGCATCAACACCGTCGTTGATGGTATTGTTCTTGCCACCACTTGCCAGCATAATGGTGTACCTGCCAGTTTTCCAGCTATCCTTACCATCAAGCTCCTGCAATTTCCACACCGCACCTACGTCTGCCAACATAGTTTTATCAGCCACGATGCTTTGAGTGCTGAACAATTCATCCTTTCCATCACCGTCAAAGTCGTGGGCAATCAAGGAAGTCAAACCACTATAGTTAGGCGCCTTGCCACGCTTATGAATTTGTTCCAGCATATCTTGGTCAATTTCTACATTGTGAGTCTTGCCATCTGCCATGGTTACGTCAATGGCGTCAGCGTTCCACTCAACTTTTTTTACCACGCCAAAATTATCGGTGTCAGCAAAAACCTCCTGCACTTTCTTAGGGTTCTTAAAATCTAAAAGCAAAAAGTCCCTGCCAGCTCGCCAGTTACCTCTGCCAATGGAGAGCAAAATATTTTTGTCTCCCTCTTTTAATTGGACAGCTTCTAAAAGGCAATTGTACCCGCCGTCAACGTGAGGCTTGTAGGCGGTGATAATTTTTTTATCAGCGTCCTTCATCAGCAAAAGTAAATCGTTAGCGTATCCTCCCGGTAATTTTTCACCAACAAGTTCAAATTTTACTTGTTCTCCCTTTTGCGTAAGCTCCAGCTCTGCCAAAGGCAAGCGTTCTGCACTAGCAACACTTGCTCCACACAAAAGCAAGCACATGAAGCTCAACAAAGTTTTTATTTTAACGGTCATAGGACTCGCTCCTTCCCATAAATCTATGAATATTATATCATCTGCTCAAGCCATATGATAGACGAAATGGTTTCATCCGATACATTTTGCAGTCTTTTAAAAATTTAATCCACCATTTTTTACAAATTTGGTGCAAGCTTACTACAGATAGTGTACAATGAGTGCATAGTCATACAAAACTTCGAAGAGAGGATGTATATATAATGAAGAAAATAGTTGTAATCTTAACAGCTTTATGTATGTTATTGGCTTTGGGTTGCAGTGGCGAAAAGAAAGCTGCCCCCAAGGAAAAAATAAAAGTAAGTATGGCGCTGTTGCGTTTAACCAGTAGCGCTCCCCTTTTCATCGCCATAGATAAGGGCTTCTTCGCAGAAGAAAATTTGGAAGTTGAACCCCAATGGTTCGACGCAGCTCATCCTATCGCAGTTTCCACCGCTTCTTCCCAAGTAGACGTTGGTGCTACCGGCATTACTGCCAGTCTTTTCAATATGGCTGCCAGCGGACAAAAGCTTGCCATCGTTGCAGACAAAGGTCGTGAAGAAAAAGGTTATTCCTCTTCCGCACTTATCGTTACCACTGACAACTACAACAAAGGCGTAACCTCCTTGGAAGCCCTCAAAGGAAAACGTGTGGGCATTACCCAAAAAGGCAGCACCTTCCATTATATGATTGGTAGAATGTTGGAAACCAAAGGCTTGAGCCTTGATGATGTACAGCTTATCCCCTTAGGAAAATTGGGCGCAATTATGGCAGCCCTGGAAAGCAAGCAAATTGACGCTGCTATCCTCAACGAACCCAATATCAGCAAAGTGCAACGTGCAGGCTACGGCAAAATGGTTGTGCAAGTTGGCGATTTAATTCCCTACCAAACCTCCGCTGTGTTCTATTCTCCGGAATTTGTGAAAAAGGAAGACGCAGCAGTACGTTTTATGAAAGCCTACAAGAAAGCAGCAAACTATTACTACGACGCTGCCATCGCTAAGAAAGATGCGAAAAAGCTGGACGAAGTAGTAACCATCGTTTCCAAATACGTTAAAGCTCCCGTAGAAGATATTAAACTTGGCTTGCCCTACATGGATCGTGACGGCAAACTGTTGAGCAACGACATTGCTACTCAAATTGAATGGTACGCTTCTCACGGAATGCTCAAAGGAAAACTGGAAGCTAAGGACGTTGCGAACACTTCTTTCTTGGAAAAAGCATTGAAATAAAATGTTTCACGTGAAACATTTTTGACTTTTTGACTTTTGGTTTTAGAGTAATGAAATTAGTTATCGAAAACATCAACAAAGAATTTAAAAACGCACAAGGCAAAACCCTCCCCGTCCTGCAAGACATCAACCTTACCATAAATAAGGAAGAGTTCGTTGCGCTGGTAGGTCCTTCCGGCTGTGGTAAAAGTACCCTGCTAAATTTAGCGGCAGGCTTGCTTGACCCAACCAGTGGAACCATTAAGTTTACGGAAGTCGAAGGCAATAAAGAGCCGCGCATGAGCATTGTCTTTCAAGAGACAGGTCTCTTTCCGTGGCGAAGCGTTGCTGAAAACGTAGCCTTCGGTTTGGAAGCAGAAAACTTTCCTGCGGAAAAACGTAAGGAACGCATTGCCCATTACATCGAACTGGTTGGTTTGAAAGGTTTTGAAAGCTCTTTTCCCCATCAGCTTAGTGGTGGTATGCGCCAACGCGTTGGCATTGCCCGCGCCCTCGCCGTAGAACCGGACGTACTCCTGATGGACGAACCCTTTTCTGCACTGGATGCGCAGACGCGAACCATTATGCAGGAAGAGCTTGTAACCTTGTGGGAAAAAACACGCCTCACTACCTTGTACGTCACCCACAACATTCAGGAAGCAGTAATGCTGGCAGATAGAGTTGTGCTTCTTTCCAGACGTCCCGGTAAAATTAGCAAGGTTCTGGAAATTAACATTCCTCGTGCAGAAAGAAGCAACTCCGAAAACGCAGAGGCAATTGCTGAATTTATCCGCATTATTTGGGAACACATCAGCAATGACGCACGTGCTGCTTTAATGGAGGTGAGCGACAATGCATGAGTACAAAGTCGTAAGCCGTATGACCCATTGGCAAAAGACTTATCCTAATTGGGTAAGCGTTGCTTCAATTTTATGCCTTCTCGCCATTTGGGAACTGGTTTGCCTTAGCGGAGTAGTTTCTTCCTTATTCTTACCTGCTCCCAGCGCCATTATTAACGCGCTGTTGGAAATGATTGCTGACGGCGAAATAGGAGTGAGCCTTGCCGCAAGCCTTTATCGTATTTTGGCAGGCTTCTTCGTTGGCAGCTTAATAGGTCTTGCCGTGGGACTTGTCACCGGCACCTCCGCCCTTATGGATAAAATTGGTACACCCATCGTCAACGCAATTTACCCCATTCCCAAAATCGCCCTGCTCCCCTTGTTCATCCTGTGGCTTGGCATCGGCGAACTTTCTAAAGTAACCATCATTGCTTTGGGCGTATTCTTCCCCGTAGCAATGAACACTTACAGCGGTGTGAAGAATGTAGATACTTTGCTTCTGAAAGTAGCGGCAAGCTTCAACGCCAGCTGGTGGATGACCATGAAAAGCGTAGTTCTGCCCAACGCCCTGCCCATGATTTTTGCAGGCTTGCGTTTGGCAGCAGGAACTTCCCTTTTACTCCTCGTCGCTGCAGAAATGATTGCGGCTCAGGTTGGCATTGGCGCCCTTATCTTGCACTACGGCGACCTGATGATTACAGATAAGCTTATGGCTGGCGTAATTGTTCTTTCCCTTTTAGGACTGGTCTTTAATTTAATCTTGCAGTTCGTAGAACGCAAAGCGATTCCCTGGAAATAGTTTCATATACAAGAAAAGCACGTTGCAAATTGCAACGTGCTTTTAATTTTAATTCCCGCGAACATAATGGCGGGGCACCCTCGGGCTAACAGAACAGATTACTTCGTAGCAAATGGTATCCGCCCATTCAGCAACAAGCTCCATGGGCAACTCTCGTCCGCCAAAAACGATAACCTCGTCCCCAACTTTCACGTCAGGGATATCTGTAACGTCAAGCATCACTTGGTCCATACATACTCTGCCGACGATGGGAGCCTTTTCTTCATTTATAATCATATATCCTTTGTTAGAAAGGCGACGGCTTACGCCATCTGCATAACCAATGGGCAAGGTTGCGATAACGCTTGGTCTGTCCAAGGCATAAGTTCTACCGTAGCCAATGGTTGCCTCTGCAGGTAATTCTTTAATGAAGGAAATTTTTGTTTTCACGGTCATAACAGGCTCGAAACCTTTGTAGCATTCAATCATATGAGCAGGGTGCAAGCCATACAAGGTTATACCTTGGCGCACCATATCCATTTGATATTCCTGCAGTTCTGACAAAGCAGCACTGTTGGCGATATGACGAATGCCAGGATTTACGCCCGCCTCTTCGATAGCAGCTAGTGCTTCTTGAAAACGCCCGAACTGGTAAGCAGCGTACTCCTTGTCGTCCCAATCCGCAGTTGCGAAGTGAGAAAACGTTCCTTCTATTTTAATACCGGGCAAACTAGCCGCCAATTTGGCAAAGCTTCCTGCGTCACGAACGTGGACGCCAATACGATGCATGCCTGTATCAATCTTAATGTGGATTTTCGCTTTAGTCTTTTGCTTCAAGGCAGCTTCGTTCAAAGCGTAAAGACGCTCCTCATCAAAAACTGCCTGGCTAATATCGTAGCGCACTACTAAATCAGCAACCTCCGGAAGCATGGAGCCCAAGATTAAGATTGGCAAATCAATCCCAGCCTCACGAAGCTTTACTGCTTCCTGCAAAAGAGCTACCGCCAGAAAGTCTGCGCCATTACGAGCAGCCTCTTGAGCAACGCGAACAGCACCATGTCCGTAGGCATCTGCCTTAACTACTGCGCATAGCTTGGTAGACGGTTTTAAATTTGCTTTTGCTACCTGCACGTTATGAGCAATGGCATCTAAATTAATTTCCGCCCAAGCACCTCGTTCTATATGCACGCAACTTTCCTCCTTCGTTTAATCTTCCTTAGTTTAACTCAATTAATTGCTTTTAGCAATCAAAGCTTGCAAATGCAAATCCTCTGTTGCATCTTTAGCGTTGCCAATGCTATGCCATTCTCCGTCAGGACAGTGAACGGTGTCGCCAGGCTTTAAGGTCATAGTTTTGCCGTTGTCATTATATTCAGCAGTGCCACTTAAAACAACAATAGTTTCACTGTTACCGCTGTGTTGATGATAACCCAAATTGCAACCAGGCTTTAACACAACCTCTGCATACATCACGATGGAATCATTAATAAGTTTTTCATCAATGTAGTGGTTAATTATAACGTCTCCGTCACCACCAAAACGATTAGTAGCAATATCAGTTTTTTTATTTGTAAAAAGCATCTTCGCTCCTCCTTTACTTCTTTCCAATTTATTATAAACCATTTGTAAAAAAATTGTTGAGAAATTTTGCTTTCAACACTTTACAAATTTAGCGAACTAAAGTATAATAGGCTCATACCAAAAAACAAACCACTTGTCGTGACGGAACGACAAGTAAAATATTGAGAGGGGTTGTATTTATGAAAAAATTATTAATGGTATTAATGAGCTTGGCAATGGTTATGATGTTGACTGCTTGCGGCAGCGACGCTCCGAAAAAAGTTGTAATCGGCTTGGACGATAACTTTGCTCCCATGGGCTTCCGTAATGAAAAAAATGAAATCGTTGGCTTCGACATCGACTTGGCTCGTGAAGCTTGCAAACGTTTGAAAATGGAAGTAGAATTTAAACCCATCGATTGGGGTGCAAAAGAAGCTGAAATCAAATCCAAACGCATTGATGCAATTTGGAACTGCTTCACTGTTAACCCGGAACGCGAAAAAGTTTATGGCTTGTCCAAACCTTACATCACCAACGCACAAATCATCGTTACTCCGGTTGGCTCCAGCATCAAAAAAATCTCTGACTTGGCTGGCAAAGTTGTAGCAGTACAAGACGACGCTACCGGCGATTACCTGTTCAACCTTCCGGAAAACAAAGCTTTGAAAGATTCCTTGAAAGACTTCAGAAAATATCCTGACTTCGCAGCAGTTTATATGGATATGGACGCTGGTCGTGTTGACGCTATGGTAGTAGACGCAGTTCTCGCTCGTTACTACAATACCAAAAACCCGGGCAAATATGCAGTTCTTGACGAAACCATGGGCGACGAAGTTGTAGCAGTTGCATTCCGCAAAGACGACACCGCACTGCGCGACAAAATTGACAAAGTTCTTGACGAAATGAAAAAAGACGGCACCTGCAAAAAAATCTCTGAAAAATGGATGGGCGCCGACATTACTAAATACTAATACAAAGATTTTAACCAAAAGGGACGAAGAAACCTTCGCCCCTTTTGCCTGTTTATTTAACGGAGTTTATTATGGATTATATTATCAGTATTATTCCCCAAATGCTGGCTGGTTGCCAAGTAACCGCCCAAGTATTTTTTCTTACCATTATATTGAGCATTCCTTTAGGCTTGCTTCTCGCCTTTGGCAGAGTATCCAACCTAAGTTTAGTTAAACATTTCATTGCCTTTTATGTTTGGGTAATGCGTGGCACTCCCTTAATGCTGCAATTACTGTTCTTCTATTTTGCGTTGCCCTCCATCGGCATTCGTTTTGATGACTTTACCGCAGCAATGATTGCTTTCGTACTTAACTACGCAGCTTACTTCTGCGAAATTTTCCGTGCAGGCATCCAAGCAATTCCCAAAGGACAATACGAAGCTGCCCACACCTTGGGCATGAGCTACGTGCAAACCATGCGCCGCATCGTACTGCCCCAAGTTTTCCGCATTGTATTGCCTCCCGTTAGTAACGAAACCATTACCTTGGTTAAAGACACCTCTTTGGTTTACGTACTGGCAATGAACGATTTAATGCGTACCACCCGCAACTTGGTACAACGCGACTTTGATATTACCCCCTTCTTAGTTGCAGGTGTGTTCTATCTTTTGGCTACCTTGATTTTGACTGTGCTGTTTGAAAATCTGGAAAAACACTTCTCCAGATACGACCAATAAGGAGAACTGTTATGAAAAAGATTGAAGCACGTAATATTTATAAAAGATTTCAGAACTTAGAAGTTCTCAAAGGCATTGACCTTGAAGTAAGCGAAGGCGAAGTTGTTGCCGTAATCGGTCCTTCCGGCGGTGGCAAATCTACTTTGCTGCGTTGCCTGAACAAATTAGAAACCATCGAAAAAGGCAGCATCATCATAGACGGCGAAACCTTGGCTAAGGATACAGGTAACGGTGCAGAATACGCTTCTGCTGAAGAAACCAGACGTATCGCCTGCAAAATGGGTATGGTGTTCCAACAATTCAACCTTTTCCCTCACATGACCGTACTGGAAAATTTAATCGAAGCTCCTGTGCAAGTACAAAAGCGTAACAAGGCAGAAGTTATTAAGGAAGCAGAAATTCTTCTGGAAAAAGTTGGTCTCTCTGAAAAAAGAGACGTTTATCCCCGCAAATTAAGTGGTGGTCAACAACAACGCGTAGCAATCGCCCGCGCTCTTGCCATGAAACCGGCAATCATGCTTTTTGACGAACCTACTTCTTCTCTTGACCCGGAACTTACCGGTGAAGTACTCCGCACCATGCGCGAGCTTGCTGAAGAAAAAATGACCATGGTTGTTGTTACCCACGAAATGGGTTTTGCCCGCGAGGTTGCAACCAAAGTTGTCTTTATGGCTGACGGTCACGTACAAGCTTGCGGAACCCCCGAAGAAATTTTTGAGAACCCCACCAACGAACGCTTGAAAGCATTCTTGAACGTAATCAAAAAATAGTGAGTTTAAAGTAAAAAACGGAAATGTTTCACGTGAAACATTTCCGTTTTCTTATTCTTTGTTCAATTCTGCCAGCTTGTCCATGAATTTTTCATTGTCGATGATGAAGCGTTCATGAGTTCCTTTACCGATAACACCGTGTTTATCCTTTGCCATTACTGCAAAAGTAAGCTTGCGTCCTTCAATGCTGGTAAGCTGTGCGGTGGCAGTTACCTCGCCATCTAAAGCAGTAGGAGCGTTGTGAGTAATGTTAAGGCTTACGCCTACGCTACCCATTCCCGGATCAAGACAGCCTACGAGAGCAGCGCAAGCTGCTTCTTCCATAAGTGCGCACATTGCAGGAGTTGCGAACACCGGCAAAGAACCACTACGCATGGTTTGAGCAGTATTTTTATCAGAAACAATAGTTGTTGCGGTGCCATTAAGACCCGCTTGTAAATTTGCCATAATATATTTCCTTCTTCCCTTTTAATCCCAGTAAAATTCAACAAATACAATAATAATTCAAAAATTGTTTTATGGCAAGTGCCAATGCGTTATAATTAGAAGCATAAAGAAAAATTTTCTTGCCAAGGAGTTTAAAATGAAATACACCTTAGAAGAAAAAGAAGCTAAGTTAATAAAATTTTTACAGCAGTTAGAAGCACCTGCCCTCGCCTTTAGCGGAGGAGTAGATTCTGCCTTACTACTCGCCGCCTGCCAAAAAGCAAAGGCTGATGTGAAAATTTTTAGCGCCATCACACCGCTGATGCCTGCCTTTGAAAAGCTGGACATTACCCGTTTAATCTTTGAACTGAATTTTAAGGTTAACTTTTTATATCCCAATCCTTTAAATCTACCGGAGTTCTGCGCCAACGACAGTAAGCGTTGCTATCATTGCAAAAAGCTTCTCTTTAGTACCATCAAGGCAGAAGCAGAAAAGCTTGGCTGCAAAACACTTATGGACGGAGCAAACATTGACGATTTAGGCGACTACCGTCCGGGAATGCAGGCTACCAAAGAGCTTGGCGTTATTAGCCCCCTTTTAGAATGTGGCTTTACTAAAGCGGACGTGCGTGCTCTCGCAGAAAAGTACAAACTTTCCATTGCTAAGAAGCCTGCCTACGCTTGCCTTGCTTCCCGCATTGCTTACGGCGAAGAAGTAAATTTAGAAAAGCTTGCTCAGATTGAAAAAGCAGAGGACGCTTTGAAAACTTTGGGCTTAACTGACGTGCGTGTTAGACACCACAACAACTTGGCTCGCATAGAAGTAGCACCACAAGAAATTGTGCTTGCTTCTACAAAAATGCGGGAACAAATCATCAGCGCTGTTAAGGACGCAGGCTTTGCGTACGTTACGCTTGACTTGCAGGGTTTTAGAAGTGGCAGTATGAATGTATCCATTAAAAAATAAAACGCGTCAAAAAAGTCGAAGGCTCCTTACTTCCAGCGAGTAAGGAGCCTTTATCGCTGCTGCAGACGGACACAGCAGCTATTGTATGGGATGGGGGGTGAGTTGATTGCGTCCAATAATCAACTTTCCAAATGTATGTTACGCAATAGTGGTTCTACACCAAGTAGCACGCAGCGGCTTGCACTACTCTGCCGCTAACTAGAATAAATTTCTTCTTTAACATGGCAAGCCCTCCTTTGATGTAAACCAAGCACCTATATAACAACTAACAGCAAAACTGTTAAGAAGTTAACAAAACATATTGTGTGTTTCGGGAACGTTTCCCTATTTCTTTTGGTATATATAGTATTCTACGCAGCAATAAAATTTCCTGCCTACATTTTGTATACATACGAAATTTTTTAAAATCTGTCGCGAAAATTTTTCTTACATCACTTTTCCAAAACTGTTATAATAAAGTTGTGAAGTATGCTAATTTATTATACAAGGAGTGACATATATGGCTTTGGAATTTGAAAAGATTACTTTCTTGAAAATTTACACCGGCGAAGACGTAATGCTTGACGATAGACCTTTATACAAAGCGATCATTGATGAAGCAAGACGTTTGCAATTGGCAGGCGGCACTGTAATCAAAGGCATCGAAGGCTATGCAACTAAACTACGTGGTGTTGGCAGAGCGATTAATTATTTCGTTAGCGGTAATGCTAATTACCCCATCATCATCGAGATTGTAGACACCCGTGAAAAACTGGAAGCATTTCTTCCCTACTTGGAAAAGAATGTTACCAACGGTCTTGTTATCTTAGAAGATAGCGAATACCTTGTGACCGATTACACTCGTAAGAGAAAAGCTGAGCGCGCAGCAATCGAAGCGCAACAAAATCAACAATAATAATGTAGTAATATATTTAGGAGGCTGTTTTTTAGAATGAATTTTGAATTTTTCTTTTTCTTGATTTTTATGTCCGTAATTTCCTTTGCAGTTGCATTCTTGGCTTACGCTATGGTTGTGCGTTGCATGGGTAAAGAAAGTACTTTGAGCCGTTGGACTCAAATCATCTGCATTCCCGCTTGCGTAATTTTCTTTGACTTCATCTGTATCGCATCTGGTGAATACAAATACTGGGTTGGCAGCTTGCCTCTCTTGGGTATTGGTGGTATTCTCCTTTACTACTACTTTATCAAAGGCGAACCCATCTTAAATGAACAAACTCCCAGCCAAGCAGCTGCTGCACAAAATCAAGTACTTGAACCTAAAAAATTCAGTAAAAAATCCCAACGCATTCACGAAGCAAGAAAAAAACGCGGTGGCAGATAATCTGGCAGGATTTTAATCATCTCGAAAAGAATATATTACCATAGGAGTAGGTTGGGTTCCGCTTGACCTTACCTTAATTTCAACCATAAGCACGTGGAGGTGTTTTAATATGTTCAAAAAGATTCTCGTACCCGTAGACGGAAGCGAAGGTAGCTGGCGCGCATTGGAGCATGCAGTTGCCCTTGGTGAAAAATTTGAAAGCCAAATCGAAGTTGTCAATGTTATCCAACCTTACAACAATGCTGCTCTTTTGGCAGTTCCCCTGGATCACAACACTGTTAAACAAGGCAATAGCGAATTAGAAAAAATTGGCGATAAAGTTTTAGAAATGGCAGAAGAAAAAATGGCTAAATATCCCCATAAAGTGGAATACTCCATTGAAGTTGGCCATCCTTCTGAACGCATCATTGCTTTTGCTAAAAAAGCAGAATGTGATGCCATTGTATTAGGTAGCCGTGGCTTGTCCGGTATCGCAGAATTTTTCCTGGGCAGTGTAAGCTCCAAGGTTGCTCAATACGCAGGCGTTCCCGTTTTGATTGTAAAATAAGCCTATGTTAAAGCGAGTACTCGTGGCAATTGACGGTAGCGATTATTCTTGGCGTGCCCTTGAATATGCTTGCTCCCTTGTGAAGCTAAGTGGTGGCAGCCTGGTAATCATGACCGTTGCGCCGAAGAATGCACCTGTGCCCGTTTTGTTTGCTGATGGGGATTGCTTGACGGCACAAATTGGTGATGAGATTTTAGACGCTGCACGCTCTGTTATGCGTGGACAAAAAATTAGTTGTTCCTATTTGCTGGAGCGTGGAGGCAATGTGGCAGATCATATTCTCCATGCAGAAAAAGCTGAAAACTGCGATGCCATCGTTCTTGGCAGTCGCGGCTTCGGAAAGCTAGAAGGTTTGTTCAGAAACAGCGTTAGCCAAGTCATCGTAGAAAATGCAGACATTCCCGTAATAATTGTAAAATAAAAACTAAAGCACCTGTTACCACGCAGGTGCTTTTAATTTTGCAAGTAACTTTTTATTTGTAGACTTATTGTAAAAAGCCATTGTATACGTGCATAACATTTTACAAAGAACTACTAATATTGTAAAATGTAGGTTAGGAATAAAAGAGAAACACACTCTATTATTTTAATAAATCTAAACGAAAGAGGGTAATTACATGGTAAAAATGAAAACTATGGACGGCAACACCGCTGCTGCGTATATCTCTTACGCATTTACCGACGTTGCTGCAATTTATCCCATTACTCCGTCCTCTCCCATGGCGGAAGTTGTTGACGAATGGTCTGCCCAAGGTAAGAAAAACATCTTTGGTCAATCTGTAAAACTTTTAGAAATGCAATCTGAAGCTGGCGCTGCAGGTGCTGTTCATGGCTCCCTGCAATCCGGTGCGTTGACCACTACTTACACCGCATCCCAAGGCTTGCTTTTGATGATTCCCAATATGTACAAAATGGCTGGCGAACTTTTGCCTGCTGTTTTCCACGTTTCCGCACGTGCTTTGGCAACCAGCTCCCTTTCCATCTTCGGTGACCACCAAGACGTAATGGCAGCTCGCCAAACTGGCTTCGCTCTTTTGGCAGAAGGCAGTGTACAAGAAGTTATGGACCTTTCCGGCGTTGCACACCTTTCTGCAATCAAAGGCAGAGTTCCTTTCCTGAACTTCTTTGACGGTTTCCGTACCTCTCACGAAATCCAAAAGATTGAAGTTATGGATTACGCTGATCTGGAAAAACTTTTGGACAAAGACGCAGTTTCTGCTTTCCGTCAACGCGGCTTGAACCCGGATAACCCTGTTATCCGTGGTACTGCTCAAAACCCGGACATCTACTTCCAAACTCGTGAAGCAGTAAACAGCTACTACGATGCTCTTCCGGAAATCGTAGAAGAATACATGGGCGAAATCTCCAAAATTACCGGTCGCGAATATCACCTGTTCAACTACTACGGTGCAGAAGACGCTGAAGATATGATTATCATCATGGGCAGCGGCGCAGACACCGTTCGTACCGTTGTAGAAAAACTCAATGCGGAAGGCAAAAAAGTTGGCGTGCTTTGCGTACACCTCTATCGTCCCTTCAGCATTAAACATTTCATGAACGCAATCCCTGCAAGCGTAAAACGCATTGCAGTTCTTGACCGCACCAAAGAACCGGGCGCATTCGGCGAACCCTTGTACCTTGACGTGCGTGCTGCATTCTACGCAAGCGACAGAAACCCGCTTATCATTGGCGGTCGCTACGGCTTAGGCTCCAAAGATTTGATTCCTGCTGACGTTGTTGCAGTATTCGACAACTTGGCAAGCGCTGAACCGAAAAACAACTTCACCGTTAGCATCACTGATGATGTTACCAATACTTCCTTGCCCGTTGGCGCAAACATCGACGTTACTAAAGAAGGCACCAAAGCTTGCAAATTCTGGGGTCTGGGTAGTGACGGTACCGTTGGCGCAAACAAGAGCGCAATCAAAATCATCGGCGACTACACCGATATGTACGCTCAAGGCTACTTCTCTTACGACTCTAAAAAATCTGGCGGCGTAACCGTTTCCCACCTGCGTTTCGGTACTGTACCCATTATGGCTCCTTACCTGATTAACGCAGCAGACTTCGTTGCAGTTCACAACCAATCCTACGTTTACAACTATGACGTAACCGCAGGTCTGAAAAAAGGCGGCACCTTCCTGCTTAACTGCACCTGGACCGCAGAAGAACTGGACGCAAACCTGCCCGGTCAATTAAAACGCTACATCGCGCAAAACGATATTAAATTCTACATCATTGATGCAGTGAAGATTGCTCAAGAAATTGGTCTGGGCGGTCGCATCAATATGATTATGCAATCTGCTTTCTTCAAACTGGCTGACGTTATTCCTCTGGAAACCGCAGTTAAACATTTGAAAGAAGCTGTTGAACACTCCTACGGCAAAAAAGGTCAAAACATTGTTGACATGAACAACGCTGCTATTGACCAAGGCATCAACGCCATCGTTGCAGTAGAAGTTCCCGCTGCTTGGGCAAATGCAGAAGATAGCCAATTGGCTCCGGCAACTGGCAACGAATTTGTTGATAATCTGCTCGTTCCCATGAACCGTCTGGAAGGCGACAAACTCCCCGTAAGCGCATTCAACAAATATGCTGACGGCACCTTCCCCTGTGGCACCAGCGCTTATGAAAAACGCGGTATCGCAATCAACGTTCCCGAATGGCAAATTGATACCTGTATCCAATGTAACCAATGCGCATTCGTTTGCCCCCACGCTGCAATCCGTCCCGTATTGATGACCGAAGAAGAAGCTGCTAAAGCTCCGGCAACTTTGCCCAGCAAAGATGCTATTGGCGCTAAAGGCTTGAAATTCGCTATCAATATTTCTCCGCTGGATTGCACCGGTTGCGGTAACTGTGCACAAATCTGCCCCGCACCTAAAGGCAAAGCTTTGGTAATGAAACCGTTGGCAAGCCAAATGGAAAAAACTGCTAACTGGGATTATGCAATGAAAGAAGTTGCTCCCAAAGCTAACCCCATGAACAAAAATACCATTAAAGGTATTCAATTTGAACAACCCTTGCTGGAATTCTCCGGCGCATGCGCAGGCTGCGGTGAAACTCCCTATGCTAAACTGGTAACCCAACTTGTTGGCGACAGAATGATGCTTGCTAACGCTACCGGTTGCTCCTCCATTTGGGGTGCAAGTGCTCCGTCCATGCCTTACACCAAAAATTGCCAAGGTCATGGCCCCAGCTGGGCAAACTCCCTCTTCGAAGACAACGCTGAATATGGCTTAGGCATGTACTTGGGCGTAAAACAATCTCGCGAACGCGTTGCTGAAATGGCTAAAGAAGTTTTGGCTGCTGAAATCCCCGCTGATTTGAAAGAAGCTCTCCAAGCTTGGCTTGACAATATGAACGTAAGCGCTGGCACTCGTGAACGCGCTGCTGCTCTGGTAGAAGTTCTGGAAAAATATAAAGACCAATGCGATAAATGCACAGCTCTTTACGCTGAAAAACAATACTTTGTAAAACGTAGTCACTGGATCTTCGGTGGCGACGGTTGGGCATACGATATTGGCTACGGCGGTTTGGATCACGTGCTTGCTTCCGGCGAAAACGTAAACGTAATGGTATTCGATACCGAAGTTTACTCCAACACCGGTGGTCAATCCTCTAAATCCACCCCGACTGCTGCAATCGCAAAATTTGCTGCAAGCGGCAAAAAGACCAAGAAAAAAGACCTTGGCATGATGGCAATGAGCTATGGCTATGTTTACGTTGCTCAAATCGCAATGGGCGCAGACAAAGCTCAAACCCTGAAAGCAATCGCAGAAGCAGAAGCTTATGAAGGTCCGTCCCTGATTATCGCTTATGCTCCTTGCATTAACCACGGTTTGAAACTTGGTATGGGCTGCACTCAATTGGAAGAAAAACGTGCTGTTGAAGCTGGCTACTGGGCAACCTACCGCTACAATCCGGAACTGAAAGCGAAAGGTGAAAATCCCTTCATACTGGATTCCAAAGAACCTTCCGCTGACTTCCGTGAATTCCTCATGGGCGAAGTACGTTACTCCTCCTTGCTGAAGATGTTCCCCGAAACCGCAGAAGCTCTCTTTGAAAAGACTGAAGCTGACGCAAAAGAACGCTTGGCAAATTACAAAAAACTTGCTGGCAAAGAATAACATTCCTACAATAATTAAACAGGACTGCTTACGCAGTCCTGTTTTTATTTCACAAACTTGTTACTTACAGTACCTACTTTGGTCAAATTCATTTGCTATTATATAACCAAGGAAGAACTAAACCTTCAAAAAAGTTTAGAACTTCCCAAGTAGAACAACATCTTTTCATCATACACCTCTCCTTTAAAAGCGCTGTGCCCGCCAAGCACAGCGTTCTTTTTTGTGGAAATTCTGCTAAAACAAAGAAACACGTTAGAAGTGCCGGAAGACGCGAAAAAAAGCAACTTACGCAGCGACGGTGTACTTGTGCGTACATCGAGCAAGTAAGTTGCTTTTTGACAAAGTATAACGGTGCTTATAACGTGTTTTTAATTTTGAAGTGCTTTCTTGCATTCCGGACACACCCCAAAGAAATAGAACTGATGTCCTGCAATTTCGTAACCGCTTAATCTTTCAGCCTCTTTCACTAAAGCAAGGCTGTCCAAATCATTCAGGTCATCTACACGACCACAGCTAATGCATTGAATATGGTGGTGAATACTGGTATCAGCATCGTAACGCATGCTGTCCTCGCCAGTATTAAGA
>JAGAPX010000001.1 GCA_017623055.1 Phascolarctobacterium sp.
CTTGTCAGCAGACATTTTGCTAATTCTTTGTTCAAGATTTTGCTTTTTGTCAATTAACGCATCAAGTTTTACTTCCCCTGCAGCAATTTCTGTTCTAGCTTCCAGTCTTACTTTGCCTTGTAATTCTGCAAGCTCTTTTTTAGTTTCTTGCACATCAGGGTGTTTTTCTGTATATTTTTGCAGTTGTTCCTGCAATTTAAGTTGCTTTTGAAGCAAACTGGAACGTACTGCATTTGTAGTGCTATCACCAACATTAAACGCAGACGCGGATACACCGTCGTCTAAAAGCTCCATCTGCTTTTCTCTAATATCTAAGGTAGTTTTGGTATTGGTAATTTCTTTATCAACTTCATTAAGTTGTTTTACAAGACTATCTAATTGGCTGTCAGGGGCAAAAACTTTGCTGTCTTGTTTGAAGGTTTCAAGTGCAGCTTCTGCTTCCTTCATTTCCTTTTCAGCCACGTCTTTACGCTCCTGTAAAAAATCAATGTGGGTAGAGCGTCCCATCTTATTGATATTAGTCAAAGTATCGGTAGAGTTTTCCATTACATTTTGCGCAATGAATTGTGCCTCTTCCGGAGTTTTGGCAGTGGCAGTGATTTTGATAAGGTCTGTTCCTTTAGGATTACTGTATTTCAAATAAGTCTTTACAAACGCAGCAACATCCTTATTTTTACGAATACCACTTTCAGCAGTTAAGCTCGGTGTCTTTTCAATAATGGGTTCAATTACGCTTCTGCTTTGCATGATTTCAAGATAGCTTGCCATTTCGTCCTTGTTAGGCTTCTTGCCATCTAATTGGTCAATGGCAGAAACTATCTTTGCCCTTACAACAGCAGTAGATTCGTACTTAGGCGGTTGCATAAAAGCAAATCCTAAAGCGACTGCTGCACAACCAGTAATAACACCTACATATTTCACTTTGTTTTCTTTTAGAGTATTGAACACTTCGCTCAAATCTATTTCAATATCTTGGTCTACGTTTTGATTTCTATCTTTTTCTTCCACTTTGCATCCTCCACTATTTTTATGGATGGTTAAATAAAACATTTAAACTATTTGGAATAAAACCTTAGAACAATTTACCGTTGCCTTTGAAGTAAAGTACGTCTCCTTCGTTAAGCTCATAATTTTGTTCCATATTGCCTGTTTCAAGCATTTTCTTCAGGTTAATCTTAATAGGTTCTTCATCCTTACTTTTACGGATAAGATAAATTCTTTTCTTTGCAGTCTTGCTTGTCCAAGAACCAGCAGCACTAATTGCGTCTAAAACAGTTCTAGACTTTTTAAGTTCATACAAACCAGGATGCTTAATTTCACCTAACAGGTAAACTCTTGTAGTACCTTCGCCTGCAACACTTACGTAAACCTCAGGGTCAGTTAAATATTCTTTTAGTTGTACAGTAAGAGTGTCTGCCAATTCCACAGGGGTCATATCTTTTACCAAGAGTTCTCCCAAAAGCGGAAAGGTTATCTTGCCATCTGTACGCACGTGGTAATTTGCGCTAAGCTCTGCATAACGCAAAACTTTTATTCCAAGATTATCTCCTGCGTGAATTTTATATTCTTCTTGTGCGAAAGCAGGAATGCTTAATCCTAAAGCCATTATCAATGTAAAAATCATTGTCTTAAATTTCATCTTATTTAACTCCTCTAAAACAATCAGCAAATTTCGACACTATCCTATTTTATATTTTAGATTATCATAATTATTATACCACTTATACTAATATAAGCAATGCTATTTTTCATACTTCTGCCATTTATCGACCACTACCCCAAAACTTCAAACACTTTTCCGCAAAAAAAAAAAAAAACTTGCGTTCTAATAAACTATTTTCATTTTACCTACAACCTTTTCAAACGCACTTCCCAAAAAACAAAAATAGCTTCCTCATTTTTGAGAAAGCTCTATTAAAACCAAAGACCCCGTTCATACGAACGAGGTCTTTGCAATTTTTAAATTTCTTCTATTATTATAGTAGCCTTATTTGCCAGTTCTGCCGCGTTTGGTAAATTCTTTACCTTCTGCGCAGAGGGGGCAGGAGTTGGGGTCAAAGGTTTCTACGTTCAAGTGGAGCAATGCTTCAGTGCGGATACCGAAGTCAACTTTGCCGCCGCTACGGTCAACGAGGAGACCTACGCCAACAAGTTCGCCGCCTTTTTCTTGAACAACTTCCATTACTTCTTTAACGCTGCCACCAGTGGTAACGATGTCTTCTACAACCAGTACACGGGTACCCGGTTCAATGTGGAAGCCACGTTTCAAGGTCATTTTGCCATTGTCGCGTTCGGTGAAGATTGCACGAGTGCCAAGTGCTTTACCTACTTCGTGTGCCAGCAGGATGCCACCAGTTACAGGGCCAACTACCAATTCTACGTTGTCATTTTCATAGCGACGAGCGATTTCTTGGCAAAGTTTTTCAGTGTATTTGGGATGTTGCAGTACGTTGAATTTTTCAACATACATGGGGCTGTGCAAACCGCTAGTCAGCAAAAAGTGACCGTGCAGTACAGCTTGGGTTTCTTCCAACATTTTTAAGACGTCTTTTTCTTCCAACATTAGCTTACACTCCTTTAATTTCTGCTACGATTGCTGCCGCAGCTGCTTTTCTATCTTCTGCTTTGGTAATGGGGCGACCAACTACGATATGGCTGGAACCATTTTTGAATGCGCCTGCAGGAGTTGCTACGCGACTTTGGTCATCTAAGGATGCGCCTGCAGGACGTACGCCCGGGGTTACAATCAAGAAGCCTTCGCCACAAGCTTCACGGATAGCAGCAGCTTCTTTCGGAGAAGCAACAACGCCGTCCATACCAGCTTCTTTTGCCAATTTTGCCAAAGCAATTACTTGTTCAGCAATAGTGTTTTTATAGTTCAAATCACCAAATTGCTCGTCGTCCATACTGGTGAGAATGGTTACTGCAATCAGCTTGGGAGCCGGTTTGCCAGCTTTTTCTGCAGCTTCACGTACAGCTTTAACTGCTTCGGACATCATCTTTTTGCCGCCAACAGAGTGTACGTTCATCATATCTGCACCCAAGTCGCTGAGCACGGTAAGTGCGTGAGCAACGGTGTTAGGAATATCTTGCAGTTTCAGGTCAAGGAAAACTTCCTTGCCTTGTTCTTTCAAGAAGCGAATGATTTCACTGCCTACTGCGTAGTACAGTTCCATACCTACTTTGTAATGGCTAACGGTGTCGCCAAGTTCAAGCACGCAGTTTTTTGCTTGCTCCAGGTTGGGGAAATCAAGGGCAACTATCAAGCGATTATCATGTTGCATTTATTTTTGCTCCTTTCGGGAGTAATTTATTTGTTCAGATACGGCATGCTTGCTTTGCCATTAGGCAGTGCCAAGCCTACGATATCGTTAATGCTTTGTACGTTGTGTCTATCCAAATATTCCAGCATACCGTGAGCAATGGTCTCTGCAATATCAGGTTGGATAAAGTTCGCAGTGCCAACGGAAATTGCGCTTGCACCTGCCAGCATAAATTCGATAGCGTCGTGTGCATTCATAATGCCACCCATACCGATGATGGGAACATTAACTGCTTGGGCAACTTGGTACACCAAGCGCACTGCCACAGGACGAACTGCAGGACCACTCAAGCCACCGGTGATGTTACCCAGTACAGGTTTTTGACGTTCAATGTCAATCACAGTACCAAGCAAGGTGTTAATCATGGAGATGGCATCAGTGCCAGCTTCCTCTACTGCTTTCGCCATGCTAACAATATCAGTTACGTTAGGAGAAAGCTTGGTGATTACCATTTTAGAGGTGTTAGCTTTTACTGCACGTACAACTTCAGCAGCTGCTTCGGGGCAAGTACCAAAAACGATACCGCCTTCTTTAACGTTGGGGCAGGAGATGTTGATTTCTACAGCGTCCACGCCGTCAACGTCTAATCTTTTAGCAACTTCGCCGTATTCTTCAGGAGAATGTCCATAAATATTAACGATTACAGGCACGTCATATTTACGCAGCTCCGGCAAAGTTTTTTCCAAGAAATATTCGCTACCGGGGTTTTCCAAGCCGATGCAGTTAAGCATACCGGACGGAGTTTCCACAGCACGTTGACCTTTGTTACCAGCTGCCGGGAGCAAGGAGGTTCCCTTAACGGTAACAGCGCCAACTTTTTCAAGGTCGAGGAAGTCGGTGAACTCTAAACCAAAGCCAAAGGTACCGCTACCGGTAGTTACAGGGGTTTGCATTTTCAGACCGGCAATATCTACTGCAAGTCTGCCTTCGTACAATGCTTTTACCATTCTACTACCTCCTCTGCCCAGAATACGGGACCATCAGTACAAACTTTCATACGTTTGCCGATGCCACCGCAAGCGCAGGATAAGCAAGCGCCTAAGCCGCAGGCCATATATTTTTCCAAGGACACTTGGCATTTTACATTAGCTTCCATGCAAGCATTTGCTACTGCTTTCATCATAGGCACGGGACCGCATACATAAACACAGTCGTACTCGCCACTTGCCAAAAGTTCTGGCAAGAGTGCCATAACAGTGCCTTTAGTTCCGTCGGTGCCATCGTCAGTAGTAACAAAAACTTTGTCGCTAAGTTCGTTATAGATGCAGGTCCAGCATACTTCTTCCTTGGTGCGACCACCCATGAGGATATCGCTCTTGCCAGCGCCGAAGCCTTCTGCCAAGAATTTCAAGGGTGCAAGCCCAAGGCCACCACCAACAAGGAGGGGTTTCTTTGCGCTCATGTCAAAGCCTTTGCCCAAAGGACCAACGATGCTCAGCTCGTCACCGGAGCATACATCTGCCAAAATATGGGTAGCTTCGCCAATGATGCGGTAAATAATAAGGAAGGTTCCTGCTTCTTTATTAACTCCGGCTACGCCGAAAGGACGGCGCAGCAGCGGAGCAGTGTTCTTGCAAACCTGTACGTTTACGAATTGACCGGGTTCGGCTTGGTTCGCAATTTCAGGTGCATAAACTTCTAATATTTTAATGGTACTGTTCAGTACCTTTTGTCCAACAACTTTGGCTGTAGCAATTGTTTTTGCCATAGCTTAGTCCTCCCAAGACAAATCTTGCAGTGCAACTACGCTTACTACACGGCGACGACGCATTGCGCTCATTGCACGTTGCAGTTCGCGAGCGGTATCCAAGGAAGTGAGGCAAGCGATTGCGTGTTCAACGGTGGAACGACGAATCTTGAAGCCGTCACGTTCAGAATCACGACCATGGCTAGTGGTGTTAATTACCATGCTGATATGACCAGCTTTGATTTCGTCGATGATGTTGGGAACACCTTCGCCCAATTTGTTAGCCAGTCTTACAGGCACGCCTTGTTCTTCCAAATAACCTTTGGTACCAGCGGTTGCCATAATTTCGTAGCCCAAATCTGCAAAGCCTTTAGCAATTTCTACTGCTTCTGCTTTGTCAAGGTCAGCTACAGTGATGAGGATTGCGCCTTCGTTGGGCACGTTGATGTTGGATGCGATACATGCTTTGTAAAGTGCACGGCTGAATTGGTAATCGCAAGCCATAACTTCACCGGTAGATTTCATTTCCGGGCTAAGGGTAATGTCTACGTTGCTCATCTTGTTGAAGCTGAATACAGGAGCTTTAACTGCATAGTAGTCAGGGAAAAGTTTAAGACCCGGTTTGTAGCCTTGTTCTTTAATGGACAAGCCCATTGCAGCTTTAGTTGCTACGTTAATCATGGGGATACCGGTTACTTTACTCAGGAAAGGTACGGTTCTGGAAGAACGGGGGTTAACTTCGATTACGAATACGTCGTTGCCACGAACGATGTATTGAATGTTAATCATGCCCTTAACTTCCAAGCCCAGTGCCATTTTATTAGTATATCTGATGATAGTTTTGATTACGCTTTCGGACAGGCTTACAGGCGGATATACAGCGATGGAGTCGCCGGAGTGAACGCCTGCACGTTCAACGTGTTCCATGATACCGGGGATAAGCACGTCGGTGCCATCGCAGATTGCGTCAACTTCTACTTCTTTACCTTGCAGATAGTGGTCAACCAAAACAGGATGTTCTTGAGAAGCTTTTACTGCATAGGTCATGTAGTTTTTCAGTTCATCGTCGTTGTAAACGATTTCCATTGCACGACCGCCCAATACATAGGAAGGACGAACCATTACCGGGTAGCCAACATTGTTAGCCGCCTTCAATGCGCCTTCGGTATCGAACACGGTGTGGCCTTGGGGACGAGGAATGTCACAATCGGTAAGGAGTTGTTCAAAACGTTCACGGTCTTCTGCACGGTCAATGCTGTCTACGCTGCTGCCGAGAATTTTTACACCACATTTAGCCAGCGGGCCAGCCAAGTTGATTGCAGTTTGACCACCAAATTGTACGATAACGCCTTCCGGTTGTTCTTTTTCGATTACGTTGAGCACGTCTTCCAAGGTCAACGGTTCAAAGTACAGTTTATCAGAGATATCGAAGTCAGTGGAAACGGTTTCCGGGTTGTTGTTGATGATGATGGTTTCGTAGCCCATCTCGCGAAGCGCCCATACGGAGTGTACGGAGCAGTAGTCAAATTCTACGCCTTGACCGATACGGATAGGACCGGAGCCAAGCACAACAACTTTTTTCTTGTCGCTTACAGCAACTTCGTCTTCTTTTTCGTAGGTGGAATAGTAGTACGGGGTTGCAGCTTCGAATTCTGCAGCGCAGGTATCTACAATCTTATATGCAGGCAGGATGTTGTTTTCTTTACGCATTGCACGTACTTCGAAAGCATCCTTGCCAACCAGCTTGCCAATTACAGGATCAGCGAAGCCCATTTTCTTAGCTTTCAACAAGAGTGCAGGGGTCAGCTCTTCATTTTTGAGAGCTTCTTCCATTTTCACGATGTTGGTCAGCTTGTGGAGGAACCATTTATCCATCTTGGTAATGTCATAGATGTAGTCAATGGATACACCACGGCGGATAGCTTCTGCGATAACAAAGAGGCGTTCGTCGTCAGTACGTTTAACGCGGTCTTTGATTTCGTCATCGCTAAGTGCTTTCAGTTCGGGCATTTCCAGATGAATCAAACCGATTTCCAAGGAACGGATTGCTTTCAAGAGGGAAGCTTCAAAGCTACGTTCAATAGCCATAACTTCGCCGGTTGCTTTCATTTGGGTACCCAAGGTGCGGTCAGCAGTTACGAATTTATCGAAGGGCCAGCGCGGGAATTTCAATACGATATAGTCAACGGTAGGCTCGAAGCAAGCTTTGGTGGTTTTGGTTACAGCGTTTTCGATTTCGTCCAAGGTGTAACCGATAGCAATTTTACTGGTTACTTTCGCAATAGGATAACCGGTTGCTTTAGATGCCAAAGCGGAGCTGCGGCTTACGCGGGGGTTAACTTCAATTACATAGTAGTTTTCAGAGAAGGGATCCAGTGCCAATTGTACGTTACAACCACCGCAAACACCCAGTTCACGAACGATGTCGATGGATGCTTGACGGAGCAGGGTCAATTCTCTTTCGTTAAGGGTTTGAGCAGGAGCTACTACAACGGAGTCACCGGTATGTACGCCAACGGGGTCAACGTTTTCCATGGAGCAAACGGTGATGCAGTTATCTGCAGCGTCACGGATAACTTCGAATTCGATTTCTTTCCAACCAGCAATGCTGCGTTCAATCAAGCATTGACCGATGGGGCTGTAGCCCAAGCCTTTTTGTACGATATCAACCAGTTCGTCTTCGTCGTGAGCAATACCGCCACCAGTACCGCCCAAGGTGTAAGCGGGGCGAACGATTAACGGATAGCCGATTTGACGACCAAATTCGCAAGCAGCCATGATGGTTTCAACGATGGTGCTTTCAGGAATAGGTTGGTTGATTTTTTCCATAGCTTCTTTGAACAGCTCGCGGTCTTCACCACGTTTAATAGCGGAGATTTGAGTGCCAAGAAGTTTTACATTGTAATCAGCGAGGATGCCTTTTTCTTCCAATGCCATTGCCAAGTTCAAGCCAACTTGACCGCCCAAGGTAGCAAGCAGGGAATCAGGACGTTCACGTTTGATGATGTTTTCAAGGAATTCAACATTTACAGGTTCAACGTATACACGGTCTGCAATGTTTACGTCGGTCATAATGGTTGCAGGGTTAGAGTTTACCAGTACAACTTCAAAGCCTTCTTCTTTCAAAGCACGGCAAGCTTGAGTACCAGCGTAGTCAAATTCTGCAGCTTGACCGATGATGATCGGACCGGAGCCGATTACGAGAACTTTTTTAACATCTGCAAGTTTCGGCATAATTAACGACCCTCCATCATATCAACAAAAGATTTCAGCAGGTAAACGTGTTCACCATCCGGCAGGAATTGTACGGACAGAGCATTTTTACCTTCATATTTCAAGCCTTCAACGGTACCATCGTTGAGTGCTACGTGAGTTAAAGTAATATCCTTGCCTTCCAAGGATGCAGCGTCAACAACATAGCCATGGTTTTGCGCGCTGATGTAAACGCGGCCGGTTTCCAAACCCTTAACCGGTTGGTTGCCGTGATGACCGAATTTCATTTTAGTAGCTTCAGCACCGTTAGCCATTGCCATTACCAAGTGACCCATGCAGAAGCCCAGCATAGGTTTCTTGCCCATAAGAGCTTTTACGGTTTCGATAACTTCGGGCACATCAGCAGGGTTGCCGGGGCCGTTGGTGATTACGATACCATTGGGGTTGTGGCGCAGAATTTCTTCAGCGGTGGTGCTTGCCGGGAACACAGTCAGGTGGCAATCCATACCCATGAGGAAGTTGGTAACTTTCTTTTTGAGACCCAAGTCCAGTACAGCAACGTGAAGCTTGCCTTCGCCTACGGTGTAGGTTTCTTTGGTGGTTACTTGAGCAATTTGGTCGTGCATTTCCGGAGTAGCAAGAAGCTCTGCAATTTCAGCTTCGCTTGCTTCATCGGAAACGATTACGCCTTTCATCATACCATTGTCGCGAATTTTACGAGTGATGGCACGAGTATCAATGCCTGCCAAGGTAGGAACGTCTTGTTCATCGAGGAAGTCCTCAAAGGAACGTTCACTACGCCAGTTGCTAGGATAATCGCACAGTTCACCGATTACCAAGCCTTGGCAGTAAGCCTTACGGCTTTGGTTGAACATATTATTTACGCCGGCATTGCCAACGATGGGATAAGTCAGAACCATAATTTGACCGCAGTAGGTGGGGTCGGTAAGCATTTCTTGATAACCACACATACCACCGGTAGTGAATACAACTTCGCCAACTGCATTGCGGTTACCGTAAAAATCGCCTTCGTAAACGCTACCGTCAGCTAAGATTAATTTACCTTTTTTTACTTCGCGCATACTACACCATCTCTCATAACAAATTTGCCCGCAAGCATGGTTGCTACTGCTTTACCTTTGCACTCTTTACCTTCATAGGGAGTGAATTTGCCGCGAGTATAGAATTTGGAGCTGTCTACAGTCCATTCTTTATTCAAATCCATAATAGTAATGTCTGCTACAGCGCCTTCTGCCAGGGTACCACGTTCCAGCTTGAACAGCTTGGAAGGTTCGCAGCTCATTTTACTAATGATGGTTTTAAGGTCGAAAATGTTGGTGTGATACAAATCAGTGAGCATTACACCGAGAGAAGTTTCCAAACCGCAGAAACCGCAGGGAGCGTATCTGAATTCCACGTCTTTTTCTTCAGGTGCGTGAGGAGCGTGGTCAGTTACGATTGCGTCTACAGTACCGTCAAGCACTGCTTCACGCATTGCTTGTACATGGTCCCAGCTACGGAGCGGCGGGGAAACGCGAGTTGCAGGATTGTAGGTTGCGCAAGCTTCATCAGTCAAGGTCAGGTGATGAACGGTAACTTCACTGGTTACGTTTACGCCTTTAGCTTTGTATTGGCGGATGATGTCGATAGCGCCTTTACTTGCTACGTGAGCAATGTGTACGTGAGCACCAGTGTGTTCTGCGATAATGCAGTCGCGTGCTACAGCGATATCTTCGGAAACGGCGGGGATACCCGGTACGCCAATGCGTGCGGATACAGCGCCTTCGTGCATATAGCCTTCTGCGTTCAGTTCAGGGTCAATTGCGTGGCAAATGAGACCTTTGTCAAATGCAGTGATATATTTTGCAGCCAACATGAAGAGACGGGTGCTCTTTACATATTTGCCGTCATCAGAGAATGCCATTGCGCCACGGAATGCCATGTCGCCCATTTCAGCCAGCTCGTCGCCACATTCGCCCTTGCTGATTGCGCCGATAACTTGTACGTTAGCGTAGCTTTCTTCAGCAGCGCGTTGTTTAATTGCAGAAACGATTGCTGCGTTGTCAACTACAGGTTTAGTATTAGGCATGCAGGCTACGGTAGTTACACCGCCGGCAGCAGCAGCCTTGGTACCGCTGATAACATCTTCTTTTGCTTCCAGGCCAGGTTCACGCAGGTGAACGTGCAGGTCAATCAAGCCAGGAGCTACAACCAAACCGGTTGCATCATATACTTCGTCACAAGCTTCGGTGATGTTTTCAGCCAAAGCTTTAACTTTACCGTCCTCAACAAGAACGTCCATTACAGCATCGAGGTTTTGGCTCGGGTCTACCACCCTGCCGTTTTTAATCAATGTTTTCAATGTGCTTACCTCCTGTCAAGGTTAAGAATAAGAGGGCCATACGCACTGCTACACCATTTTGAACTTCGTCACGGATTTTAGCGTTGTCGCAGTAGCCAACTTCCCAAGAAATTTCCAAGCCACGGTTCATGGGACCGGGATGGAGAACGGTTACGTCAGGTTTCGCCAGTTTCAGGCGAGCTTCGTTAATACCAAAGATGCGAGCATATTCACGCGGGGTCGGGAACATACCTTTCTTTTGGCGTTCTAATTGAATACGCAGAATATCTACAACGTCTGCGCCTTCGATAGCTTCTTCAACACGTTTGTGTACGGTTACGCCCAAGCTTTCAATATCGTAGGGCATCAAGGTCATGGGGCCTGCAACGTGTACTTCTGCGCCCAGCTTAGTCCAAGCCGCAATGTTGGTGCGAGCTACACGGCTGTACAGTACGTCACCGATGATTGCCATTTTCAAGCCTTTCAAATCTTTACCTTGCTCACGAATGGTGAACAAATCCAACAAGCCTTGGGACGGATGAGCGTGTGCACCGTCGCCTGCGTTGATGATTACAGGGTCAGCAACGTTAGCAGCGTAAGCAGCAGCACCTTCGATGGGGTGACGCATTACGATTGCATCGCAAGCCATGGATTGTACGGTCAAGATAGTGTCGCGCAAGCATTCGCCTTTAACAACACTGGAGGAAGCAGTAGTAATATTTACAACGTCAGCGCCCAAATATTTACCAGCCAATTCAAAGGAAGTGCGGGTACGGGTACTGGGTTCATAGAACAGGTTAATGATGGATTTACCACGCAGGGAAGGAACTTTTTTAATGTCCCTTTTCATGATTTTTTTCATTTCCTCAGCAGTTTTCAGAACGAGCTCAATCTCTTCTACGCTGAGGCTTTCCAGGTCGAGTATATCTCTACCGCTGAGAGATACATTTGCTTTTGCCATTAGCATTACCTCCTGTGTTTTATATAATAAAAAAAGCCTTCTTGCCCATGAGGGTACAAGAAGGCCTTAGCTTCATTACGTAAAGTCTACCTTGAAGTCTCACGGGACCGATTTAAAGGTACAAATTTAACTGAATATATTTTATCACCGCACGTGCTCTACGTCAAATATTTACGTACTTTTTTTGAAGTTTTTTGTAAGAAAAAGCTCCGCAATTTCTTGCGGAGCTTTCTAAATTTTACGCTCTAAGTTCAGCCTTATATTCTTCGGCAACCTTAGCAATAACAGTCTTCATGCTTGCGTCAACCTCAGCATCAGTCAAGGTTCTGTCAGCAGCTTGATAGGTCAGGTTAAATGCCATGGATTTGCAGCCTTCTGCTACTTGTTTACCGGTGTAAATGTCAAATACTTTTACGCCTATTAGCAGCTCGCCAGCGTGTTCACGGATAACAGCTTCCAGTTCAGCATTGGTTACTTCCAAGGGAACAACAACAGCGATGTCGCGGCTCATGCTAGGATATTTAGCCAAGTGTTTGTATTTGGGAACTGCGATGGCAGCAGCAACCAAGGGTTCAACTTCCATTTCCAAAATGTAAGCTTCTTGGGGCAAGCCAAAAGCTTCTTGTGCCAGCGGATGCAATTCACCAAACCAGCCGATAATCTTGCCATCAACTTGTACAGCGCAGGATTTGCCGGGATGCAGGTACGGTACAGCATAGTGAACCAGCTTGTAATCGTTAAGCATCAATTTTGCCATCAAGCCTTCCACAACGCCTTTCATATCGTAGAAATCAACGTTGTCACGGCAGGTGCACCAGTTCAAATCGTTGCATTTACCACTGATTACAGCGCACAGCATGGATTTTTCAGTAGCTTGTTCTTTCAAGGGCAATTCTTTAGGCAGGTACACGCGACCAACTTCAAAGATTGCAACCTTGTTATGTTGACGTGCCAGGTTGTAGGCAGCAGCGTTCAAAACGCTGGGAGCCATGGTGGTACGCATTACTCTAAATTCGTCGGTAATGGGGTTCAACAGTTCGATTGCATTACGACGGCTGTCGTCAGCAGCTAATTGCAGTTTGTCAAAAGCGCTTTGGTTAATGAAGCTGTAAGTCATAACTTCGTTCATACCAACTGCTACCATGTAATCTTGGATGCTGTCTTTAACATCTTCAACTACAAATTGACGACCTTGCGCCATGCCAAGTACGGGCATATGGGATTCGATATGGTCTAAGCCATGGATACGAGCGATTTCTTCGCTGATATCTGCGTTGCAGGTAACGTCATTACGCCAGCTGGGAGCAGTGATTACGAGAGCATCGCCCTCTTCTTCCACACCAAATTCCAAAGCAGTCAAGGTTTTAACCATTTCTTCCTTGCTAATGGTAATACCAACACGACCGCTGATAACTTCCGGAGTTACTTTGATTACAGCAGGTTTGATTTCTTCAGGATAAGCTTCTACGATACCTGCAACGGTTTCGCAAGCGCCCATTTGTTCAAGCAAGTAAGCAGCACGGTTCAGTGCGTTTTGAGTTTTGATGGTGTCCACACCACGTTCGAAGCGACCGCTTGCTTCACTGCGGAGGCCCAAGGAACGGGAGGTACGACGGATGGACGGACCATGGAAGCTTGCTGCTTCAAGCATTACGTTAACGGTTTCACCGGTAACTTCGGTATCGAAGCCACCCATTACGCCGCCCAAGCCAACAGCACGTTCTGCATCACCAATAACGATCATAGACGGGTCAAGAGTACGTTCTTGTTCGTCCAAGGTCATCAACTTTTCGCCTTCGCCGCCACGACGAACTACCAAAGTGTGACCAGCAACTTTATCGTAGTCATAAGCATGCATGGGTTGACCAAGTTCCAGCATTACATAGTTGGTTACGTCAACTACGTTGCTGATGGGGCGCATACCGCAAGCACGTAAGCGTTTTTGCATCCATTCAGGAGATTCGGTAATTTTAATGTTCTTCAATACGCGAACTGCGAAGCGGGGGCACAGCTCAGGAGCTTCAATTTTAATGGAAGCCATTTCTGCAGCGTTGCCACCAGCAGCTTCTGCTACGTCCATAGCAGGCATCTTCAAGGGACAACCAGTAAGAGCTGCAATTTCGCGAGCCAAACCAATGATGCTAAAGCAGTCTGCACGGTTAGCAGTAAGGTCAATATCAATAACAACGTCATTCAAGCCAAGAACTTCTTTAACGTCAACGCCAATGGGAGTATCTGCAGGCAGAATGAAAATGCCGTTACGTTGTTCCGGAAGCAGCAGCTTGTTGTCAATGCCAAGTTCGTCAGCACTGCACAGCATACCGAAGGAATCCAAGCCACGCATTTTAACTGCGGCAAGCTTCATACCTTCCGGGTTACGGCTGCTAGGAGGCAGGGTGCTGCCTACAACTGCAACGGGAACGATGTCATTTTGCTTTACGTTTTGCGCACCGGTCAAAATTTGCACGATGCCTTGACCGTAATCCATTTGGCAAACCCACAGGTGGTCAGAGTCAGGATGACGTTCGATTTGGGTAACTTTACCGGTGAGTACGCCTTCCAATCCTTCGCCAAGGTTGGTTACGGTTTCTACTTCCAAGCCTGCACGGGTGATTTTATCCACCAGTACATCAACAGGAATATTTATATCAACATATTGTTTAAGCCATTCCAAAGATGCTAACATGGTAATCCTCCTTATTTGAATTGACGAATGAAGCGCAGGTCGTTTTCAAAGAACAGGCGCAAATCATCAATACCGTATTTAAGCATAGCAATACGTTCAACGCCCATACCAAAAGCAAAGCCAGTCATTTGGTCAGGGTCGTAACCGCTCATACGCAGTACGTTGGGATGAACCATACCGCTACCAAGGATTTCCAGCCAACCAGAGTTCTTGCACACACGGCAACCCTTGCCACCGCAAATTACACAGGAGATATCAACTTCTGCAGAAGGTTCGGTGAAGGGGAAGTAGCTGGGACGCAGGCGAACCTTAACGTCGTTGCCAAACATTTCTTTCAAGAACAGTTCCAAAGTACCTTTCAGGTCAGCAAGGCTGATATTTTTGTCAACAACGAGGCCTTCAACTTGGTGGAACATGGGGGAATGGGTTGCGTCATAGTCGCAACGATATACAGTACCGGGTGCAATCATACGGATGGGAGAATTAGGTTCGCGGGATTGCATGGTGCGTGCTTGTACCGGAGAGGTATGGGTACGCAACAAGAATTCTTCGGTAATGTAGAAGGTGTCTTGCATATCACGAGCAGGATGGTCTTTAGGCAGGTTCAGCAATTCAAAGTTGTAGTAGTCTCTTTCAATTTCAGGACCTTCCATTACGTCAAAGCCCATACGCATGAAGATTTTTTTAATTTCACGCATGGTCAAGGTAACGGGGTGCAGATGACCTTCGCGGGGTTGACGACCGGGCAAAGTGATATCTACTTTTTCGTTAGCCAATTTATCTGCCAGTGCTTTTTGTTCCAGCACAGTAGTTTTCGCAGTGATTTCTTCTTCCAAAAGGTTTTTGATTTCGTTTACGATTTGACCGATTTTCGGACGTTCTTCCGCAGACAGTTTACCCATGCCGCGCAAAATCTCAGTCATAGGACCTTTTTTGCCAAGATATTTGACACGCAGGTCTTTCAATGCGTCCAAAGAGCTTACTTCTGCCAATTCTGCCAAGGCTTGCTCTTTAATAGCCAGTAATTGTTCTCTCATGGTCTTCCTCCTAAAAATACTAACACCCCTGTAATTAATAAAATTACAGGGGCGAATAAATCGCGGTACCACCCTTATTTGTACACTTCATTACGCCTTAACGCGGCTCACGCCTTGCCTACGCAGCTTGCGCCTTCAACAAGGGCACTCCCAAGTGAACTTCAACCATAACTTCCGGGCAAGGCTTACAGCCAGCGACCTTGCTCTCTTAACCATCGTTTATAGCCTACTTTCTTGCTCATCGTGCAGAACAGGGGCATTTTCAATTAACGATAATTATAGCACAAAAGCCTGTGGGAGTAAAGGGATTGGGAAATCATAATGCCATTAAAGCACTACCGGAATTGACTTGGTAATCTCTAAAGAGCTTGGCGTAACCTTACATTCGTAGGCGAGCACCTCAACGCCTGCCTTACGAGCTTGGCGCAAGGCTTCGCCAAATTGGGGATGGGTTTTATCGTTAGGTTCAAAGTGCTGCATGCCTTCCATCTGCACTACGAAAATTACAGCAGCTTTGTAGCCTGCTTCCAAACAAGCACATAGCTCTTCTAAATGCTTAACGCCTCGTTCCGTAGGCGCGTCTGGAAAACGCACGATGCCATCTTCTTCCAAGGTAACGCCTTTTACTTCAATAAATATCTTCTCTGCTTCCGTTTCCAGATAAAAATCAAAGCGTGAAGATCCGTAGGTGCATTCTGGTTTCATCAGTTTAACCTTGCCAAAAGGCTCCTTTTCTAATAGCCACTCCCCTACCACCTTGTTAGGAGCTTGGGAATCCATATTGATTAGCAGGTCGCCTTTTTCCACAGCTATAAGGGAATATTTAGTTTTGCGGTTGGGGTTATCGTGATGCTCCACATAAATAGTTGCCCTATCCGTAAGCAGTTCACGACAACGACCTGTATTCTTTACGTGGCAAACTTCTTCCCTGCCATCCACCTCGATATGCGCAATGAAACGATTAGGACGACGCAGGAAGGTTGCACGCTGGATGTTGGAGTAATGCATTATACTTTTTCTACTTCACCTTTCTTCTCAAGGCTTCGAACATCACAATACCGGCAGCCATAGCTACGTTCAAGCTTTCTGCCCTGCCCGCCATGGGGATATAAACTCTTTTGTCAGCTTGTGCCAAGAGGCTTTCGCTTACGCCCCCAGCTTCGTTGCCCATGACAAAAGCAATACGCCCGCTTAAATCTGCCTTATAAAGATTATCCGCACCGTCGAGGCAGGTCACCAATAAATCGTAGCCTGCTTTCTTCGCCGCGCTTACAAATTCTTGCTCGCTAACACCGCTCAATACGGGAATGTGGAACAAGCTACCCATAGAAGAACGAACTGTTTTGGGAGCATAGATATCTGCACAACCTTTCAAGAGCACCAAACCACCAATGCCTGCTGCATCAGCAGTGCGGAGCATAGTACCGATATTACCGGGGTCGCCCACTCTGTCCAAAACAAGGAGCATCTTTCCGCTTGCCAAAAGGTTCTCCAATTTAGGCTGACGCATTTTGCACACGGCAATAATCCCTTGAGGAGTTTCCGTATCAGCAATTTTCTTCATTACATTTTCGCTAACGCACACCAACTTGATGTTTTGAGCAGCTGCATCTTCCAACAAACGCATAGTGCGCTCGTCGTCAGTTGCAACGTAAAACAAAGTCTCTACTGTCTTGTACGCCACTGCTTCTTCCGCAGTACGCAAGCCTTCTGCCAAATACAAACCGTTTTGAGTGCGATATTTCTTTTGCTTTAATTCTGCTGCAGCTTTTACAACAGGGTTTTGCAAACCAGTTACTTCCATTAAAATTCTACTCCCATCTTCTTCACACCGGCGTGAGTACCAATAATGATAATTTCGTCGTCAGGCTGGAATACCTCCTGCGCCTTGGGGTTTACGATGGTCTCCCCATTACGCTTGATGGCAACCACGTTTACGTCATATTGTCTACGCAAGTCAGCGTCGATTAAATTCTTGCCCACCAAATGTTTAGGAAGCTGCAAGTTCATCACGCTAATCTCGCGGGAAAGTTCTATGTAATCCATAACATTTGCGGATACCAGATTATGTGCAACACGCTTGCCCATATCCTTTTCCGGGTAGATGACATCGTCCGCGCCAAGCTTTTCTAACATGGCACCGTGCAGTTCTGTCAAGGCCTTGGCTACCACAACTGGTACGCCCAATTCTTTCAAGAGCATAGTACACATCATACTACGCTCCACATTGCCAATGGCAACGACTGCCACGTCAATATCACCAACGCTCAAGGAGCGCAGTACCTTTTCATCCGCAGCG
The DNA here is from genome assembly GCA_017623055.1 of Phascolarctobacterium sp. Classification (GTDB taxonomy): domain Bacteria; phylum Bacillota; class Negativicutes; order Acidaminococcales; family Acidaminococcaceae; genus JAHHUH01. The sequence continues at coordinate 17,548 of JAGAPX010000001.1, forward strand.
TCACCGCACACAATGTAGGTAAACCTGTTGCTGTAATCCTGCACCACGTTTTCGTCAATATCTATACACAAAACATCGTAGTCCATTTCCTTGAGGGTTAAGGCAACGCTACTGCCAAAAAGCCCCAAGCCGGCTACTAAAAATTGTTTGCGTTTATTATTCTTCATAAGCACAACCTCTATCCGATAAGAATATTTTCCGCAGGATGGCGGATTCTGTCAACCTTTTTGTTGAAGAAGGACATACTAAAGGTCAAGATGCCAATCCTGCCAATATACATAGTCGCAATTAAAATCAATTTGCACCAAGTGTTCCACTCCGTAGTTATACCCACGCCTAAACCAACAGTGCCAAAGGCAGAGATAAGTTCAAACAAAATCAATTGGTAGCTGTGACCACTGGTATCGAACACCAAAAGCATAAAGAAGGCAAGCACCAACCACAGCTGGGCAAGAACAAAGATAGCATAGCTTTTGCTGATGATATTGCCATCAATGCGACGTTTGAAAAGCAATACGTCCTTCTTACCACGCAAGAGCGCCAAAGTCGAAAGCATTAGCACCGTAAAGGTAGTAGTCTTGATACCGCCACCAGTTGAAGTTGAAGACGCACCGATGAACATCAAAATCATCATTAAAGTTAGGGATGCTCCGCTCAAAGCGCCAATATCTACGGTGTTAAAGCCTGCCGTGCGGGCAGTCACAGATTGAAAGGCAGAAGCAAGCCACTGCTCACCTACGGAAAGGGTACCAATGGTAGCAGGGTTTTCCATTTCCAAAAGCCAGAACAGCACTGCCCCCACTACTAGCAAAATCGTATTAACGCTCAACACAATTTTGGTGTGTAAGGAAAAATAACGCCACTTTCTCTTTTGCACCACGTCACCAATAACCGTAAAGCCAATACCGCCCAAGATTATCAGCACCATAAAGACAAGGTTCACCACCACGTTACCCCTAAAGGCAGTCAGGCTGGCATAGTCACCCAATAGGTCAAAGCCTGCGTTACAAAATGCAGATATGGCGTGCCAGTAGCCCCAGTACAAAGCCTTGCCCCCCATTTCCAGCATTTCGTAAAAATAAAAGGCAAGTATGGTGCCAAAGATAAACTCAATAACCAAAGTGTACTTGATGATATCCAAGGCAATGCGTACCACACCGGAAGGAGCATCTTGATTTAAAGATTCCTGAATCAAAAGCCTTTGACTGATATTGATACGCTTCCCCAAGCCTACGGCAAAAAGAGTAGTTATGGTCATCAAGCCCAAGCCACCAATTTGGATAAGAGTTATGAGCACCAGTTGTCCAAAGATTGTCAGGTCCTTGCCCGTATCAAGCACTGCCAAGCCTGTTACGCAGGAAGCAGATGTTGCAGTGAACAGTGCGTCAATCACGGGCAACCATTTTCCGCTGGTGTTGGAGATGGGTAGCATCAAAAGCAATGTGCCAACTAAAATGATTGCCATAAAACTAAAGGCAATCAACGTGCTACGGTTCAAGCTATAAACTAAATGTAAGAGCCTTTGCATAGGCTTCACCTCTTAAAATTTCATCGAGCTAAAAATCTTTCATTGCCAAAATTATACAAGACCACCACTTCAAGCGTCAAATTCACTAGCAACATATAACAAAGAGTTCAAAAAGCAGAAAAAGTGCGAAGCAAAGCCTCGCACTTTAATCATTTGTTTTCAATTGGATTGTCCAGATTGTTCTTGTTCATAATTCTTTGCAGCTCTTGCATAAAATTATTTACGTCAGCGAACTGTCTGTAAACGGAAGCGAAACGCACGTAAGCGATTTGGTCAGTTTGTTCCAAATACTTCATAACGATTTCGCCAATCACAGCACTATCCACTTCGGATTCGCCACGCATACGCAGTTCACGTTCAATCTTTTCAGCAATTTCTTGTACCTTTTCGTAGGCAATGGGACGTTTTTCAAAAGCCTTCAGCAAACCACCCAACAGCTTTTTGTTGTCGAACAGTTCACGTCTGCCATCCTTTTTGCTTACAACCAAGGGAGTTTCTTCATATTTTTCGTAAGTGGTAAAACGTCTACCACATTCCGGACATTCACGACGACGACGGATGGAGCTGCCATCTTCTACAGAGCGGCTATCCACTACACGACTGTCACGATAGGAACAGAAAGGACATTTCATACTGCAAGTCCTCCCTTAGCCGCGCAGCCAAGGCGGAATTTCAGTATTGTCACGAGCAGGGAACGGTCTTACAGGAGAAGAAGGTCTTTCGGCAGTAGTTTCCGGATTTTGAATGGTAGGATTGTTATAGGCAGGGCGATAGCCAGTAGCTTTATTACCAGCAGGAACAGCAGGGTTTTCGCCTTTGAAACCAGTTGCAATAACGGTAATGCGGATTTCGTCTTCCAAGGATTCGTCAATTACTGCACCAAAGATGATGTTCGCATTGGGGTCAACAGCTTCGGTGATGATATTGGATGCTTCGTTTACATCAAAGAGGGACAGGTCTTTGCCACCAGTAATGTTGAACAATACACCTTGCGCACCGTTGATGGAAGCTTCCAAAAGCGGGCTCTTAATTGCGGCTTCAGCAGCAGCCATAGCGCCGCCTTCACCTTTAGCAGTACCAATACCCATTAAAGCACTGCCTGCGTTGGACATAATAGTTCTTACGTCTGCAAAGTCAGCGTTGATGAAACCGGGAACGCTAATCATTTCGGAAATGCCTTGTACGCCTTGACGCAGTACATCGTCAGCAATGCGGAAAGCATCCAGCATAGAGGTTCTTCTATCAATAACTTGCAACAATCTATCATTAGGAATGGTGATGAGGGCATCAACTTTGGATTTCAAAGTTTCCAAACCGCTCAAAGCTTGGTTCATACGGCGTTTGCCTTCGAACATAAAGGGTTTGGTAACTACGCCAACAGTCAGCGCGCCAACTTCTTTAGCACATTCAGCAACTACGTGAGCAGCACCAGTACCGGTACCACCGCCCATACCAGCAGTTACGAATACCATATCCGCACCTTTCAGTACTTCCATGATTTGTTCGCGAGATTCTTCTGCAGCTTTTTCACCAATTTCAGGATTTGCGCCTGCGCCCAAACCTTTAGTAAGCTTTTCACCAATTTGGATGCTGGTTTCTGCCTTGGAAAGCATCAACGCTTGTGCGTCACAGTTAACCGCAATAAATTCTACACCTTTTACGCCAGCGGTAATCATACGGTTTACAGCGTTATTACCGCCACCACCAACACCGATAACTTTAATATTAGCTAATGCTTCAAATTCTTCAAACATCTTACACGTTCCCCCTTAAAACTCCTGGGATTCAATTTATATTAACAAAATAAAAAATTCCTAAATTCTTACATTCAACATTGCAATAAAAATTTCCTGCTAATATTTTAATCTTTTCTCAAGAAAAACTCAAGATTTAGAAATATTTACAGGAAAATTTTTCTGATAGCCACCACATGTAGCTATTCACTTTTTAGTATCCTCTGCCTTGTCTTTTAATCTAATGTAAGGCTTGGAATAAGTTAAGTCGATATATTCAGCGACAATTTTCTTGCCTTTAATCTCGTTAAAAACAGTCATAAAGAGTTCAGTTTTATTCTGCAATTCTTCAACGGGTCCAAGCAGTATGGGGAAACCCACCTTCAGCTGAATCTTAACGTTTTTATCCTTATCAATGACGATTTGCACGAACTGATCCTGCGCCGCAAGGTCGATAGCGTTTAAGAAATCAAGCACCCTTAAAACGTCTTTGTTCTCTACCACATCACCAATATACAGGCTACCGCAGTCCTCCCCTGTCAGCATGGGAGCGTTGTCATCAGGAATACCACTGGTCACATCCATAACCGTGCCACAATAGCCAAGCTTAGCGTAACCTTGGTAAGCGTTTTCTACATATAAAGCAGGCTTCCGCTCTTGCACGTTGATGTGCAAAACACCGGGCCATTTGTATTCTGCGTGAACAGTTTTAAAACGTACATCGTGACGAAGCGCTTCTTCAACCTTATCAGCATCCACGTTGAACATATTGAAAGGCTTTTGTGACCCAGCTAAGCGTAAAATTTCCTCTTCGTTTAATTGCTTAGTGCCGTGAATAGCAACACTACCACAAGCAAAATTAGGTCTGTGTAGATAGTGGTAGATACCAGCGAACACCGTAACAACCACTGCACAAATCATAAAAAGGCGTAGCATACGCAAGCGACGCTCTTTACGGCGTTGACGCAATTTTTCTCGCATTGTCATTTCTTGCATAACGCTAACCCCCTTTCATTATGCACAATATAAGTAAGAAATAGTTAGAAGTGCCAGATAACTATTTCGCGGTCAACAATATCATTTCGCACAAAGAAGCAAAGTCAATATCAATCGCAGCTGCCTCCTTCGGTACTAAACTTGTAGCAGTCATACCGGGAATGGTGTTTGCTTCCAAAACGTAACCAATGTTTTCCGCATCAAGCATTACGTCAATACGGGCAACGCCACTCAAACCAAGCACCTTGTAGGTTTCAACCGCCAAGCCTTGTACGTAGGCAGTAACTTCTTCGCTCAAAGGTGCAGGCACCAGATAATCAGTTGCACCCTTGGTGTATTTGGATTCAAAATCGTAGGAACCGGAGTGAGGAACAATCATTACGATGGGCAATGCTTTCAGTTCGCCATCTACTTCCATCACACCACAGGTAAGTTCCTTACCATTAATACATTCTTCAACTAAAACTAAATCACTGTATTTGAAAACATTTTCCAAAGCAGTCTTTACGTCAGCTTCGGACTTCACAATTTCTACGCCAATGCTAGAGCCTTGGTCAGCAGCCTTGATTACCACAGGCACACCAAAGGTAGCAATAATTTCTTTTTCAATCATCTCTGCATCCTTATCGAAGCGTTTATTATACATCAAGGATTTAGGAGTGCTGATATTTGCAGAAATCAGGAAGCGTTTAGTAGCAATTTTATCCATTGCCACTGCGCTTGCCAGCACACCACTACCGGTGTAGGGCATTTTAATTGCTTCCAGCATACTTTGCAGTCGACCGTCTTCACCGTACATACCATGCACAGCGTTGAATACAACCTTAGCATCTATTTCTTTTAATTGTTCTACTAATTTTTCGGGAACAAGCTCAACTTCCACGGCGTTGTAGCCTTTTTCACGCAGTGCTTCGGCAATGGCAGCACCAGTTCTACGAGACACCTCTGCTTCGGAGGAAGGGCCACCTAAAACAACTGCAACAACATCTTTTTTATTCATTTATTTTTACGCTCCAATTCTCTAACCAGTTCTTCGCCAACTTTGAATACGTCGCCAGCGCCAATGGTCATGATTAAATCTCCTGCCTCCGCCTTAGCTTCCAAGTATTCTTCTGCTTTGGCAAGTCTGGGAATGTAGGTAACTTCTTTACCCAAAGCCTTACGCACGCCTTCAGCCAAAGCTTCGGAGGTAATTCCGGGAATAGGCGCTTCGCTGGCAGCATAAATATCTGTCAGAATAAGCTCGTCACAATCAGCAAAGCAGTTGCAGAATTCATTGAACAACAGCTTAGTACGGGTATAGCGATGGGGTTGGAACAAACACAGCAAACGCTTGGGTTGAGTTTGACGTGCTGCCTTCAAGGTTACTTCAATTTCCGTAGGGTGGTGAGCGTAATCGTCAACTACCCACACGCCGTTAACCTTGCCTTTAGTTTCAAAACGACGTTTCGCACCGCCAAACTTCGCCAGGGAGGCAAGAATGCTTTCTTTCGCAATACCCATCTCCCTTGCCGCAGCAAATGCACCAACGGAATTCAGTACATTGTGACGACCGGGAACGATAAGTCTAACATCAGTTACAAATTCATCTTTATAGTACAGCTTGTAGGTAGTGCCATCCACGCCGTAGTGAATATCCTTCGCCACGTAGTCAGCATCTCCCAAGCCGTAGGTAATAACTTCTTTATCAGTTTCCTGTGCCAGCGCTTTCACCTTTGCATTATCAACGCACAAGATTGCTTTGCCGCCTTCAACAAGATTACCTAAGAATTGCTTGAAGGCTTTATAAATATTTTCTTCGGTACCGTAATAATCAAGGTGGTCATCCTCGATATTGGTTACAAGTGCCAAGCAGGGATTCAGCTTGAGGAAGGAACCGTCACTTTCGTCAGCTTCTGCCACGATGAAGCGACCTGCGCCGTTACAAGCGTTACCGTTCAACGCACTTACTTCGCCACCAATGATAACGGTCGGGTCAGTGTTGCCCTCTACTGCAATGCAGGCAATCATGGCGCTGGTAGTAGTCTTGCCGTGAGCACCTGCCACAGCCACACCGTCGCCTTTGTTAAAGATTGCTGCCAACACATCACTGCGATGGTAAACAGGAATATTTTGCTCCTTGGCAGCCACAACCTCCGGGTTATCTGCCTTAATGGCAGTGGATACTACTACAGCCTCTGCATCGGCGTCGCTAACCTGACAAGCGTCGTGACCCATAAATACCATAGCACCTTCACTTGCCAAACGTGCAGAAACACGCCCTGCATTTAAATCAGAACCGCTAACATTATAACCGCGTTTTATTAAAACATGGGCAATGGCGCTCATACCAGCGCCACCAATACCGATGAAATGAAAATTGCGCAATTTATCTAACACAGGAGAACCTCCTCTATTTTTTCAGCAGAGCTAACGCCTGCTTGGCAATGTCTTCTGCAGCTTGGGGTTTGCCCAATTTCTTCGCCGCTTCTGCCATTGCAGTTAATTCTTCTTCGTGCACCAAAAGATGCTCTATAGCTTCCAAAATCTTTTCGCCAGTCATTTCTTTATCAAGAATAACCTTTGCCGCACCGGCAGCCTCCACCGCACGAGCGTTGAACTCTTGGTGATTTGCAGTTGCGAAAGGATAAGGAATTAAAACAGAAGGAATACCTTTAGCAGTAATCTCTGCCAAACCAATAGCACCAGCACGGCACACAGCTAAATCTGCCGCCGCAAGGGCTACTGGCATATTGTGGAGATAGGGTTTGATAATAATATTATCTTCCACACCACCACGCTTGGTAATTTCTTCCATATAATCTTCGTAGTTAACGTCGCCAGTTGCGTGCAATACCTGTACGTCGTGGCGACCGGACAGCGCCAACTCTGCTTCCAACATTGCCTTATTGATACTCTTGGCACCACGGCTCCCGCCAAAAACAAGCACTGTTTTCTTAGCAGGGTCTAAGCCCAGCTCTTCGTAAGCATCCGCACGTTTATTATTTAAAATTTCCGTACGGATGGGGTTGCCCGTATAAACGTATTCTGCATCACCACTAAAATACTTTCTGCCCTCTTGGTAGCCTAAGAAAACCTTTTTCACAAAGCGAGAGAGAATTTTATTAGTAACACCGGGCATGGCGTTCTGCTCTTGAATGCAGGCAGGAACGTTGTGAAGTGCAGCCATAAAGGTAATGGGCCCACACACAAAGCCACCGGTACCAATTACCAAGTCAGGCTTCTCTTTTTTCAGAATGTTATAAGCATCCTTCAAACCGGTAAAGAGCTTGCCAAAGCTACGCAGGGTGTCCAAGCTCAAGCTACGTCTAAAGCCAGCCACCTCAATAAATTCCAAAGAATAACCGTAACGGGGAATAATATCTTTTTCTAAACCTTGCTGTGTACCGACAAAGATTATCTCCGCTTCGGGGTGCAGCTTCTTAATTTCGTCTGCAATGGTCAAAGCAGGATAAATATGTCCGCCGGTACCACCACCGGAAAGAATAATTTTCAAGGGGAATACCTCCTCAACTTAGCGCTTAGCAAGCTCCATCACTAAATCCTTGAAGCGTCGCCCGCGCTCGGGGTAATTTTTAAACATGTCATAAGACGAACACGCCGGAGCAAGCACTACCACCTGGGGCTCCTTTGCCACAGCGTAAGCACGCTCTACCGCATCTTCAAAACTGCTGGCAATTTGGATATTTTCTACGCCACAAGCAAGAGCAGCAGCGTTGAAGCGCTCCTTAGCGTTACCCAAAAGAATGAGCAAATCGGTTTTTTCTTTTACGACCTGCATCATAGGCTCCAGCTCCGTCATCTTGTCGTAGCCACCAGCCAGCAAAATAACGTGTCCATTTTTAAAAGCTTGCAGTGCCTTAATGGCAGAATCCGTATTGGTAGCCTTGGAATCGTTGTAATACTTTACGCCCTTAATGGTGGTAACATATTCCAGACGATGTTCCACTGCTTTAAAGTTACGCAGCACCTCTGCCATATCTTCGACGGCAACTCCTGCGAAAAAGCCACAGGCAATGGCAGCCAAAATATTTTCTTCGTTATGACCGCCAAAAAGATGCACATCGTCTAAACCGCAAACGATTGCTTCTGTATCTTTCCATTTTATCACAAATTTATTGTCTTGTATAAAAACGCCTTGTTCTAACGGGAAAATTCTGCTAAAGAAGCAAATTTGTCCCTTACTTTCCTTAGCCCAAGAGCGTACTTCTTCATCGTCATAGTTAAGAACAGTCACTTGCCCTGCACTTTGCTTAGCAAAGATATTCTTCTTGGCAGCACCGTATGCTTCCATGGTGTAGTGACGTTCCAAATGGTCAGGAGTTAAATTCAAAACTACTGCAATATCAGGAGCAAAGCTTTGCACCTTTTCCAGTTGGAAGCTGGAAAGTTCTGCTGCCAGCCACGCATCATTAGTTAAAGGCTCTACCTCCTTGCTCAAGGCAAGTCCAATATTACCACCCACTGCGGAAGGCACGGGAAGCTTTTTAAACATCTCACCTACAATGCTAGTGGTAGTGGTCTTACCGTTGGTACCGGTAATGGCAGCAATGTGTCCGCCATAATTGCGGTAGGCAAGCTCCACCTCGCTGATTACCTCCACCCCACTACGCTCTGCCAATAAGACATTTTCGTTGTCGCAGGCAACGCCCGGAGAAAGCACCAAAAGCCCGGCATTAGAGCCGAGCAATTTAGCAAAATTACCACAAACTAAACCGCCACCATGGGCAGCTAAAGCCTGCGCTAAACTATCTTCAATTTCACAATCAGTATCATTATATAAGAACACCTGCTGTCCGTGCTTGGCAAGCACTTCAGCAGCTCCACGCCCGCTAACGCCGGCGCCGTACACAATAACAGACTTTGTATCAGCCACGTTAATGAGCCCCCTAAATTAGTTTATACCTAAATGATAAATACGCATGAGGAACAAGCCAAAGGAAACCAAGGACAACGCCACGCTTGCACCGGTGAACACTGCCACGACCTTAGTTTCACGCCAGCCACCTAATTCAAAATGATGGTGCAAGGGGCTCATTCTAAAGATGCGCTTACCTCCACTCAAACGGAAGTAGGTTACTTGAATAATAACCGAAGCAGCCTCCGCCACGTACACACCACCTAAAATTACAAGAAGCAGTTCCGTATTGGTCAACAGCGCCAAAGCTGCCACGCCACCGCCCAAAGCAAGGGAACCTGTATCACCCATGAACACCTTTGCCGGATAACGGTTAAAGAGCAAGAAGCCAAGGCACGCACCGGTCATAGCATAAGCAAAGCCACCCAAACCATTAGCACCCAAAGTAATAAAGCCAAAAGTCAAAGTTACAGGAATAGTTACGCTGGCAGCCAAGCCATCCAGACCATCAGTAAGGTTTACCGCATTGGTAGTACCCACCAAAAGCAGGAACGCCAGCACATAGTAGAACCAGCCCAAGTCAAAGATGACATCCACACCGGGAATCCACACAGTAGTACTTTTAATGTAGTGTTCTGCGTAGTAAACGTAAGCACCGGCAAGAGCAAATTGCATCAACAGCTTTTGCAGTGCAGTCAAACCAAGGTTACGCTTCATAACAACCTTGATATAATCGTCAATAAAACCAATCACACCGTGACCAAGTATCAGCACCAAGGCAATCAACACTTGAGGAGTCAAATCTCCCCAGATTACCAAGGACACTACGATGGCAGTGATAATCATAATACCGCCCATGGTAGGAGTGCCACTTTTCTTTTGGTGGCTTTCTGGACCACAGCCACGAATGCTTTGTCCAAATTTTAATCTGTGCAAAAAAGGAATCAAGAACGGACCCATTACTGCGCACACAGTAAAAGCCGTAATCAAAATCAAAAGTTCAGAACTCATTACAGTTCCCCCAAGCATCAAATTTATTTAAACAGCTCCAACATTTTATCCACTTGCATGGAGTGAGAGCCTTTCAGCAAAATAATATCGCCTGCATTGGCAATGGTACGCAGTACATTGGCAGCCTCGTGCCTATCTGCGCAATGCTGTACGTTACCGCCCAGCTTCTTCGCTTCATCAGAAATATACGCCGCCTCGTCACCATAGGTCAAGATAAAGTCAGTGCCATTTTCCACTGCCCATTTACCTACACGACGATGACCATCCTCAGAGATCGCACCCAGCTCCAACATATCAGCTAAAACTGCAATGGTGCGAGCATTTTTCGCTGCCTTCTTAGCTTCTGCCAAGGTTTTCAGGGCTGCTTCCATAGAGGCAGGACTTGCATTGTAAGCATCGTTGATAAAGGTAATATCGCCAATGTAGATAATCTCTTGACGACTACCAGTTAAGCGGGCAGTTGCCAAAGCCTTAACACTTTCTTCCAAAGTTACGCCATAGCAAGCAGCACCAGCGATTGCGCTCAATGCGTTGTAAACATTGTGCTCACCAATCAATTGCAGTTTCACTTGAACCGCTTTGCCAGTTACCTTTTCAGTGCAGGTAAAGGTAGTGCCTAAACCAGTAGTAACAATGTCACTACCTCTGTAGTCGCAAGCTTCGCTCAAGCCAAAGAACACAACCTTAGCCTTGGTCTTGCTAGCCGCAGCCACAACGTACTCATTATCACCGTTCAACACTGCAAAGCCGTTAGCAGGCAAATTCTCTACAATCTCACCTTTAGCCTTGCCAATATTTTCCATACTGCCCAAAAGCTCCATGTGGGTTTCGCCCACGTTGGAAATAAGACCACTGTCGGGCTCTGCAATCTCGCACAGCTCTGCGATTTGTCCCAAGCCACGCATACCCATTTCCACAACGGCAATGTCCGTATCAGCAGTAATGTTCAGCAAAGTTTTGGGCAAGCCAATCTCATTGTTAAAATTACCTTGAGTTTTTACTACATTATATTTAGCACCTAAACAAGCTGCCAGTAAATCCTTAGTAGAAGTCTTACCATTGGAGCCTGTAATAGCAAACACTTTTAAATCAGCAAAGCTTCTGCGGTAAGCGCGGGCGATTTCTTGGAACGCCTTTAAGGTGTTGGATACTTTAAACACTGCAACATCTTCCGGCAAACCTTCCACATCTTTAGAAACAAGCACACCAGTTGCGCCTAGCTCCACTGCTTTTGCGCAGTAGTTATGACCATCAAAAGTTTCACCGCTAAAAGCAACGAACAGTTCCCCTGCCTTCACCGCACGAGAATCCGTAGTCAAACCGGTAAACTCAATATTTTCTCCAGTATATTCTGCATTGGTTGCGCTAACAATCAATTTAGCATCAATCATTATTTTTCACTCCAATATTCCAAAACCACTTCACGGTCGTCAAAATGAATGGTTCTGTCCTTTAAGATTTGGTAGTTCTCGTGTCCCTTGCCTGCAATCATAATTACATCATCTGCTTCTGCATTGGCAAGTACATATTCAATAGCCTCACGTCTGTCGCTGATGCGGTAAACCTCTTTGCCCGCAGGAACATCTTGCAAAGCTACGAAGATTTGGTCAATAATTTTTTCCGGGTCTTCGGTACGGGGGTTGTCAGAAGTAACAACAACCTTATCCGCCAGTTCCAGAGCGATACCGCCCATGATGGGACGTTTTTTGTTGTCGCGGTCACCACCGCAACCAAAGATTGCCCACAGCTTACCTTTGGTAATACTACGAGCGGTCTTTAAAACATTGTCCAAACCGTCGGGAGTGTGAGCGTAGTCTACGATTACCGTGTAGGGTTGACCAGCTTCTACAAGTTGGAAGCGACCGGGAACACCGTCAAAACCGTTGAGCACGTCGCAGATAATTTCCTTATCCACCTTTTCAGCAAGGAGGCAAGCTACTGCGCTCATTACGTTATACACGTTGAACTCGCCGGTAATCTTTAAGTTCAGATTCATTTCGCCCACAGGAGTTGCCAGCTGCAAAGCCATTTCTTTTGCCTGTACGTCAAAGGAGATGGGGTAAATATCATTGTCGTGACCTTTACCGTAGGTTAAGCAGTTCACTTTAGTACGAGCCTTGATGATTTCACTGGAAGCATCGTCCATATTGAACACTGCGTTTTTATTTTCTTTAGTGCCATTTGCCAAGCCTTCGAACAGCAGGCTCTTGGCATCACGATAATTTTCAATAGTTTTGTGGAAGTCCAAATGGTCTTGGGTAATGTTGGTCAAAACTGCGCAATCATATTCACAACCTGCCACACGGTTCAAAACAAGAGCGTGACTGGAAACTTCCATGACAACGTAGTCACAGCCAGCATTCTTCATTGCGTAAAGAGCCTTTTGCAAATCCACCACGTCGGGAGTAGTGTTGTGAGCTTCGGTCACTTTGTCCTCAATCATAATGTTGATAGTACCAATCAAGCCCACCTTATAGCCTGCGCGACGCAGAACAGTGCGGATGATGTTGGTAGTAGTAGTTTTGCCATTGGTACCAGTGATGCCAAGCATACGCATATTTTTACCGGGGTAATCGTAAAAATAAGGAACAACAGCTTCCATTGCCTTACGAGTATCCGGAACAACAAGGAGAGTTACGCCCTCAGGGATTTCTTCAGGAACATCCTCCACCAACGCAGCAACAGCACCCTTTTCTACAGCCATCTGCAAAAATTTATGACCATCAACGGTTGCACCCTTCAAGCAGATGAACAGGCTACCTTCCTCTACGACGCGGGAGTCTGCAGTAATATCGGTAATAATTTTATCGTCAGCGCCTAAAACTTGTACTTGGCGCACTTCTTCTATGATTTTATCGATAATTAAGGTTAATTGTTTTTGCATAACATTACCTCCAAAAGTGAAAGAGCAGCCAAAAGGCTGCCTCTCTAAAATCTTATAAAAATTATATCACAAAGACTGCTAAAAGGCTACGCTTATTTGCTTGCTAAAACGGTGGGACCATTATAATTTTTCGCCACGCCTGCTTTAACGTAAATATTGCTACGCGCCACGCTCATACCCAATTCTCTTTCTGCAAAGCGGATCACACGACCGGGACCTTTAAGCTGCTCTACTTCAATTTTTAATTCATTATTCTTATTGATAAGTCTTGTTTCCTGACGTTGCAAAGCAATGATTTCATTACCATAATGCACCACATCAGAGCTACGCCAAACGGAATACATATAAGTTGCTAAAACCACTGTTGCTACAACCATAACTCGACGACGTAAAAGTTTATGTCTGTCAGCCTTCCTCTGCTGTTGGCGTATCTGAACTTCTTCAATTGTATATTGCTGTTGCTCTTGCCATACAGCGTTGTCTAACTTCCTTGCTAACATTTACTTTACGTATCCTTATATCCTTAAATTTTAATTGCGTATCTTAATCTTGCGCTTCTGGAGCGAGGATTTTCTTCAACTTCCTCTTTGCTGGGAGTAATGTTTCCTACCTTCTTCAGTAGCGGTTTCTTACCACACACGCACACCGGCAACTGGGGTGGACAGGTACAGCCCTTCGACAATCTCGCAAAGGTTTGCTTAATAATCCTATCTTCCAAGGAGTGGAAGGTAATAACACCAATGCGACCACCGCTTTTTAAGCGTTCCACTGCGGTAATCATAGTCTGTTCCAAAATGCCAAGTTCATTATTTACTTCAATGCGAATGGCTTGGAATGTTCTCTTAGCAGGATGGGGTCCATCAATGCGCGCTCCCTTGGGAATCGCCTTCTTGATAATGTCCACCAGTTGATAAGTTGTAGTGATGGGAGCGTTCTTACGCTCGTTGACAATGAACTGAGCAATACGCTTACTCCAACGCTCTTCGCCATATTTATAGATAAGCTCTGCCAGCTCGTCTTCTTTGTAATTATTAACAATGTACTCTGCATCCAGCTTGGCATCCTTATTCATACGCATATCCAAAGGGCCATCGTGCATATAAGAGAAGCCACGTTCCGGAGTATCAAGTTGATAGCTGGAGACACCTAAATCGAAAAAGATACCGTCTATTTCATCAATGCCCATGCTGTCCAGCACGTCTGCAAAATCCCTAAAATTAGATTTGGCAACTGCTGTCCTGCAGGTGAACTTGTCTAACAAGCGTTCACTTGCGGCAGCAATGGCATCATCGTCTTGGTCAATGCCTAAAAGCAAGCCGTCCTTTTCCAGCTGGGAAGCAAAGCCTCTGCTATGACCAGCACCACCCATAGTGCAGTCAACGTAGATACCGTTTTTATCTGTAATCAGAAAGTCTACACTTTCATTGAATAAAATACTTACATGTTTAAATTCCATTGTAACCGCCTATTAGATACCCAAGTCTGCCAGCTGTTCAGCCAGTTCGTTAACGTCTTCCGCACTTTCTTCATTGTATGCATTCCACTTAGCAGCGTCCCAAATTTCGGCTCTACTGCCTACTCCAACGATAATTGCGTTTTTCTCCAAGCCTGCGTAAGCACGCAAGTTTGCCGGAATAAGCACCCTGCCTTGTTTGTCGCACTCACCCTCGCAAGCACCGCTAAAGAAGAAGCGGGCAAAATCGCGGGCATTTTTACGACTCATAGGCAAACCGGTAAGCTTAGCTTCCAAAATGTGCCATTGTTCCATATCGTAAACGAAAAGGCAACCATCAAGACCTTTGGTAATAATAAACTTGTTACCTAAACTTTCGCGGAGCTTCGCGGGCATAGCAAGGCGTCCTTTAATGTCTAAGGTATGTTCATATTCACCTAATAACATCTTGACACCACCTTTCACCACTTCACACCACTTTTCTCCATTATACAGACTTTTTTCACAAAAAACAATAGTCCACTTTTAGATTGTGTGAATTTTTTACCTATCGCACAAAAATTTTTGTGAAATTACTCCAGAGAAATTGGCAAGCTGGCAAGGAAATGCTATAATGTTACAAGGAAATTTTAAAAATTAACTACAAAGGAGTTTTGCATTATGATTACTAAAGATACCGGCATCATTGAAGCTGTTCAAAATCATCCTGAAATTTTGCAAGTTTTTGCTGAATACGGTCTGGGCTGCGTAGGCTGCATGGCTGCTCGTTTCGAAACCTTGGAACAAGGTGCTGCTGCTCACGGCATTGACATCGACGAACTTGTTGCTGACCTGAATAAAGCAATCGCTGACAACAAATAATCTACTTAAAACACAAAAGCTCCCACTCAATAGAGTGGGAGCTTTTTGATTTTAAACAACTTCAATTCTTTCAAGCATATTTATTTTTCACATTCCCATCTGGGATAAAAAGCTTATACTGTTAAGCGGTTTATCCGTTTGGAACATTATAAATTTATAAAGGATGGCTTCCAGTTCCATCAAATCCCCACCCTTTATGGAAAAAGGTGCCGGATTTTGGAAGTCTAAATTTTTAAGGTGTTTGAACAAGTTGGAAGTGCCAAGGCTAAATTTTTCTTCGCCACTTGGATTATGGCAATCTTTACAAATTGCACTGCCTTGCAGCGGGCTAAACCAAGCATCTTCTTCTCCGATGATGCAACCGCACACACCACAAGCTTCTACTTGTGGCAAAAGTCCTACCAATTCCAAAAGCTTTAGTGCAAAGGAAAGCACTACGATGCGAGGATTGCGCTCTCGTAAAAGCTTTAAGGTTTCTTCAAGCAGTTCATAAACTTCCGGCTGAGGCTGATGGTCCTCCGTAAAGATGGCTGTCAGCTCCGTGACAACTGCTGCGTAAGCCATCTGTTTGAAGTCAAAGGCTTGGGGCATTTCCAAAAGCTCACAGCTTTTTAATTTGTCAATGCGCTGACCTGCAATAACCTCCAAGCTCAACTGAGCGAAGGGCTGCAGTAAACGACCTGCTACATTCTTGGGATAACGTCCACCATAAACAATGAAGCGGATTTTTCCGTGTTCACGAGTAAAGCAGACCGCGTACTTATCCGCAGTCTGCCAGTTTTTCACATGTAATACAATTGCATCATCACGAAAATCATTACTCATACAGCACTTCCCACGCTTCAAAGCAGATTAAAATTCCTTATAACCAAATTGCTTCAAAGCTTTATCTTTATTACGCCAGTCAGCTTTAACCTTTACCCACAGCTCCAAGAACACCTTGCACCCCAGCAAAGCTTCAATATCCCTACGAGCCTGTTGGCCAATCTTTTTCAGCAGGCTACCTTTAGCACCAATAACGATGCCCTTTTGAGAATCACGTTCTACGAAAATGGTAGCGCGAATATAAACGTCCTCGTTTTCGCGCACTTTGAACTCGTCAACTTCTACTGCAATGGAGTGAGGCACTTCGTCGCGGGTAGAAAGCAACACTTTTTCACGAATCATTTCCGCGGCAATAACACGTTCCGGTTGGTCGGTAATCATATCGTCGGGGAAATAGTCGGGGCCTTCAGGCAAATGTTTAGTGATTTCTTCCACCAAGCCGGGGAACTCTTTATCTTCAAGAGCAGAAACGGGTACAACAGCAGCAAAGTTGTACAAAGCAGTGTACTCATTGATGATGTTGAACAATTTGCTCTTATCTTGAAGCTTATCAATTTTATTGGCAACGAGGATTACAGGAGTCTTAACCTTTTGCAAAAGCTCGAGGATATAATTTTCGCCTGCACCACGTTTTTCGCTAACGTCAATTACAAAAAGAATAACGTCAACTTCCTTCAAGGTGCTTTCTGCAGTGCGTACCATGTATTCGCCCAGCTTGTGGTGAGGCTTATGGATACCAGGAGTATCCAAGAACATAATTTGCGCATTATCAGTATTTAAAATGCACATGATTTTATTACGAGTGGTTTGGGGTCTGTCGGACATGATGGCAATTTTTTCACCAATCAAGCCATTGGTCAAGGTGGATTTGCCCACGTTAGGACGACCAACGATTGCCGCAAAACCGGAATAATGCTTATCTATCATAATCAGCTCCTGTCAATTACAAACTAAATCCATACGGCAGTAATTCTTCCAAGGTATATTCTTTTACGTCACCCTTTAAATTCGCCAAGATGATGCAGGGAACCTTGAACTCTGCCATTACCTGACGGCAAGCACCGCAGGGAGAAATGGGCTCTTCTGTATCGCCTACCACGCACAACGCAGTGAACTCCCGCTCCCCTGCCCCAACAGCAGAAAAAAGTGCGTTCCGTTCCGCACACACGGTCAATCCATAGGATGCGTTTTCGATATTACAACCTGTATATATTTTACCGCTCTTTGCCAGCACTGCTGCTCCCACCAAAAATTTAGAATAAGGAGCGTAAGCGCGTTCCCTAGCAGAGAGGGCAGCGTTTAATAATTCTTGTTTCATCATTTAAAATTCTCTTCTGCAAGGTTAATTGCACGCAAAGCTTCTTCTTCCTTAGCACGCATAATAACCTTGTCTTCTTCAACCATATGGTCATAGCCCAAAAGGTGGAGCAAGCCATGGACTGCAAGGTACACAATCTCACGCTCCAAGCCGTGACCAAACTCTTCTGCCTGACGAGTAGCAGTCTCTGCGGAGATGATGATGTCGCCCAAAAGGTGCAGCTGACCTTCCAAAAGTTCAGGCTCGTCTTCGTCATCTTCGTCAAGAGCAAAGCTCAATACGTCGGTAGGTCTATCCACATTGCGATAATCACGGTTCAGCTGGTGAATCTCTTCGTCATCAACAATGGTGATATCCACTTCTGTCATATCATCCAAATCATGAAGCTTTGCTACAGCGTTCAAGCCATCTTGCAGACGCTTCTCTAAATATTCTCCCAAGACAATCTTGTCTTGAGCATTTTCCATACTAATAATCATGCTTCTTCCTCCGCTTTTTGACGCTTCTCGAATTTTTCGTAAGCCTTGATGATGGAGCCTACAATTTCGTGACGCACAACATCTTGGTCATTAAACTTCACGATGCCAATTCCAGGAACGTCCTTCAAAATTTTGGAAGCGTCCTTCAAGCCACTGGTCTTGCCACCGGGCAAGTCGATTTGGGTAATGTCACCGGTAATAACCATCTTACTACCAAAGCCGAAGCGGGTTAAAAACATTTTCATCTGCTCAGGCGTAGTGTTCTGAGCTTCGTCTAATATAATGAAGGAATCGTTCAAGGTACGACCACGCATATACGCGAGGGGCGCAACCTCGATTGTCCCTTTAGTCAGATATTTTTGGAAAGTTTCGTTGCCCAGCATATCGTACAAGCCATCGTACAAGGGGCGCAGGTAGGGGTCAACCTTGTCCTGCATGTCGCCGGGAAGGAAGCCAAGCTTTTCACCAGCCTCAACTGCAGGGCGGGTGAGGATGATGCGTTCTACTTCCTTCTTCTTCAAGGCAGCAACCGCAAGGGCAACAGCCAAGTAAGTTTTGCCTGTACCCGCAGGTCCAATGCCTAAAGTGATGTGGTTATGACGAATGGTTTCCACATAATGCCATTGCCCCAAGGTCTTCGCCTTCACTTGACGACCACGATTAGTAGTAATAATGGTATCAGCATACATACGGTGGAGGCTTTCGGTCTTGCCTGCCTTCACCATATAAATACTGTAACGCACATCGTGAGAAGTCAAGGGCAAGCCTTGTCTATACAGGAACAAAAGCTCCATAAAAAGCTGACGGAGTTTTTCAACTTCGTCCTCTGCTCCGCTAATGGCAACCTGATTGCCACGAGCAACAATCTTGCAATTAAAGGCATCACGAATAATGCGCAGGAACTCTTCGTTTCTACCGCAGATGCCTACCATTTCCTGCTGA
Source organism: Phascolarctobacterium sp. (assembly GCA_017623055.1). Lineage (GTDB taxonomy): Bacteria > Bacillota > Negativicutes > Acidaminococcales > Acidaminococcaceae > JAHHUH01. Next base: position 36,436 of record JAGAPX010000001.1, read on the forward strand.
TCTATAGTTTCTAAAATACGTTCATCTTGATTTACAGACAAACTCTTTCCTCCTTAGCTTAACGCTTCTCGATAGTAATTTTTTCAATAACAACTTTCTTCAATGGTCTATCGTTCATGTCGGTATAACTTCTGCCAATTTTACGGACAACTTCCATACCGCTGGTTACTTTGCCAAAAACTGCGTGTTTGCCGTCAAGCCAAGGGCAATCGCGCAAGGTAATGAAGAATTGGCTACCACCAGTGTTAGGTCCACGATTTGCCATGGAGAGCACGCCTTCGTCATTGTGTTTCAGCTTTTTGTGGAACTCGTCGGGAATAACGTAGCCCGGTCCGCCAGTACCGTCACCATTGGGGCAACCAGCTTGAATCATAAAATTATCAATGACACGGTGGAAGATGATGCCATTGTAAAAGCCTTTGTTCGCCAAGCTGATAAAGTTAGCGCAGGTGTTGGGAGCCATATCTGTTGCTAATTTAATTTCAAAGCTTCCCATATTAGTAGTGAACACTGCTGTTGCAGGGTCCATTGCTACTTTCTTATCAGGCTCCTTACCGCAAGCAGTCATTGCCAACGCGCACACAAGGAGCAAGCATATCAATAAAATCTTTTTCATTTTGAATAAGCCTCCAAAAAATGTTTTACATTATATTATACAACGGTTAAGTCCTTGAATACAACCATTTCACAATCTGAGCGTTGGCTTCTGTGGCACATTCACTAAAGGTGTGGTCACCGTTGGCAAAGGTGTAAATTTCCTTGTCGCCACCTGCAAGCTCAAAGTTCTTCCTGCCTTGGGCAACATCAACGGTAACGTCCTGCTCTCCGTGCAAAATAAGGAGAGGTCTATCCTGCCACTTACTCATAATTTCAGTTAAATTATATTTATCTAAGTCCGTCAAAAAATCGGAGGTCAAATCCATTTTGCCACGCTCGTCTTCCAAATGAAGGGTCTCCCCTACATCAAGCTTCTTGTATAACTCGTCACCCAAAGCGTTTAAAAAGGTTTTGCGTAAATCGTTGGGAGTTGCCCACAAAATTAAGCCGTCAATTTTTTCGTCACGGCTTGCAGTAACCATGGAAGCGGCTCCGCCAAGGCTACGCCCCAAAAGGAAAAGCTTTTCCGGATTATATTGCTCTCTTACCGCAGAGATGACAGCCTGCAATTCTTCAACCTGTCTGCTCAAAATTTGGCTACCGTTAAAATTAAAGCGCACTACTTTGCACACGCCCTCTGCCAATTTGGCAAAGGCAGTACTGCGACCGCCGCCATCACGGCTACCACGAAAACCGTGTGCCATTATCAGCACTACGTCATTAAGCTTGTAATTATTAACTACACATTCTATATCACCGTAAGGTCCTGTAAAAGTAAAGTTTGGCATCTTGCCCACTCCCTTTCATTTTATTACTACTTTCTTCTATTATATTGTATTTATTGGTATAAACAAATAGTCCCCACTAAATTGTTCTGATAGTTCGACAGAAATATTTTCTTATAGCAAAAAAGACCTGCCGTTTTCACGACAGGTCTTTAATATTTGTATTAACTGTTAAACCCTAACTAATTATCAGGGGAAGAACGGCCATACCATCGGGATTACTACCAAGCAAACTGCAAAGGATACAGCTACGAGGCCGCAACCGCATTTTACATAGTCCATGAATTTGTAACCGCCAGGGCCGAGAACCAAGGTGTTCGGCGGGGTGCCTACCGGAGTTGCGAATGCGCAAGATGCTGCAACTGCGATTGCCATTACTACTGCTTTCGGGGAAGCGCCCAAGTTTTGAGCGATTGCGATACCGATCGGGCAGAGCAGAGCTGCGGAAGCGGTATTGGACATGAATTGGGTCAAGGTGCAGGACAGTACGAACAGAACTGCAGTTACAACCAACGGGGACGGGGAGCCGCCCATGAGACCTACGGTCCATTCAGCGATGAGTTTGCCAGCGCCGGTTACGTCGATTGCTTTGGATACAGGCATCATACCTGCAAACAAGAAGATGGTTACCCAGTCGATGGAAGCGTAAGCTTGTTTTTCAGTCAAGCAGCCGGTCAGTACGCAAACCAATGCGCCGATAACTGCTGCCATTTCCAAGGAAACGCCTTTAACGCCAACTGCCATTACCAATACTACGATTGCAAGGATAGCTGCAGAAACGTATTGTTTGGTAGCGGAAGCTTCGTTAGCTTCGATTTCTTGTTCAATTTCTTGATCAGCATCGAGTTCAGCTTTCGGAAGCAGGTATTTACCTACGAACATCATGTAGAGCATACCAGCTACGGATACAGGAACACCAATCCAAGCGAATTCGAAGAAGCCGAAGGATTCGAGACCAGCAGCATTCATAGCGCCTACTGCGATGATGTTAGGCGGAGTACCTACCATGGTGATGATACCACCCCAACCGCAAGCGAATGCCAAAGGCATCAATTGACGGGAAGCGGGGATTTTAGCAGCGGAGCAGATACCCAAAGCTACGGGCAGCAAGCAAGCTGCAGTACCAGTGTTGGACAAGCAGGAAGACAGCACGGTGCCTACCAACATAAGACCAAACATAAGGCTGTTTTCGGAAGTGCCGCACATTTTTACTACGGTACCACCGATTTTTTGAGCAAGGCCGGTGTAGAACATGGAAGCACCTACAACGAACATACCGCCAAACAATACTACGGTAGAGTTAGAAAGACCACTGAATACTTGTTTTGCCGGAATGAAGCCTAACAGGCCGCACGCAATAGCGCCGCCCATTGCAGTAATCGCCAAGGGAATAAGTTCGGTTACGAAGAAAAGCGCAACTACTGCCAACAGAATTAAACATTTAATTGCCGGGGACATATTTGTTCCTCCTTTATAAAATTTTTACAAGTTATTAACAACAACTTGCAAAATCATAATAGCAACAAGGGCAGTATGCTTTCTGTTGCAAAAGCAACAATTATTCATATACAAAACTTCTCACTACTTAATTAACTTTATTAATCACCTTTTAAATTTTAAAACTATTTTTATGAAAAATACTTTTGACTTTTCTGTAACTCCTTGCCAGCACTTAATCTAAAGGAATTTTAGCAATTCTATTTATAAACAAAAACACCACGCTTTTAAAGCGTGGTGTTATGTTAGTTTATTAACTTTTGTTATTGAATTTTAACTAAAGAAATTAAACTATTTTATCAAGGGAAGAAGGGCCATACCATCGGAATTACTACCAAGCAAACTGCGAAGGATACAGCTACAAGGCCGCAACCGCATTTTACATAGTCCATGAATTTGTAACCGCCAGGGCCAAGAACCAAGGTGTTCGGCGGGGTACCTACCGGAGTTGCGAATGCGCAAGATGCTGCAACTGCGATTGCCATAACTACTGCTTTCGGAGAAGCGTTCAAGTTTTGAGCAATTGCAATACCGATCGGGCAAAGCAGAGCTGCAGAAGCGGTGTTGGACATAAATTGGGTCAAGGTGCAGGACAGTGCGAACAGTACTGCAGTTACAATCAACGGAGACGGGGAGCCGCCCATGAGACCTACGGTCCATTCAGCGATGAGTTTGCCAGCGCCGGTTACGTCGATTGCTTTGGATACGGGCATCATACCTGCGAACAGGAAGATGGTTACCCAGTCGATGGAAGCGTAAGCTTGTTTTTCAGTCAAGCAACCAGTCAGTACGCAAACCAATGCGCCAACTACTGCTGCCATTTCCAAAGAGATGCCTTTAACGCCGATAGCCATTACCAAAATTACTACGGTAAGGATAGCGCCAGAAATCATTTGTTTGGTTTTGTTGTCAGAAGAAGCTTCGATTTCTTGTTCAATTTCTTGATCAGCATCGAGTTCTGCTTTCGGGAGCAGGTATTTACCTACGAACATCATATAAGCCATACCAGCCAAGGATACGGGGATACCGATCCAAGCAAATTCAAAGAAGCTGAAGGATTCGAGACCAGCAGCGTTCATTGCGCCTACTGCGATGATGTTAGGCGGAGTACCTACCATGGTGATGATACCACCCCAACCGCAAGCGAATGCCAAAGGCATCAATTGACGGGAAGCAGGGATTTTTGCTGCGGAGCAGATACCCAAAGCTACGGGTAACAAGCAAGCGCAGGTGCCGGTGTTGGACAAGCAGGAAGAAAGTACGGTGCCTACCAACATAAGACCGAACATAAGGCTGTTTTCGCCAGTGCCGCACAGGCTTACAACGGTGTTACCAATTTTTTGAGCAAGACCGGTGTAGAACATGGAAGCACCTACAACGAACATACCACCAAAGAGTACTACGGTGGAGTTAGAGAGACCACTGAATACTTGTTTTGCCGGAATGAAGCCTAACAGGCCGCACGCAATAGCGCCGCCCATTGCAGTAATCGCCAAAGGAATAAGTTCGGTTACGAAGAAAAGCGCAACTACTGCCAACAGAATTAAACATTTAAACGAATAAATTTATTTAAACAAAAGAAGACTGTTGCGAATCGAAAGCATATAACGATTTCGATTCACAACAGTCTTTACATTGTCATTATATCTATATTTTAAATTCAGAACCTAGGTAATTTACTGCTTCAAAATTTCAAAGGTATTCTTTTCAAAAGCAATCATACCTTCGTCACGCATCCTTGCCAATTCGCGAGTTAAAGCACTGCGATCAGCATCCAAATAGTTTGCTAAATCGGTACGGCTAAACGGAACAACAAACTTTTTTGTGCCTGCATTAGCAGCTTCTTGTTCAAGATAAGCAAGAATTTTACCACGCAAAGTTTTTTTACATAAGATTTCAGTTTTTTCGATGAGTCTGCTATTATTGTCCGCCAAAATTGCTACAATATTGCACATTAATTTATTATATGCTTTAGAATTATGCGGATTTTCCAAAAATCTACCAAAAGGAAGCATCAGCACTTCACTATCGCTGGCAGCGAAATAGCTAACTATGCTTTTATCATGACGTCTGCCCAAATAACTTTCTGCAAAAACAGAGCCTGCTCCCAAATTTGCAATGATAGACTTATCACCCCAAATATCTTCTTTAATCATTTGTACCTTGCCATTTACAACAATGCACAAATTTTCTACGCAGTCTCCCGCTAAAAAGATATAGTCAGATTTACGAAAACGTTTTACAAGTACAGTTACTCTGCTTAAAACCTCACTAATCTCTTCGACATCCAATCCTTGAAACAAAGGAAGATCTACCAAATTTTGCACAGACATTCTTACATCCATCTACTTCACCTACATTAAAATTTTTTATATTCTTTCTAAACTTATGCCCTCATTATACATATAAAAATTTTCCTGTAAACATTTTGTAACTAAAGTAAGTATTAAGTAACTTTGTTGCTTAAGCAACACTTTATTTACTGCTTACATAACTTTTTTAATTATTTTTTGCGTATGCAACACATTGGTTTTTCAATCTTTTATTTGAAATAAGTTATAGTCTTTTGAAAATAAAGTAAGCAGTTACTTTAATATTTGCGTTGCTTTCGCAACACCTAACTATTTTTATTAAGGCTATAATTTTTCTTAATAGCAAACGAGACATTTGCTTGGGGCATTAGAGAACCTCTGATGCAAACTTTCGCCGGGTATATGAAGTTCAGCATGTGCCCGGTATCTTTTTACAAATTTATATCGCCCTATTTCTCACCTCCTGTCGATGACTATTATTGTTTAGGCAGGAGGATTTTTATTTTGGCAAATAAAAACGGAGCTCCCAAACTCGAAAGCTCCGCTTAATTTTACTTATTAATTTTTACGAGCGCAGAGGCACACGCCCATGCGACCAGTCTTGCCCTGTTCCGCACGATAGGAACAGAACAACTCTACGTTATCATTGGTACATACACCAGAAATCATAATATTTTCTGCGGGAACACCTACTTGAACCAATTGATTCACATTCATTCCCCACAGGTCTAACTGGTACTTTCCTCCACCTTTAGGAGCAAAGAACTCTTCGTAGCCCTGCGCCTGGTCACGTACGAAATCATCCACCTCGTAGCAGCAGGTACCAATGGAAGGACCAACGCCCACCAAAACGTTTTGAGGCTTCGTGCCAAAGGCTTCCCCCATCGCCGCCAAGGTCTTAACTCCAATGTTAGCAACCGTTCCGCGCCAACCAGCATGCGCCAAACCAATGGCACCGCTTTCTAAATCCGCAAGCAATACGGGTACGCAGTCAGCATAAAACAGCATCAAGGGTACATCTGAAAGATTTGTAATTAACGCGTCAGTATCAGCAATGGTATCGGCAAAATTAACTGCACCGCTACCAACTAAATCTTCAGTTACAAGGGTAACCTTACTGCCATGCACCTGCTGACACGTAGTAAAGCAATTTGCATCTAAACCAACAGCTTTAGCAAAAGCCTTACGGTTACGCAAAACCTTCTCCACGTCATCACCAACGTGCAACGCCAAGTTAAAAGTCCCTTCTACAATATCGCTCTCACCATGCAAGCGACAGCTACACGCATTTACAAAGCCTGCCTGCTCAAGAACAGGGAACGTACCATACCAAATATTATTGTTATTTTTAATAATAAAGTCTTTCATTCTATTATTTGCATACCCCACAACGCTTACAATTATCAAAGCACATAGGAGTAAACTTACCAATTTTACTTTTTTCTAATTCAGAAGCAAGGTACTGTTCCGTAAAGCCCATATCAAGATGAGCCCAAGGAAGCACTTGCCCTACCTCCAGTTCACGACAAGCATAGTCCTCGATATTCACTCCTCGTTGTTTTAAAACGTACTTCAACGGGTCACCACTTACGTGCGCTTCCAAAAGGGCTTCGCCAATTTGTCTGTCACCACGAGCAAGCACCGCCTGTACCACGGTTTCCTTCAAGGATTCTGTGATAAGCTTGATGCGTTTCTCCTTTTTCAGACCGTCGTTGAGCATTTTAAAACGACGCTTTAAAGTACTAGGATTACACAAGGGTGCCCATTGATAAGGAGTGAAGGGCTTAGGTACAAAACCGTTGACTGAAATTACCAGTTCACCCTTGTTACCGGCTTCATCCATTTTAGTGCGTATACGCTTAATCATGGCAATCATTTCTTCGATGTCCACGTCTTCTTCGCCGGGCAAACCAATCATATAATACAGCTTAATATTTTTCATACCAGCAGCTGCTGCCAGCTCCATAGCATTGTAAACGTGTTCTTCCGTAATGCCCTTGTTAATACTTTCACGCATACGCTTACTACCCGCTTCGGGGGCTACGGTCATAGTACGTTGTCCGCTTGCCGCAAGAGCTTGGGTCATCTGCTCATCCAAGGTGTCAGCACGCAAGGAGGCTACAGAAAAACTTACGCCTTGACGTACCAGTTCAGCGGTCAATTCCTTAATTTGCGGATGATCGGACACAGCAGCACCCATCAAGCCAACTTTTTTAGTGCGTTCTGGGCGGTTGGCAATATCTGCCAAAATATTTTCCAGCGCACGGGGACGAGGCTTCCTAAAGCAGTAACCTGCCATACAGAAACGACAATGACGACCACAGCCACGAGCAACTTCTACAATATACATATCTTCAAACTCCGTACCACTGGTCACAATAGCAGAGGTGTGGGGATAAGCATCAATATCCTTTACCCATTGGCGAATAATCTTGGCAGGAACACGTTCGTCATGTTCCATATCTACCAATTCATTTTCTTCATTATATATGGGCGCATAGAATTTAGGCACATACACACCGGGAAGATTTGCCAAATTCAAAAGCTTTTCTTCCTTAGATGTATTGGTATAGATAGTATCTAAAATCTTTTGTACGGTCTCCTCACCTTCGCCAATGACAAAAGCATCTGCTACGCTTGCCAAAGGCTCTGGATTAAAGGTAGCACAGGGCCCACCAATGATAATCAGCGGTTCCTTCTCGTTGCGTTGCTCCGCACGAAGCTTAATGTTACCAAGCTCCAGCACTGTCAGCAGATTATCGTAGTCCATTTCAAAAGACAGCATCACGAAAATAACGCTAAAATCCGAAAGCTGACGCTGTGTTTCCAAACTTAAAAGAGCAGTACGAGTTTTTTGATGCTCCTTAATTAAGCTGGTTTCTGGTAGGAAGAAACGCTCACAAGCGCTATCCCCACGGGCGTTAATCATTTGGTAGAGAATGTGCATACCTAAATTGGACATACCCAAATTATAAACGTTAGGGTACACGAAAGCTACAGGGTGGCGCAAGCCTGGTTGATAAACCTGTACACCCCATTCATCAGCAATTTTCTGTTTTAAATCATCTTTAATCTTCCAAGACAAAGTATTACCTCTAATCTTTACCTAATTTTTTCTCGAATAAATCTATAACTGTTTTTAAAACTTTCAGACGGGCGTAGTACTTATTGTTGCCTTCAACGATAGTCCAAGGTGCGTAGGATGTATCAGTACGAACTAACATTTCGTTAACTGCCTCCTCATAAGCATCCCACTTCTCACGGTTACGCCAGTCCTCGTCAGTAATTTTCCAATTTTTAAAAGGATTTTCCTCACGCTCTTTGAAGCGTTTGTACTGCTCATCCTTATCTATTTGCAGCCAGAACTTGGCAATGGCTATGCCATGCTCTGCCCACTGTGCTTCCATATCCTTAATTTCATCGTAAGCACGCTGCCACTCGTGAGGTTTGGCAAAGCCTTCCAAGCGCTCCACCATTACCCTGCCATACCAAGTTCTGTCGAAGATGGCAACGGTTCCCGAATTGGGTAAGTGCGTCCAGAAACGCCACAGGTAATGGTACTGGTTTTCCACAGCATTTGGTGCAGCAACGGGGTTTACACTGTAACCCAAGGGATCCAGCGCCGCAGTCAAGCGACGGATGGCACCGCCCTTACCAGCAGCATCCCAACCCTCAAAGCCAATGACCGCAGGAATTTTTGCCCTGAACATCTCAATTTGCAGGGCAGTGAGGCGCTCTTGGTACTTATCTAATTTTTCCTTGTATTCTTCTTTAGAAATGGTCTTATCCAAATCAACCTTGCTCAGCACATCATACGCGGTAGCAGGACGTTCCTGCTCTTGAACTTTTGCTTCGTTTTCCAAAGCATATTCGATTGCTTCCACAATGGTAGTAAAAATTTCCACTTGCGCACGACGACTATCGTTGGCTCCAATTAAATGCCACGGTGCGTTAACCGTGTCCGTTGCTTCCAGCATTCTTTCGTAGCGCTCCAAAAATTTTTCATAATGACCTGTTTCGTCATAGGCAGGAGAGACTTCTCGCCACGCCTTGCCTAAAGTCTTATAATTCTTGGCTAAATTTTCCTTCTGACGTTTTTCAGAAACGTGGAGGAAAAATTTTAACAGGATGTAATTATCAACAGTCAGTTCTTTTTCAAAGGTGTTGATATGCTCAAAGGTAGTATCGTTCCACTTGCAGCAATCACCCTTGGGCGCAACCTCACACTCGTTCTTTTGGTAGTACCAGCTACGGTGAAAGACTGCCATATTACCCTTGGCAGGCAGGTGCTTCCAAAAATAATGAAAGAAAGGCATCTGACGTTCTTCATCAGTTAAATGCACCACGGAATAAACATTAAAGCCACGGGCATCCATCTGCTGCATCATCTTGTTAATAATTAAGCTACGTCGAGCGCCACGCCAGCCTTCAAAGACAAGGATAACTGGACGCTTCGCTTCCCTAGCCTTGCGCTGTACCAGGCCTAAACGCAAACCTAAGTCGTCCATAATCTCATTATATTCGGTTTTAGGTAGCTTATTTTTCAAATCCAATCTTTCTAACATACCTTCACCTTACTTCCCACCAAAAGCTTATCTAAAATTCTTCGCCGTAGGGCTTTAATCCACGGGGCTTTTCCAAAATCTGTTCCATAATTAAACCTTGCACCAATTTAGGATGGGCAAACTTTTTCTTGGCAACCTCCGTCTGCACAGCTAAAAGCTTAGCTGTTACCACAGGTTCCTCCTGCATAAAGCTTGGTTCTGTGTACAGCTTGCCCTTATCGTGTTTAAGCTCGCAGTTGTCTGTATGAATTTTATTCTGCTTCTTTCCTAAGACACGCTCAAATTCTTCTGCCAAATCCCTGTCAGATTTTTCTTTAGTAGGGTAATCATTTTCCTCCTGCGGTTCAGGCATAGGAACACGACGTTTACCACTGCTCATAAAAATTGTCAGTAAAAAATTCAGCAGAATGAAAGCGAAGAGTATCCAGAAGAAGCTATTATTATCGCTTACATAAAAGAACATAGCTATCTCCTAAGCAATTATTCCTTTTCGCTTACAGGGCTAACCTCTGCAATGGTCTTACGCATTTCAGTATCAGCATTGATATTGTTCATACGGTAGTAGTCCATTACACCCAAGCGTCCGTTTTCCAAAGCGTCTGCTAAAGCAGCAGGAACCTTAGCCTGTGCTTCTACAACTTTCGCTTGCATCTCTTGGGTATAGGCTTTCATTTCTTGTTCTTTCGCAACTGCCATAGCACGACGTTCTTCCGCGCGAGCTTGAGCAATGCGTTTATCAGCTTCCGCTTGGTCAGTCATCAGGGCAGCACCAATGTTACGACCTACGTCTACGTCCGCAATGTCAATGGACAAAATCTCAAAGGCAGTACCAGCGTCCAAGCCTTTTTCCAATACAGTCTTAGAAATATAATCAGGGTTTTCCAAAACGTCAGTATGTTCTTTGGAAGAACCTACATTAGTTACGATACCTTCACCAACACGAGCGATAATAGTAGCCTCGCCTGCACCGCCAACCAGTCTGTCGATATTGGCACGCACGGTAACGCGAGCCTTAACTTTAAGTTCGATACCGTCCTTTGCCACAGCAGATACAACAGGAGTTTCGATAACCTCAGGGTTAACGCTCATTTGCACTGCTTCTAGTACGTTACGACCTGCCAAGTCAATAGCACAGCCACGTTCAAAGTTCAGGTCAATGCCCGCACGATGAGCTGCAATCAAGGCATCAATTACACGGTCAACATTACCACCTGCCAAATAGTGTGCTTCCAGCTGGTCAACATTCACGTCCAAGCCAGCCTTATTTGCTTTAATAAGGGGCAGTACGATTTGAGCAGCAGGCACGCGACGCAAACGCATACCAATCAAATCTATAATGCTAACACTCACACCAGCAGCAATAGCAGAAATCCACAAGCCAACAGGTACAAAATTTAAGAACACCATAAAGCCAATAATAGTAGCAATGATAGAAAAGCCACTGCCAAAAACATAATTTGCTAATTCAAACATTTACTTCACTCCAATCTCTTGGTCTAAAAATTTTCATAGTATTAGTATATCAAATAATGAAGCGTTAAACAAAATAAAAATAACCGTGCTGGTTTCCCAACACGGTTATCGTTAATATTATTTTGCGAGTAATTCTCGAACCATGGCATTAATTCGTTTGCCATCAGCACGACCTTTAGTCTTTGCCATTACAGCAGGCATTACCTTACCCATATCTTTGGGACCAGTAGCACCAACTTCAGCTACAACCTCAGCAACGATAGCACGAAGCTCGTCGTCACCAAGAGCTTCCGGAAGATATTTTTTGAGAATCTCAATCTCTTCCTTAGCTTGGGCAACCAACTCATCACGTCCAGCCTTTTGGAATTCTTCCAAAGAGTCTTGACGCATTTTAACCTCTTTCATCAACACAGCAAGAACTTCGTCATCGCTCAGCTCTTGTTTGTTGTTGATTTCTACGTTCTTGATATTGGCACGAACCATACGAATTACAGCGAGACGAAGTTTTCCGTTCTCTCTGTCTTTCATAGCTTCTTTCATATCAACAGTTAATTGGTCTTTTATAGACATAACGTCCACCTCCAATTATCTGGTTTTACGTTTTCTAGCTGCTTCGGATTTTTTCTTACGGGCAACGCTCGGTTTTTCATAATGTTCGCGTTTTCTAACCTCAGAAAGAATACCAGCCTTTTGGGTTGCTCTTTTGAATCTGCGCAGTGCGCTGTCTAAAGTTTCGTTTTTGCCAACTTTAATTTCTGCCATCTGTTCTCCCTCCCTCCACACACTTAGGGAAGTGTATCTGCAATTTATTGTTATTTGGGCGAAATTCACCCAAAAACACTTACTGAACAATTATACAAGAAATTTCAAGTTATGTCAACGAATTTTAGCACGGAGGCCAACCTAAAGCTTTGCCGCCAATAACGTGGATATGGAGGTGATTTACAGTTTGTCCTCCATCTTCACCAGTATTCATGACAACGCGGAAACCTTTTTCTGCGATGCCGGTCTTTTCAGCGATTTCCTTAACCTTGCCAAGCATATAAGCCACAATTGCAGGGTCTGCAGTGGTTACGTTAGCAGTGTGTTCCTTGGGAAGAAGCAACACATGCACGGGAGCAGCAGGAGCTACATCGTGAATGGCAAGCATTTTATCATCTTCATATACTTTATTGGAAGGAATATCGCCTTTGATAATTTTACAAAAGATGCAGTTTTCGTCCATGGGATTCAGTCCCCTTTCAAAAAATTTTCTTATAGAAATTTATTCTGCGTACAGTGTTCAAATCCTGCACGACGTTTCAAAATTATTCTGCAAGCTCGCCCACAAGGAAGTCCTCTTGCACGCCAACGATTTTCACTTTGGCAATCTCTCCACACAAGCTAACAGGAGCCTTCACGATGACACGTTGGTAGCTGCTGATCAAGCCTTCGATATGCTCGTCATCTACTGGCTGCTCAAAAAGCACTTCGCTTTCACTTCCTACTGCTTTCTCTAAGCAAGCGTGGAACATTTTTTCATCAAGCGCGCCTAATCTTGTAGCACGTTCTTCCTTGACTGCCTCAATAATTTGGTTAGGCATCTTTTCCGCAGGGGTACCCTTACGCTTGGAATAGGGGAAGATGTGCATTTTAGCGAAGCCACATTCTTCGGCAAAACGCATGGTCTCTGCGAAGTCATCTTCTGTTTCACCGGGGAAGCCTACAATAATATCAGTAGTAATGGCGATATCAGGAAGCTGTGCCTTGATATTGCGTAACAGCTCGCCGTAGCGGGCAGTATCGTAGGGGCGGTGCATTGCCTGTAAAATTTTGTCGCAACCGGATTGCAAAGGCAGGTGCAAGTGACGGCACAAGCGACTATCAACTTCCATCAAGTCCAAAATGCGCGGGTCAACCTCTACAGATTCCAAGCTGCCCAAACGCAAACGCTTCAACCCATCTACGGAAAGAGCTGCCAAAACAGCATCGTATAAAGTAACTTCTCCACCTTGTTCCTTACCGTAACAGCCCAAGTGAATACCAATCAGCACTACTTCCTTATAGCCTGCGGCAACCAGCTTGGCAACTTCTGCTTTGATATTCTCAAGGCTTCTGCTACGCAAGGGACCACGTGCATAAGGAATGATGCAGTAAGTACAATATTGGTTACAGCCTTCTTGAATTTTCAGGAAAGCTCTTGTTTTATCGGTCTCAGTTCCTGCGCCCAGCTCTTCAAACTTGGTATCAACGGTCATCTTCTGCACATTGTCCAAAATTTCCGTGCGCTTTTCGTTGAGCGCAGTCTCTACCAGCTCTACAATGCGACCTCGCTCCTGGTTACCAATTATAACGTCCACGCCCTCAATCGCCTTCACTTCTTCCGGCGCAGTTTGAGGATAGCAGCCTGTTACCACAGTCAAACTTAACGGATTATGACGCACCGCACGGTTGATAATCTGTCTGGAGCGACGTTGACCATTATTAGTTACAACGCAGGTATTTATCAAATACACATCGGCAGCTTGGTTAAAGGGCACAATCTCATAGCCTGCTTTACGGAAGATTTCTTCCATGCTGGCAGTATCTGCCTGATTAACCTTACAACCCAAGGTATAAAAAGCAATCTTTCTCATAGTCAGCTTAATCTCCTAAATCCCCTGTTTCATAAAAAATAGCAGACATAGCTACAAGTCCAGCGGTTTCTGCTCGCAAAATGCGACGACCAAGGCTTACAGGTACAGCTCCCGCCTCACGCGCCTTAGCAAGCTCGCCCTCACTGATACCGCCTTCAGGACCAATAATCAAAAGCAAATCGTCAAGCTGACCTGCTTCTCGCAGGGCAATCTTGAGGCTCATTCTATCTTCACATTCATAAGCGATGATTTTAGCCTTGCAGTTATTGTTGGCAAGCATTTGGCTAATGCTTTGCACTGCCTGCACTTGGGGAATAATGTCACGCTTGCTTTGCTTCGCTGCTGCTTCCGCAATCTTTTGCCAACGCTCCACTTTCTTATCTGCCTTCGCACCGTCAAGACGCACCACGCTATGCTCCATTGCCACAGGCACAATGCTATAGACGCCAAGCTCCACTGCCTTTTGGATGATGAAGTCCATCTTCTCACCCTTTGCCAAGCCTTGGGCAAGAGTAATCTTCACCGCAGGTTCGTGGCTTTCAGCAAGCACTTCAAGACAACGCACGGTAACAGTGCTTTCAGAAATAGCAGTAACCTCTGCCAAAGCACTTACCCCGTCGTCGCTAACGATTTGCAGCTTATCACCAGGCTGCATGCGCAGAACCTTGCCAATATGCTTAGCATCCACGCCTGTGATACTCATTTCTTCATTATATAATTGCGGTATAAAAAACCTATGCATTTATTTCACCTTGCTCATTTGCATTACGACCCAACCGCCTTTTTCATCAACGTGGTCTACTTGCATACCTACTTCTTTAGCTGCAGCTTCAATGTCAGCACGTCTTTCGCTGATGATACCACTTGCCAGGAAAACACCATCGTCTTCCAGCTTGCCAGGGATATCCTTCAAAAGCATAATGATGATATCCGCAATGATGTTGGCAATGATCACATTAGCCTTGCCCTCAGTACCGTGGAGCAGATCGCCCTCTTTAACATCAATCTTATCAGCCAAACCATTGTCAGCGATGTTTTCTTTAGCAACACGCACAGCAACAGCGTCAATGTCAACAGCTTTAACCTCTTTAGCACCTAACAGCGCAGCTGCAATGGCAAGAATACCACTACCGGTACCAACGTCAAAAACAACGTCATCTTTAGTCAAGATTTTTTCCAAGCGAGCCATACACATATTGGTAGTGTGGTGAGTACCGGTACCAAATGCCATACCCGGGTCAATCTTAATTACGTGCTCGCCCTCTTTAGCTTCGTATTCTTCCCAGCTGGGTTTAATAACCAGGCTTTCGCCTACGTGAGTAACGTGGAAGTACTGCTTCCATTCGTTTGCCCAGTCCACTTCGGACAC
>JAGAPX010000046.1 GCA_017623055.1 Phascolarctobacterium sp.
CCATCACTCATAATCAAAGAGCCAACGAAGTTTTGTTCTGCCATGCTACCGAGGATAATGCCAATGATGATTGCAGACATGGAGAAACCAAGCTTGTTAAGGAAGTACCCTACAAAACCGGAAGCTACCATTAGGTACACATCGTTGATGGAGTTGTTATAAGAATAAGTACCAACGAAGGTCATCATCACGATAATAGGAAGCAGAATATGCACAGGCACATTAACAACCTTTGCAAACAGGCGAATCAAAGAGAAGCCCATAATACCCATAATGACGTTAGCAAGAAGCAAACCGATGAAGATTGCGTAAACGTCAGGTGCTTTTTCTACGAAAAGCAAGGGACCGGGCTGTAAGCCTTGTACCATCAGCGCACCCATCATAATTGCAGTTGCGCCGTCACCGGGAATACCCAAGGTCAAAACAGGAATGAACGCACCACCGGAAACTGCGTTGTTACCAGCTTCGGGAGCGGCAACGCCTTCAGGCTCGCCATTGCCAAAGTTAGCGCTATTCTTAGACCAACGCTTTGCTTGGTCGTAGGATACGAAGGAAGCAATATCGCCACCGGTACCGGGTACGCAACCGATAAATGTACCAATGGTGGAAGAACGCACCAAGGTTACGAAAACCTTTTTAATATCTGCCCAAGAGGGTAAAACCTTGTCGAGGAATTTAATAGGCTCACTTTGAGGGCTTTGGTGGTAATCTTCAATACTGGTCAGCACCTGCGCAAATGCGAATACACCAATCAGTACGGGAATAAAGGATACGCCACCGAGGAAATAAGTAGTATCCATGGTAAAGCGAACGGTACCGCTCATATCGTCAATGCCTACAGTAGCAAGGAACAAACCAAAAAGACCACCCATAATGCCTTTAACAACGCTACCACTGGAAACAGAGGTAATAATACTCAAACCAAAGATTGCCAACGCAAAATATTCCGGCTTGGAAAATTGCAAAGCGAACTTCGCCAGCTGGGGTGCCAGCAAAATAAGGCAAATGGTACTGAACACACCACCGAACATACTTGCCATGGTGGAAAGACCCAAAGCACGACCAGGTTGTTTGAGCTTGGTAGCCATGGGATAACCGTCCAAAGTTGTAGCTACGGAAGCAGGAGTACCGGGAGTTTTTAACAAAATTGCAGAGATACTACCACCATAGATAGCACCGCAGTAAATACCAAGAAGCATTAAGATACCGCCAATGCCTTGGAAGCTAAACGCCAAGGGGAACAACAATGCCAAGCCCATATTTACAGAAAGACCGGGCATACAGCCAAAGGCAATACCAACGGCAACACCAAACGCCAAACCTAAAAGGTTCAAGGGAACAAAAATCATATTTAAAGCAGCGAGAATATCAGCCATCTTGCACCCTCCCTACTCTAAGAACATAGATTGCGGCATTTGAGTATGCAACAATACGCTAAACACAAGATAAATAAAAGCAATGGTGCCAACGGTGGTCATGGCAATAACTTTTTTGTTGTGGAAATCCATCAGCTTCATAGTTGCAGGAATTAAAAGTGCAGAAGCAGGATAGAAGCCAAGCACGTTAATAAGACCAACGTAAATAACGATAATTGCCATCATCATATACACACGCATATTGGCAGGCAAGGTTAATGCCACCAATTCTTTAGACAATTCCTTTTTATTGCTAATGGTGTAAATCAAAAGCACTACTGCCGCAATGGTCAGGGCGGTACCTAAAGCAAAGGGCCAAAAGCCAGCACCAGGACCGTTTTCTGTGAACTCCAAGGGGAATTCACTGGCAGCGTTCATAATGGCAGCACCTATCATCATCCCCAGGATGCTTACCACGAAATTACAGTTCGCCATATTTTTCATACATAAACCTCTTAAATCTTTATATTGT
This sequence comes from Phascolarctobacterium sp., assembly GCA_017623055.1. Classification (GTDB taxonomy): domain Bacteria; phylum Bacillota; class Negativicutes; order Acidaminococcales; family Acidaminococcaceae; genus JAHHUH01. Next base: position 1,888 of record JAGAPX010000046.1, read on the forward strand.
AGCCAAAATTGACTATAACATTTTAATTGTAACAGATTACTATAATTTTGTCACGGAATGGCACATTTTATTACTTACTAAATAAAAAACTGCACTCTTCTAAATTAGAAAAGTGCAGTCTTAATACAGTATCTAAAAAATTGTTAGAAGTGCTGGAAGGCGCGAAGCAGTGAAGCTTATGAAGCGACGGCGTACTGGACGTACGTGTCGAGCAAGCAATTTTATGACAACAACGCTAGACAGTGCTTATGGCGTGTTTTAATTATGCTTTTATTTTACCTCTAAGCATCAACCACAACGGCCCCGCCAAGAACACAGAAGTATACGCACCACTGCAGAAACCTACCAACATTGCGAAGGAGAAGTTATGAATGGTTTCGCCGCCCCACAGGAAGATGGATACGATGGCGAATAAGGAAGTACCTACGGTGTAGCAGGTACGGGTCATGGTAGACCAAATGCAGTTATCTACCATATCGCCAAGGCTTTCGTTACGACGGTGAGTTTTCAGTGCTTCACGAATGCGGTCAAAGATTACGATGGTACCGTTAATGGAGTAACCTACAACGGTAAGGAGCGCTGCTACGAAGGAAGAATCCATTTCCATGTGCAGCAAGGAGAAGTAGCTCAAAGTTACCAGTACGTCGATAATCAAGGCGATGATCGCCGCAATAGCAAACTTAAATTCAAAACGCAGGGTTATGTAGGCAATCATCAATACCCAAGAAAGACCAATCGCCATAACAGCTTGTTGGATAAGCTCGCCGCCAATGGTTGCGCCTACTTGTTCAACACGTTGAATTTGGAATTCGCCCAGCTTGTTACCAAGGTCAGCCATAACTTCACGACGATGGCTGTCATCAATAACACCGGTACGAATAAGCACGCCTTTAGAAGTTTGCTCGCCGTCAACGTTTTCCAATTGGATAATAGCGTTGCCCAGTTTGTGTTCTTTCAAAACATCACGAACTTCTGCAACGGTAACAGCCTTGTTGAAAGAAAGGTCCATAATGCTACCACCGGTAAAGTCAATGCCCAGGTTAAAGCCACGGAACAAAATGGAACCTACACCGATGATTAAGAAAGAAATAGTAATTGCAAAAAAGATTTTCCAGTTTTTAACGATAGAAAACATTATTTAGACACCTCCTTAGCAGTATCAACTTTAGGAGCTGCCACACCAAAAATCCAAGGATTTTGGGTAAATCTAGAATAAATCAAGAAGCGTAACAGGTATTTGGTTACGGTAATTGCAGTAAACATACTGAGGAGTACGCCTAATGCCAAGGTAACTGCAAAGCCTTTGATAGGACCAGTACCAAGATAGAACAGGATTGCTGCTGCCATCAAGGTAGTTACGTTGGAGTCGAAGATGGTTACAAAAGCACGACCGAAGCCTGCGTCCATAGCGCTACGCAAGGTTTTGCCACGTCTAATCTCTTCCTTGAAGCGTTCAAAGATAAGTACGTTGGCGTCAACCGCCATACCAATGGACAGGATGATACCTGCGATACCAGGCAGGGTCAAGGTTGCACCCAAGTAACGCATTGCCAAAAGAAGCATCATTACATAAAGGAGCAAAGCGATATCTGCAACGATACCGGAAAGGCGATAGAACAAAATCATAAATACGAAAACGCCTGCGATACCAATACCAAAGGCTTTGATACTCTTTTCTTTAGAGTCTTGACCAAGGGTGGGACCTACGGTGCGGTTTTCGAGAATTTCAATTTTAACAGGCAAGGAACCGCTGCGGAGCAAAATTGCCAAGCGTTCTGCGTCCTCAATGGAACGGGAGCCGGAAATTTGCGCACGACCACCGGTAATTGCTTCTTGTACTACGGGAGCAGTAAGCACTTCACCGTCAAGTACGATGGCAATTTGTCTGCCAATGTTTTTCGCGGTCAGTTCTGCAAATTTATCTGCGCCTTCGGAGTTAAATTCCAAACCTACAACAGCTTGGTTCCCTTGAGAGATTTGCGCACGAGCGTCCTTCAAATCACTACCGGTAAGCACAATATTGCCGTGGTCATCTTGGAAGTGCAGCATTGCAGTACGACCAAGCATAGCGATTGCCTTTTCAGGGTCTTTTACGCCGGGCAATTCAACGATGATACGGTCTTTACCTTGACGTTGAATAACGGGCTCCGTCAAACCCAGTTCGTTTACACGACGTTCAATAATCTTAACACTGCGGTTTACAGCGTCATCATCAACTTTAAATTCAGGTGTATCCACTGCTTGCAAAACAACGTGGGTACCACCTTGCAAGTCCAAACCTTGTTTAATGGAATTGGACAACGGTTGGATATAAACGCAGAAGCCCCCGATGATTGCCAATGCAATAATCAGGAATTTCCCTAATTCATTCCATCTCAAAACTATTCCCCCTTAACTAATCTACCCCACTACGGCTTATTCAGCTTGAGTGTGGTTAGGATCTTGGAAATTGCTTACTGCGGAACGAACCATGGTAACTTCCACGCCTTCAGCAACTTCTACCTTAACGGTTCTTTCGGAAATATCAGTGATAGTACCATAAATACCGCCAATAGTAATAATTTTATCGCCCTTTTTCAAGGAATTAAGCAGGTTTTGACGTTCTTGTTGTTGTTTCTTTTGGGGTTTCCACAGCATGAAGTAGAAAATACCACCCATCAGGAAAAACGGCAAAACAGCATTAATCATAGCCATTGTATCAGCACCAAACATAGCGCACCTCCAAAATTTAAAGACTTATAATCTATTTATATTCTCCAACAAAGCAAAAACTCCTTGTTTAAGCTTTGTAGTTTTGTAAAAATCTTTCGCGGAATTCCGGGAAGCAATCGTTGGCAATGGCTTCGCGAATTCTTCTGCTGAAGTCCAGCAGGAAATGCAGGTTATGAATTGTCAAAAGGCGCAGGGCAAAAACTTCTTCTGCCTTGAACAAGTGACGGATATACGCACGACTAAAGTTGCGGCAGGTATAACAGGTGCAGCCTTCTTCGATGGGACGGAAGTCCTCAGCATAAGTAGCGTTACGCACAACCAAACGACCTTCGTTGGTCATGGCAGTACCGTTACGGGCAACACGGGTTGGGAACACACAGTCCATCATATCAACGCCAAGGTTTACTGCTTCAACGATGCAGTCAGCAGTGCCGACACCCATCAAGTAACGTGCCTTGTCCTTGGGCATGTGGCAAGTAGTTTGGCTCAAGATGTCGTACATCATTGGCTTGGGCTCGCCTACGCTAAGACCACCAATGCCATAGCCGGCAAAATCCATTTCTGTCAATTGTTCTACGCTCATCTTGCGCAGTTCGGGGTACATACCACCTTGCACAATACCGAACAAGGATTGGTCTTCACGAGTGTGGGCTTCTAAGCAACGCTTTGCCCAACGGGTAGTGCGCTCCGTAGATTTTTTAGCGTACTCAAAGGTTGCAGGGTAAGGAATGCATTCGTCAAAAGCCATGATGATATCTGCACCCAAGGCTTCTTGTACGTGGGTTGCGATTTCAGGATTAAGGAACTTTTTGCTACCGTCAATGTGGGAACGGAACATTACCCCATCTTCCGTAATCTTGCGCATGGCACCAAGGCTGAACACTTGGAAGCCACCGCTATCAGTGAGCATACCACGATTGTAATTCATAAATTTATGAACACCGCCAGCCTTCTTAACCAGCTCGTGACCGGGACGCAGGAACAAGTGGTAGGTGTTAGCCAAAATAACTTGGCTACCCATTTCGTACAACTCTTCCGGAGAAAGAGTTTTTACTGTTGCCTGAGTGCCTACGGGCATAAACATCGGGGTATCGAAGGTGCCATGAGGAGTGTGCAGCTTGCCTAAGCGTGCGCCACTGCGGGGACATTCTTTAATTAGTTCGTACCAAACAGCATGTTTTTTGCACATAAATAATTCTCCTTTATGTGTTTATTACTTATTTTTTATGAACATCGCGTCCCCAAAAGAGAAGAAGCGATACTTTTCTGCAACTGCAATTGAGTAAGCGTGAAGCATAATTTCGCGACTGCTTAATGCGGAAACCAGCATCAAGAGTGTGCTTTGAGGCAAGTGGAAATTAGTCACCAACGCATCTACGAAGCGGTATTCGTAACCGGGGTAAATAAAGATTTGGGTAAAGTTACCTCCTGCCTTCATCACTCCGTCCGCTCCAGCAGATTCCAAAGTGCGCACAGCAGTAGTGCCTACTGCAATAATGCGTCTGCCTTCTGCTTTTGCCTTGTTGATGGCAGCAGCAGCCTCTTCGCTTACGGTGTAGAACTCGCGGTGCATTTGGTGGTCTTCAATTTTTTCCGCACTTACAGGACGGAAGGTGCCAAGACCAACATGCAGGGTAACAAATACTTCCTCACAGCCCTTGTCCTTAATCTTTTGCAAAAGCTCCTTAGTAAAATGAAGGCCTGCAGTGGGAGCAGCGGCACTACCACGTTCACGGCTGTAAACGGTTTGGTAGCGTTCCTTATCTTCCAAGGGAGCAGTAATGTACGGAGGAAGCGGGGTCTCGCCCAATCTGTCCAGTATCTCTTCAAAAATACCTTCGTATTCAAAACGCACAATGCGTCCGCCAAAATCAGTATAATCAATAACTTCTGCAGAAAGGTCTTCGCTGAACTTAATCTTAGCGCCGACCTGCAGCTTTTTGCCAGGACGAACAAGCGCTTCCCAATCCGTAGCGTTCTTGCGTGCTAAAAGGAATACTTCTACGTGGGCGCCAGTATCCTTAAAACCAAAAAGGCGTGCCGGAATTACGCGGGTATCGTTAAACACCAACAAATCTCCCGGTTCAAGATAGTCCAGCAAATCATAAAAATGCTTATGCTCAATCTCGCCAGTAGTCTTATCTACAACCATCAAACGGGAATGGTCGCGGGGCTCCATGGGGTGTTGAGCAATCAGCTCTTGTGGTAATTCGTAGTCAAAATCTTTTACAAACATACTAATCTCTTCCTATTTAATAAGGCTGGTACCGGGATAATAATGAGCGAGGATTTTCTTGTAGGTATTCTTAGAGGAGGCATTTGCCATGCCCCTTGCCCCCCACACGCTCAAACCAACGCCCTCGCCCTTGCCCTTGCCTCGGAAGGTAATCTTTTCATCCTTACCCCCACTAAGCAAATGGTAACTGCGAATAACGTTTTTCCACACTGGTTCGCCTTTATCTTTTACTTTTATATTAATATCCTTGCTACCGATTTGCATGCCATAATAATTAGTTATAGGCACGTTCAAAATATCGGGAACAGGGACACCAGTTTCTACATCAAAATGAGTGCTGTTCAAGCTTAAAAGTCCCATCAGCTCCAAACCGGAAACTTTCACTACACCTGCATCACCTGCAATGATGAGGTAGCTGACTCTGCCAGTAGCTGAGCGGTCAATATCAGGCTCATCTACGGGAGAAAGCTTAATGCTTTCCAGCTTGCCCACTGCGTAACCGTTTTGCTCTAAAAAGTTACGCACCATAATGGGTGAAGCGTGATACTCCCATTTATATTCAGGACTGTCGCTGTCGTAATCTTCTACAGATTGCAGATAGCTTACTTCCCTGCCCCACACCTCTTTAGCAGAAGCAGTCTTGCCACCGGAACTTGAGGTTGTTACTGCTTGAACAGGGTTGCCGTTATTATCTACCAAGATTTGTCCGGCAGTTGATTTAATAAATTTGCTAATAGCAGCTTTCTCCGCACCAGTACCTTGATAAGAAAGCTCCTTATCGTTGGCGGTGATGTCGTAAGCTTCATTAGCATTTTGCCACATCATATACTTGGCGTAGCTACGAGCTGCTACTGCCTGCGCCTTAATTGCTTCGTCAGGCCAGATGGGCATGGTCTTGCTTGGCAAAACGCTACACAAATACAGCTCTAAATTAACGATATTGTTGATTAAAAGCTTGTCCCCTTGAGCTTGCGCAACCAAAGTGCCTGCATAACGGCGCTTGTTGATTTGCGGCAGGGACTTGCCTTCAAAACGATTGATTTTTATTTTATTACTAAAGGCTTGCTCCCCCATGGTGAGCTTGCCTTCTTTAACATTCAAAAAGTATTTGCCCTTGGGGATTGTGCTTTCCTTCCCTGTGGCAAGGTCTTCCACGGTAAATTCATCATCACAGCTGATTTCAGCACTGTACTGCCCATAGACCAGCGCTACACGCAAGTCGTCGCTTGCACTCGCAACCGCAGTGCTACATACGCTTAACACTATCAAGCAGATGAGTAAAAGCTTTTTCAGCATGATGACCTCCTTTATTTGTACTAACGATAATGTAATTTATATATTTTGGAGTGACCTTAAGAAATGTAGTGACACTTGAATCAAGAAAATTTTGGTAGTGAGCAATTGTCTGAGTGCTTGCACGAGTTTTGCGAACGACAAAATTTTCATACTAAAGGGAACGTTAAGCATTTCTTCAGGAACGGAAAATATATAAATTACTTATCAACACTATTAATCATATATAGAATTTTGCTAACTCTAGTAATCTTTTCAGTAGGTGCTTCCGCCTTCTTCTTAACGACGAGGTAGCGGTCACGCTCGCTAAAGACACAGCCACAGTATTGTTGGCGGTAAAGCCCCATCTCTAAGCTGATGTCCACCCCACGTTGGTAACCTACGCGGAAGTCCTCGTAATAGAAGGGTATGCCAAATTCTTCGGCAGCGGCTTCTGCTTCCTTAATGATGAGGGCGTGCTTTTGGTACGGACTTACGAGAAGTGTGGTGCTAAAAGCGTCGTAGCCATTTCCCTTTGCGAACTTGGCAGCGTAACGCATACGCACACGATAGCAATAAGCACAGCGCACCGTAGGCTCGCACACCATTCCACGCACAGTTTCTTCCAAAGGATAGCTCTTGTCGATAAAGAGAGCAATCTGCTTCTTTTCGCAGAACTGGCGCAGGGTTGCAAGGCGTTGCTTAAACTCCTTGTAAGGGTGAATATTGGGATTGAAGTATAAAATATCAAACTCCTTGCCGTCAGACACCAGCTTTTCTGTTGGATAGCAGGCGCAGGGGCCACAGCAAGCGTGTAGTAAAATCTTCATATTATTTCTCCGGGAAAGGAACTCCCAAATAACGGTAGGCTTCTCTTGTGGCGATTCTTCCTCTTGGCGTACGTTGCAACATACCTAATTGCATCAAGTAAGGCTCGATAACGTCCTCAATGGTAGTAGTTTCTTCACTAACAGCTGCAGCAATGGTTTCAATACCAACGGGTCCACCGCCAAAGGTTTTAACAATGGTAGTCAAGATGCGTCTGTCATTACGGTCAAAGCCGTAGCCATCTACTTCCAGCTTAGCCAATGCTTCGGAAGCAAGCTGCTTGTTAATGGCAGGAGCGCCCAAAACTTGTGCGAAGTCGCGTACTCGTTTTAAGAGACGGTTGGCGATACGGGGCGTGCCTCTGCTGCGACGAGCGATTTCAGCAGCGCCTTCCTTATCGATTTGTACGTTAAGGATTTCTGCAGCACGGGTGATAATGAATTGCAATTCTTCCGGCTTGTAGAACTCCAAACGACATTGCACGCCAAAACGGTCACGCAAGGGTGCGGCAATGCTCCCCAAACGAGTAGTAGCACCAATAAGGGTAAACTTGGGCAAATCCAAACGCACACTACGAGCACTAGGGCCTTTGCCAATAATTATATCTAAGGCGAAATCCTCCATGGCAGAATACAAAATTTCTTCTACCGTTTTGGAAAGCCTGTGAATTTCATCTATAAAAAGCACATCATTATCGCCCAAGTTGGTCAAAATCGCTGCCAAATCTCCCTGTCTTTCGATAGCAGGGCCACTGGTCACGCGGATGTTGACGTTCAGCTCGTTAGCAATAATGTTTGCCAAAGTAGTCTTGCCCAAACCCGGAGGTCCAAAAAGCAGTACGTGGTCAAGTGCTTCATGACGAGCAGCGGCAGCCTTGATAAAGATGGAAAGGTTATCCTTCACTTGGTTTTGACCGATGTATTCATTTAACAGACGGGGGCGCAGGCTGTACTGCCAACCATCGGCTTCCTGCTCCTGTCCGGCAATAATTCTATCGTCGAATTCCATTACTGCCTCCTTGCAAACAATCTAAGTGCTTGACGCAACAGTTCTTCACTGGTAAGACTTGCACTATTGGGAATCTCTTTAAGTACGGGCATGATTTCGCTATTACTATAACCTAAGGAGTTCAATGCTTCAATGGCTTCTGCAACAGCACCGCTTCCTCCTGCCTGCACAGTTTCACCAAAATCATCCACGCTTTCACTGCTGATGCCACCCACCTTGTCTTTAAGCTCCAGCAGCATACGTTCTGCTGTTTTCTTACCGACACCGGGAAGCTTCACCAGTACCTTCATATCTTTACTTTGTACTGCCAAGTAAAATGCGTCAGGCTTCACTGCGGATAAAATTCCCAGCGCCATTTTGGGACCAACGCCACTAACAGTCAAAAGCAGTTCAAACAAATCATAATACTCTTGGCTCAAAAAACCGTAGAGCAAAATTGCGTCCTCACGCACCGCTGTGTGTACGTGAACGCGAACCTCCTTGCCCAATGTAAGCTGTGCCAAATGAGCGGCAGGCATGAACACACGATAACCTACGCCACCTGCAGTATCCAATATGCAGTTATCTGCTGCCAAGTGGGCAACAACACCTTTCAGCGCACCTATCATCTAAATCAACTCCTGCCATCTTCTTGTTGCTGCGGTATGCAGCCCGCAAATTGCTACGGCTAAAGCATCGGCAACATCGTCCGGTTTAGGCTTTTGCCTAATGTTCAGCAAATGCTGTACCATAAAAGTTACCTGCTCCTTGGTGGCACTGCCTGTGCCAACCACCGCCAGCTTAATTTGCATGGGGGTAAATTCTAAAATGGGAAGATTTTTATTTGCCGCAGCAAGTAGCACTACGCCCCTCGCCTGCCCTACAGGGATTGCGGTAGTAACGTTACGATTAAAGAACAGCTTTTCAATACTCATAATGTCAGGCTTATAAGTATCAATAAGCACGCTGATTTCTTCATAAATCTTCTTCAAGCGCAGCTCCGGTGCCATATCCTTATCAGTAAACACCGCCCCAAAATGAATGGGTCGCAATTTATTCCCTGTTAAATCTACAATTCCGTAACCGCAGATGGCGGTACCGGGGTCGATGCCTAGTGCGATCAAATCAATATCTCCCTTATAGTAAAGAAAGCAGGCAAGGAACTTGCCTGCTTATATAGTACTCTTACTCTTCGTCTTCCGGCAAGTCAGCGTTGGTATAAACGTCTTGCACATCGTCCAAATCATCAAGAGCGTCCAGCATTTTTTGCATTTTTACAGCATCGTCACCAGCCAGCTCAGTCATGGTATCAGGAACCATGGTGATTTCGGACATTTCAACTTCGATATTGTTGTCAGCCAATGCTTTTTCTACCTCGTCAAAAGCAGCGGGGTCAGTAACAATTTCAAAGCTATCTTCTTCAACCTTGATGTCTTCAGCGCCAGCGTCAAGAGCAATCATCATCAGGTCGTCTTCTTCAACACCAGATTCTTTGCTTACAACAAAGATGCCTTTTTCTTGGAACATATAGCTTACGCAACCAGTTGCACCCATGTTGCCGCCGTATTTAGAGAATACGTGACGAACGTCTGCAGCAGTACGATTACGGTTATCGGAAAGTGCGCTTACCATCAGAGCAACGCCACCAGGGCCGTAGCCTTCGTAAGTAATTTCTTCCCAGTTGCTACCGTCTTGTGCACCGGAACCTTTATCGATTGCGCGTTTAATATTATCTTTAGGAATGTTGTTAGCTTTTGCTTTGGACAAAGCCAATTTCAATTTCATGTTACCGGTAGGGTCAGCGCCGCCCATGCGAACTGCAATGGTAATTTCTCTTGCGATTTTAGTTGCAATCTTACCAAAAGCTGCGTCTGCTTTACCTTTTTTATGTTTAATATTGGCCCATTTAGAATGTCCTGACATACTTGAATTCCTCCAAACTTGTATCTATCTTAGTATTTGAAATATTTACCGTAATATTATACTACGATGACTGCCTTTTTACAAGAAAAAGGAGCAGATTTTTGTCTGCTCCTTTAGGTTAAAAATTCCAATTTTATGTTATTACTTTTTATTTTCTTCCAAGTGTTTCAAGTAAGCTTTGGTTTCAGATACAACTACACCCGTCAAAGCAAGAAGTGCAATCAAGTTAGGAATTGCCATCAAGCCGTTAACGATATCTGCCAGAATCCAGATAGCTTCCAATTTCAGGAAGGGACCGCATGCTACCAAACCAACGAAGATAATGCGGTACGGAAGAATTGCTTTAACGCCCATCAGATACTCAACGCAACGTTCGCCATAGTAGTTCCAGCCCAAAATAGTGGTGAATGCAAAGAGCACCAAGCCAACCATCAAAATAATAGAGCCAAATTCCGGATAAACAGAGCTAAATGCTTGGTCAGTCATTGCTGCGCCGTTCAGTTCGCCTTGCCATACACCAGTTACTACCAAAGACAAACCAGTCAAGGTGCAGATGATGATGGTATCAATAAAAGTACCGGTCATAGAAACGAGACCTTGTTCAGCAGACCATTTAGTTTTTGCAGCAGCTGCTACGATAGGAGCAGAACCTAAACCAGATTCATTGGAGAATACGCCACGAGCTACACCACTACGCATTGCCAGCATCATGCCTGCGCCAGCAAAGCCACCTACAGCAGCAGTACCATTGAATGCGCTGTCAATTACAGTTGCGATTGCAGTAGGAACTTGGTCAGCGTTAGCAACTAAGATGCCAACGGTGGAAATCAAATAGATAACTGCCATACCGGGAACAATTTTTTCTGCAACGCTAGCAATGGATTTCAAACCACCAATGGTTACAACTGCAACTACTATGGTGAGTGCGATACCAGTATAAACAACCGGAATACCAGCGGAGATTTGAGTGATTTCTACGATGGAGTTAACTTGTGCGAAGGTACCAATGCCAAAGAACGCACACATTACACCGAAAGCTGCAAACATAACTGCCAAAGGTTTGTATTTCTCACCCATACCTTTTTCGATGTAGTACATGGGACCACCGGAGATATTGCCGTTGTCATCCACAGTACGATATTTAACTGCCAACAAACATTCTGCGTATTTAGTTGCCATACCAAAGAATGCCGCAACCCACATCCAGAACAATGCACCAGGACCACCCATCTTAACAGCAGTCGCTACACCAACGATGTTACCGGTACCAACGGTAGCTGCCAAAGCAGTACACAAAGCTTTAAAGCTACTTACATCGCCTTCGCCCTCACTTTTCGCACCAAAGATAAGCTTCAAAGCAGGAATAAGCTTAAAAACTTGAATAAGGTTCAAGCGGATGGTAAGCCAGATACCGGTACCAACTAAAAGGATAAGCAGCGGAGGACCCCAGACAAAGGAGTCAATTTGGTTGAGCAGGTCTAACATTTTTCATTACCTCTTTCTTTTTTATAAATACTCTCTCATGTTTTAGGTAAGTAAATAGAAAAGCCAGAGCATATAAAAATATACTCTGGCTGAAAAAACAAACTTGTATAATCATCCTCGCAGGCATACCAAATAAATATACCCGTTTCGGAATGTATCATCATATTGTTTTTGCTCTGTCCTTTGGCCTGAGAGATAAGGATACTTGATCCGTGCACCTTCGGCGCCCATTTAAGGGACTCTCCAGAGTTGTGTCCATATACGGTTCCGTTTCCTGAGAAACACCTGAGAGTTTTGCTCCTTCGGTAGACCGTAAGGTCTTCTCCCATATACTTCATCCACTCAATATTTACTTACGAGGAATATTGTAGCACAATATCTAGAAAATGCAAGAGCTTTTATCACAAGATTTTCTAAAATATGACATAGCAACAGGCACCTTACTTATAACTATAAAAAAAAGATTATCCACATACAAAAAACTGCACCCCTTGCGGAGTGCAGTCTAAGTTTTTAACTAATTATTATTTATCTTCTTCCAAATGTTTCAGATAAGCTTTGGTTTCAGATACAACTACGCCACTCAGGAGAACAAGAGCAACCAAGTTGGGGAATGCCATCAAGCCGTTGCAGATATCGGACAGAACCCAAATTTCTTCCAATTTCAGGTAAGGGCCGCATGCTACCAGCACGATGAAGATTACGCGATACGGGAGAATACCTTTTACGCCTACCAAATATTCTACACAGCGTTCGCCATAGTAGTTCCAGCCAAGAATAGTGGTGAATGCAAAGAGGGACAAGCCAATCATGAGCAGGATAGGACCAACGTTGGAATAAGTGCTGGAGAATGCTTGGGAAGTCATTGCTGCACCGTTAACGTCACCGCACCATACGCCAGTTACGATTAAGGAAAGACCAGTAAGAGTACAAATGATGATGGTATCGATGAAGGTACCGGTCATGGAAACGAGACCTTGTTCAGCGGACCATTTGGTTTTTGCTGCTGCCGCTACGATAGGAGCAGAACCTAAACCGGATTCATTGGAGAAAATACCGCGTGCGATACCACTACGCATAGCCAGCATTACGGAAGAACCTAAGAAACCGCCTGCTGCTGCAGTAGGATTGAACGCGCCATTAATAACCATGGAGATTGCGTTGGGAAGTTGGTCGATATGAGTAGCGATAATACCAAGAGTGCAAACGAAGTAGATACCAGCCATGGTAGGAACTACCATTTCGGAAACGTTAGCGATGGATTTAATACCGCCAATGGTAATAACTGCTACCAAAATGGTAAGCGCGATACCGGTGTAGCCAGTGGGGATACCAGCTGCGATTTGAGTAATTTCTACGATAGAGTTAATTTGTGCGAAGGTACCAACGCCTAAGCAAGCACTGCCGATACCGAAGATTGCAAACAAAACTGCCAAGAATTTAAAGTTTTGACCTAAGCCCATTTCGATGTAGTGCATCGGGCCACCGGCGATATTGCCGTTTTTGTCAACTTTACGGAATTTAACTGCCAGTAAGCATTCTGAGTATTTGGTAGCCATACCGAAGAAAGCTGCCAGCCACATCCAGAACAATGCACCAGGACCACCTGCTTTAAGAGCAGTAGCAACACCTACGATGTTACCGGTACCAACGGTAGCTGCAAGAGCAGTACAAAGAGCTTTAAAGCTGTTAACGTCGCCTTCGCCGTCACTTTCAGCAGAGAAGATAAGTTTCAGAGCCATGGGAAGTTTCATAACTTGGATTAAGCCCAATCTTACGGTGAGCAAAATACCGGTGCCAAGTACCAAGATAATCAGTGGCAAGCCCCATACATAACCATTAATTGTGTTTAAAGTGTCTAACATTTTTTCCTCTCCCTTATAAATAAATTTCTCTCATGTTAGATAAGTAAATAAAAATGCCAGAGCATATACATACTCTGGTTTGATTGCAAAACGCCAATAAAATACCAACGCTTGCGTTCTCTGTCCTTTGGCCTGAGAGATAAGGATGCGTAATCCGTGCACCTTCGGCGCCCATTTAAGGGACTCTCCAGAGTTGTGTCTGCGAGCGGTTCCGCTTTGTTAAAAGCACCTGTGAGTTTTGCTCCTTCGGTAGACCGTAAGGTCTTCTCCCACACGCTTCATCCACTCATTATTTACTTATGTGTTTTATTATAGCACTTTTTGTAAAATACGCAAGTGTTTCTTCACATTTTTGTTATGTATACAATACACTACTTACACAAATTAGAAAATAGAAAAAACAAAGAGGACTCCCGATTTTTTCTCGGAAGTCCTGTAAAATTTGAAACAATTTTTTATTTGCCTTCAGCTTTAAGCTCTTTAAAATGAGCTTTTCTTTTGCGAACCTCGCCCCAATATTCAAAGTAACGCTTGGTTTCTGCAACTACTACCCCACTCAAACCGATAAGCGCGATTAAGTTGGGAAGCGCCATCAAACCGTTAACAATATCTGCAATAACCCAAATGGTTTCTAATTTCAGGAAAGCACCACAGCCTACAAGGGCAATGTAAACGTAACGGTAAGGCATAATACCTTTAACGCCTACAAGATACTCCATGCAACGCTCGCCATAATAGCTCCAGCCAATAATGGTAGTGAACGCAAAAAGTACCAAGCCACTGGTCAACAAATATTTTGCTGCAAAGGGGAACGCTGCGGAAAAGGCTGCTTCAGTAAGTGCAGCACCGTTTACGTCGCCACACCATACGCCAGTTACAATCAAGGAAAGACCAGTCAAAGTACAAATGATGATGGTATCAATGAAGGTACCAGTCATAGAAACAAGACCTTGCTCAGCAGGCCACTTGGTTTTCGCAGCAGCTGCTACGATGGGCGCACTACCCAAGCCTGCTTCGTTGGAGTAAATACCACGAGCAATACCACTGCGCATTGCCAGCATCATTGTCGCACCAAGGAAACCGCCAGTTGCCGCAGTACCGGTAAAGGCACTATCCAAAACAAGCTTAATTGCAGGAATAACTTGGTCAGAGAACACACAAAGGATAGAAACAGTGGTAATGATATACAGCACTGCCATAAAAGGTACAATCTTACTTGCTACATTGGCAATGGATTGCAAGCCACCAATAATGATGAAAGCAACAAGTACGGTAAGCACGCCTGCAGTATAAAGCACAGGCAAATCAAAGGACACATTCAAAATAGAAGTAATTGCATTGACTTGGGTAAAGGTACCGGAGCCTAAAGCAGCAGTCATTACGCCAAAGATTGCAAACATTACTGCCAAAGGTTTAAACTTTTTACCTAAACCGTTTTCGATATAGTACATGGGACCGCCGGAAGCGTTACCATTTTCGTCAATAATACGATATTTAACAGCAAGCACGCCTTCTGCATACTTGGTTGCCATTCCGAAGAAAGCAGCAAGCCACATCCAGAAGAGTGCACCCGGACCACCTGCTTTTACCGCAGTTGCTACACCTACAATATTACCAGTACCTACGGTTGCCGCAAGGGCAGTACACAAAGCTTGGAAACTGTTGATGTCACCGCTACCTGTGTTTCTGGCGGCAAAAATGAGCTTTAGTGCCATGGGAAGCTTGAACACTTGCAACAAGTTCAAGCGAATGGTAAGGAGAATACCTGTACCAATCAAAAGAATCATTAAGGGCGGACCCCACACAAAGCCATTTACTGTCGTCAAAAATTCTAACATTACAACACCTCACATAATTTTTAGAAAACAAAATATGTTTAGTATTTTAACAGATAACCGTATAGCGTACAATATTAAATTCAATTGTATACACGTATATTTAATGACACAAAAGGTTTCAATAAAAAATAAAGCTTATTTTCAAGAGAAGAACAAAATAAAAAGGACTCCCGATTACTCGGAAGTCCGTGTTGTAAAATTTGGTGGAGACGAGCGGAATCGAACCGCTGACCCCCTGCTTGCAAGGCAGGTGCTCTCCCAGCTGAGCTACGCCCCCAGATTTTTTGAAAGCCATTTGCTGACCCCAGCAAAATTACGCACCCAAATGGTATTTTACTGTGTTGGTGGGCCCAGTAGGGTTCGAACCTACGACCAGCCGGTTATGAGCCGGCGGCTCTACCACTGAGCTATAGGCCCAAATCACTTCACCAACAGATTTGATTTTACAATATAATTATTTGCTTGTCAATACTTATTCTAAAAAGTCTTTCAAACGTTTGCTACGGCTAGGATGACGCAATTTGCGCAAAGCCTTCGCTTCAATTTGACGGATACGTTCGCGGGTAACGCCAAAATGCTGCCCTACTTCTTCCAAAGTGCGGGAACGTCCATCTTCCAAACCAAAGCGCAGTTCCAAAACTTTCTTTTCGCGCAAAGTCAAGGTTTCCAGAACCTCATCTAATTGTTCACGCAGCAAAGTAAAGGAAGCAGCGTCTGCCGGAGCAGGTGCATCGTGGTCTTCGATGAAGTCGCCAAGATGGGAATCTTCTTCCTCGCCGATAGGAGTTTCCAAAGAAACAGGCTCTTGAGCAATCTTCATGATTTCACGTACACGCTCAACGGTGGTATCCATTTCACGTGCGATTTCTTCCGGTTGAGGTTCACGACCAAGCTCTTGAAGAAGCTGACGAGAAACTCTGATAAGCTTGTTAATAGTTTCAACCATATGTACCGGAATACGGATGGTACGCGCTTGGTCTGCAATAGCGCGGGTAATCGCTTGGCGAATCCACCAAGTAGCATAGGTACTAAACTTAAAGCCTTTATTATAGTCAAACTTTTCAACAGCTTTAATCAAACCAAGGTTGCCTTCTTGAATCAAATCCAGGAACAGCATGCCACGACCAACATAGCGCTTAGCAATGGAAACTACCAAACGCAGGTTAGCTTCAGAAAGGCATTTCTTAGCGTCGTCGCCTTGAGCTTGCACTGCTGCCAAAAGTTTTTGGAAGTCCTCGAATAAATCCATGTATTTTTCCGCAACAGCATAATCCTGTTCGCGACCATCTGCCAAACGAGCTTTAACTTCTTCAAGCAAAGCGTTCAGCGGATAAAGGGAATGAACTTCCTTATCACTGGTAGGACGTTCAATCATAAGCTTGTCGCAATCGTGGATATAGCAGCGTTGATCATACATCAAGCGTTGCAAATGCAGGCGTTCGTCTCTGGTAAATTCAAAAATCAAGTCCAGATATTCTTCAACGGAATAAGGATTGCCTTCTTCGTTTCTAGTGCGGATTTTTTTCAAAACCTTGGGCACAGAACGAGAATCAGTCATTTGCCATTCTTCTTGCAGATAAGCAGCAATCTTTTCGAGCAATACGTCGGTGCCATCAGTGCCGCTGAAGATGGGTGCTTCAAGAGAAACCATCTTGCCACGCAGCAGGCGGTCAGCTTGTTTGCCCTTATCCATACGTTTTGCCAGCTTGATTTCGTCCTCGCCAATAAGCAGGGGTACGCGACCAATTTCTTTCAGATACATACGTACCGGGTCATCAATGCTAATGCCTTCAGGTACGGAAAGATTTGCCAGCTCCGCTTCGTTGATTTCTTCGATTTCGTCATTATCGTCAACCACGTCATCAACTACGGGCAAAACATCGTCAACGTCTTCGATGACAGTATCATCAACAAGTTCAATGCCTTTAGAGGAAAGAACTTCATATACGCCTTCCACGCACTCAGGACTAATATCGGACATGGACTGCATTGCTGTCATAATATCTTGATAAGTGAGAACACCATTATTGGCTTTTGCTTTTTGTAAAAGCTCATCAATTTGTTCTTGTGTGAATTTGCCTACATTATTTTCCATGGTGTCCCCTCCTTCCATCTTGTTTTTAACTTCCATAGAGTCTTTTGATTTCATTATTTATCCTTTGGCTTTCCAATAGTTCATCCATAAAACGCTCATTTCCGGAGCGCTCATATTCATCGGCTAAAAGACGATGCTTTTCGTACTCTTTTTCCAAAAAGCCCTTCTTCATCTGTCTTAGGCAATCATCGATAATCTTGGCGCAATCGCCGTCGGGTACGTTCTTCGAAAGAATGCCTGCCAAAACAGAAGACGCTTCGTCCTCTAAGATTTCCATCAACCGATGTACTTCAACAGTCTGCTCACCGTCGTGAGCAAGGATACAGTCAAAAATTTGCCTGCGTGCTTGGTGAACAAAACCCGCCTCTTCAACAATATCTTGGCATCCTAACGCCAGTTCTGGGTGTTCCAAAAGCACTGCCAGCAACATTTCTTCTGCCTGCTGTTCAGCAGTATATGTGGATTTAACCGTAGGCTGCTGCACTACGCTGCTCGCCTGCACTCCACTATTTTTAGCTGCCTTGCGGTACTCTGCGGCGATAAGCCCTTCGTCTATGGTAAGACGTTGCGCCAGCCTGCGAATATGCTCTGCAGCTTCAATTTCATTTTTACATTCTAGCAGGAATGGTATTATTTTCGACACAGCTTCCACTTTTCCTGCTAAATTTGTAACATTATTTTGCAAAATAGTTTCTTCAACCTGATAATCTATGCCATCAAGCCCTTGCCTGATAACTTCTAAGAATGCATCCTTGCCATGTTGACGGATAAATTCGTCAGGATCCTTGCCATCAGGCACCCCTGCAACGCGCACCTTAAGTCCTGCAGCACGAGCAATACTCACCGCACGGACAGAAGCGTTACGCCCTGCATTGTCGCTATCGTAGCAAAAAACAACTTCGTCACACATACGCTTTAAAAGACGTGCCTGTTCTGCCGCAAAAGCAGTACCCATGGAGGCAACTGCGTTCTTCACTCCTGCAGCGTGCAGGCTAATGGCATCCATATGCCCTTCTACCACGATTGCCTGACGAGTTTTGCGGATTTCATTAACCGCTATATCTAAACCAAAAAGTAAATATCTTTTAATGAAAAATTCCGTTTCACCAGTATTCATATACTTGGGCATTCCATCCCCCAAGATACGCCCCGTAAAGCCTACAATCTTGCCACGAGGATCCTTGATGGGAATCATCACCCGATTGCGAAACTTATCATAAGCTCCGCCATTTTTGCCAGGCACAGCAAGCCCAGCCAGCATAAGCTGTTCAGCAGTATAACCACGTTTTCCCAATGCATTCATCAAACCGTTAAAGCTGTTAATGGCGTAACCCATGGAAAAAGCTTCTATAATATCATCCGTAATGCCACGGCGATGTAAATATTCTAAAGCACCCTTACCGTAGGGAGTCTTAGTCAAGCAAGCTTGGTAAAACCTTGCCGCAAGTTCATTGGTAGCTACAACCTGCTTTGCCTTTTGCTCACGAGCAATTTCAGCAGCAGATTTTTGACGTTCAGGAACGGGAATACCATACTTATTTGCCAAAAACTTTACCGCATCCATAAAGCCGCAGTTTTCGCTCTTCATTATGAACTTGAAAACATCCCCGCTTTCGTGACAGCCAAAGCAGTAGAAAAATCCCTTTTCCTCATCAACGGTAAAGGAAGGTGTTTTTTCGCCATGGAAGGGACAGCAGCCCCAATGCTTCCTGCCCTTTTTCTTGAGCGCCACATAACCGGAAACCACTTCCACAATATTTGCGTGGTTGCGGACCTGCTCCTTAAAATCATTTGCTTCGACGCTCATAAAAACACTCCTGACGTTAAACTTACCTTCTTAAGTATTCCCTATTCAACTATAAAATCCTCTTTTTTCACGAAAACTTCTTATTAACGTTGCCTAAAAAGTTGCTCATACAATTAAAAAAGACTATAATAACTTTTATGAGGTGACCAAAATGAAAAAAATCTTTCTAATTATCTTAAGCCTACTTCTTATCCCTACCCTCTGCTTCGCAGCGGAAGAAACATCTTCCACCCACAAAACAAGTAAGGGCAAAGAAGTAATCATCCAATCTGACACACGTACCTTCGACATCATGAAAGGTATTTATAATTTAAAAGGCAACGTTCACGTACAAATCCCCACCAAGGAAAAAATGCTCACCATCAAAGGTGACCAAACTGCGGTAAGCCTTTTTAAAAAAGAAGTGCATGGTGCAGGCAACATTACCTTGATTTACGACGACCTTAACTTTAACTGCGACAAGGTTGACGTTTATCACAAGGAAAGAACCGCCTACGTTAATGGTAACATTAAATTCAAGCACGATAAAACTAAAATCACTTCTGATAAAGCTTCCTTTAACTGGAAAACAAAGCTTGCCATCTTCGAAGGCAACGTACTGGTAAACGGCAAAGCACAGGATAAAATGGCAATCTACCACGTTATTCAAAAGAAGTTTTTAGACCAGCTTCCCCCTACAAAATAAACAGGACTGTCCAAATGGACAGTCCTTAATTTTTTAGATTAGTTTTCACCGTAGCGTTCTTGATTCTTTTTAACATATTCAAGAATCATGCCAGCAGTTTCTTCGATTGCACGGTTAGAAACGTTAATGATTGGGCAATGAATACGACGCATAATGCCTTTTGCGTATTCAAGCTCTTCACCAATGCGTTTTACGTCCGCATAAACTGCGCTATCAGAAAGACCCATGGTCTTTAAGCGTTCAGAACGGATTTCGTTAAGCTTGTAAGGGTCAATCAAAAGACCAACAACCTTGTAGGGAGGAACTTTGAACAGTTCTTCAGGAGGAGCAAGCTCCGGAACCAAGGGAACGTTAGCAACCTTAATACGTTTATGAGCAAGATACATAGAAAGCGGAGTTTTAGAGGTACGGCTTACGCCGATGATTACCACGTCAGCCTTCAAAAGACCCATGGGGTTCTTGCCATCGTCGTACTTAACAGCAAACTCTACAGCTTCCACGCGTTTGAAATATTCGTGGTCAAGAGAATGAATAAGACCAGCTTGGTTACGAGGCAACATACCGGTAGCCTTTTCAATGGACTTAATCATAGGTCCCAAAACGTCAACCACTTGTACATCAAGGGCAAGTGCTCTATCAGCAATGTGGTCGCGCAAATCAGGAGAAACAATGGTATAGCACACAACTGCCTTGTGATGAGCAGCCTCTTCTAAAACTTTATCAATTTGCGCTTTATCCCTAACGTAGGGCACACGGGTAATGTCAAACTTTTCTTCAATGAATTGGCTAACCGTAGCCTTAACTACAGATTCAGCAGTTTCGCCAATAGAATCGGAAACAGCATAAATAATAGGATTATTCTTCACTCTTATAGTGCCCTCCTTTGCCTTCTGCCAAATCAACCAGCAGACGAGTAAAATTAGTTTTGGTAATACGTCCAACCACCTCATAGCTGCGTTTGCCATTATTAACGGCGCGCACTACGGGCAAGCTGTCAATTTCGTTATCAATAACTTTACGTGCAGCAGCAGCAACGGATTCATCCTCATTTGCCACAATAATCTTAGACAAAGGAGTCATAACCATAACTACTGGCAGGCTGTGTAAATCTGCATTATTGATTGCTGCCTTGAGCAAATCCTTACGAGATACTACGCCAGCCAAAAGCCCTGCTTCATCTAAAATGAAAACAGAACCAACATCTTCTAAAAACATAGTAACGATTGCTTCATAAGCACTCTTGTCATTGCCAATGGCAATGGGTACAGATTGCAAATCCTTTACGCAAATATTGGAGATTTCCTCCATCAACATGCCTAAAGTATTTTTACCTGTGTAATAATAACCAACCTTCGGGCGTGCGTCCAAGATACCGCCCATAATCAAAATTGCCAGGTCACTGCGCAGAGCGGCTCTGGTAACGTTTAAGCGCTGCGCAATATGTTCACCGGTAATAGGTCCTTCCAAGCGCACAATCTCAGCAATACGTTTTTGCCTGTTGCTTAAAGCTATGATGCTCACACCCTTTCCAACAATTTCCAAATATAGTGTATACTATTGAGCCACTTTTTTCAACACGTGGTCATAAATATTTTTGAAAGCTTTGGACAGAGAATTGTGCAACATTCGAGAAAATGTTATAATTTATATAGGAATAATTCAAATCCGAAAGGAGACATACTTATGAAAAAAATTATTAATATTATTTTAAGCTGTGTATTTTTGCTGAGCATCTTCGCAGTAAGTGGTTGCGCAAAACTTGATGACAAGAACATCGTTTTAAAACCTGTAGAATGGACCCGCTCTGCTAAAATCTTGGGCTTAAAACTTACCTCTGACAATTTTGGCGTGCTTGTTACCAATAACGGCGATGCTACCGTACAAGTAAACTTCAAAGCAGATTGCTACGACAAAGGCGATTTCTGGCTGGAAGCAATTGACAACGTAACCGTTCCCGCAATTGGCGCAAAGCAAAGCGTTTATGTACCCATGAACCCCACCAAAAAAGAAACTGAAAAAATTAAATACTCCCTTATCAAACAAGAACGCTCTAAATTTTACGTACTTGTTCCCGGCATTGACGAAGATAATAAATCTGGCGTAATCTACAACATGGACTATGCCAAGGAAAAAGTAGCTATCGCTAACAGCACCAAAAACAAATTGAACTGCTCTGCCCAAGTAGTTTACTACGACGAAGCTGGCGAAATCATCTACGCAAGAAGCCTTTTTGAAGTAACCGTTCCCGCTGGCGAAAAGGTTGCTGCTAAGTTCGATATGGGCAGAACCCCGAAAGCATACGCAAAAATGGATGTGCTGGCAGCAGCAGCGTATAAAAAATAAAAACCATAACCCTCAAATAAAAATCCCCTCACTCTTATAATGGGTCAAAAACACTAGAAAAGGGACATTAGGAAAAAATTTTTCTTCCTGATGTCCCTTTTTGTTAATAAATAGCCCATTATAAGGGTGAGATTTCTTTTTTCCTCTCTTCTTTTGTTGGTTTTCTTCTCTCCTTTATTTCTTTGCCCTGTATCAAGAAAAGCTGAAAGCTTTTCTTCCTTGTTCCCTAAGTATGTAGTAAGTTGGAGTTATAACTCTTCACTTCTCACACTTCTATTCTCTCACACAAAATTTTTATCTTTGTAGTCCGCAGTATAACTGATATAATATTGCATATATTTTTCAATAGCAGGTGAATTATGGAATACTTCTTACAAGGTTTGACCATGGGCTTGGCTTACGTGGCACCCATTGGCGTGCAAAACCTCTTCGTTATAAATTCTGCTTTAACTCAAAATAGATTGCGTGCCTTAATCACAGCATTGATTGTCATTTTCTTTGATATTACCCTTGCACTGGCTTGCTTTTTTGGAATTGGCATGGTGATGGAAAATTATCACTGGCTGCAAATGCTCATCATATTGGTTGGCAGTATAATCGTTATTTATATTGGCGTTGGTTTGCTTCGCGACAAAGGTGCGGAGCTTACCCGCAACGTTCCTCCACCGTCCATAAGCTCTACAATCTACACTGCCTGCGTGGTGACTTGGTTTAACCCACACGCAATAATTGATGGAACAATGATGCTTGGCGCCTTCAACGCAAGCCTTCCTCCTGCTCAGTCAACCGCTTTCATCTTGGGTGTGGCAACTGCTTCTTTTTTATGGTTCACCGGGCTGGCAACGACCATCTCCACTTTGAGCAACTGCTTCAATGCAAAAGTACTACGCACCATTAACGTAGTGTGTGGCATTGTAATAATTTTCTTTGGCTGCAAACTGTTGCTAAACTTTTTTGAGATGATATAGAAACAAAACAAAAAAGACGTAGACCGAAGTCTACGTCTATTATAATCGCTTGGCAGGGGCAGTAGGAATCGAACCCACAACCAACGGTTTTGGAGACCGCTACTCTACCAGTTGAGCTATACCCCTGTGGAGCGGGAAACGAGGCTCGAACTCGCGACCCCCTCCTTGGCAAGGAGGTGCTCTACCACTGAGCTATTCCCGCAAAAAAAATGGCGACCCGGAAGGGACTCGAACCCTCGACCTCCGCCGTGACAGGGCGGCATTCTAACCAACTGAACCACCGGGCCATTTTGTCAGTCGCCTGACATTTATAAATATTACCATAAGTCAGAACAAATTGCAAGTACTTTTATAAAATATTTTCAACAACGTTAGATGGTGCTTATGGAAAAATTAAAACATGATATCGCCAGGTTGGTAGTCGACGGTAGTCTTTACGAAAGCAATCTCACTGCAGTACGGATACTGCGGGCAATATACACATTCCTTCCAAACTTTTTGAGGAAGCTTTTCTTTCGCAGTTTCAATATAATTGCATTTTGCAAAGAAGCCAGGTTGATAAGTAAGGGTGAAGAACATTTTTACGCCACGTTCAACGCCTTCTTTTTCCAACAGCTCTACAATCTTTCTGCCAATACCTGTGCATTTAAGTTCCGGGTCTACGGCAAGGGAGCGAATCTCTGCTAAACGATCCCACACAAAATGCAAAGCACCACAGCCAACTAAATGACTGCCTTGTACGGCAACGATGTAGTCACGCAAGTTCTCATAGATTGCGTTACGGGAACGAGGCAACATCAAGCCTTCCTTGGCGTAATCGTTGAGAAGCTTATGGATATTTTCCACATCATCAAATTTTGCTTGTCTATATGTAATCATTACATACGCTCCTTTAACAGGTCTGCTGCTGCACAAAGCGCCACAATCATAGCACTCGGTCTCGGCGGACAACCAGGCACAGCAATATCCACAGGCACAACGTCTGCAGCCTTACCAACAATTGCATAAGTGCTACCGTAGGTTTCTCCGCCTGCCGCGCAAGCACCACACGCCATAACAAGGCGAGGTTCGGGCATTGCTTCGTAGGTCATACGCAAAGCTTGTTCTAAGTTACGGGTAACAACACCAGTTACCATAATCATATCTGCGTGGCGAGGAGAAGCTACAAAGGCAATACCATAACGATGCAAATCGTAGATGGGGTTGCTCAGTGCGCACATTTCAAAATCACAAGCGTTACAGCTACCAGCATCTACGTGACGCACATGCAAGGAGCGTCCTAATTTGGCAGTAACCATTTCTTTGACTTCTGCTTGTGCTTCCGTCAAAATTTCTGCCAAAGCTTCTTTATTGCTGTGTTGCAGTACGCGTTCAGCGCAAACTTCAACACAACGACCACAGAAGATACATTTTTTATAATCAATGCTAGGCTTGCCATCAACAAGACTGATTGCGTTTACGGGGCAAGCATTAACACAGGCGCCACAGCAAGTATAGTTCTTGCCATACATGGCCTTAAGCTGACCACGCATGCGTTTGTCGCCTGTAACTTTAACACCTTCAGTTACTATTCTCTTTGCCAAAATGGCTTCTATCATCTTTAACACAATAGTTCCCCCTATCGGTCAAGGCAAGCATAACATAATTCAAAGCTTTTGTTAATCAGCGGGAAGTCCGGAATAATGTCCCCTTGCACCGCAATTGTTAACGCAGGCCAGTTAGGATAAGAAGCGCTACGCACAAACAATCTGTCGATGCGACCTTCTTCGTCCAACATAAGCCAATGAACATTATCACCACGAGCAGATTCGCTAATGCCCCAGCTACCTTCCAAGGTACGCAGGGTTCCCAAATCTACCAGCAGTTCTTTACTATTATCATAACGCAAAGCATTAATTGCTTGGCGCACAATTTTCAAACTTTCGGCAACTTCAGCAATACGCACTTTAATACGTGCTTCAACATCACCGGATTGTTCAGTTACCAACTCAAAGTCAAATTCATCATAAATTCCGTAGCCCATATCCTTACGGCTATCACGCTCCATGCCGCTGGCACGAGCGCCCACGCCTACCATGGCAAGGTCAAAAGCAGTTTTGCTCTTGATAATACCTGTAGTACGCACACGGTTGATGAAATTGTTTTGTTCCCACATGATGTGTTCAATGGTAGCGTATTCCCTTTCCACTTCACGGAGTACTTCTTCAATTTCTTCAAGAATATGGTCATCCACATCGTACTTCACGCCGCCAGGAACAATAAGACCACGCAAGAAGCGGTTGCCAGCCAGCACTTCGTCCAATTGCATGAGGTATTCCTTTAGACGGGAACCCATGCTAATTACAGGAGAAAAGCCTACGCCAGCACACACATTACCGGTATCGCCTACGTGATTGTAAAGGCGTTCCAGTTCTGCAGCCAAAGTGCGGATAAGCCACGCACGTTTAGGAACCTCAACATCAGAAAGTTTTTCCACCGCCTGACAGAAGCTCAAAGTATTAGCAACGGTGCACGCACCACAAATGCGTTCTACAATGTGCAAGGCTTCCATGGGAGTTTTGCCTTCCACAGCCTTTTCAATACCACGATGGGTAAAGAACAGCTTAGCATCCAATTGGAGCATGGATTCGCCTGCTTGGCTAAAACGGAAGTGACCAGGTTCGATGATGCCTGCGTGAATAGGACCAACAGGAACTTCAAAAAGACCTTCACCATTAGCAGCAGCCATTTCATATTCACGATTGCCACGTACTTGGAAATTAGCATTAAAACGTTTCAGCAAGGGATGGAATCCTTTGGGAAATGTTTCGTGAAGCACCAAGGGGCGCAGGTCAGGATGACCTTCGGGAACAAAACCAAACATATCGTGGAGTTCCCTTTCGTACCAGGCAGCAGCAGGCAAAAGGGTTGTAAGGCAAGGATAGTTCAAGGGACCATCTGCCGGGAACTCTGCCTTTACGGTGTCTAAGGTACGTTTTTCTTTATTATAGAACAGGCAATAGATGGCAAGTCCGCCACCACGATGAGTTTCGTCTACACCGAACATAGCTGCTAAAGGATGCTTGCCACCATCACCGCAAATATTAGCAGCGCCACGTAAGTTTTCAGGTTTTACATGCATCACCATATTAGCCTCCTATTACCTTTACAGCATTATTCAAAAGATTATTAATCCAAGCGATTTTTTCAAAGCCTGCACCTACGATGCAAGTTAAGAGCAGCAGAGCAGCCAAAACAGGCACATCAATCTTGCCCAGCAAATCGCCCAAGGGTTTACGTTTAGGTTTATCGCACAGCATACGCATGCCGTGGTACAAAATACCAATGAGTACGCCAGTCAGCAGCAAAATCAAAAGACCACCTGCTACCCAATGACCTTGGCGGAACATATCGGTAAGAATGTAGAATTTACTAAAGAACAAGCCCATAGGAGGCAAGCCCAAAATACCAAGCATACCAGTCAGCCAGAAAGTTGCAGTATGGGGAACGTCGCTCATCATACCATGGATACGCATCATATTACGGGTTTGATATTCTTGGATGATGGTACCAGCGATGTAGAACAGTACAAATTTAATCATAGCGTGGCTATACATATGGAGCAGTACTGCTTTTAAGGAGAAGGCAGTGAACACGCCTACGCCAGCCATCATGATGCCAATGTTTTCCATAGAGGAGTACGCCAAAATACGTTTCACGTCACGTTGTACAACAACGAAGGGTACGGCGATGGCAACGGTCAGCACTGCGAAGAAAAGTACCATGCTACCCATCAGTTCTGCTCCAGCAGTAGGAAGCAGGATAACGAGGTTACGCATCATTACGTAAAGAGCGCAAGTACACAACGCACCGGAAAGCATACCACTGGTCAAAGAGGGAGCTTCCGCATAAGCATCGGGAAGCCAAGTATGCATGGGCGCCATACCAATTTTGGTACCGTAACCAATCAAAATGAACATCAATGCCAGCTTGGTCAAGGAAGGATCAAGCAGAATTGCGTGTTTGTGCAGGTAAAGCCAGCTAAGCGCATTTTCGCTACCCACAGCATTGATTTGGGCATAATATAAAATCAAAGTACCCAACAGCGCCAAGCAAATACCTACGGTACAAACCATAACGTATTTCCAAGTAGCTTCCAAAGCTTGACGAGTAAATTTAAAGGAAATTAAAAGTGCGGAAATCAAGGTAGTTGCTTCGATGGCAACCCACATCAAGCCAATGTTCTTCACTAAAAGTACGATAAACATGGTCCAAACGAAGAGCTGCATCAACGCAAAGTAACGACCGGTTTGCAAGCGTTCACCTTTTAAGATACCGCAAATTTCTTCGCGAGTAAGGTAGGAACGTGCGGTCCAGCTTGCAGCCAAGTACAAGGTAGTAATAATCATCAGCATCCATGCGCTTAAAGCATCGATGTAGAAATATTCGCTGATAAAAGGATGTGCAGGGTTCAGCTTGTATAAAATAGCTGCTACCAAAACACCTACACCACTAGCAGTCAAACGATGGAGCCAGTGTAATTTTTCGTTATCAAAATTACCTTTCAGTGCCAAAACCGCACACAGAGGGGGTAAAACTAAAAGTGCAATAATTAAACTAAGCATACTCTCACCCCTTCAATTTGTTCAGCTCGTTGGTATCGGTAGTTTTGAAGGAGATGCGCAAACGGCTGGTCAAAATTACCAAGATAACAACAGCAATCAACACGTCAAGGAAAACGCCCAATTCAATAATGATGGGCAAGCCTTCGGTCATAACAAGACCAAAGAGGTAGATACCGTTTTCCAAGGTAATCAGGCCAATCATCTGCATAATGGCACGACTGCGCATTACGATCAGAATGAGGCCTGTCATAATCATAAACAAGGAGGACGCCAAAATATCGCGACCTTCAAAATTAGGCAACAGGCTATCGAAAACCATATAGCTTAACGCCAAGGCACAAGCTGCTACCGCAGTAGAATAGTTAACGTTAATATCGCTAACGATTTCAGATTCATCTTGCAGGTTACGTACAACCTTTAAGATAGCGTAAGGAATAAAAATAACCTTAACGGCAATAGTCAAAACACCGGGCAAAAAGGCATGCAAGCCTCCCCCATGGCTCATACCGATAACAAGGCATGCTGCCGCAATAATCGCAGATTGCACACCAAGGCAATAAACTGCGCGGCGCAAGTCCATAATGCGAGTTTGCAGGAACACTACAAACATGAGCGCTACTACTAAATACTCCACAGCTTACCTCCTTAACGTGCTACAACTGCCAAAAGCATCATAATGCCTGCAGCTGCCAAATAGATGCGCACTTTAAACAGACGCATTTTATTATTCAAAGTTTCCATCACTGCAATACCAGCCGCACCAATAAGCACCTTAACTACCAAAGGCAGGTTAAAGGGAAAATACAGCAGGGAGAAAATCAGCAGGAAAACCAAAAGCTTCAATTGACTTGCCCAATGAATGAGGCTTAAAAGTCTACCGGAATATTCCAAAGTCATACATTCGTGAACCATGGTCAATTCCAAATGGGTATCAGGGTTATCTACAGGAATACGAGCGTTTTCTGCAAGCATTACCAGGAAGAAGGCAACGGCAGTAAGCACGCCTGCTACAGTTAAGTTCACTTCGCTAGGGTTCAAGGTCATACCACTTAAGGAAGTGCTACCGGTGTGCAGTACGTTGGACAAAATACCAAGCATAATTACCGGTTCTACAAAAGCAGCAATGTAAACCTCACGGCTACCACCCATACCGCCAAAAGCAGTTGCAGCATCCATAGAAGAAACTGCCATAAAGAAGCGACCTAACGCAAAAAGGTAAACGAAAACAAAAACATCACCAAAATTTGCCTTGCCACCAATAAAATTGGGAAGCATACTTGCCGCAGCCAAAGTTGTAATGAAGTACACGCAAGGCGCCAAGATGAACACAATGCTGGTATGCGGGGTGAGCATGGTAGGTTTACGCCACCATTTGTAAATATCAAAGTATTCTTGGAAAATGCTGGAGCCAATACGATTTTGCATAAAGGCTTTCAGCTTTTTCACGATACCGCTTACCATAGGAGCAAGCAGCAGTAAAATCATAGCCTGTCCAAGGCAATATAATAAATTCATGAGCATATCATTCATCATTTATAAATCGCCCCCCAAACCAGAACTATAACCATGGCTACCATAACGTAGCTTACATACAGACGCACGCTACCTTGTTGCAGACGACGCAGGAAAGCAGACGCGCTAACGAAATATTTATTAAAGGGTTGATACAGTTTTTCTGTAATCATATCGGGAATTTCCAGCTTGTAGTACAGCTTGCGACCAAAATAGGAATGGTCGTTTTGAGTAAAGGTGCGTTCACGCTTGGGCTTCAAGAGATAATCGAAAGCGCGACGTACCGGCTTGGAAAAACCAGTTGCAGAATATTGTTGACGAGCGGTGGGATAAGTACCGCAGTTCCAGGTAACATCTTTTTCGATGCACACGCCTTGTCTTACAACAAAGACCAAAAGTGCAACACCTAAAAGACCCAAAGCAAATGCAATCACCAAAGGACTAAAGGTTACAAAGGTACCACTGCCACTCCAAATCAAGCGACCACCTAAACCAATAACCATGTAATCGCTCATATCAATTGCTTTGCACAGCAGTTCAATTACATAGGCAGGGAAAATACCTACCAATAATACTAAGGCACTGCTCATACCCATAGCAGCCAACATAAAGATATCGCTTTCGTGAGCATGGTCTACAAGTTTGCTACGAGCAGCACCCAAGAAGGTAATGCCAAAGTAACGAACGAAGCAGCCCAAAGCAAGAGCACCGGTTAAGCCCATAAGAATGAACGCCAAAGCAGACCACAGACGCACATCTTGAGCAGGACCATTATGTGCCAAGGTGATAAAGCTTTGCAGCACCATCCACTCCCCTACAAAACCATTGGTCAAGGGCAGTGCGGAAAGGCTCATAGCGCCGATAAAGGTAAAGAGTGCGGTGTAAGGCATCTTGCGAGCCAAGCCACCAAAAAGTTCAAGGTTCTTGCTACCGGTTCCGTGCATAATGCTGCCTGCGCTCATAAACATCAACACTTTCATGATGGAATGGTTGAAAGCGTGTAAGAGTGCGGCAAGGAAACCGATTTGACACCAGTTGGAGTCAGTAACAACTTTCAAAAGCATACCGCAGCCAAAGGCAGCAAAGATAATGCCCATGTTTTCTACGGAAGAATATGCCAAGATACGTTTAATATCCACTTCCATTTGAGCGTACAGCACGCCAAGGAAAGCAGAGATAAGACCAATTACCATAACGATAACTGCCCACCAGTAATTCCATTCCGGCAGGAAGTCAAACATAAAACGACCGAAGCCGTACAAAGCAATTTTCAGCATAACGCCACTCATCAGCGCAGAAACATGACTGGGAGCTGCAGGGTGAGCGTTGGGAAGCCATACGTGCAAGGGAACTAAGCCTGCCTTCAATGCAAAGCCAATGAACGCAGCAGCAAAGGTTGCGTGGAGCCAGCCACCTTTTAAAGTGTTAGCACTCATTGCCGCAAAGCTAAAGCCTTCGCTAAAGGTAGTGGTCAGGAAGAAAGCAATCATAATTGCCGCAGTACCGATGGAAGTCATTACCAGATATTGGTAAGCAGCGTTCCAAGTAGTGCGTTTTTCTGCTTCGTGATTTACGAGGAGGAAGGAAGCAACTGCCATGATTTCCCAGAACAGGAGGAAGCTGAGGGCATCGCCTGCCAAAAGTACCAGCACCATGGAGCAGATAAACAAGTTCCATAAACCATTGAGCATGCGTAAGCGTTTACCTTCGTAGCTTTCAGCATAACCAAGAGCGTAGACGCTGGCAATGATGCCTGCCAAACCAGTAAGCATCAAAAAGGGAGCGCTCCATCCGTCACAGGTAAGAGTATAACTCCCCCACCTAAAGGCTCTGATGGTCGCATCGCCTGCCAAAATAGCCCACGCATTAAAGAACACCAAGCCACTGCCCATAACGGCAGCCAAGTTTGCCACATAATGAGCCATCATCTGCATGTGATGTGGCGCAAACAAAGTTAAAATACCAATGCTATAACACAGCACGGCAGCAAAAAACATATCCATAAGCATCACCTTTTATTAAAAATATTGTTCATAAAAAATTCACCTTTAACTTAGTTAGCATACTACTTTCTTTGCAGTTTTTCAAGCATTTTGAATCTGAAAAAAGCACAAAATTTACTTCCTTTTTATTCAGAAGATTTTTCCTAAAAACTTGCCTTAACAATGAAAATATTATAGAATTTTTCTATAATAAAAGGAGCGTGATTTACATGAAGATATACGCATTAATGGAAAATATTTCTCACGACGAATGCTTGGCTTGCGAGCACGGCTTAAGCTTATATATCGAGGCTGACGGCAAAAAGATTTTGTTCGACACCGGTGCTTCTGAAAAATTTGCAGATAACGCTGAAAAAATGGGTGTAGATTTAAAAGCAGTAGACTTCGCTGCAATCTCCCACGGTCACTACGATCATGGCGGCGGTTTGAAAAAGTTTATCGAAATTAACGACCACGCCCCCATCTACATTAGCGATAAAGGCTTTAACCAATATTACTCCGGAACTGACTTTAATGTTAGCATTCCCGAAGGCTTGGCTGGCAACGAACGCTTTGTTTTGACCAGCGAACCGTTGAAGCTTTCCGAAAACATTACCCTTTTAAACTGCAACGACCGTGAAGCAAAATACTACGCTGATCCTTACGGTCTGAACAAGGTTGTGGACGGTGAGTTCCTGCCCGACGACTTCCTCCACGAACAATACCTTATTATTGAAGAAAATGGTAAGCGCATTGTAATCAGCGGTTGCTCTCACAAAGGTATCCTCAACATTATGGAATGGCTCAAGCCCGACATCTTGATTGGTGGTTTCCACTTCTTCCGCCTCACCACTGAGGGCGAAGACGCAGCAACCTTGGATAAATCTGCTAAGATTCTTAATGAATACGGTGCTACCTACTACACTTGCCACTGCACCGGCACTGAGCAATATGATTATTTGAAAGCGCAAATGCCCAAGCTGAACTACATTGCTACCGGTGACTTAATCGAATTTTAAAAAACGCAAGACATAAAAAAGCAGTTCTCATTTCTGAGAACTGCTTTCTATTTTAGAACTCAATGCCTTTAATGCGTTCGATTGCTTCTTTAGCTTCAGCAATCAATCTGTCCATAACTTCTTGGCAGGAAAGTACGTCGTTCAAAACGTTCAAGCTTTGACCAACCATTACAGTGCCGTTTTCGATGTCGCCTTCGAGAATGCCACGTTTGTTAGTACCAGCACCAACTTCCATCAGCTTTTCAGTGGGAACACCGCTAACTTCCATTTCAGTATATTTTTTAGTGAAGGAATTTTGCAGGCAACGTACACCATGGTTACGGCTGTAACCGGTAGTTACGCTGTCAGTATCAACTGCCTTCATGATTGCTTCTTTAGCAGCAGGATGAGCAATGCATTCGTGAGTCAGGATAAAGCGGCTACCCATTTGCACGCCTTCTGCACCCATGAGCAGAGCTGCAGCAATGGCACGACCATCACTAATGCCACCTGCTACAAGAACAGGAACATCTTTTACGTTAGGAAGCACGTTTTCCATAAGCGCCATGGTAGTTTGTTTACCAATGTGACCGCCAGCTTCCATACCTTCTACAACCATTGCGTCTGCACCAGCAGCAGCAATACGTTGAGCAAGTTTTACGTTGGGTACAACAGGAATAACCTTAATGCCAGCTTCTTGGAATTTTTTAATGTAAGGAACAGGGTTGCCTGCACCCAAGGTTACGAAAGCAGGTTTTTCTTCGCAGATAACGTCAACAATTTCATCAACGTTGGGAGCCATCAACATTACGTTTACGCCAAAGGGTTTGTCAGTCAAGGTTTTAGCTTTACGAATATCTTCACGTACCCAATCTGCAGTACGTCCACCACAAGCAATGATGCCTGCGCCGCCAGCATTGGACACCGCTGCTGCCAAGCAAGCTTCACTGGTCCAAGCCATGCCACCTTGTAAAATGGGGTACTTAATTCCTAAAAGTTCAGTAATTTTAGTTTTCATAATTATTGCACCTCACAAAATTATTTCTGTTAATATTATATACTAAAATTATATCAATTGCAGTGAAAAAATTTTGAAGAAGCCAATTATTTTTACAGATGTGTTAAATCCGTTATACTTTTTTCTTAGCAGAAGTCTTATCCCTTAACAAAATTGACAATGCGAATAAAAGAATGTAAAATTTCTATATGCCTTTATGGATTTTTAGAAAAAATTTTATAAAGAGAGGTCTTTAAATATGCGTAGTATTGAAGTTAAAAAGGGTTCTACCCGCGCAGCTCACCGCTCCCTGTTCTATGCGATGGGCTATACTGAAGAAGAACTGAAAAAACCGCTCATTGGCGTATGCTGTGCAGCTAACGAAATTATTCCCGGTCACATGCACCTTGATACCATTGCTCAAGCTGTTAAATACGGTATCCTGGAAGCAGGCGGCACTCCCATCGAGTTCCCTGCAATTGGTATCTGCGACGGTATTGCAATGGGTCACAATGGTATGAAATATCCTTTGGCAAGCCGCGAGCTTGTAGCTGATAGCGTAGAGGCTGTTGCTAACGGCCATGCTTTTGACGCATTGGTACTTATCCCTAACTGCGATAAGATTGTTCCCGGTATGCTCATGGCAGCTGCTCGTCTGAACATCCCCACCGTTGTAGTAAGCGGTGGTCCTATGCTCCCCGGTCGTCTCAATGGAAAAGACATTAGCGTATCCACCGTATTTGAAGCTGCTGGCCGCTTCGAATCCGGTCAAATTGGCAAAGCAGAACTGAGCGAAATCGAACATTGCGCTTGCCCCGGTTGCGGCAGCTGCTCCGGTCTCTTTACTGCTAACACCATGAACTGCTTGACTGAAGTTTTAGGCATGGGCTTGCCCGGTAACGGCACCATTCCCGCTGCTTACAACGGTCAACGTATTGCTCTTGCTAAACACGCTGGTATGGCAGTAATGAACCTTTTAGAAAAAAATATCCGTCCTCGCGACATTATGACTAAAAAAGCTTTTGAAAACGCAATCACCGTAGATATGGCTATTGGTGGCAGCTCCAACACCGCACTTCACTTGCCTGCAATCGCTCACGAAGCTGGCATTGACCTGCCCTTGGAACTTTTCGACAAAATCTCCAAGAAAACTCCGTATCTTACCAAACTTAGCCCCGGTGGCAGCCACCACATCATCGACCTTAACGAAGCTGGCGGTATCAGCGCTGTTATGCACGAACTTGACAAACTGAAACTTATCAAAAAATCCTGCATGACCGTTACCGGCAAAACCATTGGTCAACTTATTAAACATGCAGAAATCACTCGCCCCGATGTTATCCGCACCGTTGAAGACCCCTATCGCAAAACTGGCGGTATCGCAGTACTCAAAGGTAACATCGCTCCTGAATGCAGTGTAGTTAAAGAAAGTGCTGTTGCAGAAGAAATGCTGGTACACAGTGGTCCTGCTAAAGTATTTAACTCCGAAGACGAAGCAATCGCTGCTATCTGCGGTAGAAAGATTGAAAAAGGCGACGTTGTTGTAATTCGCTACGAAGGTCCTAAAGGTGGTCCTGGCATGCGCGAAATGCTCAACCCCACCTCCGTATTGGCAGGCATGGGTCTGGATAAAGACGTTGCTCTCTTAACTGACGGTCGCTTCTCCGGTGCAACTCGTGGTGCTTGCATTGGTCATATTTCTCCGGAAGCACGCGAAGGCGGTAACATCGCTCTTATCCAAGACGGAGACATCATCGAAATTGATATTCCCAACCGCACTTTGAACGTGAAGCTTTCCGAAGAAGAACTGGCTGAACGTAAAGCAGCTTGGGTTTGCCCGCCCCCGAAAGTTAAATCTGGTTACTTGGCTCGTTACGCAGCTTTAGTAACTAGTGCAGCTACTGGCGCAGTACTTCGCATCCCTGAATAAAATTGCTATAAGCGCTGTTATACTTTGTCACAGCTTGCTTACTTGCTCAACGTACTACCAGTACGCTATCGCTTCATAAGCTTCGCTGTTCCTCGTCTTCCAGCACTTCTACCAATTTTTCTAATTTTAATGAAACAAAAAGGATTGTGCAAAATTTGCACAATCCTTTTTTATTGCTTATAACACTTTTTCTTTTTTCACAGACAAACTGCGAATTGATACGTTGACATTCTTTACCTGCATCGCCGTCATATACTCCACCTTCTCCTTAATCTTAGCTTGGAGCTGACGAGTAATGGTAAAAATCTGCACGCCGTAGAAAAGAATTACCTCCATAGAAATAGTAATCCCCTTGCTATCAGTACGACGACGAATGCTCACATCCGTTACCTTATCCACGCCCAACATCTTATCCGCGATAAGCATAATGATATTTTCCACAGCAGTATCTGCAATTAAAAGCTTGCCGTAAAAGCTAAAGGCAGGACGCACGATGGAACGGTCCGCATCTTTTTTCTCACGTCTTTGCTTGGAGAAAATATTGTAGGGCAAATCCGCAAAGTATCCAGTAAAATGAGGCTTCAGCTCTACAGACGGAACAGGCACAATATGCTTGCCCTCCTGCAAGCGGGAGTGACGTGCTTTCTTGATTTCCTTCTTTGTCGCAATCTGACTAATATAAACAGTCTTAACAGGCGCTTCAAGGTTAAGACGCTTGGTAATCTTGTTAATCATATTGTCAGAGGTTGCGATTATCAAAAGGCGACGGATATTATTCTTGCCTAAAGCTTCACGCACCACTCTTGCATGCTCATCATCAGTAAAGATAGCACGCTTAACTGCTTGTATTCTATTTCCTTCATTCTTAGCAGATGTGCCTGCTAAAATTCTTGTACCCTTAATTAAGAGACCATCGTCAATGATGGCATCACATTTATTATCAAAGGCAACCCCAATGGCGCGGTGGCTTTTGCCCGTACCGCTTGGGCCTACAAAGGCAACAACTTCCACAACGACCTGCCTGCCTTTCACTTATTTTTCTTTATATTGTATCACACCTGCGACGTTTTGCCACTCCACTTCAAAAATTCCCAGCTCTGTCGGAAATCTATCAGGTATACCGTGAAAATCGCTTCCACCACTTACGAGAATATTATATTTTTTCGCAAGGGCAAGCCATTTTTCTTGGTCAGCTTCATCTGCACTGGGGTGATACACTTCGATACCATCAAAGGCAAAATTGCTAACCAAATATTCCGGCAGATTGCCGTCACTTAATTCACTTGGGTGAGCTAAAACTGCAATGCCACCTGCCTTGTGAATTAAGTCCACCGCTTCATCAGGCGCAAGCTTGGGTTGAGGAACGTAAGCTGGTCCCCCACGATGAAGAAGCGCATCAAAAACATCTTGCACAGTTTCGAAGTAACCTTTTGCTACTAACGCCTTTGCAACGTGAGGTCTACCCACTGCCCTATTATTCGGGTCACAGGCTTCCACTTCAATCTCGTAGCCCAAATTATGCAGCTTCTCTAACATTTTCAGCAAACGGAACTCGCGGGCGTGACGCAGCTCGTTCATCTTTTCCAAAAGAGGAGCGTAGGTCATATCCACATAATAAGCCAAAATATGCACGCTGTCTTCTGCGTACTGCGCTCCCAACTCTACACCAGGAATAACGCGCAAGCTTCCGCCTAAACCATCTGCTACCTTTTGGGCTTCCCCTACTCCGTTCCAAGAATCGTGGTCAGTAATGGCAAGAACGGTCAAGCCCTTAGCCATTGCTTCCTGAACCAGCCGGGTTGGAGTATAACGTCCATCTGAAAATGTACTATGAGTGTGCAAATCAACTAACATTATAAAGTACCTGCGTATTTAATCAGGGTCATAGTACCAAAACCAGTACCACCCTTTACTTTAAAACCACTTGTCTTAGTAGCGGTGGAAGTACCGCCAATATCAATGTGTGCCCAATCCACGCCTTCTTTGACAAATTCGCCCACAAAGAGACCACCGGTAATGCAACCACCTGCACGACCAGCGCTATTCAGCAAATCAGCAACGTCGCTCTTGATTGCTTCCTTACATTCCGGCAAGGAGGGTAATTGCCAGTAGCATTCCCCTGCCTTCTTGCCTGCTGCCTTAATTGCTTCGGCAAGCTCGTCGTTATTAGCAATGATACCACTGGTTTCGTTACCCAAAGCAATGATAACTGCACCAGTCAAAGTAGCAATGTCAATTACACGCACTGCACCCTGCTCACAAGCATACCATACCGCATCAGCAAGAACCATTCTGCCTTCTGCATCAGTGTTGACAACTTCAATGGTCTTGCCATTAGCAGCCTTCACCACGTCACCAGGACGTTGTGCATTGCCACCGGGCATATTCTCTGCG
Source organism: Phascolarctobacterium sp. (assembly GCA_017623055.1). Taxonomy (GTDB): domain Bacteria; phylum Bacillota; class Negativicutes; order Acidaminococcales; family Acidaminococcaceae; genus JAHHUH01. The sequence goes on from JAGAPX010000046.1 coordinate 39,349, forward strand.
CAGGAAAGAATAGCAATAATATTGCAAGGCAACTTCATTTGCGCAATGGCTTGCATCGCACCCAGAATAGCGCCTGCGCCGGACATATCGTCCTTCATTTCGCCCATGTTTTCTCCTGGCTTAATGGAGATACCACCGCTGTCAAAGGTAATTCCCTTACCAACAAAAGCAGTGTAAGGAGCATCGCCTGCGCCATTATATTTAAGAGTAATCATTCTGGGATGGTTCTTACTGCCTTGACCAACTGCTAAAATTGCGTTCATACCTTTGGCAGCCATTGCCTTTTCATCCAGAACTTTTATTTCTAAATTATAAGCTTCTGCTACTTTTTGAGCTTCTTCTGCCATTACCACAGGGTTCACCCAATTTCCGGGACGATTCACTAAATTGCGGGTAAGGGTTACACCTTGGGCAATAGCTTCCGCTTGAGCAAGCACTGCTTCGCCGTTTTCAACTGCACTGGTAATTTGAATGTTGCAGTTAGTATCAGGCTTCACTTCCCCCTTGCACTCATTAAATTTATACGCACCAAGGTACAAGCCTTCAGCAATTGCTTGCAGGTAGTGGGAGCGAGTTGCTTTCAAAAGCAAAGGCACTACTACGATAGCAGTAGTAGCCTTTTGTTTTTGAAGAGAGCGTACTGCTGCCCCTGCTGCTTTGCGGAAATTGGCGGGCGTACATTCCTTGCCTTCACCACAGCCAACGATGGTCAGCTGCAACAATTTACCTTCGTGCATAAGCGCCAGGGTATTTACAGCTTCCACCTCGTAGAAATCAGGATACTTTGCAAGATAAGCATTAACAGCTGCTTGCAGGCTCTCCGGCAAATCAATCTTGGCAACACCGGGAGCGCACTCCTTGCACAGCATAATTACAATACTATCTACCTTTTCATAAGTTGCTGCCTTGAAATCAACAACAGCACATTCAATATCATTAATCATTTCTGAGAAACTCCTTTATTTATACTCTACTGCCGTAGTCAAATCGCCAAGCATGCTATTGCCATTATGACGAGTCAAGGTCAAATCGCTAACAACGACACGCATGGTGCGAACTGTTTTGCCATCCTTATAATAACTTCCCAAAGAATGGAGTACGAAGGGAACGTCATTGGATTTACCAATACACATCATGCAATGACCGTCCATATAAAGACCAGCACCAGGCGTCAAAGTCTTGATGGCAGCAAGCTTACCTGCATCGTCAAGCTTAGACAAATTAATATGAACTCCTGCGCTTGCTTCCTGCTCGTCCGCATTGCGAGGCAAATAAATTCCCACAGTACGATACGCATTATACATTAAGCTGGAACAGTCCACACTACTTTTCAAGCCACCCCAACCGTAGGGTTCGCCATAAAATTTAAAAGCACTGCGCAAAATATTGTTAGAAGTATAAGGCAAATAGCCTTCGCTCAAAGCAGCATTCTTGGCAACCTTAACCTTTACCTTATCAAGATTACCGTCCTTACCACGACCAGCAACGTTAAGTACATAACCAGAGTCATCCACATTATGAATGGGAATACGGCTGCCTTGTTGGTACTCTACAGTTTCTTCCCAAGTTTTCAGCTTTACGCTCTTGCCTACGACCACTACGAACTTTTTAGGGTCTACGTATTGTAGCCAAGTACTTCTATCTGTAAAAGCAATATCGTAGGTGCTAATCCAACCACTGTAATTAGCAGCTTGGATATATTGGAACTGACCATTCTCGCTGGTATGCAATACAACTACCGGGTCACAGGGGTCTAAAGCAGTCTCCTGCAACGCGTCGAAATCCTTATCCGCTGCAAAATAGAATAAGCCTTCGCCCGTAGGCAGGTTACGTAAATTACTACGTCTTACCACAACGGCATACTTCACCTGCACGTCATCGGTAATCGCCGCAGAATTAACCAGCTTCCGCAAAATCCCCTTATAATTATCGCTGACTTTGTTACCACGCAGGTACAAATCTTCTTCCAAAGCTTCAAAATTATTCAGCTTCGCCTTAACCGTACGCTTAGACACCGTTTCAGGATATTTTTCTAAATCGACAACCGTAGGTGAAACCTTGCGAATAGTTTTATTAAACTCTTCTACTCCTTGAGCATCTAAGATTAACACGTCTCCGTCAGTATTATTTTCTATCCAGTAATCAGCAGTAACCAGCTTGCTGAAATTAGTAATGCCTGCTGCATTTACAGGTGCTGCTACGCAACACAAGCACAATAAACACAAACATAAAAACTTTTTTAGCAAGTTAGACACTCCTTCCTCGATTCTTCATACTAAATTTAATTCGTTACTGACGGAGAAAATCCTGCCTTTACTTTTAATACAGGAACGATGTAACAAATTTGCTACAAACGCAAAAACACCACGCAACCGAAGTTACGTGGTGCCTAAATTTACTCTACTCATTTCAAATGCGTCAGAAGTGCCGGATAGCTAGGCGGAATAAAATTGTGCCGCGCTGGCGTACTAAGCGTACGTCAAGCAAGCAATTTTATGACAACAACGCTAGACGGTGCTTATCACGCATTTACCAAGCCATATTCTGCAAGGATAGCATCCAATTTAGCCACGCCACCTTCGCTCAACGGAGTCAGAGGCAAGCGCGGAGCACCTGCGTCAATACCGGTAACTTTAGTTACAGCATATTTTACAGGGATGGGATTGCTTTCGATGAATAGGGAGTTTGCCAACGGAACAAGCTTCTTGTTCAGTTCAGCAGCTTCTGCAACTTTGCCTTCGCTATACAGTTGCATTACGTCTTGCAGCATTTGACCACCAATATTGCCAAGAACAGAGATTACGCCACGAGCGCCAACTGCCATGAACGGAAGAACCAAACCGTCATCACCACTGTAAATGGTAACGTTTTCAGGAAGAACACGGAAGAGTTCTGCAGTTTGAGCTACATTGCCAGCAGCCTCTTTAACTGCAACGATATTGGGAAACTCTGCTGCCAAGCGAGCAACAGTTTTCGGTTCGATGTTGGAGCCGGTACGACCGGGAACATTGTAAACGATAATGGGCAGATTAGTGGATTTAGCCACTGCTGCAAAATGTTGGTAATAACCTTCTTGAGTAGGTTTATTGTAGTAAGGACCTACTACAAGCAAACCATCAACGCCACAAGCTTCTACTGCGTTAATCAATTCTAATGTACTTGCAGTGCAGTTAGTGCCGGCGCCTACAATTACGGGAGCACGACCGTTAACACGTTCAACTACTGCTTTAAGTACAGCAATCTTTTCGTCCATGAACATGGTAGCTGCTTCACCAGTAGAACCTTCTACTACCAAACCATCACTGCCATTTGCCAATAACCATTCTGCAAAATCAGCAGCTGCTTCACAATTAACACTACCGTCTGCATTAAACGGTGTAACCATTGCAGTTAATAGTCTACCAAAATATGCTTCTGCCATAATGTATCTCTCCTATCTCCTACTAACTTTCCATAAGCACTGTCTAACTTTGTTGGAACTGCGATTGCTTGCTCGACGTACCACAAGTACGCCTTCACTTCACAATCTTGTTCCGCCTCGTTATTCAGCACTTCTGAAAAGTTTGCGTTTCTCAAAATTTTTAAGCAGTTTTAGAGTTTGAACGCCTCGTGCAACGCCTTAACCGCTTCATTCAAGCACTCTTCTTTAATAATTGCGGAAATGGTGGTGTCGCTGTCCACAGTTTGCAAAATAGCAATTTTCTTGCTAGCCAAAGCTGCAACGAAGGTAGCCATAACGCCGGGTACACCGCGCATTGCGTTACCAACAACGGTAACCTTACCGCAACCAGTGTTAAGAACATATTTAAATTCAGTGTTATCAAGAACTTCGCAGGTACGATCCACGTCGGGAGAGAATACTGCAAACATTGCTTCTTTCTCAGAAAGGTTCAAACTGCCAACGGAAATGCCAGCTGCTGCCAAATCTTCGAACAATTTTCTACCAGCGGACATATCTTCCGGATTAAGAGCAATGCGGAATTGAGCCAAATCACTAAGGCTTGCAACGCCACTTGCCATATTATCGTTAATTGCAACGTCGCTACCCAAACTACCAGCAGCACGTTCGTTGGTAATGATAGTACCAGGTGCTTCGCTGAAAGTAGATTTTACAATTAAAGGTACGTTGCTGCTCATAGCAATTTCTACTGCGCGCGGGTGAATAACCTTTGCACCATTGTGTGCCATTTGACAAACTTCTGCGTAAGAAATTTTTTCCAAGATGTTTGCTTGTGCTACTACACGAGGGTCAGCAGTCATAATGCCATCAACGTCAGTGTAGATTTCTACAAATTCTGCGTGGAGCGCTGCGCCCAAAGCTGCTGCAGTAGTGTCACTGCCACCACGACCAAGAGTAGTGAATTTTTGGTTGTCTTCGGTTACGCCTTGGAAACCGCAAACAACGGGAATGATGCCAGCTTCCAGCAGGTGATGCAGGTTAGAAACGTTAATATTTTTGATGCGAGCTGCACCAAATTGAGAGTCAGTGATAATACCTGCTTGACCACCGGTCAAAGCCATAGCATTGATACCGTGTTTTTGCAGATGAGCTGCCATGATGCAGGAGGAAATAATTTCGCCACAGCACATCATAACGTCCATTTCACGTACGTTAACGGAAATGTTTTCTGCTTTCAGAACGTCAATCAAGGTATCAGTTGCGTAAGGTGCGCCCTTACGACCCATAGCAGATACTACAACTACAGGAGAGTAGCCATTGTGAATGGCTTGTTGAATTTTATTTTTTACGGCAAGGCGAGATTCTTCGTTTGCAACGGAGGTGCCACCGAATTTTTGCACTATGATTTTCATTTGAACTCTCTTCCCTTCGGCTTTATCTTAATTGAGATTAAATCCAACCATTTTTAATCATGGTTTCTGCGATTTGCAAGGTGTTCAATGCAGCACCTTTGCGGATTTGGTCGCCAACAACCCACAGGTTGAAGCTGTTGGGGTTAGATTCGTCGCGACGGAGACGACCGATGAAGCAATCATCTTTGTCAGAAGTGTACAGAGGCATAGGATATTCTTGTTCAGCAGGATTATCCAGCATTTGTACGCCCGGGAACGCTTCGATTGCTTTAATCATATCAGCCAATTCAAGGTCATGTTCAAATTCGATATTTACAGATTCACTGTGGCTGCGATATACGGGAACACGAACGGTGGTTGCGGTAATGCGCATATCATAGTCTTCCATAATCTTCTTGGTTTCGTTAACCATTTTCATTTCTTCCTTGGTGTAAAGGTTGTCAAGGAATACGTCGATTTGCGGAATCAGGTTGAATGCGATGGGATAATGTTTAGCAAGGCTAGCAGAGGGCAGAATATTTGCTACCATTTCTTTACCTTCGCTGTAAGCTTTAACTTGGTCAGTCAATTCGTCAATGCCTTCTTTGCCAGCACCGGAAACTGCTTGATAAGTGCTTACTACTACGCGTTTAATTCTTGCCAAATCATACAAGGGTTTCAGCGCCATAACCATAATAATGGTGGAGCAGTTGGGGTTAGCAATAATGCCTTTATGTTTCAAAATCGCTTCAGGGTTTACTTCAGGAACAACCAGCGGAACTTCCGGATCCATACGGAAAGTACTGGAGTTGTCGATTACAACAGCACCAGCTTCTACAGCGTAAGGAGCAAATTCTTTGGAAATGCTGCCACCTGCGAACAGAGCAATGTCAATGCCTTTGAAGGAATCTTTAGTAGCTTCTTCTACAACGTAGGTTTTACCCATCAATTCGATTTCAGTACCAGCGCTACGTTTGGAAGCCAAAAGGCGCAGTTCGTTGAACGGGAAATTACGTTCTTCGATAAGTTTCAAGAATTCGCCGCCTACAGCACCGGTAGCACCTAAAATTGCAACATTATATTTTTTCATAAGGTTACCCTCCCCATTTATTTACAATAATTTATCAAGTCCGTACACAAGACCTGCTTTATCCATAATTTTACGACAGCCAAGGGCTACACCCGGCATATAGCATTCGCGGTTAATAGGCTCTGTACTGATGCGAAGCACTTCACCTTGACCACCAAACACAACTTCTTGAGAAGCAACATAGCCCGGGAGACGAATACTGTGAATTTTCATACCTTCGTAATCTGCACCACGGCAACCTGCCATAGTTTCCTTTTCTTCAGGATGACCTTGCTTCATTGCTTCGCGCACCTCTGCAATTTTTTGTGCAGTGATAATTGCGGTACCAGAAGGAGCATCCAGTTTTTTATCGTGATGTTTTTCGATGATTTCTACGTGGGAGAAATATTTTGCTGCTTCACAAGCAAGCTTCATCATAACAACAGCACCAAGTGCAAAGTTAGGAGCAATTAAAAGCGCCGTATTGTTTTCTTTAGCTAAAGCGTCCAGCTCGTCCAAATCTGCTTGCTTGAAGCCTGTTGTGCCTACAACTGCACGTACCCCCAGCTTCAAAATTTTACGCAAATTGTTCATTACTACATCAGGACGGGTAAAGTCTACCACAACGTCGGGAGCACTTGCTTTAATAGCAGCTTCCAAGTCAGTTTGAGTTGCCATTGTTGTACCATTGTCGAGAGCAATGTTTGCTTCCTTAATGTCAACTACTGCTGCCAATTCCAAATCAGCTTCAGCACAAACTTTTTTAACTACTTCGCTACCCATACGCCCTAAAGCGCCATTAACTAATACGCGAATCATTCAGTTCACTCCTTAACTATTTTCAAATTATATGAAACCAGTGTTTTTACTCTTGTTATTATTTTACTAAACTTCTGTATTTTTTACAAGTACAGTTGTACTGAAAATATTAACTTCTATTTCTTCAAGCTTCGTTTAAAACGCGTCAGAAGTGCTGGATAACGCGAAGGAACAAAATTGTGCAGCGATGGCGTACTTGAAGTACGTCGAGCAAGCAATTGTAGTTCCGACAAAGTTAGACAGTGCTTATCACGCGTTTTATAAATAAAACAAGCTGTTGAGATACACTATCTCAACAGCTTTGTAGCTTCACTTTAGTTGAGATAGCCCTCCGCTCTCACAAGCGACAGTCCGGCAGCTTTCACTGACGACCCAGCATAGCAACATGGCTGCTACTACACTTCGGCGGTTACCCTTTCCCCTGCTTCTTCGCTCCCGCTCCACAGGTTACTATTGCTTTCCGCGCCTCTATCTTACTGGTTCAAATATTTTATTAAAAAAATTATATTACTCGAAGCGATGCTTGTCAAATTTGCAAGTGACAAACTTTTTAATGCTTACAAATTTGTACAATTGTTACAAAATTACCCCTCACTCACCTACGGTGACAGCCCCCTTTCAGGGGCGCCAAGAATTTTGCACTAACCTTTTACTTACTGGTAGAGCCGAAGCCACCGCCCCTAACTTCCTTTTCAGTTTCTGCATCACCGTCAGCTACAAGATAATTGTAGAAGATACCTTGAGCAACACGTTCACCTTTGGGAAGAGCTACAGATTCGCTACCCATATTGAGAAGCGCCAACATAATGTGACCTTCGTTGTCTTCATTATTATAGTAGTCAGCGTCAATGATGCCTACGTTGTTCACCAGCATAATGCGTTTTTTAACTGCCATGCTGCTACGAATGTGCACGCCAAGATATTCGTCATCTTGCATATACGCCTTAACACCGGTAGGAACCAGCTGCAGTTTGCCAGGTTCAAGGACTACATCTTCCGGCAGGCAGAAGTCATAGCCTGCGGACTTTTGGGTTTTGCGTTCCGGCATTTGGAAGTCAACGTCAGCATACTTAGCGATTTTTTCAAAGCCTCTTAATTTCATAAGCTTCCTCCTATCGTATATACAAAAAGGCAGAGTAAAACTCTGCCTTTTATAGTTTTAAATTATTTGGACAAGCCTTTAGTCAGTACAGCTTTACGGGACAGGTTAATGCGACCTTTGTTGTCGATTTCGGTTACTTTAACAACGATTTCGTCGCCAACGGAAACAACATCTTCAACTTTTTCTACACGTTCGGTAGAGAGTTGAGAAATGTGAACCAAGCCTTCTTTGCCCGGCAGAATTTCAACAAATGCACCAAAGTTCATCAAACGGGTAACTTTACCGGTGTAAACTTTGTCTACTTCTGCTTCAGCGGTGATGCCGTTAATCATATCAATTGCTTTGTAAGCAGATTCGCTGTTTACAGCAGCAATGAAGATACGACCGGTATCATCAATATCAATTTTAGCACCGGATTCTTCAACGATTTTCTTAATCATTTTGCCGCCGGGACCAATTACTTTGCTAATTTTGTCGGGGTCAACGTTGATGGTGGTAATCTTCGGAGCGTATTTGGAAAGTTCAGCACGCGGAGCGGAGATGCATTCCATCATTTTGCCCATGATGAATTCGCGACCTTGTTTAGCTTGTGCCAATGCTTGGGTGAAGATATCTTTGTTGATACCATCAATTTTGATATCCATTTGGATTGCGGTAATACCTTTGTCGGTACCAGCAACTTTGAAGTCCATATCGCCAAGAGCATCTTCCAAGCCTTGGATGTCAGTCAAGATGGTGAAGTATTCGCCGTCTTTAACAAGGCCCATAGCTACGCCAGCAACAGGAGCTTTAATGGGAACACCTGCATCCATCAAGGACAAGGTGCTTGCGCATACGGAACCCATGGAGGAAGAACCATTGGATTCCAAAACTTCAGAAACCAGACGAATTGCATACGGGAATTCATCTTCAGAAGGAATTACCGGAACGAGAGCACGTTCTGCCAAAGCACCGTGACCAATTTCACGACGGCCGGGGCTACGCAAAGGTTTGGTTTCGCCTACGCTATACGGCGGGAAGTTGTAGTGGTGAATGTAACGTTTGGTATCTTCTGCACCAAGACCGTCCAAGGTTTGTGCTTCACGAAGCGGAGCCAAAGCCAAAACGTTCAAGATTTGGGTTTGACCACGGGTGAAGAGTGCACTGCCATGAGGACGAGCAAGCAGACCAACTTCACAGGTTACAGGACGAACTTCGTCCAGTTGACGACCATCCGGACGGATTTTGTCAACAGAGATGGTACGACGAACGATTTTCTTAACCAGTTTTTGGGTAATGTAAGCAACGTCTTTAGCGTTGTCAGGATATTTGTCGATGAAAACTTCTGCGATTTCAGCTTTAACGCGTGCAACGTTTTCTTCACGTTCCAATTTGTTAGCGTCCATCAAAGCTTCTTTCAATTTAGCAGCACCGTATGCTTCAATTTCTTCTGCGATTTCAGCAGGAGGATTGTATACGGGAACTTCCATTTTGGTTTTGCCAATTTCAGCAACGATTTTTTCTTGGAATTCTACCAATTCTTTAATCACGCCATGAGCGAACCAGATTGCATCAAGCATAGTTTCTTCGGAAACTTCTTTAGCGCCTGCTTCTACCATGAGGATTGCGTCTTTGGTACCAGCAACAGCAAGATTCAAAAGGCTTGCGCGAGCTTGTTCAACGGTGGGGTTGATGATGAATTCGCCATCAATCAAACCAACGCGAACACCAGCGATAGGACCTTCAAAGGGAATGTCAGAAATGGAAAGTGCGCAGGAAGCGCCTACCATTGCGGGCATATCAGGAGCATTGTCCGGGTCAACGGAAACTGCAGTTGCAACGATTTGTACGTCATTATGATAGCCATCGGGGAACATAGGACGGATGGGACGGTCAATCAAACGGCTGGTCAAAATAGCTTGTTCGCTAGGACGACCTTCACGTTTAATAAAGCCACCAGGAATTTTACCAACGGCATACATTTTTTCTTCAAAATCAACGGTCAAAGGGAAAAAGTCTACACCTTCACGGGGTGTTTTGGTGCCGGTTACTGCTACTACTACTGCAGTATCACCGTAACGAACCAACACAGCGCCATTTGCTTGTTTAGCAATTTTGCCAGCTTCAATGGTAAGGGTTCTGCCACCAAGATTCATGCTGTAACTATGCATATTCTTATGCCTCCTATAATTTTTCACATTTTGGGTTATCTGTGTCTATTCGACGTAAATTGAAAAACTCCTCTTTATTTTTTAGAAAAACTATAAAAAATTTAACTATTTTCGATTAAAAAGTTTCTTGTTGCTAAAAACAACTTGTGATAAAATAGACTCGTAAGTTACTAACTTACGAGTTAGTAACTTTAGATTCAACAAAGGAGGTTTTCTGAATGTTTCTTTGTCGTGAGCAAGAACTTTCTACATTAAATAAACGTTATCAAAAAAATACCTTTGAATGTATGATTATCTACGGCAGAAGACGTGTCGGTAAAACTTCAATCATAAATGAATTTTCCAAAGACAAACCAACTATTTTCTTCTCTGCTTTAAATGCTTCTGCCCAAGAAAACTTGGAAGCACTTTCCCAAGTAATCCATTCTTATTCTAATCCGAATGTAGTTAACGCTCCTATCTATCCTAACTTAGACAGTGCTTTAAACGCAATAACGGAGCTTGCAAAAAAAGAAAGACTCATCTTCGTAATTGATGAATATCCTTATCTTGCAAAAGCAGATGCTTCCATTTCCTCACGCCTGCAACATCTCATAGACCACGTTTGGGAAAAAGGCAACTTATTCCTAATCCTTTGTGGTTCATCCATGAGCTTTATGGAAAACCAAGTTCTTGGTTACGAAAGTCCTCTTTATGGCAGACGTACCGGACAAATGAAAATACAGGCTCTCACCTACAAAGAAATGACCGCCTTCAATCCACAACTTACCCCTGAACAACAAGCTTTAGTTTATGGTATTACCGGAGGCATCCCCCACTACATTAACAAACTTAACGTACAGGATAATATTGACGAAGCTCTGCTGGAAAATCTTTTCAATACGTCAAGTTATCTTTACGAGGAACCGGAAAATTTATTGAAGCAAGAACTTCGTGAACCTGCTGTCTACAATTCCATCATCACTGCCATCGCAGGTGGTGCGTCTCGCCCTAATGAAATAAGCACAAAAGTCGGTATCGAATCTGCAATTTGCGCGAAGTACCTTAAGGTTTTACTGGAGTTAGGCATTTTGACTAAGACAACTCCCATTACTGAAAAGTTTGGCAAAAAAACAATCTATCGTATCGAAGATAACTTCTTCCGCTTTTGGTACCGCTTTGTTCCGCAAAACATCTCTGCCATCAGTTCAGGAAGGTTTCCACAAATTTACGAGCAAGCTGTTAAGAAACTTATCCCCACTTATATGGGACTGATTTTTGAAAAAATGTGCCGTGACTATTTATTACGCTACGAAACATTCTACCCCATACTTCTTTCTGAAATTGGTGAATGGTGGGGTTCAGACTCTAAAACAAAAAAAGAAGTACAGATTGATATTATCGGTACTTCTGCAGAAAACGATGAATATATCATCGGTTCCTGCAAGTTTAAAAACGAAAAGATTGGCGTAGATGAATTAGAACTACTCCAAAATTACGCAAAAGTTTTTGGCAAAGGCAAGAAATATCATTATTACATCTTCTCTAAAAGCGGATTCACCCCCGCCTTAGAAGAACGTGCCAATAATAATGAAGTTAAGTTAATTAAATTAGAAGATATGTATTAAAAATAGCTCCCTCAAAATCGAGGGAGCTATTTTACTTTCATAAGTGTTTTACCTTAAACAACATGGAACTTAACTGATTAGAACTTCCAGTTAACGTTAACCATCCATTTATCTGCTTCAACATTGTCGCCTTTTTGATATTCATAACCCAATGCGTAGCTGATATTAGCTTTTTCTGCTTCCAGCATAAAACGACCTACATAGCTACCGCTATCAGTTACGTCATAACCAAAGCCATTGCTTGCACCGTTTAAACTTACGGTTTGGTCAGCATCGGTATCGCCGAATGCCCATACATAACCGAATTCTACTACCGGACGCATAGTCCAGCCATTGGTGTTCTTAATATCTGCGCTGTATTTCAAGCCCACAGGCAACAAGAACAGTTCTGCATCGTCAGCATTATAAGCCAAGCCAATGCTATTGGTGTAGTTACCAGTACCAAGGTGCATATAACGCAAGCCTGCATACGGAACAAGTTTGCCAATGCCAGCCTTAGCTTCTTTTTCTACACGAACGCCTACGCTGAATGCATCAGATTCAGGTTCACCAGTGATAACTTTACCGCTGTTACGTTGGGTAATGTCGTGTTCGCCGTGGAGGTAGGATACATCTGCGATTACAGCAGTATCATCGTTTTGAATGCTACCATATACGCTTGCACCATAGTATTTAGCATCGTTTTCAGTACGAGCTGCTACAGAAGACCCATTGATATTGCCATCAACATAAGTCAATGCAGCGCCAACAGTTGCTTTGCCTTCGTTATAAAGGTCAGTGCCAACTACGATACCGTTGTATTGTGCATCATAAGCGCCTGCACGTTTCAAACCGTCAACGTTTTCTTTGGTGTGTACATAGTGTGCCCAGATATCTTTGTCGTGTTCTTTATCGTTAGCCAAGGACATATGGTCAGCAACTGCATCAGTCAAGATATTGCTTGCAGCATAAGTAGTATGAGTTACGCCAGCAAGTTCGTTCATAGAACCAATGCTATTCAGAGCGTCAACTTGTGCATTTCTGTCAACGTTAATGTCTTCATTTGCAGCGGAGTTGAAGATATCAGAGGAAGAACCACCATTAGCAATAGATTCGTCTACAACTTCACCAATGATAACGTCATCACCATATACATCATTGACACTTTGAGATACAGCTTTAACATCAAATGCATTACCAGTTGCACTACCTTCAAAGGCAATCAATTTATTGTTAGTGATGATGTTGTCATCAGCCCAAACAGTACTAATACTAGAACCTGCTAAGATCTTATATTCGCCATCTTTTTGAGCGTTGTTGATATAGAGTTTAGCATTATCATTAACGTCAGTTGCGGTTACGTCAGAGATAGCTGCTTTATTAGCAACTTTTTCAGCTTCAACCATCAACAAGGATTTATCAGCAAAGGTTACTTTACCTGCAGTAACAGTGTAATTATCCGCAGAAGTCAAAGCACCATTAGCAGTAATAGAACCAGCTAGTTTACCTTCAGCATTATTCAAGCTAACAGAATCAGCAATATAAATAACTGCATTAACGTCACCATTAACAGTGTTGCCATTTTGAGTACCACTACCGAAGGTCAATTCAGTTTCAGCAAATACTGCATGTGCAGCTTCAAGATTATCTACACCAAAGCTGATAGTAGAGTTTTGTCCTGCTACATAAGCACCATCCAAATTAGCAGCTTCCTTCAAAGCAAATTCGGAACCTTTGTCAATGCCATCAGCATAAGCAGGATCTAAGAACAAAGTTGCTCCATTAAGTTTAGATTTTTCAGCATGCATTTTACCCGCATGTTCACCACTACCTAAATGTACTTTAGCATCTTTATGACCATCGTCTACATGCAAGTTACCAGTTACTTTACCAGTAATAGTAGAGTGTTTATCACCTTGAACTTTAATATCGGCATGCAAATGAGAATCTTTTTCTACATTAACAGTACCATTTTCGAGTTCTACGCCATCGGTAATTTTAGTTTGACCTTTAGTATTCAATTGGCTACCTGCATTTACATGTACGCTACCATTGAGTTCATATTTAGTATCTTTATTAGCTAACTTGTTACCGATGTTCAGAGTACCATCATGGTCATGATTATGGTCGCCAATACCATCGGTATCATGTGCAGTACCAACAACTACTTTAACAGGTTTATTAGTTTCGCCAGCACTTACCAAATTATCGCAGTCTTCACTACCGCCCAAGGTTACAGTTTGATTACCAGTAATAACTGCACCAGTAGAATCCTCACTTAACTTCAGTTGCTTAGCAGCGAAGCCATTAGCAACACTATCTTTAACTACGATAGTATCATCGCCTGCTTTTACTTGTACAGAACCATCTTCAGGAACCACAGCACCAATAAGAAGGTTATTTTCAGCTTCTACAGTAACTTTATCCAATTGAACTTCGTTACCCAAGTTACTAGCTTGGTCAACATTGATAGTGCCTTCCGATTTTTCAACCTCTTCAACAGCAGTTACCAACTTACCAGTCATAACCAGTTTGGTAGTACTTGCATTGTTGCCATCATATTTGTATGCTTTCATAGCATCATTGATGGAGCTCAAATATTCATAGCTGTAATCATCACTCAAAGAAACAGTACCTGCTTTATAGGTAACTTTATCGTCAATAACTTTGTTACCTTCTAAACCAGTAGTAGCTTTAGTATCTTCAGCCACAGTAAATACTTGGTCTGCTTTAGTTTTAAGTACACCAGTACCATCAATTACAAGCTTACCTTCATTATCTTTGCTAAATATAGAAGCCAAATCTTTGGTTTCTATAGTCGCACCAGTTAAGGACACAGTGCTACCTTTAGCAATGTTCAAGGTGCTAGTAACATTACCAGCAGTCAAGTTCACATTTCCACCGATAACTTTCAATTCACCACTAATATTTCCACCAGCAATGTTGATTACACCGTTATTTTCAGTAGCAAATTGTTTATTTGCATCATAAGCAAAGTCGCCAGTTGTAATATTAACAACAGAATCTTCACCGTCTGCAACTACTTTGCCATTGAACACAAGATTTGCAGCATCAATATTAACTTCACCGTTTACATTAATCGCATCGCAACCTTCTTTATTGTTTAATGTTAAAGTTGCTGCCTTAATATTAACATGAGTATCTTTCTCTGCATAAATGCCTCTCTCGGTAGCATTCACTGTAATATCGCTGTCAGAGTTAAGAGTTACATTACCACCTAAGCCGTCACCATCTTCATTTATAACGAAATCTACACCAGTAATAGTGCTTACTGTGTCATCATAATCATCATTAATATCATTAGGAAGATGACCATCAATAGTAACTACGGCGCCTTTTACACCCTCAGCTGCTTTAACATTGAATTCATCACCAATAATGCCACTTACAGTACTATTTCCTGTTACATACCAAGTAGCACCTTTTTCCAAGACCAGAGTTGCACCTTTATCTGCATCAGAGTTTTCTTCTCCAACCGCACTTTCAATATTGGTAGCACCAGTATAAGAAGCATTTGTACCTTTCAATTTTAAGACAACAACACCATTATTTTCGGTAAAAATATCACCTTTAATATTAGCTGCTGTATTCGCAGTAACATTGATACGAGAATCTTGACCTTCTGCATACATCATTCCATCAATATTAGCAGTGCCAGCAACAACGTTAACCATGCCACCTTCTTTTGCCTGCAAGCTACTACCAGGTTGATTTGTGTTTTTGCTAGTAGCATTTACAGTTAAAGTACCAGCAGTAATGTCAACTTTAGAATCTGCATTACCCGCGAATACAGAAATTGCTTCATCTGTAGATGCAGTTCCTTTACCAGTTGCAGTAATAGAAACAGCCTTACCAGCAGAGCCTAAGCTAACAGAAGAACCTTCTATTGCTTCAACACCATAAGCAGAATTGCCTTCAGCACCAACGATTACATTACCATTGAAATCTACCTTACCAACGCCATCAGCATATTCACCAGTATAAATACCATACGCTTGACCATCAGAAGAATTAGCATTGATTGAAACATCAGTGGTATTAGCAGATGTTACAGCCATTGTGTCATATTGCGCATATACACCATACGCTTTAGTTTTGCCTTCTACTTCAATAGTAACGTTTGTGCCATTAAAATTAGCGCCACCATTATTGGAACCACTAGTCAAAATACCAAATGCTTCACCATTAGATTTTGCAGTTAAATTAGTAGTTTCTCCCTCAAAAGTAATTTTACTATTAGTATGTTTTTTTGTGTCACTATCAGCATCACCTAACATTCTAACTGCATAAGCATAATCACCAGTAGAAGTTGCAGTAATGATAGCATCTTTTTCAAAAGTTACATCAGAATATTGGCTATAAATACCTTGCGCATAGTTAGCACCATTTGCAGTAATATTTGCATTACCACCTACAGTAACAGTATTACCAGACACAGTAGTTACACCATTTTTAATCTCTTGACCAGAAGCTAATCTAAAGCCAAAGCCATTACCACTTACGGAAGTAGAAGTAATGGTGGTCGCACCTAAAGTTGCTGTAGATTTATTTTCTAAGTTTATACCATAAGCGGAGCCAGTACCATTATTAGTAACGGTAATATTAGAAGCACCGTCTAAAGTAACATCTGAACTATTTAATGCATCAACAGCTTTAAGCGCTGTTGCCGATTCAGCTTCTGTTTTTAATTCAATACTAGGTGCCTCTACATAAGCCATACCCAAATTGTCAGCTTTAACTGCAGCCTCGCTACTAGTTATTTTCAAATAATTAGTAGCATCAACAGTAACACCTGCTTTTTCAGTTGTGGTAGCACCTTTATATACATTTATGCCTTTTTTAGCAATAATGTCAATATTATCAGCAACAATATTAATATTACCTTCTACTTTTTCGCCAACCACACCATTATAAAGGCCTTCACTAGCACTGATAGCTGACGCATTAGGTGCATCTATTCTCAAAGAACCAGACGTAACATTAAGTTTGCTTGCACCTTCATCATTAGGATAAGTACCAATGCCAATTACAGAATTTGTAGTTTGTGAATTTAAAACAATTTCATTAGCATTAATATTCAGCAATGCTTCATCTTGAGCATAGATACCATTTGTAAAGTTTTCTATGTGGATTTTATTTGCATTGACATTCATTTCACCTTTGTGAACATGAAAAACAATACTACCCCAACCATCAGCGTTAAAGCTGAAATGTTCAGTATCAATAATGTTAATAGGTGCCTCTTTCGACCCTAAGTTCATTATGCCATCATTAACATAAAAAATATTTCTATCAACATTTTTTATTTTATTTTCTGAGGAATCCCAATTCCCATCTAATTTAATAGCATCAAATCCTTTTATGGTTACTACGCCATCTTTACCAGCAGTAAGAGCATTACCTATACCAGCAACGCCTGTTACAGTAAGTACATTTTGTCCATTGCCAGTTACTTCAACAGTGCTTCCATTAATAGCTTTCACACCACTATTTTTACCAGCCAACTTAACATCACCAGTTGCATTTATATCAATAGTGCTATTTTGGCTTGCTGCCATAACTGCATAGCCATTATAAGTATCGCTTCCAGCATAAGAAGAAGTTAAAGTTACATTTTCAGCATTTATTACAATACTATTTTCTTTATTTTTTACACTAGTAACATCTTTGTATGTATAAACTGCATTTTCACCAGCACTTATGGTTACACCGCCTGCTGTTATATCAACTTTTCCATCCATAGCACCACCAGTATTGATACCATGACCTGTTGCAGTAATAGACAACTCACCCTCAACATCTAAATCTAATTTTGCACCATAATGCAATTGGATACCATTATTATCGCCACCAGTGACTATTTTCAATCCTGTTGCATGAAGATTCACATTTGGATTCTCATTAACAGCTTCGCCACCTTGAACATTACCATCAGATTTAGTCACACCAGAAAAAGTCATACCATTACCAGTAACAGTAAGGTCAACATTACCTAATTCAACAACGTCAGAATTACTTACCAAAAAATGATAGTCATTCTTATTTTTATGTGTTGTATTATTTGTCACAACAACAGCTTTTTCTTCCGCCGCCCAAACTTGACCAGTGATAACAAACGCCATCAATGCGCCAAGTGCCAAGCTTCTTTTAACATCTTTATTAGACATAAAAACTACGCCTTCTTCCTTAAATTTTTTATATATTACAAAGCTTCTGTTTATCACGAAGCTATATAACCAACACCAATAGTTTGTATTTTAAATATAATTTTTACAAATTCGCCATATTTATAGTTATGTTTAATTATAACACTTATTATTTTTAAATCAACACTTATTCTGATAGGATATAAAACATAAAAAGAGCCCCCTGCTTTCGCAGAGGGCTCCTAAAATTTTACAATGTTTTATTTAAAATAGTTTACGCCGGATTTGAACAGCATTTGGTCTTTGTTGCCATAGATGTTACGGAACAGACCATCGGTGAAGCGTTCGGTGTGACCCATTTTACCAAGTACACGGCCGTCAGGGCTGGTGATGCCTTCGATAGCATACAAGCTGCCGTTGGGATTGTAAGGCATGTTCATTGTCGGGTTACCTGCTGCATCCACATATTGGGTTGCAACTTGACCGTTAGCAAAGAGTTCTTTAATGGTGCTTTCCGGTGCGTAGAAGCGACCTTCACCATGAGAAACTGCAATTGCGTGTTCATCGCCGGGTTCGCACATTGCTAACCACGGAGATTTATTGGAAACAACTTTGGTGGTAACGATTTGAGAAATGTGACGACCAATGTTGTTGAAGGTCAAGGTCGGGCTAACTTCTTCCATATCACGGATTTCGCCGTAAGGAACAAGACCCAGTTTAATCAAAGCTTGGAAGCCGTTGCAGATACCAAGCATCAAACCGTCGCGGTTGTTAAGCAAGTTGCTAACTGCTTCTTTGATGCGCGGGTTGCGGAGCATGGTTGCAATGAACTTACCGCTGCCGTCCGGTTCGTCGCCTGCGGAGAAGCCACCAGGAATCATTACGATGTTAGCGTTGTTGATGTATTGAACCATTTTTTCAACGGATTCTTCGATTGCTTGAGCAGTGAGGTTACGTACAACAAAAGTTTCAGCAATTGCACCTGCTGCTTCGAATGCACGAGCACTATCGTATTCGCAGTTGATGCCCGGGAATACGGGGATGAATACGCGAGGTTTAGCAATAGTGATGGGTGCGGTCAAAGGCAGTTCTGCTTTGTAGAGCGGTTGTGCGATATCAGCAGGAGCTTCTACGTCAGCAAGTTTATAGGGGAAGATGCCTTGGAGAGTTTCCATGTAAGCATGTTTTGCTTCAGCTTCACTGATTACAGCATCGTTGATAGCAACACCAGCATTAGCAGTGGTATGACCGAGGAGCATATAATCAAGACCTTCGAAGATTTCTTCCGGTTCAACGCCTTTAGCAAGTTCGAGCACTAAGCCACCCGGTTGCAGGGTGAAGAGGCTATCAGTATCGTTAAAGGGTTTAATGAATTCAAAGCCAAGTTCATTGCCGAGGCACATAGTAGTTACGAGGGCAGCGATACCACCGTCTTTAACTGCTGCTGCAGCATTGATTTTGCCAGCTTCCATTGCAGCGTGAACAGCAGTAAGGTTTTTACGCAGAGCTGCGAAGTCAAGAACTTCTGCATTGTCGCGCGGGCAGGAAAGGAATACAACTTCGTTGCCAGCTTCTTTGAATTCTGCGGAAACAGCTTTATTGCCATCAATTACGCCTACTGCGAAAGAAACCAGGGTAGGCGGAACAGTTTTATCCATAAAGGTACCGGACATGGAGTCTTTACCGCCAATTGCAGGCAGTTCAAGAGCGTCCAGAGCAGTGAAGGCACCTAAAAGTGCGCCAAAGGGCAAGCCCCAAGCAGCAGTGTTGTTCAGTTTGGGGAAGTATTCTTGTAAGGTCAAACGCAGTTTCGCCGGGTCAGCACCCAAAGCTACTGCACGAACTACAGATTCTACAACTGCGTACATTGCGCCGTGGAACGGGCTCCAGATTGCAACTTCCGGATTGTAGCCGCAAGCCATTACGGAAGCAGCAGTGGTAGTACCGTGAAGTACAGGGATTCTGCCTACCATACCTTCGGACGGAGTGATTTGAGTTTTGCCACCAAAGGGCATCATTACAGTACCACGACCGATGGTGCTATCGAAGCGTTCGCTCATACCTTTTTGGCTGCAAACGTTAAGACGTGCCAAGTTGCTCAGCCAAGCAGCTTTGATGTCTTTAGCTTCTGCAACTTCAGCAGGAACTTTATCAAATACGTTGCTTGCTTTAGTATCTTCAACTACGATGCTGGTGTGTTGTGCTACGCCGTTAGTATCCAGGAAAGCACGGGACAAATCTACAATCTTGTCGCCTCTCCAGTACATTACAAGGCGCGGGTCAGCAGATACTTCTGCAACAACGGTAGCTTCCAAGTTTTCTTGGTCAGCAAATTTAATGAAGGCTTCTTTATTAGCAGCTTCAATTACAACTGCCATACGTTCTTGAGATTCGGAGATAGCAAGCTCGGTGCCGTCCAAACCTTCGTATTTTTTAGGAACTTTGTCCAGGTCAATTACAAGACCGTCGGTCAATTCGCCAATTGCTACGGATACACCGCCTGCACCAAAGTCGTTGCAGCGTTTAATCATAGCAGTAACTTCCGGATTGCGGAACAAGCGTTGGATTTTACGTTCAGTAGGCGGATTACCCTTTTGAACTTCTGCACCACAGCTCATCAAGGAGTCTACGGTATGTTCTTTGGAAGAACCGGTTGCACCGCCGCAGCCGTCACGACCAGTTTGACCACCAAGAAGTACTACGATATCGCCTGCAGCCGGACGTTCACGACGAACTGCACTACGAGGAGCAGCACCAATTACAGCGCCGATTTCCATACGTTTTGCCACGAATTTTTCGTTGTAGTATTCTTGTACGTGACCGGTAGCAAGACCAATTTGGTTACCATAGGAGCTATAGCCTGCAGCAGCACCAATGGTGATTTTGCGTTGGGGCAGTTTGCCTTCGATAGTTTCAGATACGGGAACGCGAGGATCAGCAGCACCAGTTACGCGCATTGCTTGATATACATAGGAACGACCGGACAACGGGTCACGAATCGCACCGCCCAAGCAAGTAGCTGCACCACCGAAAGGTTCGATTTCGGTCGGATGGTTGTGAGTTTCGTTTTTGAACATTACAAGCCATTCTTCAGTGTTGCCATCTACTTCGATGGGTACAACGATAGAGCATGCATTGATTTCTTCGGATTCGTCCAAATCAGCAAGCTTACCTTCTTTACGCAGTTTTTTCATACCGATAACTGCAATATCCATCAAGGTTACAGGGCGCTCGGTGTTTTCGCCATATACACCATCGCGAGCAGCCATGTATTTATCGTAAGCTTCTTGTACCGGTTTAGTGTAAGTACCGGGTACAATTTCTACATCTTCAATTTGAGTCA
>JAGAPX010000008.1 GCA_017623055.1 Phascolarctobacterium sp.
AATATCGTTAAGACCACATCTGAGCTGTACTTTCTACATTATTGTATAAAGCACTAAGCGAATATGTGGGCAACGATATTTTTAGCTAAAATGTTGCGTTAGGAGTCATTGTTGAACGGAAGCAGTTATGCGTGTTGAAATCGCCTATACCAATTTAAAAACAAAAAAGGAATGCCTCTTTCGAAACATTCCTCTTAAAATCTATAACTTCTTTTTCAAAACCTCTACCATCTTATTGGCACACAAGATGCCAGCAATTCCAGTCACCAACTGCGGTACACTCATAGCAAACAATATCCCCTTTTGCATAGCAACGCTCTCAATCCCAAGCAAAGTAATGACGATGTACGCACCAGTGCACATACTCACCGCTTTAACCGTTGGTGGTAAAAGATAAGCAAGCATTCCCGAACGGAAGTGTCCTACACAAAAGGCAAAGAGCAAATTCCCCAATGCTACTACCGGAATAAGTAAAGGTAAGAGCAGCTGCCCCTGTACATAAGCAAAGATAGGTAACAGCACAGAAAGTATCGCCGCCGAAGTAAAGCCATTGAGCATTACGCACAGCACCAGCATCATATTTACCAAAGTGCCTATTATAAAGGTAGTTAAAAGTGGTGGCAAGGGTAACACCAATCTGCTCGCCTGCAAAATTACTGCAACAGCAACCAGCAGCGCACCCAAAACCAATTCTTTCGTTGTCATTTTATCTTACAGGACATTCCTTCGCTACGAAAGCTTTGTAAGCTTCTTGGAGCTTCTTGGTGATTTCGCCCGGTTGTTTGTCGCCGATGAAGCTACGGTCAATTTTAGTAACAGGCATAAATTCACAGCGAGGACCGCACAGGAAAGCTTCGTCTGCTTTCAGAGCGAACTCTTTATCAAAAGCACGTTCCACAACTTGCAGACCAAGGTCAACAGCCAAGCGCTCTTTCAACAAACGACGGGTGATGTTTTTGTGGATGTGTTTATCTTCCGGATGAGTCCAGAGAATACCATCTTTATAAATTACAAAGCTGGATTCAGTGCTTTCGGTAATTTTGCCGTCACGCACAAAGAGCGCATCAAAAGCATTACCAACAAATGCTTTTTGACGAGCCATTGCCTCCGGCATTCTGTTCAAGGTGTTGATGTCACAACGCTCCCAGCGCACGTCTTCTTCGGTAATTACGTTTACGCCTTTAGTGCGTTTCGCTTCCAAGGTGTCGCGGTCAACGGGAACAGCGAACATGCTCAAAGTAGGAACGCATTGTTCCGGGAAAGCAAGGTTGTACATACCAGCACCACGAGTAATTTGGGTATAGATGTTGCATTCGCTCAAACCGGTTGCTTGAATCAAAGCTTCGTGGAACTCAACGAATTCTTCAATCATATATACAGCAGGAATTTTTGCTTGGATAACAGATTCAAACAGATTGTTCATATGGGGCAGCAGTGCGAAAGCACGACCATTATAAACAGGTACAATTTCAAAAACGCCGTCACCAAAATTGTGACCACGGTCGTTTACTTCAATAAATGCTTCATGCTCCAGCATAATTTCGCCGTTAATCAAAACTAAATTTTCGTTCATGGGATACCCTCCGTTATATTTTTAAAAGTTTTTACATTTAACGTATATGTTGCATAGCAAACTGCCTGTATAATAATTACAGACTATAATATTATATCGCATTTTTTGAAATTTGTCTGCATTACTTTCTATAACAATTATTCAAAACAGGAGGAGTCTATGGCGCATTTACCTACTATTATAATTGACCTGACGATGATTCTTTTGGTCGCAGGTGTTACGACAATACTCTTTAAAAAATTAAACCAGCCCCTCGTTTTGGGCTACATCATTGCCGGCTTCATAACTGGTCCAAATTTTGCCTTCTTTCCCACAGTTTCAGACTCTGCCAATATTCAAGTCTGGTCTGAAATCGGCGTTATCTTTTTATTATTTGCACTCGGTCTGGAATTTAGTTTTTATAAACTTAAAAGTGTAGGCAACACCGCCTTCATCGCTACTGCCGTAGAAATTGGCGGTATGCTGGGCATGGGTTACTTGTGCGGTACAGCTTTAGGTTGGAGCCATATGGACAGCATCTTCTTAGGTGGTATGCTGGCAATGAGCTCTACCACCATTATCATCAAAGCCTTTGAAGATTTAAAACTGAAAGGCAAACGCTTCACAGAAATGGTCTTTGGCATTTTGATTGTAGAAGATATCGCAGGCATCATTATGATGGTAATGCTTTCCACTTTGGCAGCAGCAGGTATTTCCACAATGGAACTTGCCATGGGCGTAGGTCGCTTGGCATTTTTCTTAACTCTGTGGTTCGTAATGGGTATGTACCTCATCCCCACCTTCTTTAAAAAAGCAAAAGACTTGATGAACGACGAAACCTTAATCGTCGCTTCCATCGGTTTGTGTCTGGGAATGGTAGTCCTTGCAACTCATATGGGCTTCTCTGCTGCCCTTGGCGCTTTCATCATGGGTTCTCTTATTGCGGAGGCTCCCAACGCAGAACACATTGAGCATCTCGTAAAACCGGTTAAGGATTTATTTGGCGCGGTGTTCTTCGTATCCGTAGGTATGCTAGTTGACCCGTCCCTGCTTTTACAATACTGGTTCCCCATTCTCGTGCTCGTACTTGTTACCATCGTCGGTAAACTTATCTTCTCCACAGGCGGTGTGTTGGCGGCGGGGCAAAACCTCAACATTTCCATGCACTGCGGTTTCAGCTTGGCACAAATCGGCGAATTTTCCTTTATTATCGCTTCCTTGGGTATGAGTCTTGGAGTTATCAGTGACTTCCTCTACCCCATCATCGTTGCCGTTTCTGTAGTAACAACTTTTACTACCCCTTTCTTCATTATGACAGCGGATCCTGCCTATAAGTTTATGCAAAAAATATTGCCTGTTAAGCTTTTAGAATGGCTCGACCGCTACACTGATGAGGACGACGAGGCCAACGATAGCGATTGGAGCGCTCTTCTGCAATCTTATTTTACCCGCATGTTCATTTATTTGACCTTGCTCTTTGCCATCGCTCTTGGTGCGAAGCATTATCTGCTCCCCTATTTGCAAAACGATTTGGCTTTGCCCTACAGCAATTTACTCGGCGGCGCACTTACTCTTTTAGTGATGTCCCCCATTCTCAGGGCCATCTTAACCAGTCGCACCAGTAATGAAGAGCTGTTCTCCATCCTCTGGTTCAAAAAACGCGCCAACCATTTACCCCTTCTGATTTTAATCTTCATTAAAGTAGTTGTCGCTGCCTGCTTCTTAATGTACGTGTTCCACAGCTTGATGGAACTGCCCTACATCGTTTCCATCTTAGCTGTAGCAGGTGCTGCTTACTTTATCTATTCTTCCGACTGGCTACTGAGCGAATATTTGCGTATTGAGTCCCGCTTCTTAGTAAACTTAAACGAAAAGCATATGCGCAAACACAGGGATCAGCTTTACAACGAAGAAGGTTGTTCCGAAATTTGGTTCGACGAGGACGTACAGCTTGCTCACTACAAATTGCCAGCCAACTGTAAATTTATCGGTCAAACTCTTCTGCAGACCAAGTTCCGCTCCAACTACGGTTGTAATATTTTACAAATTACAACGCCCCAAGCAGTAATCGATATGCCCGGCGCTGATTATATTTTAGAAGCAGCCTCTACCCTTTTAATCATCGGTACTCGTGAACAATTTAAAATGTTCAACGCCGCTGTTGCCAGCAAACAAATTGACTTGGAGCCTCTCGATGAACCTATCAGCCTTCGTCAGTTTATGCTGCAAAGCCACGAAGAAAAACCTGAACTGCAATTTCTTTCCTTGGCAATCACTGTAGACGAACATTCCAAATTACTGGGTAAGTCCATCAAGGACGCCAACATCCGTGAAAATTGGAGTGCTCTCGTACTTGGCTTAGAGCGTGGTGCCTACACCATTACTAATCCCAACATTTCCCTTACCTTCGAAAAAGGAGATTTACTGTGGGTACTGGGCAAACAAAAAATGCTCAATGCTCTAATTAGAGAAGAAGTTTTATAATTTAAGATTTTACGTAAAAAGAGGAAGTCTCAATATGAGACTTCCTCTTTTGTATTAACTGTATTCTTTTTAGAACAAATCTATTTGGTTGCTTTCCGGCAAATCATTAAGCACACCCATTTCTGCCATGCGCTCGACAACTGCCTTGCCAATACCAGCACGTAAACGCAAATCTTCACGAGAGATAAACGGATTTTGCGGATCACGTACAGCAGCAATTGCTAAGGCAGCACTATTACCTACGCCACTAAGAGACGCCAAGGGAGGGAGCAAACCTTTCTTGGTAATTGTAAATTTTGTAGGATGTGATTTATACAAATCAATCTTTTCAAATTCATAACCACGCTCAATCATTTCGTTGGCAAGCTCTAAATAGGTAGCAGCATCTTTATCGGTGTTGCTTGCTTTATAGCCCTGCTGGTACACACTCTTAATAAAGTTCTTAATGTAGTGCAAGCCTTTAGATACGTGGGTATAGTCAAAATCTGTAGCACGCACCGTAAAATAGGAAGCATAAAAATGCTTAGGATAATGCACCTTGCAATAAGCGATGCGATAAGCCATCAGTACATATGCAACAGCGTGAGCCTTAGGAAAAAGGTACTGCACTCTTTCGCAAGACTTAATGTACCAATCGGGAATCTTCACCGCTTCCATAGCTTCCTTCATTTTAGGCTCTAAACCATTTTTAGCAGCCTTACCCTTACGCACGTATTCCATAGTTTTAAACGCAAGGCTCGGTTCCACGCCCTTAGAAATCAAATGGGTCATGATGTCGTCACGGGTAGAAATGGTTTCCGCAACAGGCTTACCCTCTTTAATTAAATCCTGCGCGTTGTTGAGCCATACGTCCGTACCGTGGGAATAACCGGATACACGCACAATCTCACTAAATTTTTTAGGCTGTACGTCTTTAATCATTTGGCGAACGAAGGCAGTGCCACATTCAGGAATACCAAAAGTACCAACATCACTACCAATTTGTTCAGGTGTTACACCTAACGAAGTAGTATCTTGGAAAATCCGCAGGGTTTCTTCATCGCCTACTGGAATTTGTTTCGGGTCGAAGTTAGGGTCAGTATCCTCACGCAAATATTTTTCCAACATCTTCAGTACCATCGGGTCGTCGTGACCAAGAATATCAAGCTTAACCAAACGGTCGTTAATGCTGTGATAATCGTAGTGAGTAGTGACGGTCTCGCCAGTGCTATCATCTGCGGGACGATTGATAGGAGTAATGTAATGAATATCCATATTGCGAGGCACAACCATAATACCACCGGGATGTTGTCCTGTAGTACGCTTCACCCCTGCAATACCTTCTACTAAAGAAGCTACGTGAGCAGAGTGAGGAATGATGTTCTTGCCTTCAAAATATTTTCTTATGTAACCAATGGCAGTCTTGTTTGCTACGGTAGAGATTGTTCCTGCGCGACACACGTTATCACGACCAAAAAGCTCTTCCGTATATTTGTGAGCAACGGATTGGTCGGACATAGCAAGAGCATCATCAGGGTCAATGCCACCGGAGAAGTTCAAGTCAATATCAGGAACCTTGTCACCGTGGAAGCCTAAGAATACGGCAAAGGGTATGTCGTGTCCGTCACGAATCATATCCGTTCCACAATGGGGACAAGCTTTTGGCGGAAGGTCAAAGCCAGAATCCACTTCGTTGTTCAAGAAGAACTCGCTGTGTTTACACTTGGGACAACGATAGTGAGGCTTCAACGCATTAACTTCAGTAATGTCAAGCATAGTCGCAACAACGGAACTGCCAACACTACCACGAGAGCCAACAAGGTAACCACGGTCAAGGGAATGCTTAACCAATTTATGAGCAATGAAGTACAAAACGGAGAAGCCATTACCAATGATGGAATCAAGCTCCATTTTCAAACGATCCTCTACCAATTGGGGTAAAGGATTGCCGTACCATTCGTGTGCTTTGGCGTAGGTCATATTACGAACAGCATCTTCCGCACCGGGAATGTAAGGAGAGTACAGCTGGTCAGTATCAGGCACAGGCTTAATACGCTCTACCATATCCGCAACCTTGTTAGTGTTAGTAACACACACCTCGTAAGCAACTTCTTCGCCCAAGTAAGCAAACTCTTCCAACATTTCTTCTGTCGTGCGGTAGTAAAGAGGCGGCTGATATTCTACCTCGCCCTCTTTATGCCAAGGAGCTTGCAAGATAGCGCGATACTTTTCATCTTCAGGATTTAAGAAATGGACGTCGCCGGTAGCAACAGTAAGCTTACCCATCCGTTTGCCCAATTCATAAATGCGCCTGTTATATTCTTCAATTTGTTTTACGGTACAAATATTCTTATGCACCAAGAACATATTATTACCCGTAGGTTGGATTTCTAGATAATCGTAGAAAGAAGCAATTTCTTCAAGTGTTTCTTCGCTGGCACCCGCCATCATAGCGCGGTACAGTTCACCCGCTTCGCAGGCAGAACCTAAAATTAAACCATCTCTATGCTGCTCAAGAACTTTGCGGGGCAACAAAGGACGTCCGCTTAAATAACGCAGGTGGCTGATGGAAACAAGCTTGTACAGATTGCGCAAGCCTGTTTCATTCTTAGCCAAGATGATGATATGGTTACTCTTTATCTTATTACGAGAGGTTTTTTTCTTAGTTTCTACAGCTTCTTGATCAAGCTCGTCCTTAATTTCGGCACGGTCGCTGATAAGATAACCTTCCATACCAAAGATAAGTTTCAAATCGCTACCTTGTGCTGCATCGTAACAGAAGGGAAAGGCTTGCACAACACCATGGTCTGTAATCGCCAAAGCTTTATGTCCCCATTTGATAGCTTTCTTTACCAAATCCTTCATAGGGGTCAAGCCGTCCATCTTACTCATCTTGGTATGACAATGGAGCTCAACGCGTTTAACTTCTGCGTTATCCTTGCGTTCAGGAACATCTATCTTCATAATGCCAAAAGGCGTTAAGGTCATTTCGTCATTATTAAAACGATCGGGCGCAACATTGCCTTGAATACGCAAACGCATTCCCGGCTTTAACACACTGGTAAGCTGTTTACATTCAGCCTTGGCATCGTTACCATCTTTAGCACTAAAACGCATCTTGATAAACAAGCCACCTGTACCGTCACACAAGTTAAAGCTTAAAGAAATGTCCTTGGTACGCATTTCTCTTTCATTAAATGCGATAAGATTGCTGTCTTTATCAAGGGTTTTAACAAATTCACCCTCAACAATTACTTTGTTTTCTTCCTCTATGATACTGTCAATGGGGCGCACTTTGCCCTTCTTGATAGGTTTTCCCCACAGAAGTCCATCGTCTTTCTTTTCTCCGTACAGCCTATTATACGCTTGCTCATAAGCCTGCTCGTAAACGTTCACTTCTTCTACAACGCAAGGCGGTTCTGGCGGATTAGTCGCACCAATTTCTACCTCAGGCGGTTCTTCCGGCAAAGGAATATCGTCGTAGCTATGCATATCGTCAGAATTAGTGAACTCTGCTTCTAGTGCTTCTTCCTTTGGCATACCTTCGAAGGCACCTTTGCCATCGTCACTAACAAAAACTACCTTTTGTAAAGAAAAAGCGACAGCCAATTTTTCGGCCGCCGCTTGCATTAAGCCATCAGTAAGGTGGGCGGCACATTCATAATGTACCTCCCAAGAGCAGGCCGATTCATCAATGCAGATTTGCTTAACGTTAAGCATACGCAGCTGCATAAGTTCGGCTGGAGAAAAAGACAATCCGGACAAGAAAGCGAAAAATTTATCTTTGTCGGGCAAGATGCAATATTTTGCTTGCATGTGCGTGTCCTTTCCTTATGACTAATAATTATTTTGCATTGTCCAAGGCAATTACGCCATCAATATTCTGAATGCCGCTGGCAACTTCAGAAAGGTCAATGCTTTTATCCATTTTTAAATACAATTCCAAAATGATATTGTCATTTTGATTATCAGACTTCACGTTCAAAGTTTTAACCTTGATACCACATTCTGCCAAGTAACCGGTAACTTCCGTAATAACACCAGGAATATTATGAGTAACTACGCGAATAAAGCGACGTTCATTGCGATTACCAACAAAACGTTTTTCCCAATGGTGGAAGGTAACCAAGGTAACCATAGTCAAAATGGTGGCAGCAGTACTCAAAAGGTACATACCGCTACCAACTGCCAAGCCAATTGCAGAAACAATCCACAAGCTGGCTGCAGTGGTCAAGCCTTTAATGGTCAAGCCTTCGTGCAAGATTGTGCCTGC
Organism: Phascolarctobacterium sp.; assembly: GCA_017623055.1. Classification (GTDB taxonomy): domain Bacteria; phylum Bacillota; class Negativicutes; order Acidaminococcales; family Acidaminococcaceae; genus JAHHUH01. The sequence goes on from JAGAPX010000008.1 coordinate 8,289, forward strand.
ACCCAAGAAACCGATGCCACTTACAACCTGCGCTGCAATACGTGCAGTATCACGACGGGTACCAATATCATTTTCAGCTATTGTTGTTACGGGTGCAATATCATCAAAACCATAAATGGAAACCAGCATAAATAACGCAGAACCTACGCACACAAGAATGTGAGTTCTAAAGCCCGCAGGTCTGTCGCCACTGCCACGTTCCATACCAACGATACCGCCCAAGATTGCAGCAACAATCAAGCGCAGTACCATGGTCAGCTCCAATTGAGACACCCATGGGTATACCCAAGAAATATCAAACATTTATAAAACCCCTATTTCTCAAGTTTTATATAAGAGCTTGGAAATTTTTTCTTATAATTTTGCCAGCATTTCTTTGATGCTTGCTACATAATCGCCTTCAACGGGAAGCATTGTAACTTCGCCAGTTCTGCGTGCTTTAACTTCAATGTTGCCTTCTGCCAAAGTTTTGGGACCAACAACTACGCGCAAGGGATAACCAATAAGGTCAGCGTCTTTAAATTTAACACCGGGGCGTTCGTTGCGGTCGTCAATAACTGCTTCAACGCCAGCTTTTTTCAAAGTTTCGTAGATTTCTTCTGCTTTTGCAGTGGAAGCTTCGTCTTTGGTGTTTACAGGAACAACCAACACTTCGTAAGGAGCAATGGCAACAGGCCAAATCATGCCGTCTTTGTCATTGTTTTGTTCAATGCAAGCAGCCATGGTACGGCTTACGCCGATGCCGTAGCAGCCCATAACCATAGGATTTTCCTTGCCATTTTCGTCCAAGAAAGTGCAGTTCATAGCAGCGCTGTATTTGGTGAACAGTTTAAATACTTGACCAACTTCGATGCCACGAGCTTTTGCAACTTTACCACCGCAGTGGGGGCAGGGGTCGCCTTCTTGAATCAAGCGGATATCAGCAACAAAGGTCGGAGTGAAGTCGCGACCGGGGTTTACGTTAACAAGATGGTAGCCTTCTTTATTAGCGCCACAGCAGAAATTATGCATTTGCATTACGCTGTGGTCAACAACTACCATAACTTTTTCAGGATCAATACCTACAGGACCCATGTAGCCGCCGCAAGTGCCAGCTTCTACCAGCATGCTTTCATCAGCCATTTCTACTTCCAGCACGCCACAGGTATTGATCACTTTAACTTCGTTTACTTCGTGGTCACCACGAACGAAGCAAAGAATCAAGCCTTTTTCAGATTTGTAAGCTACTGCTTTTGCAGATTTTTCTACAGGCAAATTGAGGAATGCGCATACGTCAGCAATGGTTTTGCAGTTAGGAGTTTCTACTTCTGCTTTTTCCAGCATAGCTTCGTCAGCAGCTTCGATTACGTGCATTTCTGCTTTTTCTACGTTTGCTGCATAGTCACATTGGGTGCAGTAAACGATTTCTGCTTCACCACTTTCAGCGATTACCATAAATTCATGGCTACCGCTGCCACCGATAGCACCGCTATCAGCTTCTACAGGACGGAAGGTCAAACCGCAACGGTTGAATACGTTAGTGTAAGCATCATACATAGCTTTGTAGGATACGTCCAAGCCAGCTTCGTCACGATCAAAGGAATAAGCGTCTTTCATGATGAAGTCACGGCTACGCATCAAACCGAAGCGAGGACGACGTTCATCACGGAATTTATCTTGAATTTGGTAAACGTTCATAGGAAGTTGACGGTAGGAACGCACGTCACCTTTAATCAAGGTGGTTACCATTTCTTCGTGGGTAGGTCCAAGGCAGTATTCACGGTTATGACGGTCTTTCAGACGAATCATTTCTGCACCGTAAGCGCCCCAACGACCACTTTCTTGCCAAATTTCAGCAGGTTGCATGATGGGCATCATAATTTCTTGTGCACCAGCAGCATCCATTTCTTCACGAACGATGTTTTCAATTTTTTTCAATACGCGCCAAGCCAAAGGCAGGTAGCTGTACATACCGTTGGTGGATTTACGCATGAAACCAGCGCGCAATAATAATTGGTGGCTAACTACTTCTGCTTCAGCAGGAACCTCACGCAGGGTGGGTGCAAACATTTTAGAAACTCTCATTTATGTGATACCTTCCTCTCAAGTAAAATTTTATCAATTTCAGCAAACAACTCATCAATAATATCAGCTTCTGCTACTTTTTTCAAGACTTCCCCTTTACGGAAAATCAAGCCTTCGTTTATACCGCCAGCAATGCCAACGTCAGCTTCTCTTGCTTCACCGGGGCCATTTACCACACAGCCCATAACAGCTACGGTAATCGGCTCTGTGATTTCTGCCAAGCGACGCTCAACCTCAAGGGCAAGCTTTTCCAAATTGATTTGGGTACGACCGCAGGTAGGACAGGAAATTAAGGTTGGACCATACTCACGCAAGCCCAAGGATTTCAAAATTTCAAAGCCAACCTTTACCTCACGCACCGGGTCACCGGTCAAGGATACGCGAATGGTATCGCCAATACCTTCTGCCAGCAAAGTGCCAATGCCAACTGCGGATTTAATAATGCCACTGTTCACAGTACCAGCTTCCGTAATACCTACGTGCAAGGGGTAATCGCACTGACTCGCCATTAAGCGGTATGCCGCCAAGGTCAAGGGTACGTCGTGTGCCTTTAAGGAAATCTTAATATTTTTGTAGTCCATCTCTTCCAAGATACGGATGTGGCGCCAAGCAGCTTCCACCAGCGCTTCCGGAGTGGGATGACCATATTTTTCCAGCAAGTCCTTAGGTAAGGAACCTGCATTAACACCAATACGAATGGGAATGTTACGTTTTTTAGCAGCTTCTACTACAGCAGCTACCCTATCGTTACCGCCGATGTTACCCGGGTTCAGGCGCAAGCCGTCAACTCCGGCTTCGATAGCAGCAAGGGCAAGCTTATAGTCAAAGTGAATATCTGCGATTACAGGAATAGGACTTTCTTTAACGATGGTTTTAAGTCCTTCCGCAGCAGCCATGTCGGGAACGGCGCAGCGAACAATGTCACAGCCTGCTTCTGCAAGTCTATTGATTTGCTCTAAGGTTGCCACAGGGTCGCTTGTCTTGGTATTGGTCATGGACTGCACTGCGATTGGCGCACCGCCGCCCACCTTTACTTTACCAACTTCCAGTTGACGAGTTAATCTGCGTTCCATTATCAGTCACCTCTCAACGAGTTATATCTTTAAATGTAGAAAAAATTGTGATTGCTAATATTATAGCAATGCCAATGGTCTGAATATTGTGCATCGCCTTTGCTCCCAAAGGTTTGCCACGCAAGCCTTCGTAAAGGAGCAGGATAAAATGACCGCCATCAAGTGCGGGCAATGGTAACAGGTTAATTACACCCAAGTTAATGCTCAAGAAGGCAACAAAGTTCAGTAAGGGAAGCAAGCCTTCCGCCGCAACCTCGCCTGCCATTTGGGCAACGCCAATGGGACCACTCACTTCCGCAGAAGCCTTACCTGTAATAATTCTTTGCAAACCTTCCACCATCAAGCCAATTACCTTTTGAGTAGAGGTAAAGCCCAATTTAATGGAATCCACCACACCCAAACGCTCCTTGGTAAATTTAGGAGAAATACCAATCAAGGGACGTCCCAATTCTTCATTATACTCGGGGAACATTTTGTATGTATGCACGGCGCCGTCACGTTCCGCAGTAAGAGTAACCTCTTTAGTACCGTTTTCGCATAAGGTTACTACTACATCGTCCCAAGTGTGCATGGGTGCGCCGTTAATAGTCAAAATTTTATCGCCAACCTCTAAGCCTGCATTGTAAGCAGCCTTGTTTTCTACAACAATGCCTAAGATTGGTTTATCGATGGGCTTTTCAATACCGTCAATCATAAAAATGCCGGAAAACAAAATTACAGGCAGAATAAAGTTCATCAAAGAGCCTGCCAAAATTACCAGCATTCTTGCCGGAATGGATTTAGCCTTGAAGCCATTAGGATCCCATGGGTCTTCCGGATCCATTCCCGCAATTTTGTTATAACCGCCCAAGGGAATTACCCTCAAGCTATATAATGTATCGCCATCTTTTTGTTGGTAAATGTTAGGACCAAAGCCAATGGCAAATTCTTCTACCTTCATTCCGGTCATCTTCGCCGTAATGAAGTGCCCCAGCTCGTGAACCGTAACAAGCACGCCAAACACAAAGATAGCAGCTAAAATTGTCAGCAATTTTTGCCTCCTATAAATTTGCAATTATAGATTGCGCAGCAGCACGCGCTTCTGCATCTGCACGTTCAATGTCTTCAATGCAGGGAGCAGCAATATTCTTGTGCAAGCTAGCAACCTTTTCAGTAATGTAGGGAATATCTAAATATTTAATCTTATCGTCTAAGAATGCGTACACCGCTTCTTCGTTGGCAGCGTTAAATACGCAAGGCAAGGTTCCCCCTGCTTTACCGCAGTCAATGGCAATACGCAAGGAAGGGAAAGCTTCCATGTCAGGCGCTTCAAAGGTTAAGGTACCAGCCTTGATTAAATCCAGCTGGTCAAACGCCTTATGATAACGGCAGGGATAGCTTAACGCATATTGAATGGGCAGACGCATATCAGGCTCGCCAAGTTGAGCGATTACGCTACCATCACAGAACTCTACTAAAGAATGAATAATGCTTTGAGGATGCACTACCACGTCAATTTTTTCGTAGGGCATATTAAAAAGCCAATGAGCTTCGATAACTTCCAAGCCCTTATTAGCCAAGGTGGAAGAATCTACAGTAATCTTCTTGCCCATACTCCAATTGGGGTGGTTCAAGCACTGAGCGAGGGTAACGCTTTCCAGCTCGCTACGCTTCTTGCCACGGAAAGGTCCACCGCTTGCAGTAATGAGAAGGCGTTTTACTTCGTCCTCTTTACCGCCTTGCAACGCTTGGAAAATTGCGCTATGCTCGCTATCCACAGGGGTAAGGCTTACGTTATTTTTAGCAACAGCTTCCATAACCAAGCTACCTGCTGCCACCAAGGTTTCTTTATTGGCAAGAGCAATATTCTTACCGCAGTTAATAGCAGCCATGGTAGGACGCAAGCCAGCATAACCAACCATAGAAGCAAGGACTGTATCTACCTCGCTGTAAGTTGCCGCAGCCAAAAGACCTTCTTCGCCGGCAAGGATTTCAGTTTTGCCGTGATAACGTGCTTTAAGACGGGCAGCTGCTTCCTTATCGGAAAGTACTGCAAAATCTGGCTCAAAGGCACGGATTTGTTCTTCTATAACTGTGTCGCTGGTATGTGCAGCCAACACACGAATTTTCATTTTGTCGGGATTAGCAGCAGCAACCTCCAAGGTTTGCTTGCCAATGGAGCCTGTGCTACCAAGTAAAGAGATATTCTTCATTTATATCACCTTAGAACAAAGTAAAAATCAGGAACAGATAATAGGTAACGGGTGCGGTAAAGAGCAGGCTATCGAAACGGTCAAGCACACCACCGTGACCAGGGAACAATTTGCCGGAATCCTTCACGTCAAAGGAACGTTTCAAAATGGATTCTACCAAGTCGCCTACAGGAGCGAAGAAGGCAATTGCCAAACCCAGCACTACACCTTGCCACAGAGGAATACCCATACAAACAATGCTAATTGCCAAAACTACGAGGAAGCAGCCAACGAAACCGCCCACTGCACCTTCAAAGGTTTTCTTAGGGCTAACACTGCAGAAAGGAGTCTTGCCAAAGAAATAACCTACAAAATATGCGAAAATATCGCTTGCCCAAGTACCGATGAGCACCATCCACAGAGCAAGCTCGCCAAAGTGGAACACTCTAAATCCTAAATCAATGTGAGGGCTAAGGTACAGGGAGCGCAGTAAAATTACGTGAGCAAAAAGCACACCGCAGTAAATCAAGCCCCACATGGAAAGAGCAGTATTGCTTGCCCAATCCTTGTCGCCACATTGGCAATGACGCACCAAGCCTTCGATAGCGTTAAAGATAAAGAACAGGGCTGTAAACATAGCCATAAACGCCATAACGAAAAGCTCTTCAATTTCTGCGTGGTAGGCAAAGGCTGCGAAGCCACTAACCAAAAGGCTTCCCAAGCCGGAGGTAAGGTAGTACACATTCTTACCCTTTGCCGCAGCAATTTGATGATATTCGTACCAGCCAATGGCACTTAAAATAAAAACTGCTAAAGAAAATACCCAACCACCGGTTGTGATGATGCCAATGGCAGCAACTGCGCCAATAGCACCTGTGATAATACGTGTTAACATCTTTTTACACCTGCTTATTTATTTACTAAGCCTCCAAAACGACGCTCACGACCTTGGTAAGCAGCAATGGCTTGCAGTAAATGCTCCGGTGAAAAATCAGGCCAGAACACTTCCGTAGTCCAAATTTCCGCATAAGCAATTTGCCACAGCAAAAAGTTACTAATGCGTAAATCCCCACCCGGTCTAATGAGCAAGTCCGGTGCGGGCAGACCCTTAGTATATAAATGACTTTCAAAAATATTATTAGTTATATCTGCTACGTTAAGCTTGCCAGCCTCAACCTCTGCCGCAATTTCCTTGACAGCATTTAAGATTTCCGCTTGACCGCCGTAGTTTATTGCCAAATTCAAAACAATACCGGTATTGTTCTTGGTAGCTTCAATGGCGTTATCCATTTTTTGCTTAACAATTTCCGGCAACCCTTCACGAGAACCCAAGAAACGTACTTGCACATTGTTCTCGTTAAATTCTTCAATCTCACTGGTCAAATAACGGGACAGCAGCTCCATAATGAAATTTACTTCGGTTACGGGTCGCTTCCAGTTTTCAGTAGAAAAAGCATAGGCGCTGATAACCTTTACGCCCAGCTTGTCCGCTGCTCTCACAATGGTCTTTAAGGTTTCTGCACCGGCTTGATGACCAAAGGTGCGCACCTTACCCTGAGCCTTTGCCCAACGTCCATTGCCGTCCATAATAATTGCAATATGTTTAGGGATATTGTTTAAATCTATATCTGTTAAATCCCAAGCAATCTCTGCTTTGGGTGTAGTCTTTTTGGTTTGAAACAAGCCTTTAAACATAAGCAACCAGCCTTTCGCTAGAAATCATAAAAAATAAGAAATAGGCAAGCCCCCTTAGTGGAGGCCGCCTTTTAAGAAATTGGTATTCATTCGATGATATTATTCGATTGCACCAACGGGACAAGCTGCTGCGCAAGCGCCGCATTCTACGCATTCTTCACCGATTTCATATTTACCGTCAACTTCGTTGATAGCACCAACGGGACAGGTAGCTGCACAAGTACCGCAACCTACGCAAGCTTCTTTATCAATTTTCAATGCCATGACCTTTGCACCTCCTCTCCACTTTATCTATACACGATGGTAAGAACTAATTTATCATCAGGCAAAACTTGTTGCCTAACTACATATTTACGCACCTCTTTGCCCTCATAGTCAGCTTCACTTTCACGGGGAGGCAGCAGCACTTTAATTTCGTACTCTACCCCAGCCTCATTCAAGCGCTTCAACGCTTCTTCCAAAGGCAGTGCCAAAACGTTAGGAACCTGCATCAGATTTCCATAACTTCTTTTTCTTTATTTGCAGCTACGCCGTCAATTTCTTTAATGATTTTGTCGGTAAGCTTTTGTACATCGTCAACGCCCTTTTTGGATTCGTCTTCGGTGATTTCTTTAGCTTTTTCAGCTTTTTTGATTGCATCGTTAGCGTCACGACGCAGGTTACGAACTACTACGCGGAATTCTTCTGCTTTTTTGTGAACCACTTTAACCAATTCTTTACGACGGTCTTCGGTCAATTGGGGCAGGTTCAAGCGAATGCAAACGCCGTCGCTATTGGGGTTCAAACCCAAGTCAGATTTCATGATAGCTTTTTCAATAGCTTTAATCATGTTTCTTTCCCAAGGTTGGATAACAATCATACGAGGTTCCGGAACGGATACGCTTGCTACTTGGGTAACAGGAGTGGGTGCGCCATAGTAATCAACCATTACTTTTTCCAGCAAGGAAGGAGTTGCACGACCAGCACGCAGGCTTGCCAAGTCAACGCGCAATGCATCTACGGATTTATGCATTTTGCCTTCAGCATTAGTGATAATTTCTTTTACAGTTGCCATAAATTATTTACCTCCTACCAGGGTACCGATTTTCTCGCCGGAAGCTGCACGCAAAATGTTACCCGGTTTATCAATATTAAATACTACGATAGGAATGTTATTGTCCATGCACAGGCTGATTGCAGTGGAATCCATTACGCTAAGCTTGCGTTGGATAACTTCAATGTATTCCAGTTCATCGAACATAACAGCATTGGGATTTTTAGCAGGGTCACAGTCATAAACACCGTCAACGCCTTTTTTAGCCATGAGAATTGCGTCAGCTTCGATTTCAGCAGCACGCAATGCAGCAGTAGTATCAGTAGAGAAGTACGGGTTACCGGTACCAGCAGCAAAGATTACTACGCGAGCTTTTTCCATATGACGGATAGCACGACGACGAATATAGGTCTCTGCGATTTGACGCATTTCAATAGCGGTTTGTACGCGGGTAGGCACGCCCAAATTTTCCAGAGCATCTTGCAATGCCAAGGAGTTGATTACGGTTGCCAGCATACCCATATAGTCAGCAGTAGCACGGTCCATACCTTTGTTGCTGCCGCTGATGCCACGCCAAATATTACCGCCACCATTTACAACGGCAACTTCAATGCCGGTAGCAACAACATCTTTGATTTGAGCAGCCAAGGAATAAACTACTTCAGGATCAATTCCAAATCCCTTTTCACCGGCCAATGCTTCGCCACTTAATTTCAAAACAATGCGTTTAAATTTATTATTTTCTGTCACTTGCATTACCTCCCAAATGAACATACTTCATCCTATTTTAAGTTCTACATACTTCTAAAATTTCCTCTTTTTATTTTAGCACGATAATAAATTATTGAGAAAACTTTTCGTAAAAAAACAGGTACGAGTTTTTCAAACTCATACCTGTTTTTTGCTACTTCACTAAAAACTTGTTAGAAGTGCCAGCTAAATCTTTTAAACTTCTTCAAAAAAGGATGCCGGTCTCTTACACAACGGGCACACATATTTTTCAGGCAGTGCTTCGCCTTCGTAGATGTAACCGCAAACTTTGCAACGGAATTGTTTTGTTGCAGGTTTTTCTTCTGCTTGCGGAGCAACATAGCCTTCACCGAGGTCTGCACTTCTATCGAAATACATAGTGTGCAACATTTGTTCCGCCAGTTCACACAAAGGCTCGCCGTAGAATTCTTCATACAACTTTTTGATTTGCGGGTTTTCATGGCTCAAACGCAATTGCATAGCATCGTCACGTTTATACAAACCTTCAATACGTTTTTCACGGAGTGCATCGCCTTTGTATTCTTTATCCTTAGGTTGACCACCGCCACCAATGCAGCCACCGGGGCAAGTCATAACTTCTACAAAGTGATAATCTGCTTCACCAGCTTTAATCTTTTCAATAAGCTTACGAGCATTAGCAGTACCATAAACAACTGCTACTTTTACTTGCAAACCTTCAATATCCACAACAGCATCACGAATGCCATCCATGCCACGTACAGGAGTCAAATCGTAAAGACTTGCAGGGACTTCTTTCTTAGTAATAAAAGCGTAAGCAGTACGCACTGCAGCCTCCATTACACCACCAGTATTACCAAAAATTACGCCTGCACCACTTGCTTCGCCCATAAAGTCATCAAATTCTTCTTCCGGCAAATTAGCAAAGTCAATGTTTTCGTCTTTCGCAAGCATTGCCAGTTCGCGAGTGGTAATAACGTAATCCATATCGCGCATGCCTTCAATACCCAAGTATTTAGAAGCAGCGTTCATTTCGTCTCTGCGAATTTCAAATTTTTTCGCAGTACAAGGAGTAAGTGCTACGTTAACAATCTTGGTAGGATCAATACCCATTTTTTTAGCGAAATAAGTTTTAATGGTAGGTCCTTGCATGCCGATGGGACTTTTAGCACTGGAAACATTTTCTTTCATTTCAGGATAGTAAGTTTCCATAAATTTCACCCATGCAGGACAGCAACTAGTAAATTGAGGCAACGGCTTGTTACCTTTCACGATACGTTCAATAAGCTCACTTGCTTCTTCCATAATTGTTAAGTCTGCAGAGAAGTTAGTATCCAAAACATAATCTACGCCCAACTTACGAAGCAGTGCTACCATTTTACCTTGTACAAAGCTACCGTCAGGCATACCAAATTCTTCACCTAAAGCAATACGTACGGAAGGAGAAGTACTTACGATAACAATTTTTTCCGGGTTGCGAATTTCTTCTGCAACTTGGTAAACTTCAAATTTTTCGGTGATGGAATCTACCGGGCAAACGTTAGCACATTGACCGCAGTGAATGCAAATAGGATTATCGTCAGTTTTTTCCAAGTCATAAGTTCCACACACACCAATATCATTGGTGCAAACAGTTTTGCAAGCACCACATTTTATACATTTAAATTCTAAACGTTGGATGGACGGATTATTCGGAGAAATAGCTACACGGATATCAGTAAATTGATGGTTAGACATAAAGAAATCCCCCTTCTTGATTTATACAATAATTATAAATTAAGGAGAGGGAATTCAGCAAGATTTTTTATTAAAAACTATTCTTGTTTATGTGAGCGATATTTTTTATAGCACAAAAAGATAAGCACCACTACAATCACCAAGATTGCTAGTCGCTCGCTGTGCTCCTTGTAATTTACAAGGTCATGCCCTATCACGACCTCAAGGGCTGTGGAAGGAAACTTACCTATTAAATTAGCAATGATGTAGTCGCGCACGCTAATGCTGCTCACCGCACCTATCGCCGTCAAAATTCCTGACGGAAAGTATGGAAGCGCCCTAGCAAAAGCCATCCACTCCAGCCCGTGCTTACCGCTTGCCTCGTCAATATGCTTCAAGCTGTTGCTTTTGGCAATAAGCTTTTCCGCAGTACTGCGAAAGAAGAAGCGCATTAAAAGGAAGCTAACTACAACGCCAACGGTCTCTGCTATCCAAGAGATTAAGATTCCCAAGGGCAAGCCAAAGATTAAACCATTTGCCGTAGAAAGAAAGATGGATGGAAAAATGCTTCCTGCGTTAATGAGCACGTCCAGCACGAAGCTGACTACCATCGCCCAGGGTCCGAAGGAACGCAAGTATTCCACCAAGCCTTCTACATTACCGCTAATGGCAAGCTTAAAGGTATTGGTAAAGAAATCGTGGGCAAAAATATGAATCAGCCCAAACAGCGCTACTAAAAGCACTGCCACCACTATTTTTGAAATTGTATCTGGGTTATGAAGCCAATCCTTCTTTTCCACGTTAGGAACCTCTTATACGTTAAAAATCATTTGGAAGCGGTCATCAAGCTGTAGTTTTACAAACTCCAGCATTTCTTGCCACTCCGCTTCATTTTTTATTAAGCTCTGTGCCATATTGCGAGCCTGCACGATAACTTCCGTATCTCGAAGTATATCAGCAATGCGCAAATCAGGCAACCCGTGCTGACGCATACCAAAAAGTTGCCCCGCCCCGCGCTGCTCCAAATCTTTCTCCGCTAAATAGAAACCGTCGTCACTATCTCGCAAAACCTGTAGGCGCGCCAAAGTTTCCGGGCTATCTGACGGGGTTAAGAGCACGCAGTAAGATTGCTCACTGCCACGCCCTACACGCCCCCGCAGTTGGTGAAGCTGCGCCAAGCCAAAACGCTCAGCGTTCTCTACCACCATCAAAGTCGCATTTGGTACGTTCACCCCTACTTCGATAACGGTTGTGCTTACCAGCACCTTGATTTCACTACGGGAGAAGCCTTCCATGATGGCGTCTTTCTCCGCTCCTTTGAGCCTGCCGTGAAGCAAAGCGCAGGGAATATTTTTAAAATGACTTTGCATTAGCTCGTCATACACATTTTCAGCACTGCGTGCGTTAAGCACCTCGCTATTTTCGATTAAGGGGCACACTATGTAAGCCTGCCTACCAGCCTCAACCTGGCGCACCACTCCTGCGTAAACCTCATTACGTTTTTCTTCCGTGTAGCACAAAGTTTGCACAGGTTTACGTCCCGGCGGTCTACCCTTCATTAAAGAAACATCTAAATCTCCGTACACCGTAAGCGCCAAAGTACGGGGAATGGGTGTCGCCGTCATAATCAAAACATCAGGCGCATAGTCCGATTTATTAGCAAGTTTAGCACGCTGCTCAACACCAAAACGATGCTGTTCATCAGTAACCACAAGGGAAAGCTTGGCAAAGCGCACATCCTCTTGCAAAAGTGCGTGAGTTCCGACAAGCACATCTATTATGCCCAGCTCTAATTCTTCCAATAAATTGCGACGCTCTTTGGCACGCATGCCACCTGTCAAAAGGGCAACACGAACTCCAAAGGGAGCCAAGTATTCTGATAAGGTTTCGTAATGCTGCACCGCCAAAATTTCCGTAGGCGCCATAATGCAGCTTTGATAGCCGTTTTCTGCAGCTTTAGCCAAAGCCAACGCACTGATAACAGTTTTACCGCTACCAACATCACCCTGCAAAATGCGATGCATGGGCTTCACATCCTGCATATCCAAGGAAATATCTAACCACGCCTGCTTTTGGGCAGGTGTCAGCTCAAAGGGCAAAGCCTTGATAATCTCACGAAGCTTTTCCCCGTCAACACCATGCTTCAAGCCTTGGCGTGCCTCTTGATTTTTACTACGGTAGTACAGTAAACCACATTGCAGTAAAAACAACTCTTCAAATATAAAACGCTTACGTGCTTCTGATAACGCCTGCCAGCTTTGCGGAAAGTGAATGTTCTTGAGCGCACTTACTCTGTCAGGCAAATTACACTTCTTTATAATACTTGCTGGCAAGCTTTCGGGAAGCTCCTGCTCCGCCTTGGCAAGAGCAGTCTTAATCCACGCCTGTAAATTTTTTTGAGTAAGATTGCCTGCTAAATGATAGTTGGGCAAAATCCCCAAGGCTTGCTCAAAATCATTTTCTATGACGATGCAAGTAGCCTCTGACACCATCTTGGCAGCACGCCCGCCTTTAATGCGCCCTGTAATGAGCAGGGTAGTATCAGGCTTGTACTTTCTCGCCATAAAGCGTTGCCCCATAAAAAAGTATACGTTGGCATAACCAGTTTCGTCACGTACCGTTACTACAGTATAACGCCTACGACCATTAAAGCCATCTTTCACTTGGTACACCGTCGCTTTAAAAAGCTGTTTACTTCCGTCAGTAGCAAGCTCCCCAATATTTTTCACCTTGGAAAAATCTGTGTAGCTGTCTTGACGAGGGTAATGCTCCAGCAAATCGCCAACAGTATAAATATTTAAGGCAGCTAAATCTGCCGCTTTTTTATTGCCTATACCTCTTATTGAGGTGACTGGTTCTTTCCACCACATAATTTTGTTACCAACCCTTAAAATTAACTTGCTTTTCCTAATTGTTTGTGGTATGATACTTTTGTTAAATTTGATGCAATGAACCTTTTAATAAATTCAAGGAGGTGGGAAATCATGGCATCTATCTGCGAAGTTTGCGGTAAAGGCACAATGTCTGGCAACAATGTCAGCCACTCCAACAGACACACCAAACGCGCTTGGAAACCGAACATCCAACAAGTAAGAGCAGTTGTAGACGGTCAAACCAAACGTGTAAACGTTTGCACCCGTTGCTTGCGTTCCGGTAAAGTTAACCGCGCTATCTAATCCGTCGGATTTAAAAAGAAGCCAAATACCTTTCGGTATTTGGTTTCTTTTTTATTTTACCTTATAACATTTTAGAACCACATTCAGGACAGAATTTTGCAGAGACACTAACTTTTTCACCGCATTGACGGCAAATCACATAGTTTCTCATTTCACGAAGTTTTCTTTCAAAAATGCTGTAGAAAAGTTCTACCTCTTCTGTTTCTTTTTTCCAAGAATAAATTTGTAATCTTGCTTTGGTAGCGTCCATGATTACGTGTACGGTATCTTCATCAATCTCTTTAACCGCAACTTGCATGAACTTGTCTTTACCGTGGAACTTGATAATGTTAAGTTCTTCATCAACATCATCAATGGTGTCGCCAGTTTCTTGAACACTCAACTTAACAATTTTCCAGCACAAATCTCTATCAACATCATAGATACGGTCATCAAAGCAACCGCCAGCACCTTCTATTCTCATAAACAGAACCTCCATAAAATTACTGCTACAATTATACCATAAAAACTTTCCCTAAGCATTAAAGCACAAGAGAAAAGTGTGTAAAAAATTTTATCTTTGTAGTGTGCATACGTTTCCCCAATTTATGCTATACTTAAGAGAACAGTATATGAGGAGTAAGACTATGGAAAGAAGATTTACCTACAATAAGAAAAAAGCAACCGAAACCAATAAACTGAAATTTTACGTGAATATGCGCATCGTACACGTTGATTTTGGTACTGGCACAGTCGTTGCAGTATATGATAACGATATTAGAGTGCGCTTCGACAGCAGTGAACGTGGTTCCAAAAGAATTTTGAAGAACACCAAGAAAATTATGACTGTGGAAGAAGCTTATAAAAAGATGCACTTGCGTAAAACCACTGTTTAAGCCTTTGAACAATAAAACTTTTTACGTTACAGGAGAACGAAGATGTTTTTTGAACACGAAGTACAACCACTTTCAGATACTTGGGGCGTTAACGGCAAGATTACCATCAACGCTATCCTCAATCATTTTGACAATGTTGCCATGCAACACGCTGCCTTGACCGGTGACGATGTTTTAGAGCGTAGCAGAAACGCGGTAAACTGGGTAATGACTGGTTGGGACATTCGCCTTTTGAAGTTGCCTGCCAATAATGAAAAGTTCTGCATTAAGACTTGGGTTAACAGTAACATTGGCACACTTAGCAGCACCCGTGAATTTTTACTGATGGATACTGATGGAAACCCTTGCGTAAAAGCGCAAACCTATATCTCAATCCTTGACCTGGTTAGAAACAGACCAGTGCGCTTTAGCGATACAGATTTGGCAAGATACAAACCTGAACCTGATACAGTTATCGAAGCCCCCATCAAAAAAATTGCTGCTCCCAAAGAGTTTATTGCAGAAAAAACTCTTATCATTCGTAGAAACGATATTGATTTTAACGAGCACGTACACAACACAACCTACCTTGCCCTCGCTATGGAAGTACTGCCCGAAGATTTATATGCAGAGCAAAATTTCCAAGCGATCCGCATAAATTTCAAAAAAGCTTTGCTTTTGGACGATGCTGCTACAATTAAGCTTGCTTCCACAGAAAACGGTTATGTTGTTGCTATTTACAAAGAAGCTGACCAACTCTGCTGCTTAGTAGAATTTGTGCTGTAACAACATTTAAATCTTGACTTTTGCTAGGCAAACAGTTATAATATCCTTTGTATTCGGGGCGTGGCTCAGTTTGGTAGAGCACCTGCCTTGGGAGCAGGGGGTCGCAGGTTCGAATCCTGCCGCTCCGACCAACAGAATATTGTAGAAACGCTGTGATTGCGGGTGTAGTTTAGTGGTAAAACCTCAGCCTTCCAAGCTGATGTTGTGGGTTCGATTCCCATCGCCCGCTCCATAATAGACATGGTTCAGTAGCTCAGTCGGATAGAGCAACGGCCTTCTAAGCCGTGGGTCGGGGGTTCGAATCCCTCCTGGATCACCAAAAGAAAAGACTCTGGAACTTTCCAGAGTCTTTTTTGTCGTCATTTAGTTGTTATTCGCAATTACAGCACCCAAAATTGCACCTAAGATGATGCCACCAACAACCTTGCCATCATTATTTCTTTTATGATGCCTAGGTGGCGGTGGAGCAGGACGATGCACGACAACCTTATGTTTATGATGAGGTGCTTTGTGTACTGCAGGATGTTTAGCGTGTTCTTTACGATGTACCTTAGGGCGGTTGTGCTCTACGCGCTGTTCGTGACGCGGCGGTGGAGCTTCGTGTCTTGGAGCAGCAGCTGCAATATCTGCAAAAGGTAAGCTAAAAAACACAGTAGCTAAAGCTATAGCAATAGTTTTCTTCAACACATTCAATCTGTTAGTCATATCGTTCCCTTCTTTCCATTGGCAAGTTTTGTTTCTACCGTTAGTATAAAGTGGAATTATGACTTTACTATGACATTAAAAAAAATTTTTGCACGATACACAAAAAGACTCTGGAATTTTCCAGAGTCTTTTTTATATACAGCTTAGCGAATGCCACCTTTAATGGTTTCCATCAGCTCGATACGTTTAACAATTTCGTTGCCCTTTTCACTTTGCAGGTAAACCAAGGTGCTTTTCGGAACCATGCTTGCCACTGCTTCCCAGTTACCTTCAAGCACAGCCTTGCGTACTTTGGAAGCACTGATAACTTCGCCATTGATTTCTTTTCTGGGAATGATATACAGTTCGATACCGTTTTCCGGCAAAATTTCGCTCATAGCTTGGTTGTAAGCCATAGTAGTTTTATCGTTAGGTTCTTCACCAACGTAACGAGCAGTGATATTCAGTTCAGGAGCAATGCGTTGTGCAAAAATCATTGCGTCCAAACGAGTTTGTGCTGCCAGCTCGTCAGTACCTTTAATGAAGTAAGTGGGGAAAGTTGCGTTGGAAACAATGTAGTCACCACCGCTGATGACAACAACGTTGCGCAAATCAGCAACACCTTGTTTCATCAGGGCAAAGCGGTCAGAGAAGGGAATTGCAGAACGGTCTTCTTGTACTGCGAAAATAACTACTTCGTCACTGTTACGAGCAGCTTCTTCAATTACAGCACGGTGCCCCAAAGTAAAGGGGTTACAGTTCATAATAATTGCAGAACGTTTTTTACCATTGCCTGCGCCCAAGATGCGACCTACACGTTCCAAATATTCGTCCAAAGTATTAGTACCAGATTCCAAAAGTGCAGCAAAAGGTTTAGCAACAGCTACTTTTTTAAAGCCAACGTGCTTGAAAACCTCTACATTTTCCGGTTTAGTATAAACTTGGTTACCGGTTACGCCACGACGATAGGATTCAATTTGCAGATTACGAATAATACGACGGGTCAAACCTCTGCCTTGATAAGAAAGCTTAATTGCGATATCACGCATTACACGTCCGCCCAAGGAACCAGTACCGATAAGTTCATCATCGTCATAAAGACCCATGGTATAGTCAATGTTACCGGTAAAAGTCAGTTGGAAAGTTTCCAAAAACTCAATAACCTTTCTTTTTTCCTCAGGATTAGTCAAATAAATCTCGCGTTCAGTAATCATAGCTTACTCCTTCCTAATAGCAAATCTGCATTTTAAAAACTTCAGCCTTTGCCATAGTCTTTCATTTTATTGCTAGCTAATGTGAAATTGTTACTCCAATTGTACCATAAACTTAAATATTTTACAGTTTAAAGTAATTATTTTATCTTCCATAGTACACTAAATGTTTTATTGCTTGATTAAATACAAAAACCAGTAGCAGAAAGCATCATACTTTCTACTACTGGTCTATTTTTAAATCATTCGCCCTCTTTGCTCATCAAGATGTATGCTACAACGCACACGAGCATTAACACGGGATAGTACAGGTAAGGCATAATTACCAAAGGAGTAAGACCTGTAAGCGCTGCTGCGGAAAGCAGTTGAGCGCCGTAAGGAATCAAGCCTTGACCAACGGAAGAGAAGATATCCAAAAGGGAAGCACTGCGTTTAGCAGAAATGTTAAAAGTTTTAGCAATTTGTTTTGCCAAAGGAGCTGCCAATACGATTGCGATAGTGTTATTAGCAGTTGCAAAGTCCATCATCAAAACGAGAGCGCCAATACCAAATTGACCGCCTTTGTAGCCACCTACTCTGCCTTGAACGCTATCCAAAATCCATTTGAAGCCACCGTTCATTCTTACTAACGCACTAATGCACGCTGCCAAGATTGCGATAATGGAGATTTCGTACATACCGGACAAGCCTTTACCAGTCAAGCCAAGAATGTTGCCAGCGTTAAAGCTATTGGTGTACAAACCAACAAGTACGGAAACAATGGTACCGCCACCCAACAGAGTAAATACGTTTACGCCAAAGAGTGCACCTACCAAAATCAGCATATAGGGTACAATTTGAATAACGTTGTATTTTAAATCAGTGTTTGCAACATAAGCGTTACCGCTGGAAATTGCATAGAAGATACCCACAGTTACAAGAGCCGCAGGCAAAACAATTTTGAAGTTAGCTTTGAACTTATCGCTCATTTCGCAGCCTTGAGTACGCACTGCCGCAATGGTAGTATCACTAATCATAGAAAGGTTATCACCAAACATTGCACCACACACTACTGCGCCAATGCACATTGCAGGGTTATAACCGGTTTTTGCACTGATGTCTACAGCGATGGGAGCCAGTGCTGCGATGGTACCGCAAGAGGTACCCATAGCCAAAGAGATGAAGCAGCCCATCAGGAACAAGCCAGTTACGGCAAAGTCCACCGGAATAATGGAAAGTGCGAAGTTTACGGTGCTGGTTACGCCGCCAGCAGCAGTTACTACTGCGCTGAACACGCCTGCCATCAAATAGATGATGCACATAGTGATGATGTTTACGTCACCTGCACCACTTGCTGCTACAACAAGTTTTTCTTCAAAGGTAAACTTTTTATTTTGCAAAAGTGCCACGAACAGCGCAATTAAGAACGCCATAGTGGTAGGCATCAAATAAAAGTCACCGGTAATGATACCGCTACCTACAAACAGTACGATGAATACGAAAATAGGCAGCAGCGCCATAAAATTTTTATCTTCTTGATAATCCAACAAATCCTTTAAATCTTTCATTCTTTCCCCTATCCCTCAATTCAAAAGCTTACAGACCAGCTTGTTCCCTCAAAGCTGCTGCTTTATCGGTGTGTTCCCACGGCAGGTCTACGTCAGTTCTGCCGAAGTGACCGTAAGCTGCAGTTTGTTTGTAAATCGGACGCAACAGGTCTAATTCTCTGATGATACCACTGGGGCTCAAGGAGAAGTTCTTTTTAACCAGTTCTGCAATTTTTTCTTCATCAATTTTAGCAGTACCAAAGGTTTCTACCAAAACGGAAACCGGTTGAGCTACGCCAATAGCATAAGCCAATTGGATTTCGCATTTATCAGCGAGGCCTGCAGCAACTACGTTTTTAGCAACATAACGAGCTGCGTAAGCTGCACTGCGATCAACTTTGGAGGGGTCTTTACCGGAGAAAGCACCGCCGCCATGACGAGCCATACCACCATAGGTATCTACGATAATTTTACGACCGGTCAAGCCAGCGTCACCTTGAGGACCACCAATTACAAAACGACCAGTAGGATTGATGTAGTATTTAGTATTTTCGTCCAGCATTTCTGCAGGAACAACAGCGTTGATTACATGTTCAATGATGTCCTTGCGGATTTGGTCGTTTTCAACTTCCGGAGCGTGTTGGGAAGAGATAACGATAGCATCAATGCGAACGGGTTTGCCATCAACGTATTCAACGGTTACTTGAGTTTTGCCGTCAGGACGCAGATAAGGCAGTACGCCAGTTTTGCGAACTTGGGTCAAGCGCAGGGACAATTTATTTGCCAAGTAAGCAGGCATGGGCATTAAGGTTTCGGTTTCGTTAGTTGCGTAACCAAACATCATACCTTGGTCGCCAGCGCCGGTTTCTTCTTCAGAAGCGTTGCCTTCTTTTGCTTCCAAAGCTTTGTCTACGCCCATTGCGATGTCGGGAGATTGTTCGTCAATGGAAATCAGCACACCACAGGTGTTACCGTCAAAGCCATATTTAGCACGGTCATAACCAATTTCAATAACAGCATTACGAGCAATGCTAGCAATGTCAACATAGCAAGTAGTGGAGATTTCACCTACAACGTGGATTTGTCCAGTGGTTACAACGGTTTCACAAGCAACACGACCTTTAGGGTCTTTTGCCAAAATAGCATCTAATACGGAATCGGAAATTTGGTCAGCGATTTTATCGGGATGACCTTCAGTTACGGATTCGGATGTAAATAATTTACGCATTTCGTTACTCCTTTTTTACATTCAATATACAGTGCTTGCCAAAGAATTGTTAGAAGTGCTTATAACAATTCGCCTAAAAATAAGAATGGCGTTCTCTAACGAGAACGCCACAAATTAACATCTAATGAAGCATTCTCATCTTACGTTACACGCAGGATTTAGCACCTTTTTGCAGACATCACTCTGCAAGGGTTGCTGCGGTTTCACAGGGCCATTCCCTCCACCGCTCTTGATGAGTAGTTTTAAAATTAACGTACCTAATTATAAGGTATATTTTTTAACTTTGCAAGAGATATGTAAATTATTTTACATACTTTCTACAAAATTTTTATCTTATTTTTTTGCCTTTAGTTCCATAACTGCGTCAAGAAGCAGGTTAGCAACTTCGGTCTTAGCCATTTGTTCCAAGGAGCGTACTTCACCGCTGGGATACAGGAATTTTACGATATTAGTATCGGTATTGAAGCCTGCGCCAGCTGCGGTTACGTCGTTAGCAACAATCATGTCTAAATTTTTCTTCACGATTTTTTCGCGAGCATTATCAAGAAGATTTTGGGTTTCTGCAGCGAAGCCTACCAAAACTTGGTGAGCCTTGCGTGCACCCAACTCTTTCAAGATATCCGGGTTTTTATCCATAACGACAGTCAGTGCGTCGTCAGTTTTCTTCTTAATTTTTTGGTCAGCTACGTCGCGGGGACGATAGTCAGCTACAGCAGCAGCCTTGATTACTACGTCCATCTTGTCGTAAGCTTCCATAACAGCTTCCAACATTTCGTTGGTGGTTTCAACCTTCACGCCTTTTACGTTAGCAGGAATAGCTAGCGCAGAAGGACCAGTTACGAGAAGCACTTCTGCCCCACGTTGAGCAGCAGCTTGAGCAATGGCATAGCCCATTTTTCCGGAGGAACGATTACCTACGAAGCGGACAGGGTCAATGGGTTCACGAGTACCTGCTGCGGTAACGAGAACTTTCAAGCCAACCATATCGCCATCTTTTTTCGCAAAGAAATCGTCAATAAACTCTACGATTTGCTGAGGTTCAGGCAAACGACCGGGACCACTTACGCCACAAGCCAAGTAGCCAACAGCAGGAGGCATTACGGTTACGCCGTGTGCTTCCAGCTTAGCGATGTTTTCCTGAGTAATCGGATTTTGGTACATACCGGTATTCATGGCAGGACATACTATGACGGGAGCTTGCGCCGCCAACAAAGTAGTGGAAAGCAAGTCATCTGCAATGCCATTAGCCATTTTAGCCAGAATATTTGCAGTTGCCGGAGCTACGACGAAAGCGTCTGCCCAGTTGGCAAGAGAAATATGTTCTACATTAAATTCTTGGTTGGAATCCCACATGGAAACAGCAACTTTATTACCGCTGATTTCCTTAAAGGTTAAGGGAGTTACAAATTGTTGAGCGTGCTCTGTCATAATAACACGCACTTCTGCCCCTTGCTTACGCAAACGACTAACCAAATCTACAGCTTTATAAACGGCGATGCCGCCGGTAACACCTAATGCGATTTTTTTACCATTCAGCACGATGGCTTCCTCCTAAACTTATACGTTTTTAGTACGTTCGTAAGTAATGGTATCTACAGAAATTTCTTTCAGAGCGCTGCTTACTTCTTTTTCTGCAGCGTTAACGCCAGGAACAGTGAGTTCGCGAGCGCGTTTCGCAGCCAAAATAACCAAGGTGTATTTGCTGTCCACCTTTTCTGCCAAATAATCGATGGAAGGATCTACCATAGACATTTTATATCACTCCTTATCTTTGCTAGGTTTGCATTTTTCTAAATCTAATTTAAGTTTGCAAATTTCATCAATGATGAAATAGGTTCTTGCCACACGATAGCGTTCTGCCTCCATTACGGTCAAAACCTTTTGGGTAGCTTTTTCCGCAATATCGTTGACAATGATGTAGTCATATTTAGAGGCGTAGGTCAGTTCGTCGGCAGCAGATGCCATGCGACGTTTGATAACTTCCTCGCTATCAGTTCCACGTTTGTAAATGCGAGCACACAACTCATCCAAGGAAGGCGGTGTAATAAACACAAACACCCCATCAGGGAAATGCTCTTTTACTTGCAACGCACCTTGGATATCAATTTCTAAAAGAACGTCCTTGCCGGAATTCAACTGTTCCATTACGAATTGGCGCGGAGTACCGTAATAATTACCATACACTTCTGCGTATTCAAGGAACTCGTCGTTGGCAATCATTTCTTTTACTTCATCAACGGTCTTAAAGAAGTAGTTCACTCCGTCCACTTCACCAACGCGGGGTTGACGAGTGGTAACGGATACGGAATAACCCAAGTCAGGCAATTGCTCACGGAGCATTCCGCAAATGGTTCCCTTGCCTGCACCGGAAGGGCCGGATACTACAAGCAATACGCCTTGAGGTTTAACTTCGTTTCCCATCAATAGCCACCACCTATTCTTCGTCTTCGTCGTCAGTTTGAATCAAACGATTGGCAACAGTTTCCGGTTGTACCGCAGAAAGAATGATGTGACCGCTATCGGTTACAACAACTGCGCGAGTACGACGACCATAGGTTGCGTCGATGAGCATGCCCTTGTCACGCGCTTCTTGGATAATGCGCTTGATGGGTGCAGATTCAGGACTGATGATAGAGATGATGCGGTTAGCAGCAACAATGTTACCAAAACCGATATTGATTAATTTAATATCCATAAAAGCCTCCCGTGTTATTCAATGTTTTGAATTTGCTCACGAATTTTCTCAATTTCAGCTTTAATTTCTACTACGATTTGTGCCAAAGTGTAATCGTTGGCTTTAGAAGCAATGGTGTTTGCTTCGCGGTTGAACTCTTGAATTAAGAAGTCCAGTTTACGACCAACGGGTTGGTCAGAATTGATGATGTTCTTGAATTGTTTAATGTGGCTCTTGAGACGCACAATTTCTTCGGTGATGCTTGCGCGGTCTGCGAAGATTGCTACTTCTTGGAGCAAGCGTTCCGGTTCCACTGTGATGTTGTGGTCAGCTAAAAGATTGTTCAAGCGGTCAGTAAGTTTCGCTTGATATTCTTCTACAACCATGGGGGAACGTTCTTCGATTTTGGTAAGCTTTTCAGCAATCAAATCTGCACGATAGATGAAGTCGCCGTAAATGTTACCGCCTTCGGTTTCACGCATGGTTACCAAATTATCCAGAGCTTCTTTAACAGCTTGCTCCACTTTGGGCCAAACGGTTTCTACATCGAAGAAGCCTTCTTTAACGTTGATAACGTCTTGACAACGGGAAAGGTACATTACTTCTTGTGCGCTGTTGATGTTCAGCTCTTCAAGTCCGATAGCAGCACCAACTTCTTGCAGAGCCTTATGGTATGCAACAGCCAGGTTTTTATCAACTTTCAAGGTGCAGTTTTCACTGGAAGTGTAGTCTGCGTTGATGAACACGTCGATGCGACCACGGTTTACAGTTTTCAAAATGGTTTTACGGATTTTATCCTCCAAGGGATTTAAGAAACGGGGCAAGCGGATTGCTATCTCATTATAACGATGGTTCACGGTTTTCATTTCTACGGTGACGGAAAAGTTTTCGTCCTCGTATTGACCGCGACCAAAACCGGTCATGCTTTTTAACACGATTTCCTCCTAACTGGCGGCTTTCGCCACACAACGAACTATTTTCAAAAGATAAGCGCTTCTTTACCAGCTTATCTTAGCAAATAATTATATCACACTTTTTTCGTTTTTTCAGCGTTTTTCTTTGTTTTTCTTGAGCTTTTTCGTTATAATGAATTTATAGTTTACATTTAGAGGAACACTTATGAACTTAGAAGGTCTTACACTCAAACTCGTAACCGACAATTTAATAGAACAACTTGAAGGCGGAAAGATATATAAAATTTTCATGCCCACTCCAAATAGCTTGCTGCTGATGGTGCGTCGTGATCGCGACACTCTCGCCTTGCTGGCAGATATGGGCGGTGGTAGCCCTGCCCTCTACTTTCCAACAAAGCTTCCTGAAAATCCAGAAGTTCCCCCTACTTTGTGCATGCTCTTACGCAAGCACTTGGAAGAAGGTCGCATTGCGAAAATCTCCCAAAGCGGACTTGACCGCGTTATCACCATGGAGATCGACCTTTTGGGAGCAAGCAGTAAGATTATTACCAAGAAGCTGATTTTTGAATTAACCGGTAAAAACAGCAACATCATCTTCGTACAGGACGATGTTATCCTAGACAGCTTAAAACACGTTAACGCTGCCCAAAGTAGTTACCGTATCATTTTGCCTGGCAAGCCTTACATCGCCCCGCCCCCACAGGCAGGCTTAAACTTGCTCACTACTCCCGCCCAAGAAATTGCTGAAGCAGCGGGCAAGCTTCCTTCCGCAAACATTTCTAAAGCTCTCATTAACGTGACTACCGGTATTGGTAAGTTCACTGCCAACGAGCTTTTAACCGCCGCAGACATTTTGCCAAACAAAGTTGGCTTGGAGTACCACGACATTCCTCGTTTGACAACGGCTATTGAAAATTTGCAGGAACGTATGGAACAGGACAAGCCTGTTTACGCACTGGTCAGCCGTACCAACCAAGTTAAGACCATTTTGCCAATGCTCCCTCAAAATTTGGAGCAAGGCATGCAAGTGAAAGAGTTTGCCAACATCAACGAAGCGATCTGCTTTGCCATGAGCTTAAAGCCTATCCAGCTTCCTCAACACGAGCAGATGCAAAAAATTGTTGCCGGAGAAATTAGCAAGCTTACGAAAAAACTGGACGCTTTGGAAAACGACTTGTTCACTGCCAGCGACGCAGAAGCTCAACGTATGCTTGCGGATACCATTATGGCAAACATCTACCAAATAAAGAAAGGTCAGCAAAGCGCCGACCTTATCAATATTTACGACGGAGAGCCTGTAACCGTAGCACTCTCCCCTATCTTGAGTCCCACTGAAAATTCCCAAGCTTATTACAAACGCTACAACAAATATAAGCGTGCTCAAACGGAAGTGCAGTTACAGTTGGAAGCAACTCAAGAAATGCTTGCCTATCTTGCCAGCATCGAAGCTTCCCTCTTAACCGCTACTACCAAGAGCGAAATTGAAGAAGTCACCCAAGAGCTGACTGCCATAGGCGTTATCAAAGAGGTTGGCAAAAAGAAAAACAAAGCTGGCTGGACAAAATCCCAGCCCTTGCACATCAAGCTGAATCCTGACACAGACTTACATATTGGTAAGAATAATAAGCAAAATGATTACGTTACCTTCACCATTGGCGGTCCTAATGACTTGTGGTTCCACACCAAGGATATCCCCGGAAGCCACGTAATTTTAAAGACCACCTTGCCACAAGCAACGGAGCGTGACATTGACATTGCTTGCCAGCTGGCAGGTTACTTTAGCAAAGCACGCAACGGCAGTAACATTCCCGTAGATTGCACCAAGCGTCGCTATGTTAAGAAGCCAAGTGGAAGCAAGCCGGGCTTCGTAATTTTTACTAATCAGAACACGTATTATACAACTCCTGATGAAAATTTAATAAACGAACTAATAAAATAAGAAAACACCTCTCCTACTTTCCTTTAAGTAAGAGAGGTGTAGTTTTTTATTTACTTACAGATTTCCAAATGAAACCTACTACAATGCCAAGCAAGCAGGGTGTAATCCAACCAAAGCCTATATCATACAAAGGCACATAAGCACTAAGCAAGTCGCCTACGAAACCAATGTTAGTATCACTAGCACGCAAACCGTCGAAGATTGCGAAAATAGTAGTAAAGAACATACAGGGACGATAGATTTTGGGGTCGCGATGGAAAATTGAATTGCCCAAATTGAGCAGTACGACAACGATGGTAATGGGATACAAAATGCACAGTACGGGAATGGCGAACTGAATCAGCTTGCTCAAGCCCACGTTAGAAACCACAAAGCTAAAAATGCAGATGATGGCAACATAACGGTCGTATTGCATTTTTTCCTTGAACACTACATTGAAGTAGCCGGAAACAGAACTGGTAACACCAATACTGGTGGTGAGGCAGGCGAAGAAAATAATAAGCGCCAAAATTACCTTACCGTACCAATCAAAATAATGACTGGTAATATTACTCAGTAATTGTCCACCATTTTGCATCAAGCCCATCAAGCCTACACTGGAAGCACCCATATAAGCCAAAGAGCCGTAAATCACTGCCAAGAAAATCGCAGCAATGATACCGGAATAAATGCACAGCTTGGTCAAAAGCTTTTGGTTCAAAATACCCTTTGCTTCGATAGCGTTAATGGTTGCCGCACCAAAGAGCATGGAAGCCAAAAGGTCCATAGTATTGTAGCCCTCTTGGAAGCCCTTAAAGAAAGGAATGCTTGCATAATCGCCAACAGCACCTTGCACTGCACCCATAGGTTTGAAAATTACAAAGGTAATCAAAATACCCAAGCAGGTAAGTAGCATGGGGGTAAGAATTTTACCAATGTTATCAATAATTTTGGACGGGTTTACCGCCAAGAAATAAGTTACGCTAAAAAACAGGAAGGAATAAACCATCAAGGCATTGCTTTCCCAACCAGCAGGGATAAACGCCAAGATACCTGTATCAAAGGAAACTGCCGCTGTTCTAGGAATTGCAAAGAAGGGGCCAATGGTCAAAGACGTAATGATGATAAGCGCCTTTGCGTACATTTTGGAAACAGGGTTAACCATAGTCTCCGGATTATCACTACGGGTAAGCGCCATAGCGATAACACCGGTCAAGGGCAAGCCTACGCCACTAATGCAAAAGCCTAAAATAGCAACAAGCATATTATCGCCAGATTGCTGACCTAAGATGGGCGGAAAAATAAAATTACCAGCACCGAAGAAAAAGGAGAACAACATCAAGGCGATAGGTAAAATTAAAGTTAAAGATGCTTTATTATCTGTCATCTTATTTAACAACTAAACGGAAATATTTTTTCTTACCTTTACGAACCAAAAGGCTGCCTTCTGCGTCAAACATTTCTGCAGCGAGGAAAGCTTCAGGGTCGGTTACAGCAGCGTCTTGCAGGTACAAGCCACCTTGTGCGATCATTTGACGAGCTTCGCGTTTGCTGGAGAACACTTTGTTAGCAGTCAAAACGTCGATGATTTTAGCAGTTTTGTCAGCTTCGGTGATTTCGATAGTGGGAACATTTTCCATGTTGCCGCCACCACCAAAGAGAGCTTCTGCTGCTTGTTGTGCTTTAATAGCTTCTTCTTCACCGTGAACAAGTTTGGTAACTTCATAAGCAAGAACTTTTTTAGCAGTGTTGATTTCTGCGTCTTTAAGTGCGCCAAGACGACGAACTTCGTCCATGGGCAGGAAGGTCAAGAGGCTCAAGCAGTTTTCAACGTCGCTGTCGCCAACGTTACGCCAGTATTGGTAGAAGTCGTAGGGAGAAGTTTTTTCCGGGTCAAGCCACAAAGCGCCTTTTTCGGTTTTACCCATTTTACGACCGTCGCTGGTGGTGAGAAGCTTGCAGGTCATGCAGAAAGCAGGTTTTTGTTCTTTACGACGGATAAGTTCAACGCCAGCCAACATGTTGGACCATTGGTCGTCACCGCCCAATTCCATTACGCAGTTGTGATGTTTGAACAGATGCCAGAAATCGTAGCCTTGCATAATCATATAGTTAAATTCAAAGAAGGTCATACCTTTTTCCAAACGTTTCTTGAAGCATTCAGCAGTAAGCATACGGTTTACGGAGAAGTGTACGCCAACTTCACGGAGCAGTTGGATATAGTTCAAATCCATCAGCCAATCAGCATTATTTACCATAATTGCTTTGTCATCGGTGAAGTCAATGAAACGGCTCATTTGTTTTTTGAAGCAAGCGATATTGTGCGCAATAAATTCCGGAGTAAGCATTTTGCGCATATCGTCTTTACCACTGGGGTCGCCAACCATACCGGTGCCGCCACCAAGCAGGCAGATAGGACGGTGACCAGCTTTTTGCATGTGGCTCATCAACATCAAAGCGATGAAGTGACCAACATGCAGACTGTCAGCGGTGGGATCAAAACCAATATAGAAAGTAACTTTCTCTTTTTCTAAAAGTTCTTTAATTTCTTCTTCGTGGGACAATTGTTTAATAAAACCACGTTCTTGTAACACGTCAAATACAGACATCTTGCAACCTCCTCAATATCTTAAAGCTCCTGTCAACGACAAGAAGCCCATTAAACTATAGACCATATCATTATACAATATAGTTAGGGTTTAGGCAAACCATTTAGGCAACAAAAAAAGGACTACTTTCGTAGTCCTTAATTTTCAATGGTCGGGGATGCGAGATTCGAACTCACGGCCTCTTGTACCCGAAACAAGCGCGCTACCAAACTGCGCCAATCCCCGTAGTTACTAACACTTAACCGTAGCAACATAAAGTATTTTACTTGATGTTCAGCTAAATGTCAATACCTTTTTTCTAAATTTTTAGCCTTGAGTTACAACGCGGATGTTATCAACTTCAAAAGCCTTTGCGATTGCAGGAAGCAGTTCACGTTCAATGTTGGTGCGGTGCAATTCACTGTTAGCAACAATCAAAATACGCGGAGCTGCGTAGTTGATGTTGTGAATTCTGCTTACAAGGCGTTTAAAGGTTTCTTCGCCAACCATTTCTTTCAAAATTTGCAGGCGAGCAAATACTTCCGGTTTTTCTTTTTCCATACGCAGTTCCAACGGAGAGAACGGAATGGTTACAACGCGGGGGTTTTGATTAACGACAAAATTTTCCTCGCCTTCGCCAGGAACTACTAAGTCTTCTCTAATTGCCATGAGTTTGACCTCCATAAAATTTATTTTGAAATCCTTACGAGCATACCGTAAGAGGTTAAAGTTCTTTATAATTATATGATAGGAATACTTTTCCGTCAAGAAGCAGGAAATTTCAAAAACAGGAAGAATACAATAGTATGAATTTAATAGGAGGGGTTTAGATATGTCCTTTTATGATGACTTTAAAAAATTTGCCATGCGTGGTAATGTTGTTGACTTAGCAGTCGGCGTTATCATCGGCGGCGCTTTCGGTAAAATTGTTTCTTCCTTAGTTTCCAATGTTGTTATGCCTCCTCTTGGTATGCTCATAGGCAAGGTTGATTTTACCAATCTTTTCATTAGCTTGAACGGTCAAGACTACGCTACTTTGGAAGCTGCTAAAAAAGCTGGCGCACCTGTAATCGCTTACGGTTCTTTCCTTAATGCTGTACTTGATTTCGTAATTTTGGCATTCGTAGTATTCTGCATGATTCGCCAAATCAATAAACTTATGCCGGAAAAACCGCCTGCTCCGGATCCGCGCAAATGCCCGTACTGCAAATCTGCCATTGCTGACGACGCTACCCGTTGCCCGCACTGCACTTCCCAACTTGAAGAAGCAAAATAAAATGCTCCAAGCCCTGCAAAAGCAGGGCTTTTCTTTTGTTAATGCCTTTTAAAAATTTTCTGTAAATGCTATAATTAACGTGCAAGAATTTTACAAGCTTCCTCCATGTGCGGAGAGGCTTTTTATTTTGTTATCTTCATTAAATATATAAGGAGCTAAAATTATGGAACAATCTAAACTTTCCCTCTCCACAATAATTCCAATTGGCTTAATGCTATTTTCCTTCTTCTTTGGCGCAGGCAACTTAATCTTCCCGCCAGTGCTTGGACAACAGGCAGGCGATAATCTTTTATCTGCAACCTTAGGCTTCTGCTTTAGTGGCGTTGGCTTTCCCCTCTTGGGTATCTTGGCAATGGCAATTAACCGCTTCGACAATCCTGATATGATGGCGGAACCAGTCTCCCCCATGTACGGAAGAATTATTACCATTCTTTGCGCTTTGACCATTGGTCCTTTCTTCGCAATTCCTCGTACTGCAGCAGTTTCCTATGACACTGGTATCATGGCACTGCTCCCCGCAGGCATGCACGATATTGGCCTTGCATTTTACAGCGCCTTCTTCTTCGCGCTGACTTATTACTTTGCAATTAATCCTTCAGCAATCATCGACCGCATCGGCAAAGTTATGGCTCCCATGCTTTTGATTTGCCTTGCTGCCCTCGTAGGCTGTGCAATCTTAAATCCTATGGGTGATGCCCAAGCTGCTCAAGGTGCTTATGTTGACGTGCCCTTCTTCAAGGGCTTCTTGGAAGGCTACAACACCATGGACTTGCTCTGCTCCATGCTCTTTGGTGCAGCAACCATTAGCGCCATTGAACTTACTGGTGTTAAAGGGCAAAAGCAGCTGACTACTATGTGCATTTACGCAGGTATCATCGCTGCCATTTGCTTGGCTGCGGTGTATGGTTCCCTTGCTTACGCAGGTGCAACCAGCATTTCCGTAACAGGTATGGTTGCTAGCGGTGGTCAGCTCTTAAATAAAATTACCGTTCATTATTTTGGTAACTTTGGTAAAATTGTACTGGCTTTGATTATTTTCTTCGCCTGCATCACTACCAGCATTGGTCTTTCCACTGCTATTCCTGATTATTTCTCCAAACTTACCAATGGCAAAATTTCCTATGAACGTTTTGTACTGGCAATCTGCCTGTTCAGCTTCGCAGTTTCCAACGTTGGCTTGGGTAACATTATTACCTTCTCCATCCCCGTACTGTGCATGCTCTACCCCATTACCATTGCGCTGGTTATCTTAAATGTTGGCAAAAACATTTTCAAACGTGACAAGTACATTTTCCGCGCTTGCCTTATTTTGACAACTATCTTTGCAATTTTTGACGGCTTGCGTGCTGCTGGCATTGATACTGGTGCGGCAAACGCATTCCTGTCTTCCATCATTCCCCTGTACGATATCGGCTTCGGCTGGATTACCCCTTGCTTCGGCGGCATCCTGCTGGGCTTTATTTGGAAAGCACTCGCTAAAAAGGAGGCATAATAAATGTCTGAAGAAAAACAATGCTCTAACACTTCCTGTGGTCGCTCTAGCTGTGAAGGCTGTGAACACGCAGGCAAGCATGAACCTATAGATTTTACTGCTCATTTGAACCCTGCTAGCAACGTAAAAAAAGTTATCGGTATTGTAAGCGGTAAGGGCGGTGTGGGCAAGTCCCTCGTAACTTCCCTGATGGCTGCTTCCATAAAACGTCGTGGTCACCGTACCGCAATTCTCGACGCAGACGTAACCGGTCCTTCCATTCCCAAAGCTTTTGGTTTAGGCGGACAAAAGGCTGGTGGCAACGACCTTGGTATCGTGCCCTTGACCAGTGCTAGCGGAATTGAAATTATCAGCGCCAACATGTTCTTGCCCAACGAATCTGACCCTGTTGTGTGGCGTGGACCTATGATTGCCAATATGGTTAAACAATTTTGGACAGACGTTATCTGGACTGACATTGACTTTATGTTTGTAGATATGCCTCCCGGAACTGGCGACGTTCCCTTGACTGTGTTCCAAAGCTTGCCCGTTGATGGTATCATCATCGTAACCTCTCCTCAAGAACTGGTTTCCATGATTGTTGCCAAAGCGGTGAAGATGGCGCAGATGATGAACGTACCAATCCTTGGCTTAGTAGAAAACTACTCCTACTTCCACTGCCCCGACAACGGCAAAGACTACAAAATTTTTGGTGAAAGCCACTTAGAAGAAACTGCTGCTGCCTACGGCTTAAAGGTTTTGGCTCAACTTCCCATTGACCCTGCCATCGCTAAGGCTTGCGATAACGGTAAGGCAGAAGAAATTGTGCTTCCCGAAATTGACAAGTGCAGTGCAGAAATCGAAAACATCTTAAAATAAAAACAAGACCTCGTTCCAAATTTGGAATGAGGTCTTTTAATTTTGGTCTTAGTCTAAAGCGGAAATGGTTTCGTCGCTGAAAATTTTGGACAGCATCAGCTTGGACTTCTTTTTTACGTCTTCATCAACGTAGCCTTGTACCTTTACCAACGCAAAGGCAATTGCCACCAAGTCATCAGAGTAACCGAGGACAGGTGTCAAATCCGGCAAAAAATCTAAGGGTGCGATAAGGTAGCCAAGAGCACCCATCACAATAGCCTTCGTTCCGGAGGGAACGTCGTCTCTTTGCAGCACGTACCACAGCTGTAAAGCCTTATACAAAATTTCTGCACCGATAACCTTGCCGTACTTGGCAATTTTATCCTTTAAACCTTTTTCGCTATATTCTTTTTCGTATTCAACGAGAGCGCGGTCATTAATTTGCGCTTCGTCAAATTGTTCTACGTCGTATTTTGGTTTTTTAGTCATAATCCACCCTCCTACACAGTAAGACAGTGCTTATAGCAAATTTTAACGCATGTTGATGAATTGCAAGTCTACCCCAAAATCCCCAGCTTTCAAAGTTTGAATAACCGCTTGCAGGTCATCCTTCTTAGCACCGGAAACACGAACTTGGTCGTCTTGGATTTGAGCATTTACTTTCAATTTAGTTGCTTTGATTGCTGCAACAATCTTTTTGCCGTTTTCTTTGGAAATGCCTTGTTGAATTTCGCATTGTTGACGAACGGTGTTTTTAGCAGCGGGTTCAACTTTACCGGGAACAAGTGCACGCAGAGGCACGCCACGTTTAGCCATTTTTTGGCGGAGCATATCGATGATTGCACCCAATTTGTATTCGTCTTCAGCAGAAATTTTTACTTCTTTTTCGCCAAGTTCAATGCTAGCGTTGGAGCCACGGAAGTCGTAGCGTTGGTCGATTTCTTTTTTAACTTGGTTAACGCAGTTATCCATTTCTTGCATATCTACTTGGGAAACTACGTCAAAGGAACTATCTTTGGCCATTTATATATACCTCCAGAATTTTAATTATCCTAGTTATTTTACCACAAACTCATACGTTTTTGGAAGAGTGTTCGTCAGGCATAGGTACGCCCTTATTTTTAGTCATATATTCGTGCTCTTCGGCAATCTCTTTTAAAAGCTCCAAGCCACTCCAAGTAGCATTGTGCTGGGTAAGCATAGCTTTAAGCTCAATGCGTTGAAGCTTGCTCTTACGAATTGCAACAAGCAGTTTGTCGAGGGTAGGTCTATCAAAGCCACAGAGGAAAATCATTTCTTCCGTTGCTTCGTCACCAGTATACTTTTCTTCAACGGGAGCAATGCCTTTAATGCCAGCAAGGTAGCCTACGGGTTGCAGCATATCCTCACGAGCAACTGCTTTCACCTGCGCCTTGCAAAGAAGCGCCACCATCTTTAACATCTGCAAACGCTCCGGAGTAAAATTATAAGCTAATATTGAACGTAACATTAGTACCTCCAAATTTTTATTGAGAATATTATAGCACAATAAAATGACAAATTTTTGAAATTTGAACTTTACCAGCAAAAAATCCTGCTACGCTTATACGTAACAGGATTTTCTTAACACATTTTACAAAATATACCACAGGTACCCGCAGTAGGAAAGAAGCATCGCAACGCCTCCCCAACGCTCCAAGGCTTTGGTAGGAAGCACGAAGAACAAGAGCATAAAGCTGGAAGCCAAGGCAATCCACATATCAAACTCGAAGGCTTTTGCAAAAGCAACAGGGGTAATGAGCGCGGAAAAGCCTACAACGAAAAGTATGTTGAAGATGTTACTGCCCACGATATTACCAATGGCAATATCCGCATTACCCTTACGCGCCGCAGTTACAGAGGTAAAAAGCTCCGGCAAAGAAGTGCCCAACGCTACAATTGTCAAGCCAATGAAGCGCTCACTAAGACCTGCGAACTGCGCAAGCTGTGTTGCAGCACCAACAGTTACGTTACTGCCAACCATAATCAGCGCCATACCTGCAGCAGACCACAAAAGTGCTTGTCCCAAGGGATAGCCTGCAATTTCTTCGGTTTCTTCGGTAGGGTCTGCCTGTCTAGTAACAATGTACAAGTACAGCAAGTAAGCAATGAACACCGCCGCCAAAAGCGCGCCGTCCATTAAGGTAATTACGCCATCAAGACCTTGCACGTATAAAAGCGCGGTAACTGTAATCATAAAAGGTATCTCAATTTTAATAGTAGATTTTGCTACCTTTAACCTTGTAATAACAGCAGAGATACCCAAAATAATAAGTACATTCATAATATTACTGCCAACTACATTGCCAATAGTGATATCCGCACTACCCTTGAGTGCTGCCGCCAAGCTTACTGCCGCCTCCGGAGCACTGGTGCCCATGGCAACAATGGTCAAGCCAATAACAAGCTGGGGAATGCCAAAGCGAGTAGCAATACTCGCCGCACCCTCTACAAACCAATCTGCTCCCTTACCTAACATAAAGAAGCCTGCTACTAATAAACCAAACTGCAAAATAATGTCCATACCAAATCTTCCCTCCAGATAAAAATAAAAAACGAGACCATGCTATAAAGTCATAAACAACTTTACAACAAAGTCTCGCTACTTACTTACAAAGCCGGATTCTCACGAATCGTACTGACGACTAGGTAAACACAACTAAGTTATGCCAGCTACTCCCTTTATGCTACGAGTGTACTCCAAATAAAACTAATTGTCAAGAGTTCATCGCTGCATTCATCTTTTTAACGTAGTCAGCAATGTTGGGTGCACCTTCCGCGCCATGCTTTTCAATAATTTCTGCAATGCGGCAATCAACAACGATACCGTCAGCAATTTTGCCAACAGCTTTACCTTCGCTGTACTTACGCACACGGTAGCCAACCGCAACGGGAACATCAGTTACCTTGCGCACTGCTTCTACCATTTCAGCAACCTTTTGTTCTACAACGTCGTCAGCAAGGACGCCATAGTAGGATACTGCGTAAACGTAGCCCTTAGCTTCTTTAGCAATCATGGCAATTCTATCACGAGAGTTAGGAGTGATAATTGCAATCAAAGCAATGTTGCGAGGTTCGCAGTAAGGCAAGAGTTCTTCTTTTTCTTCATAGGGAACGTCAGGAACCAGAATGCCACTTACACCGCAAGCTTCGCATTGTTCAAAGAACTTTTCGCAACCGTAGGTGTAAATAGGATTAGCGTAGGTTACCAGCACCACGGGAATATGAGTATCTTGGCGCAGTTCCTTAAGCATAGTGAAGATTTTATCAGTGGTAGTGCCTGCTGCCAGCGCACGAGCCGCAGAGCGTTGCATTTCTTCACCTTCGGCAACAGGGTCAGAGAACGGAATACCCAATTCGATAATACCTGCGCCTGCTTCTTCCATGGCAAGAATCAATTCTTTAGTTGCTTCCAAGCTAGGGTCACCTGCGGTGATGGAAGGAATCAAAACTTTTTTATTATTAGCAAAAGCTTTAGCAATCTTATTCATGTAAGTCAACCCCCATATAACGAGCGATGGCAGCAACGTCTTTGTCGCCACGACCGGAAATATTTATAACAATGATTTGGTCTTTATTCATAGTAGGCGCCAGTTTCATAGCGTAAGCTACAGCGTGAGCACTTTCGATTGCGGGGATAACGCCTTCGATTTTAGAAAGGTAATGGAACGCTTCCACTGCTTCGTCATCAGTTGCAGGCACGTATTGAGCACGACCAATGTCGTGGAGATAAGCATGTTCAGGACCAATGCCAGGATAGTCAAGACCAGCGGAGATAGAATATACGGGAGCGATTTGTCCGTATTTATCTTGCAGGAAGTAAGACTTCATACCGTGGAAGATACCCAAGGTACCGTTAGCAATGGTAGCTGCGTTATCAGGATGGTTTACGCCGCGACCAGCAGCTTCAACACCAATGAGACGAACATTTTCTTCTTTAATAAAATCATAGAAAGCACCAATCGCATTGGAGCCACCGCCAACACAAGCAATTACTGCGTCAGGAAGCTTGCCTTCTTTTGCCATAATTTGCTCGCGAATTTCTTCGCTGATAATCTTTTGGAAGTCACGCACGATTTCCGGATAGGGATGGGGACCCATTACGCTACCCAAAATATAGAAGGTATCTTCGCAACGTTCAGTCCATTCGCGCATTGCTTCGTTTACAGCGTCTTTCAAGGTCATGGTGCCACTTTCAACAGCAACAACCTTGGCACCAAGAAGTTCCATTCTAAACACGTTAAGGGCTTGGCGTTCAGTATCTTCCTTACCCATGTAAACTACGCATTCCATACCCATAAGAGCAGCAGCAGTTGCAGTTGCTACACCATGTTGACCAGCACCGGTTTCTGCGATAACGCGGGTCTTGCCCATTTTCTTAGCCAAAAGAGCTTGACCAAGTACGTTGTTAATTTTGTGAGCGCCAGTATGGTTCAAATCCTCACGTTTCAAATAAATCTTAGCACCGCCCAAATCCTTAGTCATACGTTCAGCGTAGTACAGCAAGGAAGGTCTGTTAGCGTAGTCACGATACAAAGCTTTCAGCTCTTCCTTAAATTGGGGGTCGTTTTTGTAGTGCTCGTATGCTTCTTGCAGTTCCAGCACTGCGTTCATCAAAGTTTCGGGGATGTATTGTCCACCGTGAATACCATATCTACCTTTGGTCATTTTTCTTTCGCTCCTTACATCAGCTAAATTTTTGCTGTTGGTGTGGTGCTTGCATATAAAAAGCCTGCCCCTGATTGCTCAAGGACAGGCGAAAATTACATTTACCTGCGGTACCACCTTGT
This sequence comes from Phascolarctobacterium sp., assembly GCA_017623055.1. Lineage (GTDB taxonomy): Bacteria > Bacillota > Negativicutes > Acidaminococcales > Acidaminococcaceae > JAHHUH01. The sequence continues at coordinate 44,742 of JAGAPX010000008.1, forward strand.
TTCACTGCAATGCAGTGCTCTTTCGCAGAGTGCCAACACACCCCTCGTCCTTAACGCAGACGTTACGTTAGCGGATACTCTCGTAAAAACGATTTCCCCGTACCCTCAACGGTCCATTTATCGAACTGCATCTCTATCCGGCTCCCAGCACCCCGAACTCTCTGTAAGCGCATCTTTCGACTTGATCTCCGTCTCAACGGTTTGTGGTTATTATTAAACTGCTAATAGTGTACCACCGTCAATCTTTTGCGTCAACATATTTTTTCATTGGCGTTGGTATTCTAAAAATAAAGGTCTTTTCTGTAAACCAGTTTACATTATTTTTCAGCAAACACTTCCGGATATGCATTTCGCGCCAGCTCTTCTGCTGCCTTGAAGGTATATTGGGAGGTGCTTACCAAATAATTGTCCCTAACTTTTACAACCTTGTTATTTTTAATGGCGTTAACGCTGGCGTACACAGGGTTCTTTAAAATTCTTTGGCGGAACTCTTCCGGGTCACCTTGATTGCTATATTCCCAAGAGGGAGTAATAATCATATCCGGGTTCAACTCCAACATCTTCTCTTCAGAAAGGGCGCCATTATGAGGAACGTCAATACCCTCCAAAGCATTTAGGGTTGCGCTGTAATAACACAGGTCGCTAAAGGTTCCCTTCATTCCCAAGGGTCCCATAAATGACAAGCCTAAAACCTTCAAGCGTTTATCTTCCGGAACTTTGGCAACAACCTTTTCACGGATAGCGTTCAAATCTGCTTGCAGCTTGGCAACCATTGCCTTACCTGCATCTTCATCACCTACTGCCTTGCCGGTATCAATGATAAATTTGAAGATTTCGTCCATATTATCAGGAGTAGTGCACACGTACACCCTAATCCCTGCCGCACGCAAAGCTTTTATCATTGCCATGGCGTAGTCAGGAATAATGACAAGGTCCGGTTGCAGGGCAACAATCCATTCTATATTAGAACCTTGCACTCTCTCCTTAACAAGCTTCACCTTCTCCCCTGCACTGCAAATGCTGGGGTCATCAGCAAAATAAGTAAGGGCGGCAATGCGTTTGCTATCTATTAAGTCTAAAAGGATTTCGTCAACGGAAACGTTCATGCTGATAATGCGCTTGGGCTTTTCGTAAAAAGAAAGCTTCTGCCCCGTAGCATCAGTTACGCTATAGAGAATTTCACCACTAACCTTTTGCTCCGGTTTAATGCCACCACAGCCACTTACGCACAGCATTACTAAAAGCAAGCATAAAGCAAATATTTTCTTTATCATCTTGCTCACCTGCTATTTGCTAACTGAATGGTCAGCTTCTTGCGTAAATCATCCATATTTTCGTAGCTAAATTCGTGCACCACGTATTCAGGCTTAACGAACTCTAAAATTTGACGGGCAGCTGCTGTTTCAAAAGGCTTGTGCTGGTCAATGGAAGCAATGTGCTTCCAAGTCAGAGCGTTGTCAACTTGCGCAGGTGCACATCTATTAAAGGTGCGTTGGTACTGACCGGAAAGGGAACAGCTTAAATGCACGCCCTTAATCAGCTCCGCACAAGGTCCAAGCTTATCTACAACTCGACACACGTAATCGGCAGCTTCTGCTTCATTTTTCAAGCGAGGGTTCGTATTCATAAGGTGTCCGGTATCTAACATTATGCCCACGTTTTTGCGTTCAATGCGGTCAAAAAAGAACTTCACATTGCGGGGGTCAGTAAGGCGTAAGCCAGGCCACCATAAATTTTCAAAAAGAACGGTTACATTTTCAGGGATTTCGTCAGCAATGCTGTTGAACACGTCTGCAGAGGCAATCAATACCTCACGGTCGCTGTAATTAAACTCCCAAGTAAAGACTTCTTCGTTGTTAGCTTCAGCTACGTGCCAAACCATATATTCAGGAGCTTCCGTCAAGGCAGCACCAATATTTCTTCTAATTACAGAAAGCCACTCGTCACGACTAAGGGCATCACGAAAATACTGATTGCGTTCCAAAACATTACGGAACTGCTGCTTCAGACGCTTTGCCTTTTTCAGCCAGAAGTCCATCCAATAGGGCCAATAATTTAGATGTACGCCTGTTGTCAAATCCTTATAAGATTTTCCCGGGCGCTCCATTGTATAAATAAATTGCTCAATGCCGTCCAGCTGGAACTCTTTCGTAAAATCACGCAGAGTCGTTCCCTTGGTAAGCATATCGTTTTCGTACCAATCAATTGTGCAATAATTAAATAAATGCTTTGTCATTGAACCTTCTCCTACGGATTATTTATTAAAGTTAATTATAACATAATTCTTTTCACAAGCGTAGTCCAAAATCGGAATTAGTTCTATTAAGAATGAATGCGAGCATACAAAAACCCGTCCTTCCTTACGGAAAGACGGGTTTTAAAATCTTAACTATTAGCCCAGCCAAGAACGAACACCACTGCGTTTGGGAGCAGCTTCTTTGTTAACGTCCACTTGTTCAGGAGCATACATCAGCAAATCATCAGTTACTTTGGAAACAGAAGCACCAATAATATAGCTTACACCATTGAGGTAGTCAAAGATACGGTTTTTCAAAGCAGCATCAACGGCGTCAAAGCTAACCATGATAGCGCAACCGCTCATCAAGGCATCAGCATATTCACGCACGTCGCTGAAAGAAACCGGAGTGCGCACCAAAATATTCAGATGACCAGATTTTACCAGACGAGGAGCTTCATAGCTTCTTTCTTCTACTTCTTCTGCCATAAAAAATTTCATAGCTGTATTTTTTAAGCCCATAACCTTTGCCTCCAAATCCTTCCAAAGTGAACTTAATTTCAAAAATTAATAGTTAAATAGGTATATTCTTCACTATTTCGAAAAAATCCTGCTACTAGTGAAAAAATATTTGCAAATTATTGGTTTTTCATACGACCGCGGATACGACCACGTTCGATACGGTCAAGAACTTTTTTACGCATACGAATGCTTTTCGGAGTTACTTCTACCAATTCGTCGTCGTTAATGTGTTCCAAAGCTTGTTCCAAGGAGAAAGTTTTGGGCGGAATCAGGCGAATTGCGTCGTCACTGCCGGAAGCACGCATATTGCTGACATGTTTCTTTTTGCAGGGGTTAACGTCCATATCGTCTTCACGGCTGTTTTCACCGATGATTTGACCTTCATAAACGTTTTCTGCAGGGATGATAAACATGGTACCACGTTCTTGAGCGTTGCCGATACCGTAGGAAGTGGTTTCGCCATTTTCAAAAGCAACCAAGCTACCACGGGTACGACCGGGGATATCGCCTTTATATTCTTCGTAGCCAGCGAATACGTGGTTCATGATACCGTTACCTTTAGTATCGGTAAGGAATTGGTTACGGAAACCAATCAAGCCACGAGCAGGAACTTTAAATTCCATACGCAGGTAGCCAGCCATTTCGTGCATGTTGGTCAGCTCTGCTTTACGGAGGCCCAAGCCTTCCATTACAGCGCCCATGTAATCTTGGGGAACGTCAATGGTCAGTGCTTCCATAGGTTCAAGCAAGGTGCCGGTTTCATCATAGTGCATGATTACTTTCGGTTTGCCAACTTGCAGTTCGTAGCCTTCACGACGCATAGTTTCAATCAAAATAGACAAGTGTAGTTCGCCACGACCGGAAACTTTGAATGCGTCAGGGCTTTCAGTTTCTTCCACGCGCATGGAAACGTTGGTTTCGATTTCTTTAAACAAGCGGTCACGCAAATGACGGCTGGTTACATAATCGCCTTCTTTGCCAGCAAAGGGGCTGTTGTTTACAGAGAAAATCATGGACAAGGTAGGTTCGTCAATTTTGAGACCCTTCAACGGTTCCGGATTTTCGTAGTCAGCAATGGTTTCGCCAATGTTAGCGTCGGCCAAGCCAATCAAAGCAACGATATCGCCTGCGCCAACTTCGTCAGCTTCTACACGTTTCAAACCTTGATAGGTGTAGAGACGACCAATTTTTGCTTTACGGCTACCGTTTTCGTCGCACAGGGTAATGTTTTCGCCGTTGTGAATGGTACCGCGAACAACGCGACCTACAACGATACGACCAACATAGGAATCCCAGTCCAAAGTGTTAACCAGCATTTGAAGCGGAGCTTCTACGTCAACGTCGGGAGCAGGAATGTTTTCCATAATTACTTTGAAGAGAGGTTCAAGGTTGTCGCTTTCTTCTTCCATAGAAAGTTTAGCGATACCGTTACGAGCAGAAGCGAGAACTACGGGGAATTCCAGTTGGTCTTCGTCAGCATCCAGCTCGATGAAAAGGTCAAGTACTTCGTCGATAACTTCGTTTACACGTTGGTCAGGACGGTCAATTTTATTGATTACAACGATAGGTTTCAGATGTTGTTCCAATGCTTTACGCAATACATATTTTGTTTGGGGCATAGGACCTTCGTAGGAGTCTACTAAAAGCAGTACGCCGTCAACCATGGTCAATACGCGTTCAACTTCGCCACCAAAGTCAGCATGGCCCGGAGTATCAAGAATGTTGATTTTGGTATCGCCGTGCATAACGGAGGTGTTCTTAGACAAAATGGTAATGCCACGTTCACGTTCCAAATCGTTGGAGTCCATTACACGGTCTTCAACGTGTTCATTGCTACGGAAGATGCCGCTTTGTTTTAACATAGCGTCTACCAGAGTGGTTTTGCCGTGGTCAACGTGAGCGATAATCGCGATATTGCGCAAATCATTTCTAATCATTAACTATTTCTCCTCTTTAAAAAATTACAATGCCTTACGGCACACTATCAGCAAATATAAAGAAGGCTGCTTGTCAAGAGCAGCCTTCGTAAAACTACTAAATAATTATATGCCTTTTAAAAACATGTGTCAATAATTTACCGCTATTTATTTAACAACGGTAGGCAGCCAAGTTGCCAGTTCCGGGAACAGGCAGAGGATAAAGATGAGCACGAACATTGCCAAGCCAAAGGGAATAACACCTTTAACAATGTCAGTCATCTTGCTGTCCGGACTAATACCTTGCAACACGAAAAGGTTCATACCAACAGGCGGAGTAATGAGCGCCAATTCCAAGTTCAAGAGCATTACTACGTTGAACCAGATGGGGTCGAAGCCAAGGCTCACAATCAGCGGGAACAAAATGGGCAATGTAATGAAGATAATGGAAACGGATTCCAAAATGCAACCCAAGAAGAGCAAGAGGCAGTTGATTGCAATGAATACTACCCAACGGCTGGTTTCCAAGCCTGCTACATAATTGGTCAATGCTTGCGGAGCATCCAAGATAGTCAGTACGAAACCGAAAAGGCTTGCACCAATCATGATGGCGAAAATCATACAAGTAGTTTTAATAGTATCGTTCAAAATCCCGGGCATATCCTTGAAGCTAAGAGTACGATATACGCAGAAGGTAATGAACAAGCTATATACAGTACCGATACCAGCTGCTTCAGTGGGAGTAAAGATACCGGTGTAGATGCCGCCTACTACGATGATGGGCAGGAACAAGCCCCAAATAGATTTTTTCAGAGCGCTGATGCGTTCATCCCAAGTAGCTGCTGCTTCGCGTTGTAAATTACGGGAACGGTAAACTACGATGGCAGTGAACATCAAGGTCATGATTACACCGGGAACAACGCCGGACATAAAGAGCTTACCAATGGATTCATCAGTAATTGCGCCGTAAAGAATCATGGGAATAGAAGGCGGAATCAAAATACCAAGGGTACCGCCTGCCGCTACTGCACCTAAAACTAACGGTCTATCGTAGCCACGAGCAAGCATTTCCGGAATAGCGATAGCACCGATGGTAACAGCGCAAGCTACGGAAGAACCAGTAATAGCTGCGAATACTGCGCAAGCCATAACGGTTGCAATGCCCAAGCCACCTGGCAAATGACGGAGCCATTTATTTGCCAGTTCGAAAAGATCGTTACCAACCTTACCGGTCAAAAGGATTTGGCTCATCAAAATATACATGGGAACAGCGGTCAATACAAAATCATCAAGAGATTTGTAACCGATAATGGGAAGCTGCGCCAACGCACCGTCGCCACCCATAAAGAGAATCATACCGGCAACGCCACCCAAGCCTAAAGAAAAAGCAACGGGCAAACCAGAAGCCAAGAGGATTAAGAGTAAGAGAGTAAAGCCTACAATCATTTTGCTACCTCCTTCTCGAAATCATCTTTTTGGATTTTGTTAATATCAATCAACAAGGTTTTAATAATTTGCAGTAACAACACTGCCATACCGATAGGCATGGAGATTTGAGGAATCCACAGCGGAGTACCCAAGGTAGACGGAGCGCAGTTATTGAACTCCAAGGAACGCATAGTCATTTCCCAAGCTTCTACTGCAAAGACGAAGCTGTAGAAAATACCTGCGATACAAGTTAAAACTTCAATGTAGCAACGGGTCTTAGGAGAAAAATTACTTACAACCAATTCTACGTGAATATGCTTTTTGCCAGCATAAGTTACGCCCATACCCAAAAAGCCTGCTACAACAACACAATAGGTGGAAATTTCCATTACCCATTCAGTAGGAGCATTGAACACACCACGGCAGATTACTTCATATACAATCATAAAGCCTGTGAAGAGCACCAAGGTTCCTGCGATAACACCGCATAATTTTGTTATAGCGTTGACAAATTTTTCATAAGATTTAATGAAACTTTCCACGATAACACACTCATTTCTTAAATGAGCCGCCGGTTAAGGCGGCTCTGGAAAAACTAATTATTTTACGCAGATATCAATCAATTCTTGACCGAACTTGCCGTTTTCTTTAATGAAGAGATCCCAAACCGGTTTGGTAGCATCGCGCCAAGCTTGGAGTTCGTTTTCAGGAACTTCGTAAACTTCCATGCCTTTAGCTTTCAAGTCTGCCAATGCTTTCAGGTCTTCTGCTTTTGCGTTAGCACGAATCATGTCGCGAACTTCGAGAGCAGCTGCGTCGAGAGCTTTCTTTTGGTCAGCATTCAGTTTGCTGTAGGATTTTTCGTTGATAGCAACGATGAATTCCGGGGAAGCATGGTTAGTAACGGTCAAATATTTATGAACTTCATACATTTTGCGGTCACGCATTGCGGTGGTACCGGAGGTTTGGCCATCGATGGTACCACGTTGGATGCCCATGTAAACTTCGCTGGAGCCCATGGTTACGGAAGAAGCGCCCATAGCTTTGATGGTTTCAGCAGAGTATTTGCTGTAGCCACGGATTTTCAAGCCGTCAAAGTCAGCAGGAGTTTTAACCAATTTTTTGTTATTAGCATATTGAACGAAGCCATAGTCAGCCCAAATCAACGGACGAACGCCTTTTTTCAAAAGTTCAGCACCAAGTTTTTCACCCAAACCGCTGTCGATTGCTTTGTCAACTTTTTCATAGCTGGGGAAAATAAAGGGAACGTCAAAAATATCCATTGCAGGAACGATAGTTGCCCAACGACCTACGGTGTTCAAGCCCATGTCGATACCACCGGAGATGATTGCGTCGTTCATATTTTTATCGTTGTACAATTGGCCAGCGGGATAAATCTGAATGGTAACAGAGCCTTTAGATTTTTCGTTAGCTTTTGCTTTCAAAGTATCCATTGCTTTTACCAGAGGATGGCTGGAAGGAAGAGCAGTTGCCATTTTCAAGGTAACTTTTTGGTCTGCCTTTTTATCTCCACCACCGCAACCTGCTACGGTCAATGCCATTGCTGCTGCCAATGCTGCTACTGCGAATTTTTTAGTCCATTTCATAATAAAACATCCTTTCCTTTCCTTTAAAGCCTTAGCTTTTCTTAACATTTAATATTTTTATTTATACTTTTTATCCAGCTCGTTATAGTCATTCAAGCCGATAAAATTATTAAACTGAGTAAAGTCTAGCATCTTATCCCTAGCTCCTAAGGTTGTGCCTTCGTCTCGCAAAGCTCTTAGCACTTCTGTAAATGCTTTGGTCACAGTGTAAACGGAGGTGCAAGGATAAAACACTACGTCATAACCGATATTTTCCAAACCCTTAGCGTTAAGGTAAGGTGTTTTGCCACCTTCAATCATATTCGCCAAGAGGATTGTGTCTGGGAATTGCTTGCGGATTTCTTCCAGCTCCCATTCGTTTTGAGGAGCCTCCACGAAGAGCGCCTCTGCCCCACTTGCTAGGTACAGCTTGCCACGCTCGATAGCAGCGTCCAGTCCTAGGACAGCTCTTGAATCTGTGCGGGCAATGATGATGGTATCTTCATCTGTCTTTGCATCAACGGCAGCTCGCAATTTCTTAGCGTGCTCTTCTGCGTCGATAACCTGCTTGCCAGCCATATGACCGCAACGCTTGGGCCAAACCTGGTCTTCAAAAAGGATTGCGTCCGCTCCGGCAGCTTCATATTCACGAACGGTGCGCATTACGCTTAAAGCATTTCCGTAGCCTGTATCGCCATCTGCAAAAAGAGGAACATTTGCCGCACGCTTAATGCCTCGCAAGGCTTCTGCCATCTCCGTCATGGATAGGTAGCCAACGTCAGGCTCGCCCAATCTTGAAGCAGCCACACCGTAACCACCCATTACCAAACCTTCAAAGCCAACTGACAGGGCAATCTTGGCTGTTAAAGCATCGTACACGCCCGGTAGCATCAAGATTTCCTTTTGCTTTAGCCTTTGGCGCAACGCCTTTCTCGTGTTCATCTAAACATCTCCTTCAAATATAAAAGCCCCTACCAGCATTGCTGATAGGGGCGTGGATACGCGGTACCACCCTAATATTATACTCAAAACCTTAACGCAGCCTCACGCTTTTCCCTACTCTCTTTCAGGAAAAGGGCTCGCGGGTGAGAGAAGATAAAACCAACCTTTCAGCTTGCACCAACCGCTGAATCTCTAAGACGTGCTTTTATTTCATTCCCGTTCATCGCTTCTACAATGTTACATTTTTGTTTCAAAAATTAAACATAGTATAACAA
>JAGAPX010000002.1 GCA_017623055.1 Phascolarctobacterium sp.
GAAGAATTGCTGAGAAAGGTAGATTTGTGGGAAGTACGTAACGAAAAAGCTTCTAGCTTGCCTTACGGTCAACAACGCCGTTTGGAAATCGTGCGTGCGTTAGCAACTGGTCCCAAGCTTCTCTTATTGGACGAACCGGCTGCTGGTATGAACCCCAAAGAAACTGAAGAACTTACTGAGTTTATCCGTCAAATCCGTGATGAATATAATCTGACCGTGTTTATGATTGAACATCACATGGATTTGGTAATGGAAATTTCTGACTGGATTTACGTACTTGACTTTGGTATGGAAATTGCCCAAGGCACTCCGGCAGATATTCAAAATAACAGCCGCGTTATTGAGGCTTACTTGGGGGTGGATGAAGATGCTTAAAGTAGAAAATCTTGTTGTATCTTACGGTGGCATCGAAGCACTCAAAGGTATTTCTCTGGAAGTACCCGAAGGTAAGATTGTAACCTTGATTGGCGCAAATGGCGCAGGTAAATCCACTTTGCTCCGTAGCATCATTGGCTTGGTTAAACCTGGTCAAGGCAAAATCAGCTATGAAGAAAAAGATATTACCGGCTTGAACTCCCAAAAGATTGTACAAACCGGTATCACTCTCGTACCTGAAGGTCGTCGTGTATTCCCCAACCTTACCGTTTTGGAAAACCTCAAGATTGGCGCGTACCTGCGTAACGATAAAGAAGGTATTGAAAAAGATATCCGTTGGATTTATGATTTGTTCCCCCGCTTGGAAGAACGTAGCTGGCAAATGGCAGGTACTCTTTCCGGTGGCGAACAACAAATGCTGGCAGTAGGCAGAGCTCTCATGAGCCGTCCGAAAGTTCTGATGATGGACGAACCTTCCTTAGGCTTGGCTCCCTTAGTAATTAAAGACATCTTTAAGATTATCCAAGAGATTAACAACCAAGGCATGACCATTCTGCTTATTGAACAAAACGCTAATATGGCATTGAAAATTGCAGACATTGCTTACGTTTTGGAAACCGGCAGAATTACCATGACCGGTACTGGTAAAGAGCTTCTGGAAAATCCGGAAATCAAAGCTGCTTACCTTGGCAAAAAGAAAGATTAAGTTTTTAAATAGTCAACCAGTTTTGCAACGCTGGTTGACTATTCTTTTTTGCAATTATATAATAGAGTGCAATGAAAAAGATTTGGAGGCAGTTTTTGTGATCTCTATTAAAGGACTGAAGCATTATTATACTGATGCTGATGGCAAAGAAGTAAAGGCCTTAGATGGCATTGATTTAGATATTAAAAAAGGTGAGTTCGTAGCAATCATCGGTGCTAATGGTAGTGGTAAATCTACCTTGGCTCGTCATTTGAACGCGTTGCTTTTACCTACAGAAGGTACTTGTACCGTAGGTGGTCTCGATACTGTAGAAGAAGCTAATATGTGGGACATTCGTCAACAGGTTGGTATGGTGTTCCAAAATCCTGACAACCAAATCGTTGCGGCGATTGTCGAAGAAGATGTTGCCTTTGGCCCCGAAAATATTGGCGTGCCCAGCGAAGAGATTCGCCCTCGTGTGGAAAAAGCTTTGGCTGCAGTTGGTATGACTGATTACGCCAAGCATGCTCCTCATTTGTTGAGTGGTGGTCAAAAGCAACGAGTTGCCATCGCAGGATTGATGGCTTTGGAGCCGGACTGCATTGTGCTTGACGAACCTACTGCGATGCTTGACCCTCAAGGTCGCAAGGAGATTGTTGCTACCGTAAAAAGCTTGAACAAGGATAAAGGCATTACCATCGTTTATATTACCCACTATATGACTGAAGCACTTGCTGCCGATAGAGTAGTGGTAATGGAAAAGGGACATATTCGTTTTATGGGAACTCCCAAGGAAGTGTTCAGCCGTGTGGATGAGCTGGAGAAGCTTGGTCTTGAGGCACCTTTGGCAGCGAAGGTTGCTAGTGAATTGCGTAAGAGCGGTATTAAATTACCGAAAGATATTATTACTGATGAGGAGTTGGCACAGGCATTATGTCAATAAATTTAACAAATGTTTTTTATACTTATATGACTGGCACTCCCTTTGAGCGTCAGGCGTTGAATGATGTTTCCGTAAGCATCGAAAAGGGTGAGATCCTTGCTATCATTGGTCACACTGGCAGTGGTAAATCTACCTTGGTACAACATTTGAATGGTTTGCTTAAACCTTCCAGCGGTAAGGTAACCATTGATGATATTGATATCTCCGGGCGTGGCGGCGAAGCTAAAAAAGCACGTCAACAAGTTGGTATGGTGTTCCAATATCCGGAGCATCAAATTTTTGCAGAGACTGTTTACGAGGATATTTCTTTTGGTCCTCGTAATCGTGGCTTCAGTGCGGAAGAAGTAGATAAGCAAGTACACGAAGCAATGGCTTTCGTTGGTCTGGACTTTGATACTTTTGCTAAGCGTTCTCCTTTCCAATTAAGTGGTGGTCAGATGCGTCGTGTTGCCATTGCAGGCGTAGTGGCAATGAACCCTGATTACTTAGTTTTGGACGAGCCTTCTGCTGGTCTTGACCCTCGTAGCCGTAACGCAGTGTTTAAAGAAATTTTGGCACTGCATAAGGAGCGTGGTATTGCCATCGTTCTTGTTACCCACAGCATGGAAGAAGCTGCTAAGTACGCAAATAGAATGCTTGTAATTAATAAGGGCAAGATTTTATTTGACGGTAAGCCTGCAGAAATCTTTAGCCAACACAAAGACGAACTTGTTGCAGTTGGTATGGATGAACCGCAAGTTTACAAGTTGAGTGCGCTCTTAAGAAGCAAGGGCTTGGACATTGCTGAAGGCATTGCTGACAGCGCAGAGCTTGTTAAAAATATTAAAAAGGCAAAGGGGTGGAGATAATGTTAAGTGAAATTACTTTGGGACAATATTTCCCCGGAAATTCTTTCGTCCACCGCTTAGACCCGAGAACTAAAATTTTAGCAACCCTAATTTATATTATCGCCATCTTTTTGGCAGATACTCCCCTGGCGTATGGAATTTTGATTGGCTTTGCCGCTTTGGTAATTGCTGTATCCCAATTGCCTGTGGGTATGGTGTTGAAATCTTTGAAGCCTATTTGGATAATTATCTTGATTACTATGATTATCCATATGTTTACTGCTCCTGGCGAAACTGTTGTTTTTACTTGGAAGATTTTTAAAATTACAGAAGAAGGTTTAATCTTAGGTACTAAGATGGCGTTACGCTTAATCTTGCTCTTGTTATTCTCTTCTGTTTTGACTTTTACAACTTCTCCCATTGTCTTAACTGATGGTATTGAAAAACTGTTACGTCCTTTCAAGGCGATTGGTGTACCAGCTCATGAATTGGCAATGATGATGACCATTGCTTTGCGTTTCATTCCTACTTTATTGGAAGAAACCGATAGAATTATGAAGGCGCAAACTGCTCGCGGTGCAGATTTCAGCAGCGGTAATTTGCTGGAACGCGCTAAGAATATGTTGCCTTTGCTGGTGCCCCTTTTTGTTAGCGCCTTCCGTCGTGCAGAAGAGCTTGCCATTGCCATGGAGTCCCGCTGCTATCGTGGGGGCGAGGGAAGAACCCGCATGCACGAGCTTGCTTATAAAAGCATTGACTACACTGCCTTTGGCGCAGTAATTTTCTTAGCAGTTGGTTTGGCAGTGTTACGTTGGGGTGCAGGCTTATGCGCACTTTAAAATTAGTAGTTGCCTATGATGGCAGTGCTTACCATGGTTTTCAAAAGCAAAAGAATGCTGTTACCGTGCAAAATATTTTAGAAGAAGTTCTGAGCAAGCTGTGTGGTGAAGCTGTTACTTTGGCAGGCTCCGGTCGTACTGATGCAGGGGTACATGCATGGGGACAGGTAGTTACTTTGGAAACCAATGGAACCATCCCCTGCGCAAACATTATTCGCGCTTCCAAGAAAATGCTTCCACCTGATATCGTCATTGTAAGTGCTGAAGAAGTGGGAGCTGGATTCCACGCTCGTTATAGCGCGAAGTGGAAGCGTTACCAGTACCGCATTGTAGAAAATGATTTTGACAGTCCCTTTGAAGTTAAGTATGCTTGGCAGATTAGGGAACACTTAAATGTAGAAGCTATGAACAAAGCAGCAAGCTATTTGCTTGGCAAGCACGACTTTAGTGCGTTCCGTAGCAGTGGTAGCGTAGAGACGTCTCCTATCCGTACAATGTATGAGGCAAAGTGGGAGCGAAGGGGTAAGGAACTGCTCTTTACCATTGGCGGTGATGGCTTCTTGTATCATATGGTGCGTAATTTAGTTTGGTCCTTGGTGCAAGTTGGTTTGGGAAAACGCACTCCTCAGGATTTTGCAGCAGAGCTTGAAGCAAAGCGCTGTGAATTTCTAAATGAGCCTGCTCCACCGCATGGATTGTATTTAAAAGAAGTTTTTTATACTGACTTTAAAGCCTAATTTTTTAAGAAAAGCGCTTAAAAAAACCTGTAATTTTTTGAACAAATTTTGTTGAAAAAGTTCTTGACTTAGGTAATGCAAATAGGTATAATGACTATACGTGATTTTCCGCTTGATTTCACTAGCCCCGAAATACAGTGAGAAAATCAAACTAATTGTATATTTCTCTAGGAGGGACATGAGGATGAAATCTTTTATGGCTAATCCGTCCAACATCGAACGTAAATGGTTCGTAGTTGACGCAGCTGATAAAACTCTCGGCCGTATGGCTGCTGAAGTTGCTAAAGTCCTGCGCGGTAAACATAAACCGACTTTTACCCCGCACATGGACACCGGTGATCACGTAATCGTTATCAATGCAGACAAAGTTGTTCTGACCGGTAAAAAACTTACCCAAAAAATCTATTTCCGTCATTCTGGTTATCTCGGTGGCGACAGCTATGTAAAAGCTGGCGACATGCTGAAGAAAAACCCTGTAAGAATGGTAGAACTCGCTATCAAAGGCATGATTCCGCACAATCGTCTGGGTAGCCAAATTTACACCAAACTTCATGTTTATGCTGGCAGCGAACATCCGCACGCAGCTCAAAAACCTGAAGTATTGGAAATCAACGTAAGATAAGATCGGGAGGAAGAATAAATGGCAGTAGTTACTTATAGCGCAACCGGTCGTCGTAAATCTTCCGTTGCTCGCGTTCGCCTGGTTCCGGGTGAAGGCAACATCATCATCAACGACCGCGAATTGAATAAATATTTTGGTCTGAAAACCTTGGAATTGATTGTTAACCAACCGTTGGAAGTTACCGAAACCAAAGGTAAATATGACGTTCTCGTAAACGTTAACGGTGGTGGCATCTCCGGTCAAGCTGGTGCAATCCGTCACGGCATTTCTCGTGCATTGCTGAAAGTTGACGAAGAATTCCGTCCGGTTCTCAAAAAAGCTGGCTTCTTGACTCGCGACCCGCGTGAAAAAGAACGTCGTAAATACGGCTTGAAAAAAGCTCGTAAAGCAAGCCAATTCTCCAAACGCTAATATTTGGATTCTTGCAATACAACCCGCAACAGCAATGTTGCGGGTTTTTTATCTTGTAGGACAAAGTTACTATTTTAAGTTTGACTCGCTAGTCAAAATGTGTTAGAATACGTGAAGTCTAGGTGTGAACAAATTACAACGGATATTAAAAAATGAGTAGTACGGTTAAGAAGGTCTTGTGATGAAAGAGGATTTAAGGTTTGTAATTAAAAATTTTATATACTTTTTATTGTACGGCGTTGTTTGTGCGCTTGTGCTAGGCTGCATATATTTAGACATAAAATATTTTAAATATCTTCCTGAAAGAGGCTTTGTAGAACGTGCTCAGGAATTATTGATTTGTGTGAGTGCAAGTGTTTTTTTATGGCTTGCGTGGAAAAAGAATAAAAGTGGCTTGTGGTTAGTTGGTGGTTTTCTGGCTTGTATGTTCATCCGTGAGCTTGATATAGTCTTTGATAAAATTTTTCACGGGGCGTGGGCTTATGTTGCTATCCCTGTTGCTTGTTTGTGTATTTTCAAGGCATGGAAGAATGGTTTTAAGGAAACAGTAGCGTCCTTAGCAGAATTTATGCGTACCCAAGCTTTTATAAGATTAACTACAGGGTTGCTTACGGTTATGGTGTTTTCCAGGTTAATTGGCTATAAACCAATGTGGAAATTAGCGATGGGAAAACATTATTACTGGAGCGTTAAGTTCATTGTTGAAGAAGGCACTGAGCTTTTTGGTTACTCCATTATTTTCTTGGCAGCTGTTGAATATGCTTGTTACTTGCTAAAGCAAAAAGAAGATTAAAAAATTTAGACGCTTTGTGATGGTTTCGCAAAGCGTCTTTACTTTTACTACAGTAATTTAGGTAGTGCAAAAAAGTTGTGCGTGCTATAATATGGGTAAATTATTTTTAAAGGATTCGTTTATGGGACAAAAATTTATTAAAGATAAAAATTTTTATTGGAAGCTTTTTACATCAACTTTCATTATCAGTGCTTTTACAATTGGTGGCGGCTTCGTCATTATTTCTTTGTTAAAGGCAAAGTTTGTTGATGAGTACAAATGGTTGGAAGATAAGGAAGCTCTAAATTTAGTAGCGATTGCTCAATCTGCGCCAGGAGTTATGGCTGTAAACGCTTCAATTATTATGGGATACAAGCTGGCAGGCTTGGCAGGTTCTTTGACGGCAATTTTGGCAACAGTTTTACCGCCTTTAATTACCTTAAGTATTGTTGGTTATTTTTATGATGCTTTTGCTAGTAATCAATACGTACAGCTTCTTCTGAAAGGAATGCAATGCGGTGCGACTGCCATCATCATTAACGTTGCTATTGATTTACTAAAAAAGGAACTAAAGAAAAAATTAGCGATACCTTTACTGATTATCGTAGGTACTTTTGTAGCAAATTATTTCTTCGATATAAACTTAATGTACGCAATTTTAGTTGATGCTATGATTGGCTTTATGCTTTTGCGTGACGAAAAATATTCTTAAGGAGGAACGCATGATTTATTGGGAACTTTTTTGGAGTTTTGTACAAGTGGGCGCCTTTTGTGTGGGCGGCGGTTATGCTTCCATGCCTTTGATTCAGGAGCAGGTAATTGAACGTCACGGCTGGCTCACCTTACAGCAATTTATTGATATTTTTACAATTTCTCAGATGACACCAGGACCCATTGGCATTAACGCTGCTACCTTTGTTGGCACAAAAGTTGCCGGCATTCCCGGAGCTATTGCTGCTACAGCAGGTTTTGTTTTTCCTTCCATTATCATTGTGCTGATTTTGGCGAAGTTGTTTTTTAAATATGGTGATATTGGTCCCATCCGTGGTATTTTAAATGGCTTGCGCCCTGCTGTTGTTGCCTTGATTTGTTCTGCAGGTGTTGGCTTTATATTACTTGCTTTGTGGAATACAGAAACATTGCCTAAGGATTTTACTAAAGTAGATTTAATTGGCTGTATTGTTCTACCAATTTCCCTGTGGTGTATCCGCCACAAGATGAGTGTTATAAAATTACTTTGCTTTTCTGGAGCGTTAGGTTTAGTTTTGGGAATTGCAGGTGTTAGATAATTTAAGCGTAGCTTTGTGCTACGCTTTCTTTTCGTTTTCAGAAGCTGTGGAAGTATGCTATAATATAATTTACTAATCTTATTAAATTGTGTAAGGAGTGAAGTCCTATGCAGACGCGTTTTCTTATCATCACGGGTATGTCCGGTGCAGGAAAGACCCAAGTTGTAAGAACCTTGGAAGATTTAAAATATTTTTGCATAGATAATTTGCCTGCTGCTTTGATTCCTAAGTTTGCAGAACTTTGCCGTCAAACTTCTGAAAGCAATGTGGCTTTAGTTGTTGACGTGCGTGGTGGTCAATTCTTTGACAAGCTGTTACAAGTTTTGGATGAGATTACAGCATCTGGTCAAAAATACGAGCTGTTATTTTTAGATGCTGATGACGCTACTCTTGTACGTCGCTATAAAGAAACTCGTCGTCGTCATCCCTTAGGTGATAGCGATACCTTACTGGATAATTTGGCGCAGGAACGTCAACTGCTGGAACCTTTGCTGGAAAAAGCTTCCTACATTATTAATACCAGCGAGCTGAACGCTACTGAATTAAAGAATAGAATAAAAGAGCTTTTTAGCACTGATAACGAAAGAGAGCGTATGGGTATTGTAGTACGTTCCTTTGGCTTTAAACATGGTTTGCCTCTGGATAGCGATTTAGTTCTTGATGTACGCTTTTTGCCCAATCCTTTTTATGTGGAAGAATTGCGCAACCAAACTGGCAATGACCAAGCGGTAGTAGATTATATTTGCAGTTATCCTCAAGCCTTTGAATATCTTAAATTAGAAGCTAAACGTTTTGATTTTCTTATTCCTCAGTATATTAACGAGGGCAAGAGTCAATTAGTAATTAGCGTAGGCTGTACTGGTGGTCAACATCGCAGCGTGTTTGTGGCTAATAAAATTTACGAATACCTTAGTACCCAAGGCTATAAGGTAGAAGTTAGTCACAGAGAACTTTCCAATAAAAAGTAGTGGAGGGAATTTATGCGCTGGATTACATGGCTTTATCCGGGCATTAACGTAAAGCGCTGGTTGTTCTTGTTTACCATTGGCGTTTTAATGTGTGCTATGGGTTTAGCATTTCTATTTAATTTTCAAATTATGGGTGCACTGGAAGAATTGGTGTTCCAGTTCACTTATGCAGCAACAGGTAAGTATTCCAACGTGTTGGTAATTTTGGTAGGCGGTTTGTTTGTAATTTTTGGTTTGGGGTTTATGATTTATGGTACCCGCAAAACCATTAAGTCCGTTGTGTCTGCCATCATACCTGAACAAAACGGTTCCTTGATGGAAAAGGTTTTTGTGCAACGTAAGCTTACCCATGGTCCTGCCATTACCGTAGTTGGCGGTGGTACTGGTCTTTCTACCTTGTTGCGTGGCATGAAATATATTACTAATAATTGTACTGCAGTAGTAACTTCTGCGGATGATGGCGGTTCTTCCGGACGTTTGCGTAAAGAGCTAGGTATCATTCCGCCGGGAGATTTGCGTAACTGCCTTACTGCTTTGGCAGATAGAGAACCTTTGATGGAACGTTTGATGCAATATCGCTTTAAGGGTGATTCTCCGCTGGCTGGTCATTGCTTTGGCAATCTCTTTATCGCGGCTATGGCAGAAGCAGAAGGCGGTATGGAAGAAGGGTTGAATGCTACAAGTCAAATCTTGAAAGTGCGTGGTCGCGTTATTCCTTCTACTTTGGAAGATATCCAACTGCAAGCAGAGATGAGTGACGGTACTATTATTGCTGGTGAATCTCAAATTCCCAAAGCACGTAAACGTATTCGCAAAATGCATATGCGTCCTGCGGATGCACCTGCAGCTAAAGGTGCGGTTGAAGCAATTTTGAAAGCAGATGTGCTGGTTTTGGGACCTGGCAGTTTGTATACTAGCGTTGTTCCTAATTTACTGGTTGAGGAAATTCGCGAAGCTATCTTAAAATCAGAAGCTGTTAAAGTTTATGTGTGCAATGTTATGACCCAGCCTGGTGAAACCGATGGCTATGGCGCTTTAGAGCATGTTAAAGCTTTGATTGACCACGTAGGTAAGCAGTTTTTAGATTATGTTATTGTTAATGACGAAAAAATTACTGCAGAACAATTAAAGCAGTATTATGCTGAGGGTGCTATGCCTGTAACTCCCGATGTGGAGAAAATTCGCAAGCTTGGCATTACTGTTGTGCCTGCAAGCTTGATTAGTAAAAACGATTTAGTACGTCACGATCCGCGTAAGTTGGCGCGTACTTTAATTATGCTCATTTATCGTTTGCGTTTGTTTGGACGTGGGGTACAATTCTTTGATTATATCTTTATGCGTCATGGCTTAAATACCATGGATAGAGATGTTAGTGGAAATAGTAAAAAATAATTTTAGAAAGGGGGAAGCCGTATGTCTTTTTCTAATGATGTAAAAAACGAATTATCACGTTTAGAAACAAATGAAGTGTGCTGTGATAAGGCAGAGCTTTTAGGCGTGTTGCGTATGAGTGGCGCTATAGTTATTCGTGGTATGAATATCGGCATCCACTTTTCTACAGAAAATGCTGCTTTGGCGCGTCGCGTGCTGCAAATTTTGAAAAATAATTATCAGGTTCAGACGGAAGTTGTTATTACCCGTTCCCGTCGTTTGAAGAAAAATAACCGCTACCAAGTGCGGGTTTTGCCTGCTCCCCAAGTGAACATTGCCATGACGGAATTACAGTTGCTCTCTATGGAAAGCGATTTAAAAAATCCCTTGCTCACTAAACAATGTTGTAAGCGTGCTTTCCTGCGTGGTGCGTTTTTAGGTGGTGGCAGCATTAGCCGTCCGTCCAGTGATTATCATCTGGAAATGGTAACTGGTAATGAAGATTTTGCACGTAGTATTATTAAGGTAATGCATACCTTTTCTATGAAAGCAAAATTAACTGACCGTAAGAATGACTACATCGTTTACCTTAAAGACGGTGAAAGCATTACTAATTTCCTTAGGGTTATTGGTGCTCATAATTCTATGATGGAATTTGAGGGCGTACGTGTTTTAAAAGAGATGCGTAATAATGTTAATCGTAGAGTAAATTGCGAGACTGCTAATCTTGGCAAGGTAGTTAAGGCTGCTGTGCGCCAAGTTAACTGTATTAAATTTATTGATGAACATATGGGATTGAGCGAATTGCCAGAGGCTTTGCAGGAAACAGCTAAGCTACGTTTAAAATATCCGGAAGCATCTTTAAATGAGTTGGTGGAATATTCCGGTGGTATTGGTAAATCCGGCATTAATCATCGCTTGAAAAAATTACAAGAGATGGCTATAGGTTTAGGGATGGAAGTGGAGAAGGACTAAATGTTGAAAAAGATTGCTAGATTTTTCTTCAGTATCATATTAGCATTTGTAATCGTCTTTGGAGGCTTTTGGGTATTCTTTGGCGATACCGTTAAAGAAGAATACGCTGTTTACAAAAAGAGCAGTGCACCTATTTTGCTTTACCATGCTGTAGGTGAACCTGTGGAAATTGAATGGCCTCCTGGTATGATTTTGTCAGCCTCTTTATTTGAGGAACATTTGCAATATCTTACTCAAGAGGGGTACCAGATTATAACCGTTGCTGAGTTGGCAGATCGATTGAAATTAGGGTACAGTGTGGAAAAATTTGTTGCCATGAGTTTTGACGATGGCTACAGGAATAATCACAGCGAAGCTTTGCCTTTGCTTAAAAAATATAATGCTAAGGCTTCTTTCTATATTGTTGACCGTGATATTGGTAAGACTATTTATATGAATCAAAGCCAGCTTTTGGATTTGATTGCTAGCGATATGGAAATTGGTAGCCATACCATAAATCATGCGCCCCTTGCTTTGATTGATCCGAAGTATTTACCTTGGGAAATTGGTAGTGCCAAAAAGTTTTTGGAGAAAAAGCTTAATGGTTATATATTGCAGGGTAAGGCTTATCCCAATGGCGGTTACGACAAAAATGTAATTAATGCCATGCAGGAATATGGTTTCGTTTACGGGTTAACTGGCAAGGTTGGAGCGAATACTCATCAAAATTTTGCTCAAGCTCCTTACGAAATGTATCGCATCTCCATCGTTGATGATGGCAGTAGGTTAGAAGGCTTTAAAAGAAGATTGGAACGAGCTTATATCTGGGGTTATTTACAAACCAAAGGAATTGACTTAAACATTCTGCGGGAAATGCTGATGAAATAAAAATTTCTTGCATAAACGGATAAAAGCAGTTAAAATAAGTACAGTGATATTTTTAATTTGGAGGTAATTTACTATGCGTAAACATATCAAAACTGTCAATAAAGCTATGCTGAACAAAACTCTCCGCACTGGCGGCTGTGGCGAATGCCCCGCTTCCTGCCAATCCGCTTGCAAAACCTCTTGCACCGTTGGCAACCAAGTTTGCGAACACAGCAAATAATTTTTTGAAAATACAGCTCCCTGTTTTGACGGGGAGCTTTTTACTATTTATGTTATGTGAAAGGTGAAACCCATGCTGATACATAAAATGCGTTTAGACGACAATATGGCAGTGCTTGACGTTAACAGTGGTGCTGTGCATTTAGTCGATGATGTTATTTATGATTTATTAGATTATTATAATGGTACTAACGATGAAGAAGCAGTAGCTGCCTTGAAGGAGCGTTACAGTGAAGAAGATTTGCGTGACGCTTTGGCAGAAATGCATGAGCTGCAGGAAAACGGTTTGCTCTTTAGCCCTGGTTTTGACGTGCCGCCTACCTTTGCAGAAAAACCCATCGTAAAATCTTTGTGCCTTTTGGTAACCCATGATTGCAATTTGCGTTGCGGTTATTGCTTTGCAGATACCGGTTCCTTTGGTGGCTGCCGTCAATTGATGAGTAAGGAAACTGCGGAAAAGGCAGTAGAATTTGCCATCGAAGGTAGTATGAAACGCCATAATTTGGAATTGGACTTGTTTGGCGGCGAGCCGTTGATGAACTGGCCTGTTGTTGTTCATATTGTAGAATATGTACGCCGTCGTGAAGAAGAAACCGGTAAAAATATTAAGCTTACCCTTACCACCAATGGTACTTTGCTTAACGACGAAAATATTAAATTCTTGAACGATAACCGTGTAATGCTGGTGCTTAGCCTTGATGGCAAAAAAGAAACCCATGATGCAATGCGTCCCTTCCCCAATAAAGCAGGTAGCTACGATGCAGCAGTACGTGGCTTCAAAAAAGTAATTGATAGCCGTGAAGGCAAAAACTATTATCTGCGCGGTACTTATACCCATTTCAGCACCCATTTCTGCGAAGATGTGCTTGATATGACCAAAGTTGGTAAAGAAATTTCTGTAGAACCCGTTGTTGGTATTGACGACCCTTGGGTACTTACTGAAGAAGATTTGCCGGTAATTTTTGAAGAATACGATAAATTGGCGCGTGCATACCTGGAAAGACGTAGAGCAGGCGACCCCTTCGACTTCTTCCACTTTAATGTAGCGTTGGATAATGGCCCTTGCGTAGCTAAACGCTTGGCAGGCTGCGGCGCTGGTCACGAATACTTTGCGGTAACTGCAAGCGGCGAGATTTATCCTTGCCACCAATTCGTTGGTCGTGAGCAATATATGTTGGGCACTTTGGAAACTGGCGTGGTTAAACCGGAGCTGGTACAAAAGTTCCGTCATACCCATGTTATGACCAAGCCTGAATGTAGTAAATGCTGGGCACGCTTCTTCTGCAGTGGTGGTTGCCATGCAAATGCTGATTTGATTAATGGCGATATTACCAAGCCGTATGAATATGGTTGCAAGCTGCAAAAGAAACGCTTGGAAAATGCTATCCTGGTTCAAGCAGTTTTAACTGCAGAATCTCAAGAAGGCGAAGATTTACGTCCTCATTTCAATAACTTTACCTTCGAAAAATAAGATTTTATAAATTTTTTAGGGCGTGTTCTGCAAGAGCAGGACACGCCTCTTTTGCCAACTGAGCCAAGCGTTTCACGAAAAAATGTGAAAAAAACTTAAAAAAGGGTGTTGACACGTAAGGCTTTGAGTGCTATTATATACAAAGTCGCTGACAGAACGGCGACGACAGAACCTTGAAAACTGAACAACAACCTAGAAAAAAGCGAA
>JAGAPX010000009.1 GCA_017623055.1 Phascolarctobacterium sp.
AAAATTTCTTGGTGTCCTCAAATATTTTCGTATTTCGTCCGTTTTCCTATTGTACTTTTCGTTGACGGTGGTATACTTATATCAACAAAAAATATACTATTGCAAGGGGAGAGTGGATATGACAAAAGATAAAGTTTTCCAGCTCAATCAAACTGCTGTAGAAAAATTGGCAGAGGAATACGGTACCCCGCTGTTAGTTCTTTCTTTGGATCAAGTAAAAGCAAACTATGATTGTTTGAAAAAATATATACCTCGTTTGAGGATTTTTTATGCTATGAAAGCAAATCCTAATCCGGAAATTTTAAAGGCCATGGCAGAGATTGGTTCATCTTTTGACGTTGCTTCTGCAGGCGAAATTCGCACCTTAAATGAAATGGGTGTTAGTGGCGAACGATTGATTTACGCTAATCCCGTCAAACTTGGTGCAGGTTTCCAGGCTTGTCGTGATTGTGGTGTCACCAAAATGACCTTCGATAGTGCCAGTGAAATCGAAAAAATGCAAAAAGAACTTCCCGGTGCAACTGTACTTTTGCGTTTGCGCATTGATAATTCTTCTGCACTTGTGGATTTGAATAAAAAGTTTGGTGCAGGCAGAGAGCGTGCAGTAGAATTGATGCTGAAAGCAAAAGAAGCTGGTCTTGATATGGCTGGTATCGCTTTCCATGTTGGTAGCCAAGTTATCAATTCTGACCCGTATCTGAATGCTTTGGATGTTGCTCGTGAAGTTTTTGAAGAAGCAAAAGAAGCAGGTCTTGACCTGCGTATTCTTGATATTGGCGGTGGCTTCCCCATTCCCACACCGTCCATGAAATTCAACTTGCCGGAAATGCTCAAGCAAATCAGCGCTCGTCTTGACGAGGATTTCCCCGGCATCGACATTTGGGCAGAACCCGGTCGTTACATTTGCGGTACTGCGGTTAATCTCATTACCAGCGTTATCGGCGTAACTGAACGTGGCGGTCAGCCTTGGTACTTCCTTGATGATGGTCTCTATGGAACTTTCTCCGGTGTAATTTTTGACCAATGGGATTTCAAACTCATTAGCTTTAAAGAGGGTGACGAGCGTGTGGCAGCAACTTTTGCTGGTCCCAGCTGTGACTCCTTGGATATTATGTTCCGTGGTCGTATGACTGTTCCCCTTGAAGTTGGCGATTTGCTGCTCGTTCCGTCCTGCGGTGCGTACACTTCTGCTTCTGCGACTACATTCAACGGATTTAGCAAGGCACAATTCGTAGTGTGGGAAGAAGTAAACGCGTGATAAGCACTTCTGACGCGTTTAGAAAAAGTTTATTTTACAGCTCTACGTGAAAACGTAGAGCTGTTTTTATTGTACGCACTGCGTGTGTGTGGTAAAATAAAATGATACTATGGACATCTATGCGATGGAGAAAATAACGTGGAAATGAAGATGCCGCTTATCGAAGCGATGCTTAAATATAAACAAGAAAATATTTACCCGTTCCATACTCCCGGGCATAAGGGTGGACGTGGTATGGAAAGCTCTTTACGCTCCGAATTGGGGGAAAGCGTTTTAATGGACGTGTCCCTGATGAGCGAGCTTGATGATATTCACGAGCCGGAAACTTATATTAAGGAAGCACAAGCTTTGGCGGCGAAGGTTTACGGTAGCGACGCCTGCTTTTGGGCGGTGAATGGAACTAGCCAAGCAATTCACGCCATGCTGATGACAGCCTTGAAGCCCGGCGAAAAGGTACTGCTTCCCCGCAACGCACATCGTAGCGTGGCAGGAGGTTTAATTCTTGGTGGAATTGAAGCGACCTTCATGCAACCTGATTATTGCGAAGCCTTTGGCATAAATTTACAGGTACGGCCCCAAGACGTGGAAGATGCTTTGCAAAAAGATGCTTCCATTAAAGCGGTGCTTCTTACCAGTCCCAACTATTACGGCGTGGCGGCAGATGTTGAAGCCATTGCCAAAATTTGCCATGCGCGCAATGTAGTTCTCCTCGTTGATGAAGCTCACGGTCCTCACTTGGGATTTAGCGATTTGCTTCCTAAGTCTGCCCTGCAATGTGGCGCTGATGCCTGCGCCCAAAGTACTCACAAAATTTTAGGTGCTATGACCCAATGCAGTATGCTTCATGTTCAAGGTCAGCGCCTTAGCGTAGAGCGTGCGGCAGACGTGATGAGCGTGCTGACGACTACAAGTCCCAACTATCTTTTGATGGCGTCCTTAGATGCTGCTCGCGCCCAACTTGAAGTGGGAGGCAAGAAGATGGCAGAGGACGCAGTGCTGGCAACGAAGAAGCTCCACGCTGTAATCAAGAAGTATGCTGGCTTAAAGCTTCTTACCGAAGCGGATTGCGGTGGCTTAAAATTAGATGTAACCAAGGTTACGGTAAATTTTGCCGAATGGGGCTACACTGGCATCGAAGCTGGTGACTTGTTCCGTAAGGCAGGCATTGCCGTAGAATTGGTGGATGCCCAAAACGTACTCTTTCTTGTTACCTACGCAGATGTAACTGGCGATTACGAAAACGCTTTAGCGAAAATAGATAAAGTGCTTTCTGAAATGGAAGCTAATAAGCGCGACAGAGCTTTGGCTCCGGAGGCGCAAGATGTTCCTGTAACGGAAATGGTGCTTCCCTTGCGCGAAGTTTTTTATGGCGACAAAGAAGCTGTTGCCTTAGGGGAAAGTGCTGGCAAAATTTGCGGTGAGCAAGTTAGCTTCTATCCTCCGGGGATTCCGGTACTGCTTCCCGGTGAAGTTATAACCGCAGAAATTATAAACTATTGTAAAATGATGAAAGCTTTAGGCTTGCCCGTCAGTGGTCCTGCGGACGGAAGCCTGAAAACCATACGGGTGGTGCAAAAATGAAAGGTTTATTTATCAGCTTTGAAGGTCCTGACGGAACCGGAAAAACTACCCAACTGAAAAATGTTGCTACAGCGTTACGCGCTCAAGGCTACGAAGTTTTGGAAAGTCGCGAACCCGGTGGCACCATCATGGCGGAGAAGGTTCGCAATATTGTCTTAGACCCAGATTTGCCCATCAACAATATTACAGAGGTACTGCTCTTTTCTGCGGCGCGTAGTGAGCACGTAGAAAAAGTTCTTGCTCCTGCGGTGGAAGCGGGCAAAATTGTCTTGTGCGACCGTTTCAGTGATTCTACTTTGGTTTATCAAGGTTTGACTCGTGGCTTGAAGCTTGATGAACTGGGGGAACTGCGTCAGCTGAACGCTTTTGCCAGCAACGGTCTTGTTCCTGATATGACCCTGCTTCTTGATGGCAGACCGGAAGTTTTGGCAATACGTCGTGATGCCCGTGGCGTAAGTGATAGATATGAAAATAAAGGCTTGGATTTCCAACACAGCCTGCGCAATGGTTTTTTAGCTTTGGCGGAGGCAGAGCCTGAACGCATTAAGGTTATCAATGCGGAAGGAACTCAAGAGGAAGTGCAAGATTTAATCATGCAGGAGATTACTGCATTGTTAGAAAAGGTAAAGGCTTAAATGTGGGATAGTGTTTTAGGACACGAACAGAATAAAGAGTTTTTGCAGAACTTTTTGCAAAGGGACGCACGTCCTCACGCCTTGCTCTTTTGTGGAGCAGATGGTTTGGGCAAAAAGAAGCTGGCTTTGGAATTTGCCAAGACCTTTTTGTGCTTGAACGGTAAGGGCGATGATGGTTGTGAAGCTTGTCGCTTGCTGAATTTTGCAGATGGCAATGTGAGCCACCCTGATTTCATCTTGGTGCAGCGCTTGCCGGACAAGGCTGGTCTTTTAATTGACCAGATGCGCGAGCTGAACAAACAGGCTGCTTTTGCACCGGTGCTTTCTAAAAATAAGATTTGCATTATTGAAGATGCGGATACCATGAACGAAGCTGCTGCCAACAGCTTTTTAAAATTGTTGGAGGAACCCCCTGCCGGTTGGCTAATTATTCTTTTAGCCAGCAGTGAAGATAAACTTTTGACTACAATTTTATCTCGCGTAGTAAAGTTGCGCTTTAATCCTTTGGCGGTGGCAGATGTGAAGAAGCTTTTAGTTGAGCGAGATGTTACTGCGGAAGAAAGCGAAGTGCTGGCGCGCGTTAGTGAAGGTAGTGTGGGTACGGCGCTGAATCTCCACGAGCAAAATGCTTTGGAGTATAGGCAAACAGCTCTAAGTTTTTTGGAAGTGTTGCCTTTGGCGATGCCCTTAAATTATTTGGCAGGACGTGCGTGGGTAGAAAAGTACGAGCGTGCTGAAGCTATTTTGTTTGTAAGATTATTACAGCTTTTATTGCGGGATATGCTTTTTGTAAAAACTGGCGTGACCGCTAATTTATATAACTGCGATTTGCAGGAAACTTTGACCGCACTTTGTGGCGGTTGGCAGCCTCAAGGCTTGAAGAAAGCTTTGGCGGCGGTGAACGATGCTTATAAGGCTTTGAATACCAGTACAGGCGTGAAGCTTGTTATGGAAAACTTAGCTTTGAAAATAGATAATTTCCGAAAGGAGTGAATATAGTGCCGACAGTTGTAGGTATTAGATTTAAAAAAGCAGCTAAAATATATTATTTTGACCCGGTGGATAGCGGTGTAGAAAAAGGTGATTTTGCCATTGTGGAAACTGCCCGCGGCGTAGAATACGGTGAGGTTGTCATTGGCAGCCGCGAAGTTAGCGAGGAGAGCATTGTTGCTCCCTTGAAACCCGTAATGCGTAAAGCTACCGAAGAAGACGCAGAAAAATTAGCAGAAAACAAAGTTCGTGAGAGGGAAGCCTTCAATATCTGTCTGCGTAAAATTAAAAATCACGAATTGCCCATGAACCTTATCGACGTTGAATTTACCTTTGACGTGAACAAGATTATTTTCTACTTCACTGCAGATGGCAGAATTGACTTCCGCGAACTGGTTAAGGATTTGGCGGCGGTGTTCCGCACCCGTATCGAACTGCGCCAAATTGGCGTGCGCGACGAAGCGAAACTTTTGGGTGGCATTGGTAGCTGTGGCAGACCTTTGTGCTGTGCAACCTTCTTAGGCGATTTTGAACCTGTTTCCATTCGTATGGCGAAGGACCAAAATTTGAGCCTTAATCCCACCAAAATCTCCGGTATTTGCGGTCGCCTAATGTGCTGTCTAAAATACGAAAACCATATGTACTGCAAAAACGATTGCAAAGGCTGTGGCAAACGTGATCGCGTAGAAATTCCGAAAATGGGCGCTCTTGTTGTTACTCCGCTGGGCGAAGGCAAGGTTATTGGTATTAACCGTGGTCAACGCACTGCTTCCGTACAACTTGCTCCCGACAATGTAATTCAAGTGGAATGGGATGAAGTAGTAGACGCTTCCCAAGCTGACGTATAATATGGAAGAAAAAATTAGATTAGATTATGTGCCTGGTTGCCAATACAAGATTTGGCAGGACGGGGGACAATTTTGCTTTACGACGGACGCTGTGTTCTTGGGGAACTTTCCTCACGTGGTGAACAAGGCGAAGGCGTTGGAGTTGGGCTGTGGCACTGGTGCCATTAGTATGCTGGTGGAACATCGCGGCGCAGAACACGTTACTGCCATTGATTGCAACCCTGCGGTTACAAGCCTTTTGCGTCGTAGCGTGGAAGATAATAATTTGCAGGACAAGTTCACCGTCGTTGATGGGGACATCTGCAAAATTAAAGAGTACGTGAAGCCCGAAAGTATGGATCTTGTTGTGGCGAATCCTCCTTATCGCAACAGTGGTAACCAACGCCAAGTTGGAACCATTGCTTGTCACGAAGTTACTGCTACGCTAGAAGATTTCTTCAAAGCTGCGGCTTTTGCTGTACGCTATCGTGGTCGCTTCGCGCTTGTGCAATTGCCGGAACGTTTTGCGGAAAGCATGCAGCTTGCCTTTAAGTATGGTTTGCAACCTAAAAAATTACAATGGGTACATTCCGCCATTGATAAACCTGCTTGGATTTTCCTTATGGAAATGGTCAAAGGGGGAAGCTACGGAATGGACGTACTGCCGCCGCTAATTATGTATGAAAGTGACGGCACGTATACTGAACAAGTTAAAAAGTTCTATGAATAAGGAAACGCTCTGCGAAATGCAGAGCGTTTTTGTTGTTATTAGACTGTTACTGTGATAAAATAACTATATTATGGGTCAGTGTGCGCTGACCGCAAAAACGAAGGAGGCGAAGCCGTGACAACAGAAAAAACTTCATACGGAACTCTGTACTTGTGCGCTACGCCCATCGGAAATTTGGAGGATATGACGCCTCGCGCAATTAGGATGTTGCGAGAAGCAGACATTATTGCGGCAGAAGACACCCGTCATACTCTGCAGCTTTTAAACCACTTTGAAATTAAAGGTCGCTTGGTGCGTTACGATGAACACAGCAAGGAAAAGCAAGGCGCGTATCTTTTGGAGCAACTGCTTGACGGCAAGAACATTGCTCTCGTAAGTGACGCAGGCTTTCCCGGCATTGCGGATCCTGGTGAAGCTTTGGCAAAGGAAGCTATCGAAGCTGGCGTAAGAGTAGTACCCGTCCCCGGGGCTAACGCAGCTCTTTGTGCGCTTATCGCCTCTGGTCTCCCGGCTTACCCGTTTTTCTTCGGAGGGTTTTTGCCAAAGAGCAGGCGCAACCGTAAGGAACAGCTGGAATTGTGGCAACATATTCCTGCGACTATTATTTTGTACGAAGCACCCCACCGCATTAAGGAAGTGCTCCAAGACATTTTGGAATGTTGGGGCGATAGACCTATGGCGGCGGCGCGGGAGCTTACCAAACTGCACGAAGAATTTTATCGTGGTACCGTCTCGAGCTGTTTGGCGTGGCTTGAAGAGCAGGCGCCTCGCGGAGAGTTCTGCTTAGTGCTTGCACCCGGCGAGGGCAAGGCTCCTGAAACAGAAGCTGAGCTTGACCCCTTGGACGAGGTAAAACAACTTATCGCCAGCGGTACGGATAAAAAGACTGCCTTGGCGCATGTTGCTAAAAAACGTAGAATCCCCAAAAGGGAACTATATAATCAACTTATTTCAGAAGGAGAAGGGATTTCAGAATGACTAAACCGACTTATTATATTACCACCCCCATTTACTACCCCAGTGACAAACTGCACATTGGTCACGCATACTGCACCACCATTGCAGATACCTTGGCTCGTTTCCACCGCGCAAAAGGCGAAGAAGTTTTCTTCCTCACCGGTAGTGACGAACATGGTCTCAAAATTCAACGTAAAGCTCAAGAAAAAGGCATTACCCCCATTGAATACGTTGATGCCATCATCGCTAACTTCAAACAATTGTGGAATGAACTGAACATTTCCAACAACGACTTCATCCGCACCAGCGAAGAACGTCACCACAAAGTTGTTCAAGACGTTTTGACCAAAATTTTTGAACAAGGCGACATCTATAAAAAGAACTACGAAGGCTTGTACTGCGTACCCTGCGAATCCTACTGGCTGGAACGCCAATTGGTAGATGGCAAATGCCCGGACTGCGGTCGCCCCGTAGAAAAAATGCAAGAAGAAAGCTACTTCTTCAAACTTTCCAAATACCAAGACTGGTGGCTGCAATTCATCGAAGAAAACCCCAACTTCATCCAACCGGCAAGCCGTCGTAACGAAATGATTAACTTCGTAAAACAAGGCTTGGAAGATTTGTGCATTACCCGCACTACCTTTGACTGGGGTATTCCTGTACCCTTCGACAAAAAACACGTTGTTTACGTTTGGTTTGACGCACTGCTCAACTACTTGACCGGCATTAAATACGGTACTGACGATGCAATGTTCAACAAATTCTGGCCTGCATCCCTGCACCTTGTTGGTAAAGAAATCGTGCGTTTCCACACCATTATTTGGCCCATTATGCTGAAAGCTATGGGCGTAGAATTGCCTCAAAAAGTTTACGGTCATGGCTGGCTGGTAATCGATGGCGATAAAATGTCTAAATCCAAAGGCAATGTTATCGACCCCTTGGCTCTCATTGACGAATTTGGCGCAGACGCTATCCGTTACTTCCTGCTCCGCGAAATCGTTTTCGGTAATGACGGCAACTTCTCCCGCGACGCACTCATTACCCGTATTAACTCCGACCTTGCTAACGACCTTGGCAACCTGCTTCACAGAACTGTTAGCATGATTGAAAAATACCATGGCGGCGTAGTTACCAACGCTGGCGTAAGCGAAGCTGTTGACGAAGACCTGCAAGCTCTCGTAAAAACTACTGTTGCTAACTTCGAAAAAGATATGGACGCTATGGAAATCAATAGCGCTATCAAAGGCGTTTGGGCTCTCATCAGCCGCGCTAACAAATACATTGACGAAACCGGTCCGTGGATTTTGGCGAAGGACGAAGCAAAAGCTGCTCGTTTGCAAACCGTTATGTACAACTTGGCAGAAACCCTGCGCGTTGTAGCAATTCTGGTTGCTCCCTTCATTCCTTCCACCAGCCCGAAAATTTACACCCAACTTGGCTTGGAAGTTCCTGCTGAATTCCTCCTTACCGATGCTGAATTTGGCAAAATGGAAAGCACCAAAGTTCAAAAAGGCGAACCCCTCTATCCGCGTATTGAAATCGCAGAAGACGGTGCTACTATCATTGGTGGCAAACGCTATGAACCTAAAGTGGAAGCTCCTGCTCCCGCAGTTGAAGAACCCAAAATCGAAATGGAACCCATCAAAGAAGAAATCACCATTGACGCTTTTGAAAAAATCGACCTGCGCGTAGGCACCGTTAAAGCTGCAGAAAAAGTTAAAAAATCCAAGAAGCTCCTTAAACTGCAAGTTATGATTGGCGAAGAAGAACGTACCATCGTAAGCGGTATCGCTCAATACTACGAACCGGAAGCTCTTATTGGTCGCAACGTAATCGTAATTGCTAACCTTGCTCCTGCTAAACTCTTCGGTATTGAATCCTTCGGTATGCTTTTGGCAGCTTCCGATGGCAACGGCAACCTTGTTTTGGCAGATGCTCCGGGCATGGCAAGCGGTAGCCGTGTAAAATAAGATGAGCAGAACAGGATTGTGGGATTCCCACGCCCACTTAGACTCTGACTACTTTACCAGTGACAGGCACGAGCTGATTACCAATTTACAAACGGAGCTTGACGGTATCGTCAACCCCGGTTGTGATGCGGAAAGCAGCGCTTTTGCCGTAGAGCTGGCTGAAAAATACGACTTCATCTACGCCGCAGTAGGCTGGCACCCGGAAAACTTAACCGGAATGCCTGCCAACTATTTAGATATGCTGGCGGCGTGGGCAGTTCACCCCAAGGTAGTTGCCATTGGCGAAATTGGCTTGGACTATTACTGGAAGGAAAATGAGCCCAAAGAAGTACAAAAGCGAGTTTTCATGGAGCAGATTGAGCTGGCAAAACAATTTGATTTGCCAATCATCATCCATGACCGCGATGCACATGGCGATATGCTGGAAATGTTCCAAAAGGAAGTAACTGGCGTGCAGGCTGTGTTCCATTGTTACTCCGGCTCTGTGGAGATGGCGAAGGAGCTGGCAAAACGTGGCTACTACTTTGGCTTTGGCGGAACATCTACCTACAAAAACGCACAAAAGGTGCGCGAGGTAATGCAGTTTGTTCCCAAAGACCTTATCCTCTTTGAAACAGATTGTCCCTACCTTACTCCCGTGCCTTATCGTGGCAAGCGCAATAACCCTGGCTACGTGGAACTTACTGCTCGCAATGCGGCAGAGGTTTTGAACGTAGACTTTGACGAGCTGGCGGCGATTACTACTGCCAACGTGAAACGTCTCTTCAAAAAAATTAAATAAGTTTTTTACAGCTCACTTCAATTTCGATGTGAGCTGTTTGTTTTAAAAGATGCTTTCAATTTTGAAAAATTATGTTACAATGACGGTAAGATGTTAAATACATCGTGCAAGATATTTGGCAAGTCCAAAATTTTAGCAATGGAGGTAACTCAGATGAAATTTAAAAAATTTGCCATGGCATTGGCAATGATGGGAATGCTTTCCGGCATCGGTACCGCTTTGGCGGCTGAACGCCCCTATAAAGAAATTCCTGTAAACACTATTGAAGACGCTTACATTGGTACTGTGGAAGACCACAAAGCAAAAACTGGCGTAACCGTTATGATTTTCCCCAAAGGCGTAATGGCTGGCGTGGAAATTAGTGGCGGCGGTCCTGCTTCCCGCGAAACTCCGGTTATCGCACCTACTACGAATCCCACTCCGCTTAACGCAGTAGTTTTGGGCGGTGGCAGTGCGTACGGTTTGGGAGCAAGTGATGGCGTAATGCAGTACCTTGAAGAACACGGCATTGGCTACGATACAGGTGTTGCTCTTGTTCCGATTGTTGTGCAAAGCGATATTTTCGATTTAGCTTATGGCAGAGCAGATGTACGCCCCGGTCCTAAAATGGGCTACAAAGCTTGCGAAAACGCAATGAAGCGCCCAGAAATTAAAAGTGGTTTGTACGGCGCAGGCGTTGGTGCAACTGTAGGAACTTACTACAGTATGGACCGTGCAACTAAAGCTGGTATGGGCGTTTATGCTGTTCAACTTGGCGACGTGAAGCTGGCGGCGATTGTTATCCTTAACGCTTGTGGCGATATTTACGATCCTAAAACCGGACAAAAGATTGCAGGCCTTTGGAACGAAGACCGCACCGCATTTGTAGATATCCGTGACGAAGTTTATAAATTTGGCGTGCCTTCCTTGGCGCACAAGAACACAACCATTGGCGCCATCCTCACTAACGTAGAACTGGACAGAGCACAGCTTACTAAAGTAGCTTCCATGACCCAAAACGCTTACGCTCGTTGCATCTACCCTGTTGGCACTTTGTACGATGGCGATTCCATTTACGCAGTTTCCTTGGGCAAGGTGAAGGCTGATGTTAACGCTGTTGGCACTCTTGCGGCAGAGGTTATGCAAGAAGCAATCCTCCGTGCAGTACGCGACTCCAAAATTTCTGACGAAGAATATCTGGCAAACTGCCCTAAATAAAATATACGAAAGAAGCTCCCGTAGGCGAAAGCTTGCGGGAGTTTTTATATGAATGATATAATGTAAGAAAAAACTTTTTGGAAAGGGGAAGTGCAAATGGAAAACTTAGAATGTGAAGTATTGGATTCTTTTGAACGTGTCCTTAAAGCTTCCCTCATTAAAGAACTGCCTGCGTTTGAAAGATTGTTCCGCGAACTGCAAGGCAGTGCAGATTTTGTTGGCTTCCCTCACGAAAAACTTATAGGTACTTATGATTTCTCTAAGCTTTCTTCTTTAGAGCATGGGAGCCTTGTATTATCCATCTTAAAATATAATTCCGGCAGAACGAAGGACTACATAAAAGAAAGAACAGGCATTACTGATACTGCACTTAACCGCACCTTGCGAGAGCTAAAGGCAAATGATTTCCTCGTAAAAAAGAAAAACTTGTACTTTCTTTCTAAAAGCTTTGTGCAGGAAAGCGATAACATTTGGGCGTTTGACCTTAAAGCGCCTAACTGGAAGCGTGCCTTACAGCAAGCAACCTTATACAAAGCCTTTGCTAATTACGTAGTGGCAGTGCGCCCCTTCGACGAGGAAGAAGCCTTGCAAGAAAAGCTGGAACTTTTTGCAGAGCTGAATGTTGGCTTACTACTCTTTAACTCGCAAAGCTTAGAGTATAAATGGCTAAGGCGTCCCTTAAAAGATAACGCACTTTCCAAATGGCAAAAGCTGTTCTTCTTAGGCAGATTATCTGCACAGCATTACCAAGAATCACTATTTGCGATGAAATAAAAAAGACTCCCGTAGGCGAAAGCTTGCGGGAGTTTTTTGTTGAGAAAATAAAATTTGTCATTAACTGTGCGAATGTTATAATAAAATAAAAAGTCAAAAGAGTTGATTTGATGAAACACTATGAAGTTGTTGCCGCAGTGATTGAGTACGATAATAAAATACTGTGTATGCAACGAGGTAAAGCAAAATTTGAATATACTAGCTATAAATTTGAGTTCCCTGGTGGCAAGGTAGAAGCTGGCGAAGAAAACCACACTGCCCTAGAACGTGAGCTTAACGAAGAAATGGATATGAATGTTTCTATTAGAGAAGAAGATTGCTTACTCACGGTAGAACACACCTATCCAGATTTTGCAATTACGATGCATGCCTACTTGTGCAAGGTTGATAAACCAGATTTTGTAATGAAAGAACACATAGATTTTAAATGGTTGCCTGTCAGTGAACTGGACACATTGGATTGGGCAGAAGCAGATAAACCGATAGTAGAGTGGTTGAAGGGGAGAATGTAAGAAAATCAATATTGAATATTAGTAAAATGGTGATACATAGTTGATAGTTTTTAATACTAGTAAAAGTTGTTCAGTGCGCAAATATAAAGCGGATTGAACGGCTTTTTTATTTTGACGATAGTATCGTTTTCATTGGTGCTGCTTATGGCAGGAGTTTTTATTAATATTGTAGAACACTTAAAAGTTAATAGGTTAATTAATTTTTATTCTATTAAGTGGATTAAAAGTTCAATATTGATGTTGAACGTGCTGTATTATGACATGTTCAAATACTAAATAATGGGGAATGCATATGATAAGATATCTTGATTTATTTGCTGGGGCAGGCGGACTATCAGAAGGGTTTATTAGAGCAGGATATGATCCAGTAGCACATGTAGAAATGGATATTGCCGCTTGTTATACTCTTAAGACAAGAGCTGCTTATCATTGGCTTAACAAGAATAATAAACTCAAAATTTACAATCAGTATTTAAATGGAGAGATTTCTCGTGCTGAGTTTTATAATGAAATACCTAAACAAGTTTTGGAAACTGTCCTTAACTATGAAATATCAGAATTAAATTTAAAGGATATTTTTGCTGATATTGATAAAAAACTTAATAATAGACAGTTAGATATAATTGTTGGTGGTCCGCCTTGCCAAGCTTATTCTGTAGCAGGTAGATCTCGCTCTGAAAATAAGATGGTTGGAGATAAGCGAAATTATTTGTATAAATTATATGCAGAATTTCTAAAGAGATATGAACCCAAATATTTTGTTTTTGAAAATGTTGTAGGTCTATTATCAGCGAAAGATGAAGATGGTTCATTACATTTTATGAATATGCAACAACTTTTTCATAAATGCGGATATTCCACAGAGTTCAGGGTATTGAATGCCTCAGATTATGGGGTTCTTCAAAATAGAAAAAGGGTAATATTAATTGGTTGCAAAGGTAATCATAGAGATTTTTATCCTGATATACCTATGATTGAGAATAAATATACTGTAGGAGAACTATTTAAAGATCTTCCCCAGATAAATGCCGGTGAGGGTGTAGTTTATCCTGTATCAACGAAACCTTATTCGGGGGAGTATTTATATGCTTCTAGAATTAAGTCTTTTGATACAGAACCTATAACTTTTCATCAAGCTAGACCTAATAAACAACAAGATTTAGAAATCTATAGAATTGTCGTAAATCAATGGAATCATGAACAGAAACGTGTATCGTATACAGACTTACCTAAAAAACTTCGTAGTCATAATAATACAAAAAGTTTTCTAGATAGGTTTAAAGTTGTGGCAGGGAATTTATCTTATGCACAAACTGTAGTGGCACATATTTCAAGGGATGGACATTATTATATTCATCCTGATATAAGACAAAATAGATCACTTACTCCTAGAGAGGCTGCGAGGATACAAACCTTTCCTGATAATTATTATTTTGAGTCTGCATCCGGTAAGCCATCTCGTACATTGGCGTATAAGCAAATAGGAAATGCTGTGCCTGTATGTTTAGCTTATAACATAGCAAAATCTCTATTGGACTTATTTGATTGAAGAGGATGATGGAAATGGCTGATAATCAAACTATGTTAAATTTTTATCAAAACTTTATGGAGGAAGTTTTGTTTGCTGCTGATAAAGAGACTAGTGGTTGGACAACTGAAGATTTTCTAACTTCTGTTATGTTAGAGTATTTAGAAGATGTGGGGGAAGTGTCCAATCCTATTATCTGTCCTTTTAGAGGACGTGGATTACAAATGAGTGCATATGCGATTTCAGAAGACTATGAGAATGTAGATGTTTTTGTAAGTATATATTCCGATAATAATGTTCCTCGTTCAGTTTCGCAAACTGATGTTGATGCTGCAATAAAAAGAGCGGTTGAAGTTTTTCATAGGGCAACAAATGATTTGTATACTGCCTTTGAACGTGATAACGATACTTATGAATTTGCATTTTCTATACATGAAAATAAAAATAATATTAAGACAGTACGCATATGTGCTCTTACTAATGGTTTGGTTAAGCCTATACCCTTTAAAAATTTAAATCTTAATGGTATTGATTTTTCTTTTAATGTTTGGGATATAGATCGACTCTATCGTTGCGTATCGTCTGGCAAAATGAGAGAAACTATAGAAATAGATTTCGAAGAAAAATTTAACACTACAATTCCATGTATTGAAAATACTAGTAGTGATAAATATAGCGTTTACCTAGCCATTATCAATGGTAATTTGCTGGCGGCTTTGTATGATGAATATAGGGATAGACTATTGGAAAAGAATGTACGTTCTTTTCTTCAGGTTAAAGGTGCAGTAAATAAAGGTATTCGTGATACGTTGCGCGATGAGCCAGATATGTTTTTGGCATATAATAATGGTATTTCTGTTACGGCAGAGAGTGTTGCAATTATTCGTGATGATAACGGAAAGCCTTCTATAAAAAGTATCAGAGATATGCAGATTGTTAATGGTGGTCAAACAACGGCATCTATTTTTAATGCACTTATAGATAAAAAAATATCTACGGATTTATCTAAAGTGTTTGTGCAGATGAAATTATCAGTTATTCAATCTGCAGATGCAATGGACGAAATAGTTCCACGTATTTCTACTTTTGCGAACACCCAAAATAAAATTCAAGTTGCCGACTTCTCTGCTAATGATCCGTTCCATAGGCATCTTGAAGAACTTTCAAGAACAATTTGGGCTCCAGCTCAAAGTGGTTTAAAATCTTCAAATTGGTTTTATGAACGTGCACGAGGTCAATATGCTGACATGCTTTCTCGTGAATCTACTACCAAACGTAAAAAGGAATTTAAGGAAACGCATCCTCTTTTTACAAAAACAGATTTGGCAAAATATGAGAACACTTGGGATCAGTTGCCATACCAAGTTAGCGAGGGTGCGCAAAAAAACTTTCGTAGATTTACACTAAGATTGAATGAACATAAAAACTTTTTACCCGATGAAACATATTACCGTAATTTGATTGCTAAAGCGATATTGTTTAGAAGAACTGAGCAGCTTGTGCACAAGCAACAATATGGTGGCTATAGAGCAAATATAGTAACATACACAATAGCGTTTTTATCATATAAGACCGCTCAGAGAATTAATTTAGACAAGATTTGGAAAGAACAAGCACTTTCTGCGATATTAGAACGTGAGATTATAGAAGTTTCTAAATT
This sequence comes from Phascolarctobacterium sp., assembly GCA_017623055.1. Taxonomy (GTDB): domain Bacteria; phylum Bacillota; class Negativicutes; order Acidaminococcales; family Acidaminococcaceae; genus JAHHUH01. Next base: position 15,401 of record JAGAPX010000009.1, read on the forward strand.
TGTGCAGAGAGTAATTGTGAATCCTCCAAATGGTGCAAATGTTAGTGAATGGTGCAAAAAGGAAAAGTGTTGGGAAGCTATTAAGGAATATGAATACACTGTAAGCGATGCTTTGCAAAAAGAATTAATCTCTGTTGAACGTAAAACTAATAATCCAATACTTCAATCAAGTGGTATAAATTCACTAACAGATGAAGAAAAAGAATTAATCAATCAAGTAGTTTCTATTTCGGCTGAGACTTGGTTTGCGATTTCGCGCTGGGCAAAAGAAACTAAAAACTTTCAACCATGGCAAAGAAGCTTACTATTTTCAGTTGGTAGTCTTGTTGGGCGAGGACAGAAACCCAGTATTAAACAAGCAACACATGCAATGAAAGTATATAAAAATGCGTTCGAAAAAGGCTTCGCGATTTAATGGTTATAGTGACGATGGAGGAATGGTATTATGGATTGGCAGAATTATATATCATATTTGTTAGCCGATGAGAGTAGCATAGATGGGATAACTCTTTCTTTTGGCAATTATTCTGAGACTGTCAAAGTACCTCCTATCATCAAAGCTAGTATACTTATGCTAGATAAGATGCTTGAACACCAAGGCAAGTTTAACATATTTGTTTTTCCGGAAAGAGCGCAATCCATTTTCACTTTTACATTAACTAAATTGTTATATAACATTGCAGAGGGAAGAATAGATAGTGTTTATAATCCAGAAGAATTTCTTCCTGGTGATAGACTGCGATTGGGGAAAGCAGTAGTAGAATTTGTACGAATGGAAGATTATGAAGGCAAGCGATATATGTGTATTAAGCTTGCTGATGTAAATTATAAAGCGCCAATGGAATATATACCATTGTTTCAAAAAACAACGGCCAAAAGGCTAAGTAAATGCGAAGTGTTTGATAAAGAGAAGATTGTAGCAAAAGAAAAGTTGAAAGTTTTGTCAGATGTAGAAGCTTATGTGAAACTTTTAACTGATTACAAGACACATATGGATAGTTCGATTGTGTACATGACATCTATAATCAACACAAAAGAATTGATGGCCAAATGTAATCTTTGTGGACAGAGTTTAAAAGAAGCAATATTAGTTGGACAAGCTGATTATGAAGGAAATGTAAAAAATATAGGTGCGGGACAATTAAGCGGTATTCCAGCTATTGTTTTAGCTTCAGATTTATATTCTATTGTCGCTATGGTACATCAAGGGCATCCTATTCAGTCTATAATTATTGATGCATCGAATTCAAATTCTATTAATTCACAACTAGATGCATTAGATGATCTTTTAAAAAAAGGGATGCCTATAACATGTGTTACTGATGTTGTAAACTCTTTTGATTTACAGTTAATACAAGAACGGGGCTTTAATGTATGGCGTTGGGATGAAACTAGTATCACTAATAGCCTTTACGATGTTTCGTCATTGTCTTCTGATAAAAAAATTAAAAATTGTGCAATGAGAACTATTGACTATCTAATTACAAATGATGCTGTAATTAGTAAGGCACTATCATTGTTGTGTTCACACCAGAAAGCATCACAGATGGAATCTGCAAATTTGATGAAAGTTTTTGAAAAGTTGTTTTCTCTTGCATTCAGAGTATTGAGAGAAACTGTGTCCATAGAGGCAGAGAATCTTATAGTAGTAAATGATTCGTTAGAGCAATGTAAATCTGTTTTAGAAGCAGAGAAAAGATATGTGTCAATTGAAACATTCAACAAGTATAACGAAATTATATCTTGTTTGCAAAAGGTGTATGATAAGAGTTTTATTTTGCAAAAGCATGATATGCTTGCGAAATTTCTAGGAACTTGTAACAATCGAACTGTTGCAATTGTTATACCAGAAGGGGCAAATAAGGATAGGGTTCAAATTTATTGGCAGAATTGGTGTGATTGGAATAATTTGTGTATTGAAATCAAGGTGTTTTATCCTGCAGAGTATTATTTGTTACCTTGTAATTACTATGAAGTTACAGTAGTTGTTGGCTGGTTAAAACGAGCGATTATGAGAAAAATCTTGTATAGCTTCAATACACATTCGTATGTGGTTTTACTTTATGACTATGAAAAGCATTGGAAGAGTTATACTATTTTCAAATGGAGTGCTGCACTAGATGTGTCACAAAATCGTAAAGTCATAGAAAAATCTTTTAACACTAAGGCGATTAAGATAGCTACGAAAAGATTTAGCTTGGTTAATACAATTGAAGAAGAAACACCAAGCAGTGATGAGTTTGCTGATATTGAAATTACGCTACGAGAAAATAAGTATCGTCAATACATTGCTAATGGAGGTCAGAAGACAGCATGCGAAACAACAGAGGCTATCCCCGTCAATTATGTAGGTGGGTATTTCGCGTTTTACAGAACTGGGCATCAAATTGTTTCTGCGAGCAACATTATTATGAATGATTCAGACAAAATTGAAAATAAATTACCAAGTGAACTACGTGTAGGTGATTTTGTTGTTGTCAGAGAGTCGGATCATGATTTAATTAGGGAAATTGCTGATTTAGTATTGGAACGTTCTGGAAAGGCAGGTGTTAGAGAATTAGCTTCTAAATGGAAAGAAGCCATTAAGATAATGCAGGTGTTCTTTTCTGATGAAAAAATTTATGAAAAATTAAGTAAGATAGGTTGTAAAAAAAGTTATATCACTGTCAAGTCTTGGTTAACTGATAATGATATGATTGCTCCTCAAAGCAAAGAAGATTTACAACATATTGCTGCAGTAACACAAAATGGTGTTTTACAAGAGAAGTTGGACCAAATTTATGAGGCGGGGCGAACTGTCAAAGCTGCACACGTAGTGGCTGGACGTGAGTTGTCATTGCAACTAAAAAAGAAAGTAGTATTAGCATTGAAAGAACGTGAAGACATAGACCCGTTTAATATTTGGGAACCTATTGAAATGCCAGTTGATGGTATTGGATTGGTTAAGATATTGAAAGTTATAGATGTTGTAGAAGAACCTGTTCTTGTTGATATTGCAGATACTAATCGCCTTTTAACGGATTAAGGAGTAATTTATATGGCAATAATGATTCCGTCAGTTATGTCTCCTGAAATTAAATCTAATGCAGAAAGAAAAGTATTTGAATGGTTTCAATCCGCACCAGGAACAGATAAGTGGATAGTGTTGCATTCTTTGGGAATTGCTACTCATAATAAGGTAATATATGGTGAAACTGATTTCTTAGTTTTGGCTCCGCAATTAGGTGTTTTTGCTTTAGAAGTAAAGGGTGGACGTGTAAAACGAGAAAATGGAATTTGGTATTTTACTAACAGATATGGAAAAACTAACAGTAAAGTAAGAGGACCATTTGAGCAAGCTAAAGATGGGATATTTAGCATTATAGAGGCTATGAAAGGGAGAGTAGATGCAGAGCATCGTCATATCGTTAGTAATGTGTTGTTTGGACATGGAGTAATGTTTCCTGATATTAATTACGATTCTTCTGGTATTGATGAAGAACAGTGGCAAGTGTTTGATTCGCGTGATGGAATGGATGTGAGACATTTTATTAATAGATTGGCCAGAGGCGTTAAATCGAAGTGGGAATCTCTATATGGACCTATAAATAAAAACAAATTACCTGATGCTTCGGATGTAAAGTATATGGCATCCATATTGCGGAAAGATTTTGATTGCGCTGTTCCTCTAAATGTTCAATTAAGGCATGCTAGTGAGGAGTTAATTTCTTTGACCAAAGAGCAATATCGTTGTTTAGATCAATTAGACGATAATCCAAGATGTCTTATTCATGGACCTGCAGGAACTGGTAAAACCTTGCTTGCAATAGAAGAAGTTAAAAAATTTGTCGCTCGTGGAGAAAAAGTTGCTATGTTTTGTTTTAATACAAATTTAGCAGATTGGCTTAACGATTATTTTAACGATATGCCTGAAACTTTGCGACCTAAATACGTAGGGACTTTCCATAAATTTATGACACAAGTTGCTAAAGATGCGGATTTACTACCATCATATCCCAATAAACAAGAGGATGTTCAACAATATTATCAAGTAAATTTACCAGAAGCAGCAATACTTTCTTTATTGGAATATGGTGATTTATATGACGTCATTGTAATTGATGAAGCACAGGATTTAATTAAGGATAGTTATCTTGAAGTTATGAGTGGATGCCTAAAAAAAGGTTTGTCTAGGGGAAGCTGGACTATGTTTGGTGATTTTTCCATGCAGGCTATTTATACTGATGGCATTGTTGGTGAACAGTTGATAGAAAAATTAGAAGAAATTACTTCGTTCATTAGATTTAAATTAACCATTAACTGTAGAAACACAAAACAAATTTGTAGAGAGATTGAAACTATAACTAGTTTTCAACCTCCAAATAATTTGTGGACGAAGGTGGATGGTCCGCCTGTGAATTACATCACATGGTCAAATATGCGAGAGCAGAGCAAGAAGCTTAGTTTGTTATTGGACAAACTATTGAACCAGAATATAAAACCAGAAGCGATTACCATTTTATCACCTAAAAAAAGAGAAGATTCAGTTGTTTCTATGATTGGAAATTATGTAATAAAAGATTTTAAAGTCCCGATAGGAAAGCACATTGTTTTTAGTACGATTCAAGGATATAAAGGTCTTGAAAATGTGGTGGTTATTGTGACTGATATTGAGGATTTTGATTCAGATAAGCTTATGTATGTAGCTCTAAGTCGTGCTAGAACAGGATTGTTTATTTTAGAAACAGATGCTGCAAAAAAAGAGTATGATGGACTCTTGATGAGGAGGATACTTAATGAGCGATAATAGACGTAACCAACTTATTGAATTTGTTGAACGTGAATTTATAGGACCGGATCCTATTGATTGGCCTGGTTTACGACAAGAAAATGGTGAGGAGATACTTGTGACAGATCCTCCAAGGGTACGATATATTGCAGGAATCTTGTATCCAGCACAAACCATGGATAATCAGGTTGAAGTTCAAGAGGGGGAATGTGGGGATATTGTAGAGCAGGAAGGTGAAGATACAGGAAACATTATAAATCACAGTAGAGATGATATAGACTTTTTAGAAGATGCAGAAGAACTAATAAATCGTTCTAATGCATATCGTCAGTCTGCCATTAGTATTACTTCTGCCGTAAGAGATGGTGATAATGTAAAAGTCAAAGTAACAGCTGGAACATATCATAAGTTGACAATTACTGATCCAGTAACAGGCAAGAAATCTGATAAATATCCACGGACCGCATTGGAATGGGATAATGATTCTTCTCCATTATCTTTGCCATTACCAAATGAAGGTGTTAAAAAAATACCTGTTGGAACAACTGGTCTACAGTTTGATATAACCTATAGATATCGCGTAGGTGAGAGTGTAATTTATACATTTACTTTAGAAAATACAAAACCAGCTGTTTCTGGGAATGTTAAAGATGAGGATTGCTTTTTTCAATGTAAGTTTAAGGTGTTTTCTGATAAAGGATTTTCACCTTTGTCTGAAACTCATCGTATAACTGAGGATGAAGATTACTTATCGAATCAGTTGTTGTATAAAGATGTAAAGAATTATGCTATTGGGCATGGTTGTGCTGCTGCTTGGGATGATGCAGAAACAGTAAATTGGATTTCTACAGCTATTTTCCCAACCTATGATATCAAACCAATTGTGCCAAGTGTCATTGATGGTGTTTCTTTGGAAATGCTTAAAATGAGTCCTTATGGATGTTTTGATGATACTATTAAAGAACTACGATTAATGTGTGATAAGTACAGGGATTGGATTAATGAATTGCGTACCATAAGGATTGGTCTTACTGCTGAATATAAAATAACTGCTGACCGTCATATAAGTAATTGTGAAACTTGCCTTTCACGAATGATAAAAGGTATTGATTTACTTGAACAGAATGAAATGGTCCGTATTGCTTTTCAGCATATGAATCTTGCGATGCTAATGCAACAACTTCACTATAATTTGCCGTTGCAGCGTTGGGAAGATAACGGTGAGAATGGAATAAAATTAGTTGATCCCGTTAATTTACCTAATGTGACGGATAAAAATACGTGGTATGGTGATAAAGAACGTTACGGAAAATGGCGTCCTTTCCAATTAGCATTTGTGTTAATGAATCTGAAATCTATGTATGATAGAGATTGTGCAGAACGTGAAATTTTAGATTTAATATGGTTTCCAACAGGTGGTGGTAAAACCGAAGCATATTTAGGTCTTTCTGCATATACTATTTTTATTCGCCGCTTACTCAATAAAGAAGATAAAGGTACTGCTATATTAATGCGGTATACATTGAGGCTTCTTACTGCACAGCAATATGAACGTGCATCCGCAATGATTTGTGCTTGTGAAATAATTAGAAAAGGAAAGCCTGAATTATTTGGACAAAATAGAGTAACAATAGGACTATGGGTTGGCGGGACTACTACTCCTAATTCCATAAAGGAAGCTATAACAGATTATGAAGCGCTTTATCAAGGTGGAGGAAAAAATCCGTTTGTTATTCTAAAATGTCCTTGGTGTGGTGCACAAATGGGACCTGTTGTTAGAGGGAATAATAGATGCGAATTACCTGGTTATAAAAAAATTAGAGGACCAAGAAAAACCAGTAATTTTGTATTCCGGTGTTCCAATGATTGTTGTGATTTTTCATCTGATGATTTACCGTTATATGTTATCGATGAACACATTTATGCTAAAACTCCCACGTTGTTATTAGGTACTGTGGATAAATTTGCTATGTTGCCGTTTAGGCCAGAGGCACAAACTATTTTTGGGTATGTTAATGGTAAAAAAGTGACATCTCCCGATCTTATTATCCAAGACGAATTACATTTGATATCTGGACCGTTAGGGTCTATGGTGGGTCATTATGAAACATTAATTACTGAACTTTGTACTACGAGAACTCCTGCTGGAGAGATAGGGCCTAAAATAGTTGCATCTACAGCTACTATCAGTAGGGCTAAAGAGCAATGTCATGCATTATATGGATGTAATAAAGAAAATGTTTTTCAGTTTCCTCCTTCTGGGTTAACAGCCGGAAACTCCTTTTTTGCAGTAGAAAATAAAAATAAAAACGGTAGGCGTTATGTGGGAATTTTCGCAAGTGGATCATCATCTGATACCACTACAGCAATTCGGCTTTATTCTGCATTATTGTATGGTGCGAAAGCACTAAATGTTGATAATGAAGAAGAAAGGGATCCTTATTGGACGAATATGGGGTATTTTAATAGTATTCGCGAATTAGGGCAAGCTTCTACATGGATACATGCAGATATTGACCAATATCTTGATGTAATGTATAAGCGTAGATTTGATGATAAAAGATATTCTACAATAGAGGAATACAGAAGGCGTAGACGATACATATCAAAACATGAGGAACTTACTAGTCGTATTAATGGTAGTGAGGTAACTTCTAGTTTAGCTGATTTAAGTATAAAATATACCGGAGAAAATAATAAGGAAACACCAATAGATATTTGCTTAGCGACAAATATGATATCAGTAGGATTAGATGTTTCGAGATTAGGATTGATGACTGTAGCAGGGCAGCCTAAAACTACGTCTGAATATATTCAAGCAACTAGTCGAGTTGGACGTAATGCAGATACTGCTCCAGGTTTAGTGTTTGTGCTTTATCGTCCCGGTAGACCGCGCGATAAGTCTCATTATGAACATTTTAGGGCGTATCACTCTAGAGTCTATTGTAATGTTGAACCTACTAGTGTGACGCCGTTTTCTGCTCCTGTAAGAGAAAGAGCATTACATGCAATTATGATTGGCATGATGCGATTACAAAGTGATGAAGCCTTTAATGCAGATCCTCCGTCATACCCTAGAAAAGAACTGATTGATAAGGTGTTTAGTGTCATTGAAAATCGTGTAGATGATATTGATAATGAGGAACTGGAAGCAACATTGGATAGAATGGACTATATTATGCAGTGTTGGAAAGATTGGAATCCTAGAAAATGGGAACCTGCTAAGAATATAGATTTGTCTTTTGCTGACCCTGTACCTTTGATGTATCCTGCTGGAAGTTATCCGAATGAAGCTTGGGTAAATCGTGGGATTGAAACACCAACATCAATGCGTAACGTAGATGCCGCTTGTGAAGCAGAAGTTTTAAGTAATCATTATACTCCGAAGGAGGATTATTGATGGTATATTCAAATAAACCTATGCGAAGAAGTGCTTTAATTGGGCCTTGGGGAGTCGGTGCTATTGTACCTTTTCCGAACGATGAATCGCTAATGATTGCTGGTTTGGATATGTGGCGTTATAGTGATTCGAAGACCTTCATAATTAAAGATGAGAGGTTGCAAAAAAGACTTGGTGTACAAGAATTAAGGTGGCCGCCAGATTTTAGAGAACGAAATGTTGATGCAAATAACTGTAATCTAAAGATACCTACAGTTAGATTTCCAACTTGGCATTACTGCCCTTTCTGTGGAACAATGGAAAAGACAACTCTTTATCAGCAACAACCGGAATGTAGTTGCTATCCGTGGAAAAATGGTAGGGTGTGTAATCCTAAGTTCAAAAAGAAAAGAAAGCTGATACCTGAACGCTTTATTGTTATTTGTCCAGATGGTCATATTGATGACTTTCCTGTAGCGGAATGGATACATTATGGAACTGGGCATACTTATAATCCTGAAACGTGTACTATCAGAAGGAGTACTGGTGGTACATCCGCAGGTCTTAGTGGTGTGTACTATGAATGTTCTTGTGGAGTAAAAAAGAGCATTGCTGGTGCGACTAAGCAAGGGGCTTTAGAAAGAATTGGGTACGAATGTCGCGGTGCAAAACCGTGGTTAGGCATGGCATATGATGAGGACCATAATTGTGGCAATACTGATGTAAGAGTTGTTTTGCGTGGAGCCACGAATGTTTGGTTTGCTGATACTAGAAGTTCTATTTATATTCCAACAGATGGGGCACAAAGTTCTCAAAAGATTATTGGGCTATTGGACATATATTATGAAAAAGTTTGTAATAGCCGAGTTGATGGAGAGTTGAATAAAGAGTTTATTTATCTGTTAGCTGATAGTCATGATGTTAATGGTGACGAACTTTATGAGGCATTTGTTAGAAGAAGTAACGGAATTGAAGGATTACCTAGTGTAACTGAAGAAATGTCAGAAGATGAGTATAGACTAGCTGAGTATCAGGTGCTCGTAAAGAATAGTGGTAGTGATGCACAAAGATTTCATTCTAAAAATTATCCCATAACTTGGTATGATCCAATTATCAGTAAGTATTTTAAGAGTATTTCTTTGGTACATAAATTACAAGAAACGAGAGCCTTTATAGGATTTTCAAGGGCAGAACCTAAAGAAATGACAATTTCGGAGCGAAAAAAGATGTTACGTTTAGGTGATGAGAACTGGCTTCCTGCTATTCAGGTACACGGAGAAGGCATTTTCTTTGAGTTTAACGAAATTACATTACAAGCTTGGGCTTCTAGACCAGAAGTGATTAAACGACTTAAGAATCTTCAAGATACATATAAACAATCCAAATTTGGTGCTAATTCTGTGGGTGATATTCGTCCGGAATTTGTGTTGATTCATACTTTTGCGCATTTAATTATTAACCAACTTAGCTTTGAATGTGGGTATGGCAGTTCGTCAATTCGTGAAAGAATTTACTGTGAAAAAACTACCAATGAACATGGAATGTATGGTGTATTGATTTATACAGCTTCTGGTGATTCGGAAGGTTCTCTTGGTGGACTTGTAAGGCAAGGTTCGAAAGGTCATATCGAAGATACAATCCGAGATGCTATCAGAAACGCAGCTTGGTGTTCTTCTGATCCTGTATGTATACAGTCTTTAGGACAAGGACCAGAATCTTGTAATTTAGCAGCTTGTCATAATTGTGCTTTGTTACCTGAAACATGTTGTGAATGCGGTAATCGTTTACTTGACCGCGGTGTTGTAGTTGGTACATTGGGAGACAAGAGCATAGGATTTTTTGCTGATTTGTGTCGTTAAGGTTCTAATACATATTTTACTTTTAAAATCTTAATTTATTTATATGATCTTGAGCTATAGGTAATAAAGATGAAACAAAGAAAAAGCACGCTAATGGTGCGTGCTTTTTCTTTGTCGTATATGAATTTTTATTGTTTCAACACACATGTCTAAATTTTTATTTATATCAGTTTCCCAAAATCTTAGGACAGTCCAACCATTATCGCGCAATTCTATTGTGTTTTCTAAATCTCGTTCAATGTTGCGTTTTATCTTTTCGTTCCAGAATTTCTGATTTGTTTTAAAGTTGTGATTAGCAGAAGGTTTCCCATGCCAAAAATCACCATCACAAAAAATAGCAATTTTGTATTTCGTTAAAACAATATCTGGCTTGCAAGAGAATACTTTAAAATTTTTACGATAGCGTATTCCTTGATGCCAAAGTGCTTTGCGTAAACGTACTTCAATTTTTGTGTCGTGACTTTTTATTGCTTTCATGTTTTTAGAGCGTTGTTCAGAAGTCATACAGTCCATTTTTATCACCTAAGAAGATTTTAACACAATAACATTAAAAAGAGAGAAGTTTTCAATCTCAAAATCCCTCATTTTTGATAACATCAAAATTTTCAATGTCAAAAACAGCCATTTTTGATATTGAAAGCTATGCTAAGGGTGTTTCAATGTCAAAATCATAACCTTTAATAATAAATACTCCCCCTAAAACACAAATCCCCCATCCTTACTGGCTCCTGTAAGGTGGGGGATTTATGCTTGGGGGAAATTTCAGATCATTTGAAGCTTTATATAAATGTAGGGGATTTTAGATATCTACGATGTCGTAGGGTTTAGGTTT
>JAGAPX010000010.1 GCA_017623055.1 Phascolarctobacterium sp.
CTGAGCCAGGATCAAACTCTCCAATAAAGTTTATTGAAGAACCGATTGGCTCTATCTTATTTTAAAGAAATTATTTTGACTTTTAGGTCGTACATTTCCGAAGAAATGCTTGACCCGCACATTCGCTTTTTTCTAGGTTGTTGTTCAGTTTTCAAGGTTCTGTTTCGTCGTTGTTCATCAGCGACTTTGATAGGATACCACTTTCTTAAAGGCGTGTCAACACCTTTTTGTAAAGTTTTTTACAAAAATCTTACGATACACAAGGGTACGTTGGCAAAAAGAACATTGCTTTATGTTGCTTAGAGCACCCTAAAAATTTTTGAAAAAAGTCTAGAAAAACATAGTTTTCTACATTAAGTAAGGCGCTCCCTAACGGGAACGCCTTAAAATTTTTATGATACAGTTAAAAATTACATGCCACGGCTAGCAATGATGTCAACGCCCAAGCCCAGAATGTCTTTAACAACTACGTCGCCAGCTTTGATGGGAGCTTGTACTTTAACGCCACGCAGATATGCAGCGCAGTCCAAAACTCTTTCTTTAGGCAGAACGGTAGAAGATACTACGGGCAGCAAGGGGAGCAAGCCACCTTCTACTGCTACGGTAGTAGTGAGCATTCTTTTGGGAGCAGTTACTTCGTCAGCAGCATATTTAGGACCGCGAGGGCAGGTGTTACCGGTAACGTTGGTAACTTTGCCATCTTCAATGGTTACGGTCATTTCGCAGCCCATAGGGCACATAATGCAGTTCATAACTCTAGTTTCAACAGCCATTTTATACCCTCCTTCTTACAGTACCAAACCAACGGTGATTTCTTCGCCAATCAAGTCGAATTTAGCAGCAGGAATTTCTACTGCAATCATTTCACTGGGTTTAGCAACGGGCAACGGTTTGCTGAGAAGCACATTGTCGCCACTCTTGATTTCCAAACGAACTTTACGGTGAGGAGCACCAACACGCATAAAGAGTTTAACTTTTTCGTCAGCAGTGTTTTCGGTAGGCATGGTAAGTTTTTGCGGAACGCAGGTTCTTACGCCATTGATAGCGCTAACCTTAACTTCGCGGGTTTCGCCTTCCATTTTACCCATAGCTTTCAATGCTGCATATTTACCAGCGATTTCTGCTTCGTCAGATACGAAGTCTACCAAATCGTGTACGTGAACTACGTTGCCAGCAGCAAAGAAGCCGTCAAGGCTGGTTTCACGATGTTGGTCAACTACAGGACCAGCAGTCAGCGGAGCCATATCCAAGTTCAAGCCATTGGACAATTCGTTTTCAGGAATGAGACCAACGGAAAGGAGTACGGTATCGCATTCGATATCAAATTCAGTACCGGGGATGGGAGCCATCTTATCGTCAACTTTTGCAACGGTAATACCGGTTACGCGGGTATCGCCATGAATTTTAACGATGGTGTGGGACAGGTACAGAGGAATGTCGTAATCGTGCAAGCATTGTACGATGTTACGGGTCAAGCCGTTGGAGAAGGGGCAGATTTCAAGTACAGCTTGTACTTTGCAGCCTTCCAGGCTCATACGGCGAGCCATTACGAGGCCGATGTCGCCAGAACCCAAAATAACGATTTTGTGACCGGGCAGATAGCCTTCCATATTTACCATACGTTGTGCAGCGCCTGCAGTGAATACGCCAGCCGGACGTTCACCCGGAGTACGGATAGCGCCACGAGTACGTTCACGGCAGCCCATGGTCAGGATAACGGTTTTGCCTTTAAGTTCCAGCAAACCTTTTTCCGGGCTAACTGCGATAACGGTTTTATCAGGTTTAACTTCGAGAACCATGGTATCAACCAAGGTTTCGATTTCCGGTTTGTCTTTAATCATTTCGATGCAACGATAAGCATAGCCAGGGCCGGTCAATTCTTCTTTGAAGTGATGCAGGCCAAAGCCGTTGTGGATGCATTGTTGCAGGATGCCGCCAAGTTCGCGGTCACGTTCGATAACGATAATCTTTTTAGCGCCATTTTCCCATGCGCTGTAAGCAGCAGAAAGACCAGCAGGGCCGCCGCCAATAATAATTACATCATATAATTGGTTCATAATTATTCCTCCCCGCCATCAGCTGCATATTTTTCGTAGAACATATTGGAATCAGTACGTTCTTTCAAAACTTCGGTAATGGGAATGTTCAGTTCGCGAGCCAAAATTTGGGTAACACGCGGACCACAGAAGCCACCTTGGCAACGACCCATACCTGCACGGGTACGACGTTTTACGCCGTCAACAGTACGTGCGCCAACAGGAGAGTTGATTGCTTCTACGATTTCACCTTCGGTGATGGTTTCGCAACGGCAAATTACACGACCATAGAGGTTGTTTTCTTCGATTGCTTTAGCTTGTTCAGTTCTGGTCATGCGCAAGAAAGCTTTTTTCTTGGGCAGTTCAGCTTTGAAATTAGCTTTTTTAGCAGCACCGCTTACACGAGCGATTTCTGCAGCAACAAGTTCGCCAACTGCAGGAGCAGCGGTCAAACCAGGAGATTGCATACCAGCAGCGTTGAAGAAGCCTTCAACATCGGAAGGACCAATGATGAAATCGCCAGTGCTGGAAACTGCACGCAAGCCTGCGAATTGGGTAATAGCTTGACCCATGGGCAGGTTGGGGATCAGTTTACGAGCAGAGGTCATGATTTCGTTCATGCCTTCGTTGGTAACTGCATGGTCTTCTTTATCTTCCAATTCATTAGCGTTGGGGCCAATGAAGGTGTTACCATGGGTAGTGGTGCAAACCAAAATACCTTTGGATTTTTTAGTGGGGCAGGGGAATACTACACCGTAAACCAAGCTGTTGCAAGCGGTTTTGTCGAACAAAATGTATTCGCCTTTACGAGCGGTAATAGTAAAGCTGTCATCGCCAGCCAATTTAGCAATTTCGTCAGCGTAAACGCCAGCAGCGTTAACTACATATTTAGTTTTGATAACGCCTTTGTTAGTTTCAACGCCTGCAATGCGACCATCTTCTTTAATGAAGCCCAAAACTTTGGTATCGCACATAACTTCTGCACCATTTTGTACTGCGCATTGAGCAAATGCTACAGTTGCGCCAAAAGGCCAGCACACACCAGCGCTGGGAGCCCACAAAGCGCCTTTAACGTTTTGCAGATTAGGTTCTTGCTCAATTACTTCGTCAGCAGCCAAAATTTGCAAGCCTTCAACACCATTAGCATTGCCACGTGCCATCAGCTCTTGCAAGGTTACCATTTCTTCGTCAGTAGTAGCAACAACCAAGGAACCAGTCCATTTAATATCTAAATCCAGTTCTTTTTCCAATTGATGATACAATCTGTTACCACGTACATTGGTAATAGCTTTCAAGCTACCGGTAGGAGCGTCAAAGCCAGCGTGCAAAATAGCACTGTTTGCTTTAGTGGTACCCAAAGAAACGTCGGGTTCTTTTTCTACCAAAACACATTGTAAATCATATTTGGAAAGTTCACGTAAAATAGCAGTACCGACAATACCGCCGCCGATAACGACAACGTCAGTAGATTTTACAAATTCCATTCCTTCACTTCCTCACTGAATTTTAAAAATAATAATGCACTTTCATTCTAACACAAAATAATTAAAAAAAGAACTGTTTTATGATAACATATACATTAGAAAGATAACTTTTTATACACAAAATTACCAACACCCTGTTAATAAAAGGAGGTGCCTTTATGCGTAGAATCTTACTCTTAACTATCTTCTTGTGTAGCCTAATTTTCCCAGCCTTCGCCGCAGAAAAAGAAGAACAACAAATCACCCTGGTTACTCCTGCTGAGACCATCACCCTTGCTGAAATGAACCAGCGTTTAAATAGGGGAGAGGGTACGGATTTATACTTAAAGCTTGCAGATGATAAGGTTGCCGTTTACCAGAACGTTGGCAAAGACCGTTCCCTGCGCAGACAAATTGCACTTACCGCTCCCAATAGTGATATGCTGCGTTTATACACCAACGATAAAAACACCTTCCGCCAAATGTCTAAGCTTTTGCGCGATTACGAAGAAGGCAACAAAAACATCAACGGATACTACGTGATTACGGATGTTGACCCTGAAAAAGAAATAAGCAAAAAAATTACCATCTACCGTTTTTGGTTCATGAAGCTGGAAAAAGAAAAACACAGCCGCCGCATTCCCATAGGTATCGGCATTGGCATAGGTGGGGGACACCATCGTGGACCGTGGATTGGGATAGGGATTTAAAGCAAAGCAAATTCTATCTAATAGGTGACAAATTATGGATAATAAAATCATCATTAAATTAGCAGATATAACTAAATCAACATCAGATTGCATTGTTAACGCTGCCAATCAAACTTTATTAGGTGGTGGCGGAGTAGATGGTGCCATTCATCACGCTGCTGGTCCCAAACTTTTAGAGGAATGTAAGACTCTAAATGGTTGTAAAACCGGAGAAGCAAAAATTACGAAAGGCTATAATCTTAAAGCAAAATATGTAATACACACTGTTGGTCCCATCTACCATCAAAATGCTCAGCCTAAATATTACTTAGCTTCTTGTTACAAAAATTGTTTGGATTTAGCTAAGGCGCATGATTTGCACAGCATTGATTTTCCTGCAATTTCCTGCGGAGTTTATGGCTATCCAATTAATGAAGCTTGCCAAATTGCTTACTCTACCATCTGCACTTGGTTAAACGAAAATGCTGATTATCAAATGCAAATTACCCTGTCCTGTTTTAATCAAGAAGTTTATGATGCATATATGAATATTGCTAAAACCTAAAAATAACAAAAAGCTGTAGCTAATCATTGAGATTGGCTACAGCTTTTCTTTTTACCTTAGTACTTAATCCTTAGTGCGCCACACTCTTAAAGATTTAGAGGTTATGAAACGCAACCGCTTATTGCAACACAGTCACTTGGGTAATGCGCAAGCGTGCTTCTACAATTTCTGCAAGCTTACCGCCGCTAGTTTCAAACACATCTGCGGTGATGATGATTTGCATTGCATCATTTGCTTCCTCCGCAGTAATGCCTTCACGAGGGTCTACAACGGTTACCACCTTGGTATCGCCGTCTTCATTTTTAAAAACTAATTCTAAAACTTTTTCCATTAAATCAATCCTTTCTTATCTACGTTCCCACATTATCAGCTTAAGTAGAATGCGTGCTACTGCATGCCAAAACTTATTCCACATAGGCAGCTTCCTTATTCTTCCACAAGCTCGCTTCTGTCGCTGAGCATAATGCTGGACAAGGTGTTCGCCATAAGGCTTGCGAGGGCATTGCCTGCGTTATACAAATTTTCAATGGGAGCAGTCTCCTTGATGTCGCTGTAGGTACGGCTCTTAGTTTTTACGCTGCCATCAGCGTTGAAGCCATCCTCCACATTAATTACCAAACTACGTCTAAGCAGTTCTTGTTGAATTGCCATGTTTTACTATCTCCTTTCAAGCCGCAATCCTGCGGTCAAACAAATCTTTGTACCATTGCGCTTTCCTGCGCAGGGTTACTCCGCCCATCCTGTGGTCAAAATTTCTGGGCGTTCCGGGTAAGTACCATAAATCCCAACGCTTTTGTTCATCGCTACTTAAAGGTCCATAACCATCAACGATGGCAACCTCCGCGTGGGTGGCGACGGCGCTAAACTCAATGGGCAATTCCAGCGCGTCCGCCAGAATCGCAATCACCTGCGCCATCTTTTCAATCTGCATCATAGTTGGCGGGCATTCGCCAAAATCAATGGTCTGTGGATTTTTACCAGTGAAGCTTGCCCCAACGCCACAACACAACGCGATTCCGATGCCGTCCTTGTTCCGCAAAAAAGTGTGGGACTTAGGTTGGTACAGCTCGTGACAGGTTAAGTAAACCTCGCCGTCCTTGTCGATGTTGATGTGGTAATCGCTGTAGGCTTGCCCGTAGTAGCCTGCAGTCCAGTGCAGGTACAGGTGCTTGATTTGCCCTTTAGCCTTTAAGCCAAGCATGTGCAGTTCTTGGTGTGTAATCGTTACCGGGTTTTCTACCAGCAAGCGTATCACCTCCTTTCACTCTTATAATGGGGTCAAAAACACCAAAAAGGGACATAAATTCTTAAAAAATTTTTCAAACCCACTTTTTCTGAGATTTTTAAAATTTTTTCGCGAACCATGTCCCTTTTTACACAAAACTTGCCCATTATAAGGGTGAGATTTCTTTTTTCCTCTCCTTCTTTTATTAAATTTTCTTCCTCTCCTTTATTTCTTTGCCCTCTATTCAAGCAAAGCTTTCAGCTTTGCTACCTTTTCCTATACTTATTACTAAATTTTTACTTAAAGCTATGTCCCTCATATGTAAATGTTTCACGTGAAACATTCATACACCCCTAAAATATTAAAAGCTCCGTCCCTAAGAACGGAGCTTGGTACTGCTAATCATCTAAATGTTTTCTGATGTTTTTCAACGCTTCCAGCTTCAAGCGTTTTATATGGCGTTCGCTATAACCAAACCACTTCGCTATCTTCCTGTGGCTGTTCTGCTGTACATAGTACTCCTCTAAAATTTTGTACTGCATTGGTCGCAAAGCCTTTAACGCTTCCTTTACCGATAAATTGGTGAAATTTTCCTCAATAGCATCATAGGACTGGTTTTCCAAAGCTTCTTCTGAATTGACTTCATTGTTCCAAAGGCTGCTTTCCCTTTCGATGTGGTGAAGCAGCTCGTAACGCAAGTGGCATTGAAGCAAGCCCGGTAGATGAGCGTAATCCTTGCCATTGTAACGTTTGATGAAGCTTAGAAAAATAACCCACGCAATATTGACGGAATCTTCGCCAAAGGTATTGAAAACCGTCTGACGTTTTGCCTCGCTATTAATAAGAGGCGTGAACAATCGGCACAATTCATCAATGGCAGCTTGCTCATTATTTTGTGCCCTACAAACTAAACCTTTTAATTTTTCAGGGTCGAGTTTGGTAAAACTTGGTACTGCTAAATTAAAACAACTGCTAGTTGTCTTAGCTATAATAATTACCTTCCTTCTGTAGTTTATTTTACTGCATTTCCAAGTCGACACCGCCATTATATCGCAATATTCCGAATTTTGCAAGTATTATCTGAAAAATAATTAAACGTTTAATCTTGAAAGGTTTTTCACCATGTTCGCTTGCTAAAATCTTGAACATAAGAAAAGCCGCAGCACTTAAGTGCGGCGGCATAGGAACTCGTTATATTTGCAGGATGTGTGGCAAGGAGTTTGCCATTTGAGGCAAAGATGGTAAGTTGTTTATTGAGGGGGAGAAGCGATGTTTTAAGAAATACTTCCGTGTATAAAAGTTATTCTTCTGCTGAAGAAATGACTAGTGATATTTTAACAGAAGCAGTAAAGTGAAAAAATAAAACGCACCCGCGAGGGTGCGTTTTTGTGTTTTAAGCAATCATCGTTTTTCACCATATTCACTAAAAATATCAACTATCAAACCAAGAACTCTAGTACGGAAGTTGCCATCCCATTCTTTTCCTGATAAATACAAATTAAACATTTCTTCTGCAGGCATAAGAATAATATCTATCTCATCCTTGTAATGCTTTTTCTCATTAGGTTTTCCAAAATTAAAAAATTGCAGAATCTCTAAATTTGCGTAACCACGTTTCACAAACTCATTACCATCTACAGGCATCAAGAAGCAGTTGCAAACACGATCAAAATCATGCTTTTCAATAAAATCTTTATAGGCAAGATTATACAAATATTGCTTAGTAATATCGCCTATGCCTGGTTGTCCTTTTAATTCCGGACTAAAAATAGCTTTATAATATTTAGCATCCAACACTGCAAAGCATTTTGTGCCTTCATATAGAAAAATACTAACGATATCAGGCTTTAAGGTTTCAGCTACTTTAGGTTCTTCTTTCTGATTAACACTACTATACGCAACCCATTGCGGTTTAGCAATTATGGATATAAGTTTATCTTTTTTGTGCTTTTCATAATCAGCATGTAAAGTACCTAAGCAACCTTTGCTTAATTCTCCAAGCTCATCGTGCAAATTATTGTGCATAACTTTAGCACATACTTGCTCCCACACCAAATTAAAAGATGTAGTACCATGAACACTTAATGCAACATTTTCATAAACGCCTTTTTTGCTATCAATATAGGTATGCATAGCTTTCAAAAGCTGTTGCTTACGAGTATTAAATTGTTCCCCAAGCTCTCTTTCGATACGATACAAAATATAGTCCGTATCTCCAAAATCATCAAGTACAGTATCAGTTAATTCAATAGGCGACAAATCATCAAAGAGCTCAAACAAATCGTGGTCAGCAAAAGTTTTACTGCATTCCGTTAAGATACATTCATGCAATCTTCTAAAATAATTTTCTTGCTCATCAACGCGCTTTCTAGTTAAAAGCTCTGTGTAATATGGTCTATTATTAACAATTAAAGGTTGCACTTGGTTGACAGTTCTATCCCACAAAATGGCACCTGTACCATTACTTTCGATAATGGATTTGTGATTAAAGTAGATGCCGTGTTCATAATAATCATGAAGCAAGTACAATATTACTTCTAACAAATTAAACCCTTTTTCAGAAACATCATCAGACAACATTCTTATATCAGTACTATTGGAATTATGTTTCTCTAAAACCCTTAGCACTTGTTTAAATTTGTTAAGCAAGTTTTTCTCATCAGCTTCTTCAATATATTTAGGGTAGCACTTCAACACGAAACCGCCAATGATTATAATGCCAACATAGGTAAAAGTGTACCTATATCCATTAATATCAGCAATGGCATCTGTAACATCAATTACTTCATCTGCCATATCACTCATATCATCAGTAGCTTTATTGCTTTGATTTATCTTGAGTATTTTTTTGTAACGTAACTGTCTGATAATGTTAGCAAAATCAGTTTCTTTGCACTTGAAGATAGCTTCTAATTCTTTGCGTGTATATGGAGTTTCCTCTTTGACATATCCACTTTTTAAATTTTTGGAAGCAGTTTTATCTTCAGTCATTTTATTACTCCACAGTCTCTGCAGTTTCTACTGTTTGCTCTTGGTTAGTAGTGGTTACTTGTGTTTCAGCCAACCTTTTGTACTCTTCAACGATATTAGCTACGAAGATATTGATACCGTTCTTCTCAAAATCTTTGCAAAGAGCAGAATATCTTGTTTTATTATTATCAAGTTTAAAAATTCTTCCCGGCTTTTGTCGTACAGCATCTTCAAACAGATACATAATAACCTTGTTGCAGAATGCTTCAACAAATTTCTCGTTATTGTTTTCATCAATAACATTTTTAGAAACAAAGAAAGCACCCATCAATTTATCTTCATTGATTCCGTTATCAGTTAATTCCTTGTTAATAGCTTTACGCAAAGAGTTCCAATGTAGTTTTACACCAGCAACTTCAAACCAGTAATGATTTATATCTTTGTCGTTATTATCAATGTCAATATATTCGAAACCCCATCTACGTTTGAAGGCAGTATCCATAGGATAAACACCTTGGTCAGCACTATTCATAGTTGCCCAAAGGAACAAATTGTTAGGAATCTTAATGCTTTCAACTTTAGTACTATCAATATTCAAAGCTTCAGACAAATACTTACGCATATCTTCAGAAGTTTGAATTGCATATTCGCTTACACCCTTTGCATCTCGGTCAAGCAATTGGAAAACATCACCAAAAACAGCTGCTACATTGGCACGATTAATTTCTTCAATAATCAGCAAATGAGCTTGTTCCGAATTTAGCAATGCTTTTACCAACATACGCATAAAAGGACCAGGTATATATTTGTAGGTGATAATATCTTTACCAGCTTCGTCTTTTGCAGGCACAGGTTTGTAGGTGCCAACGAAATTAGCATAAGTATAATCGGGATGGAATGTTACACGTTCAAAATTATTAGTATCTCCTACCAAATCTTTTTGTTGTTCTTTCAACAGATGACTTTTGCCAGTACCAGGAGCACCAAAGATAATGCGATTAAGGGGATAACTGCTAGTTACATTAGTGTTGTAGATTATTTCAAAAGCAGCCATATCTTTTACTGATAAAAATTTACGATACAAATTAAGACACGGCATCAAAGCATTAGCACCATAACTTAATAATTCTGGTAGCAGTTCATCTTTCTCTATAACATCCTTAACAATTCTATCAAGTACTGTAACACTGTTTATGTTAAAAATGCTCTCATACGTTCCAAACTTACCTCTTAACTTATTAGAAGCATTTTTTACAGAACCTATATAATTGGATCGTGTACTATCAGTATAAGGTTTACCATCATCGTGAGTTTGCAACTTAAACCATTCTTTAAATTCTTCTTCATTGTTAACAGTAATATCAATATCCCATGCACTGTGAAGCGCATTTGCATCTGAATATGTCTCTGGACCATTACTATTAACTATAACAGTTTTAAGTACCAATTCATCTTGATTGCGTACAACTATTTCATATACAAACCAACATGCATTGTCTGCAAGTCCAAGTTGTTGCCTTACTTGGCTATAAAACATTTCGTTTGTATAAGCTGTACCATCTGTATATGTGATTGAAGGTGCATATTTCAAAATTAGTCTACCTTTATGTGATTCAGAATCATCCCTTATAATAACTAATCCAAATTTACCACCATTAATCAATGCTTCGTTAATATAAACCTTAGAAAACACCGAAGCTAATACAAAAGGAGAGTCACTATCCGTGCCCGTAATATAGGCACCGCCTCTACCCTTTTTCATTTTTATCTTTTCTAAAGAAACAGATTTATACACCATTCCCTTGAGTAATTCATTTATTTCAGCATTTTCATTAATTCTATAATTTTTAGCTTTACTTTGTCCTAAAGATGTTGCCCAATTAGGAGTATTACCACCACTTGTAACAGTATAACCAAACGCTAAAGTTGCAAAATCGATTCTCATACCAACTGCCTCCAAATATGTTTCAATAATATACCTACAAGATTAACATCCCAACCATTAGCTGCGCGTTTAGAAAGTTGAGTGTATGATTGATTTGCAAAATTTACTTCTCCATCTTTGAAACCCATTAATCTAAATTGTTCCGCAACTGAATATTTACGTACTATTTCAATCCCATCTTCACCAGTAGGTTCAACGAGTCGCAATTTATTATGTTCTGGTGCTAATATTGTAATACTAATACCATCATCTCTAATTTTTCTATTATACAAATCGAAGCAAGAAGCCTCATCTACAACGAATGAAGGAATACCATAAAAGTCTTTTATTCTTTGTATTTGTTGCTGTGTAAGATATAAAAACTTTTCAGGTTCTTTATCCACAAAATCTTTCAACTTTAAATCACTATCTATTTTAGGTGGCACCATTGAAAAATCTTCTGGTAATCCTCCCAATTTCGCAAACATCCATAACCTTTCACGATTTTGAGGAATACCATAATCTTTGGTGTTTAAGATTGCATACTTTAAATCACCATATCCTAATTCTTTGAGTGCATTTTTCAAAGTATCAAATGTATTTTTAAATCTCTTTGTTGCTAAGCCTTTTACATTTTCCAATAAGATGTAACGAGGCTTTTTATGTGCGCAAATTCTAATAATATCATAAAGCAAAGTTCCTCTACCATAACGATCATTTTCACCTTGTTGCATCCCAACAGTAGAAAATGGTTGACAAGGAAAACCGCCTGTAAACATATCAAAATCAGGTAAATCTTCGGGATTGATTTTGGTTATATCTCCCCAATTTTTTATTGGGTTTCCATTCTCATCGCGATGATTCGCATCGTATAACGCAGAAGCAAATTTATCAAATTCTGAATAACCAATAACTTGATGGTTTATACCTGCACGTCGCAACCCATACGTTGCCCCACCATAACCAGCGAATCCCTCAAACACTTTTATAGCTTCATTCTTTACAGTTTCATTCATTGTAATACGACCTCTTTAAATCAATTGTTATACCATTCATAAAGACTATTTTAATATTATGTAAAGTACTTTTAATATGTGAAATTATATCAAAAATATGTATTCATCACAAGACAAAGACTATTTTATCCACAGAATTATTTTAAACGAAATGCAAATTTTCATTCTGTATAGAACATTGCTTTCATAACGCAAAAAGCATTGTCATTTTCACAACACCAAGTACGCCTCATCTTGTTGTTGTTAATTTTGACAATGCTTTTGTTATAAAGACCTCCCAAACACTGATAGCAGTTTCAAGATAACTGGCTATGACTTTTGGGTAGCTTCTTTATCTAATTTTGTTGTGGCAAATCTTTAATGCCATCTCTTAATGCTTTCAGCACTTCATCAACACTTGTTTCATGCTTTTGAGCAATGCGTACAATCAAATTAGCAATCATATGCATCATCTCATTATCGCTAGTTTTATTGTAAGCCAGCATTGCGTTATCTGCCTTGTCAATAAAGTATCCAAAAGAGCCTTTCATTCCGTGTTCATTGCTCAGTTGAACAAAATCTTCCTGTAACATTTGCGCTTGTTCCTTAATCATAAGAATGCCTCCTTAGAAAATTTATGTAATACTCCTCCAAGGTTTCGTTTAGTACCATAATTATACATTTAGAAGGTGCCAAATAATGACACTGTGGTTTTTAAAACAAAAAATAACCGCCCCTTCTGCCAAAGTCGCGGTTATTTTTAATCACACTTTAGGCTAACCATCACCGGTAGCGCCTCTTTGCATCTTGATTGTACTTTACTATTTGTGTTGTTGTCAAATTTTATAAAGCTATTTTTCACCATGTTCACTTGCTAAAATCTTCACGCTGGGTTATACTTTTATCGAACGTTATTTTGTTTTGTTTTCTTGTTTTCGAAAGCGTGATTTTATGCGAACCATTCTCCACATAGATATGAATAATTTTTATGCTTCTGTTGAGTGCCTGTATCGTCCTGAAATCAGGCACTTGCCTGTTGCCGTTGCAGGTGATCCTTTAAACCGCCACGGGATTATTTTGGCGAAGAATATGCTTGCGAAAAAATTAGGTGTAAAGACTGGCGAGGCAATTTGGCAGGCAAAGCTTAAAGCTCCGGAACTTGTCACCGTTCCACCGGATTTTCGCAAATATTTAAAGTTCTCCCGTCTAGCACGTCAAATTCTTTACGATTACACTAATCAAATCGAACCTTTTGGCATTGACGAAAATTGGGCAGACGTTACAGGCTCCGAGCTTTTATGCGGGGACGGTTCTGCCATTGCCAATTCCATTCGTCTGCGTATGAAGGAGGAGCTTGGCATAACCGTCAGTATTGGCGTGTCCTTTAACAAAATTTTCGCCAAGCTTGGCTCCGATATGAAAAAGCCTGACGCAGTAACAGTTATTCCACATAACAGGTTCAAAGAAATTATTTGGGGCTTGCCTGTTTCCGAACTTCTTTACGTTGGCAAATCTACTGAACGCAAACTTAACAGTAGGGGAATCATGACCATTGGCGATTTGGCAAATTACCCTGTAGAGCTTTTAGTTGCCATGCTGGGTAAGTGGGGAGAAGTGCTTTCCCTTTTCGCCAACGGTAAGGACACTTCGCCCGTCCGCAAGATAAACGAAGCTTCTGCCGTAAAAAGTATTGGCAATGGAACGACCTGCCCACACGATTTGACCTGCAACCAAGATGTGCAGCTTGTCTTTACCGTACTGGCGGAATCCGTGGCAGCAAGGTTGCGCGATTACGGACTAAAGTGTACGGGAGTGCAAATCTACTTGCGTGATAACGAGCTTCATTCCATAACAAGGCAAAAGAAGCTTTCCAAGCCAACATATTTGAGTACGGATATTTTGCAGGCTGGTATGGAACTTCTTATTAGCAACTACAATTGGCAAAAGCCATTGCGTTCCATTGGCATACGCGCCATTGACCTTGTTACGGAAAACAGTTATATGGAGCTTTCCCTCTTTGAAGAAAACGATAAGCTAATTCAGCAGGAAAACCTTGCCCACACCATTGATGCTTTACGTGGCAGGTTTGGTCACAACGCTATTTTGAAGGCTTCCTGCCTTTTGGACCCTAAGCTGACAGATTTCAACCCAAAAGAAGACCACACCATTCATCCTATTTCGTACTTCCGTTAGGAGTGAGGCAAATGTCTAAAATAGAACTGAATATTATTGTCCAACATCTACCGGACGGGCAAGCTGTGCCTAAAATGATTTTGTGGGAAGATGGGCGCAAGTTTGCCATTGATAAAATTCTGGACATTAGAAAAGCCGCAGCACTTAAGTGCGGCGGCATAGGAACTCGCTATATTTGCAGGATATGTGGCAAGGAATTTGCAATCTTTGACGAAGACGGAAAGTGGTTTATTGAGGGGTGAGGGGAAATAAGCTAGCATTGAATATTGTTTCTTCCGCATCACTCTGTTAAACTTAATCTAGGTGATGTAAATGGATTGTATGACTTCTGAACAACGCTCCAAAAATATGAAGGCGATAAAAAGCCACGATACCAAAATTGAAGTACTGTTACGCAAAGCATTATGGCATCAAGGAATACGCTACCGTAAAAATTTTAAAGTGTGCTCTTGTAAGCCTGATATTGTATTAACTAAACATAAGATAGCAATTTTTTGTGATGGTGATTTTTGGCACGGTAAAACTACAGAAAAATATACTGTCAAAACACACGCTAATTACTGGAACGAAAAAATTAAGCGTAACGTTGAACGTGATTTAGAAAATACAATAGAATTGCGCGACAATGGTTGGACAGTTTTAAGATTTTGGGAAAGCGACATAAAAAAGAATATAGATATGTGTGTTGAAACGATAATGTTTCACGTAATGCAATTTAATGTAAAAAATAAGCGT
This sequence comes from Phascolarctobacterium sp., assembly GCA_017623055.1. Classification (GTDB taxonomy): domain Bacteria; phylum Bacillota; class Negativicutes; order Acidaminococcales; family Acidaminococcaceae; genus JAHHUH01. The sequence goes on from JAGAPX010000010.1 coordinate 14,796, forward strand.
ATGACAAACTGATTACGTTAGTCCGTCATACGCTTTTATATTTTTGCAATACTTGTGAATGAATCCTGCAAGCTTTCACTCGCAGGATTCATTCATTATTTTACGACACAAAATCAACTTCTACTTATGTCCCAACTGCACTTTCAAAGCTTCTTGTAAAACTTGGGAAAAATTGATTTTATGCTCCATTGCTTCCGCATTGAGCCAAGCAGGAAGCGTAACAGTTCTATTAACAGATTTATTTACACGCGTTAAGCGATACACTGGCATAAACACGTCAATTAAACATGCTCGTTCGTTAGGTTCTAACTTAACATTCACTAGTGGTGTAGGTTGTGGAATATCATCGCCATCTTCTTCTAAACCACAAATAACGCATCCTAACAATTCACGAGCAGCATTTAATGCATCTACATCATCTACGCCACAAGTTGCACATTCCAAATCTGGAAAGTCTACTGCAATACTTTGCCCTTCTTCGTATGTAAACACTGCTGGAAAAATATATCTGTCTTTCTTTTTCATAAAGATACCTCCATTCCTAAGACTTACCTAAACTTTAAACCACTTTGCTGTTCTATCCTACGCAAAGTTTTTACAGGAATATCTTTATAGGGATGTTGAACAGTTACACGCCCTTTTTTATGGGGATGCTTAAATTGCTGATGACTACCAGTTATATTTTTTAGTTCCCAACCATCAGCTTCAAGAAGTCTAATAACTTCTTTAGAAGAATAACTCGTCATAAGTTCCTCCTCTGTGCCAAGACTAACACATATTATAATATTTGTCAAAGATTGCAATCCTTAAACAAATAATTCAAGAAGAAGCTATTTTTACCCCTATTTATTTTGCGAAGTTGTGAAATCCAGGTGAAACTTCTCACTTAAAATATCTTAACTGCCAAAGTTTGACATCGTTATTTTATAAAATATGCTTAGATGTGATAAAATAGTTTGCAAGGTCTTAAATTTCAAAACAAATAATTTTATATAACTGGAGGTATTTTATGAACATTAACCCTAAATATTTTGTTGGTCTTGGTGGATTTGCCCTAACAGGTTTAATTGCGCTGGCAATTTTCCTCGGCTCTTGGACTATTGTCGAAACTGGTGAGCGTGGCGTTGTTTTAAGACTTGGTCGCTATGCAGAAACTATGGACGAAGGCTTGAACTTTAAAATTCCCGTAGTAGATAAAGTTGTGAAGCTTAACATTCGTGACGTTAATCTTGGCGTTGATACCGAGGTAAGCTCTGGCGATATGCAAACCATTCGCGTAAAAACTTCTTTGATTTACGCACTTGACCCTCAAAACGTAGGCACTATTTACCAAAAGTACAATGTTAACTACGAAAACATTTTGATTAAACCCTTACTCCTTGAATCTATCAACAGCGTTGTTGCTAATTATCCCATCGAAGCCTTCGTTGAAAAACGTGCAGAAATCTCTGAACGTATTAAAGAAACCTTCCTTTCCAAAGCTGGTCACAATGGTATCATCGTAAAAAGCCTGATGATTACTGAGCATGATTTTAGCGACGAGTTCAACAAAGCAATTGAAGATAAAAAGATTGCGGAACAAGGCGCACTCAAAGCCAAGTACGATTTGGAACGTGTAACCCTGGAAGCTAAGGCGCAAATGGAAAAACAAAAATCCCTTAATCAAATGGTTCTTCAAGAAAAAGCCATTGATAAGTGGGACGGCAAACTGCCTCAATACTTTAGTGGTGGCGAGTTACCTTTTATTATGAGTAAATAAATAAGCAAAAATCCCTAAATTTAGTCATAACTAAACTTAGGGATTTTTATTTTGTTATATTCTTAAAACTATATCCAACTAACTTTTTCAATACTTCCTAAAACATCCATCATAAACTACTTGCTACCAAAAGCTTTAATTAATTCTTTCTCCCACCCAACTTTCCCACCATAGAAATTCTACCAATCTTGTAGTATAATATAATCAAAGGTATCTTAACTAATTTTTACTTAAATTCATAAAACAAAGGAGGCAAGACCATGTGTATCTTTTGTGTTCCTGAAAAGATTGATAAAACTTCCATAGATTTCGCCAAGGCAATGCACGAAAAATATTATGTTCCTCTTACAGCACTGGTGGAAGAAATGGACGCCCTACGTAAAACTTATAAAAATAAACCTAACTACCACAACGAAGCAGAGCTTCCCGAACTTTTAGAAGCAAAGTATCTGCCTAAATTTAAGGATATGGTGCTTTCCTTCGCCTTGGAAAATATTTCTTCGGAAAGCAGCGTAACCGTCGCTGCACTAAAAGTTGTTGTAGAAAACGCCTATCGTCGTACCCAAAAATATGTTGATTGGAAAACCTACAAATTCGCCTTATGCGAGCAAAGGGCAGCTCTACACAAAACAACTTGGCCTACTTCCCGTGATTATTTTGATAGCAAAATTGCTTACGAAAACCTTTACGCCAAACTCACAACGGGAACTGATCTTACTACCATCACTCACGAAACCATCCAAAAGGTTGCAGTAGGGCAGGGGTATTCAGATTTGGTAGAACTTTTCCACGCACCTGGAAGCTTAATTCAAGAAACAGATTTTGATTATCAATACCAATGGAAGCATGACGAAGCTTCCGTAACGGTTGTTATAAACCAATATGGTATTGTAGAAAAAATTATATAACAACGCAAAAACGGACGAACCAATCGGCTCGTCCGTTTAATTTTTATTTTTTAGTTTTCTTCCTCTTCGTGATGAATAGCAGCCAAGGAAACTACCTTGTCATCATCGTTCAAGGTCATCAGCTTCACACCTTGGGTGTTACGGCTGTATTGGGAAATTTGGTCAACATCAATGCGGATAATAATGCCACCTGCGGTAATCATCATAATCTCTTGTTCCGGATTGATAACACGCATACCTACAACGGCACCGGTTTTTTCGGTAATCTTCATGTTGATTACGCCCTTACCACCGCGAGTTTGCTTACGATATTCGCTTACTGCAGTACGTTTACCCATACCAAGCTCGGTAGCGGTCAGCACTTCGTAATTTTCGTTAGCAACGCTATCCATGGCAACAACTTCGTCGCCAAAATTCAAGCTAATGCCACGCACGCCATGAGCAGTTCTACCCATAGGTCTTACGTCTTGCTCGTCAAAGCGGATGGCAATACCATTCTTGGTTGCAATAACAATTTCGCTGTTGCCGTCAGTCATTTCTACGCCAATAAGGTCTTCGTTATCGTCCAAGTTAATAGCAATCAAGCCAGATTTACGAGCGCTGTCAAAATCTAAGAGATTAGTTTTCTTAACAGTACCTTTGTTGGTTGCCATGAACATGAAGTGGTCATCTTTGAATTCCTTAACAGGAATAACTGCGGTGATTTTTTCTCCTTGTTCAATGGGCAGTACGTTAATAATGGCAGTGCCTTTAGCAGTACGTCCTGCTTCGGGAATTTCGTAGCCTTTTTGGCGGTAAACCTTGCCTTTATTGGTAAAGAACAAGATATTATGGTGAGTGGTAGAAAGGAACAAATGCTCTGCGCAATCGTCAGCTTTCTTGCCGCTACCACCGGTTTTACCTACGCCGCCACGTTTTTGGTTGCGGAAATTATCCAAGGTTTGACGTTTAATATAGCCTTGATGGCTAATGGTAACAACAATGTCTTCTTCAGCAATCAGGTCTTCAATATCCATATCAGAAGTATCCATGGAAATTTCAGTACGGCGTGCATCGCCAAACTTTTTCTTTATTTCCAGCAAATCTTCTTTAATGATGTTCATAACCTTGCTTTCGTCAGCAAGTACGCTTTCCAACCAGTCGATGGTTTCCATAACATCGATGTATTCGTCATCAATCTTCTTACGTTCCAAACCGGTTAAGCGTTGCAGGCGCATATCAAGAATTGCCTGTGCTTGACGTTGGCTAAGGCTGAATTTTTCCATCAAGGAAGTTTTCGCAATATCAGCAGTTGCACTATTACGAATGGTATGGATTACTTCGTCAAGATTATCAAGAGCAATCTTTAAACCTTCCAAAATATGAGCGCGGTCTTGTGCCTTGCCCAATTCGTAACGGGTACGACGAGTAACAACTTCTTTTTGATGTTCTAAATAATATTCTAAAATTTGTTTAAGGTTCAAAATGCGAGGCTGACCTTTTACCAGCGCCAGCATAATGATACCAAAGGAGCTTTGCAATTGAGTATGCTTGTAGAGCTGGTTCAAGATTACATCAGGCACTACATCGCTCTTCAACTCAATAACAATGCGCATACCTCTGCGGTCAGATTCGTCGCGTAAATCGGTAATACCTTCAATTACGCCGTCTTTAACCAGCTGAGCAATATTTTCAATCAAACGTGCTTTATTTACTTGATAAGGAATTTCGCTAACAACAATGCGGTTCTTGCCCTTTTGCATGGGTTCGATTTCCGCTTTGGCACGAATCTTCACTACACCACGACCAGTATTATAAGCACTGCGGATACCTTCAGTACCTAAAATCATTGCGCCGGTAGGGAAGTCAGGGCCTTTAATGGCAGTCATCAGCTGAGGAATTTCTGCATCAGGATTATCAATAAGCATTACCAAGCCATTAATAACTTCTGCCAAATTATGGGGAGGAATATTAGTAGCCATACCTACTGCGATACCTGCACTACCATTAATTAAGAGGGCAGGAACTTTAGAAGGCAGTACGCTGGGTTCTTTCAAGGATTCGTCGTAGTTAGGAACAAAGTCAACGGTTTCCTTTTCGATGTCTTCCAGCATCATCTCTGCAATTTTCGCCATACGTACTTCTGTATAACGCATTGCTGCAGCGCTGTCACCGTCCACACTACCAAAGTTACCATGACCATCAACCATTAAGTAACGGGTAGAGAAGTCTTGCGCCAAACGAACGATAGCTCCATAAACGGAAAAATCGCCGTGGGGATGATACTTACCTAAAACTTCACCGACAATACGTGCAGATTTTTTGTAGGGTTTGTTAGAAGCCATGCCAGCTTCTTGCATAGCGTACAAAATTCTGCGGTGTACAGGTTTCAAGCCATCACGAACATCAGGCAACGCACGTTGAATGATAACGCTCATGGCATAGTCGATGTAAGATTTTTGCATCTCTTCTTCGATATAGACTGGTAAAATTTTACCGGTAGTATTTTCTAAATCCACTTTATCACCCTTTACTTTCCACTAAATCAATACATTTCAACAATTATTCAAAACATCTATATAGAGAATAAATCAATTTTTAATACTTTATTATACCATATTTAGTGATTTTTTACAAAACTCACAAAGGTTACCTCTATGGGTAAATAATAAAAATCACTTAAATAAGATTTCGTAAACCTGCTTGCCAATCAATAAACTAGTCACCAGCAAATACAAAGGGCGCACATAACTTGCTCCTTTTTTTATTGCCATGCGGGAGCCAAAAATTGCGCCTACAATCATACCGCCAGCCATTATTACGCCATACACCCAAAGTACGGAACCACTCAAAGCAAAGGAGAGCAAAGCGCCAATACCGCTGGCAAAGTTCAAAGCCTTGGCATTACCTGCCGCTGTAACAAAATCACAGCCAATAAATAAAAAACCAAAAATTAGGAAGGAACCAGTACCAGGACCAAAGAAGCCGTCGTAAAAGCCTAAGCCTAAAGCCATCAAGGCTACGGCAAATAAATCTTTTACGCCTAATTGCTCCTTAGAAGCAACGTCGCCCCAGTCCTTGCGGAAGTAGGTATAAATTGCCACTGCTACCAGCATTACGACAATAATGTTCTTCATCAATGCTTCCGGCAAAAGGTACACCACATAGGCACCAATGGCGGAGCCTATAAACGACAAAGGCATAAAGCATAGGGCAACCTTTTTATTTATCTTGCCTGCTCGCCAAAAGGAAAGCACACTGGTAAAAGCACCTGTTGATGCTGCCAGCTTATTTGTTCCCAGCGCCAAAGGTACTGGCATTCCCAAAGCAAGTAGGGCAGGGGTGGAGATTAACCCGCCACCACCAACAGTGGAATCTATAAAGCAAGCGATGAAGCCAGCAATTACTAGGAACGCCACCGTATACATATCTAAGTCAGCAATAAATTGCTCCATATTAACCCCTCTTTTTATTTATTCAACAAAACATAAATACAAACCAATTTTGCCAGCAATACATTCACAGGTAAATTCCTTATCAGGAATATTGCTGATGGCATAAGGGTGCAGTAATTTTAAACTTGCTTCTTCAAGTTCCCAACGGACATTCTTTAAAGTAACCTTGCTTTCCTCACACAAGGGAAGCAGGGACAAGGCTTTAACTTTTTCCTGTAAGCAAATCTTTACTGCTTCGCCTGCGTTCATAAGTAGCATTGCTTCCTTATCGTCCGCAAGGATAACCTGCCCTTGATTTTTCTCTTTATGGGCAAGTAGGGAAAAAACATTGCTGTAAAGGTGGTCAAACCTGCCACCCCACACACCAGTGCAAATTACATCACCACTGGGTAAATTTTCTAAAAGCAGTTGTAAATCTGTATCGTCTTTTTCCGCAGGGTAGCTTTTTACTGCAACGCCTAAATCTTTTGCTTTTTCATAAAGCTCTTTAGGCGCGCTATCCCCATCACCATAAAGCTCTAGGGGAATAACATCTGCTTCAAGGCAAATTTCTACACCTTTATCTGCACAATATACTTTTTTATTATGAGCTACTTCCTGTAGCCAGCTTGCCCTAGGCGCTCTGCCACCTGCAACAACTACATTGGTAGCTTCATATTCTTTAGGTAAAATTACCTCAGCTATAAACTGAGGTAATTTAAAAATCTTAGTAGCCATTATTTATTTTTAGCGACGGGTTTAATAACAATTTGTCCGCCTTCTTTTAAAACTTTCCAGGTGCAGTCGCCGTTTTTATTTTTCAACCATTCCATACTGATTTCCAAAAGGAAACGGTTTAAACGCTCTTGGGCATCTTGGGGAAGCAGCAGCTCTTTTTTAGCAGGAGCAGGTGCTTTCGCTTTTAATTTCATTCTTGCACTAGTCTTTTCTTCAGAGTAGATACCATTTTCAAAGGACAGCTCTTCGCTAAAACCCTTCAACATATCCTCATCAGAAAGATTTTTTCTAATTTTAGCCATTATTTTTACCTCTCAATTACAGGTCTAAATTACGAACTTTACGAGCATTTTCTTCAATAAATTGACGGCGCGGTTCAACCTTATCGCCCATCAAGATGGAGAAAATCTTATCAGCTTCAGCAGTATCTTCCAATTGAACTTGCAAAATAGTGCGGTCTTCCGGATTCATGGTGGTTTCCCACAATTGTTCCGGGTTCATTTCACCAAGACCTTTATAGCGTTGGATATAAGGATTGCTGTCGCGACCAACCATATCCAATACGCTTTGCAGTTCTTCGTCGCTGTAAGCATAGTAGTGTTTTTGACCCTTGCGTACCAAATAGAGGGGAGGTTGTGCAATAAATACATGTCCTTCTCTAATCAAGGGTTGCATATAACGGTAGAAGAAAGTCAACAACAGGGTACGAATGTGAGCGCCGTCGACGTCGGCATCTGTCATGATAATGATTTTGCCGTAGCGAGCTTTGTTGATGTCAAAGTCATCACCAATGCCACAACCAAAAGCAGTAATCATATTACGGATTTCTTCACTGCTCAAAATTTTATCAAGACGAGCTTTTTCTACGTTTAAGATTTTACCACGCAAGGGAAGGATAGCTTGGAACTTACGGTCACGTCCTTGTTTAGCACTTCCGCCTGCGGAATCACCTTCGACTAAGTAAATTTCAGTTTCTGCTGCATCCTTGCTTTGGCAATCTGCTAATTTACCGGGCAAGCTGCTAACTTCAAGCGCATTTTTACGACGGGTAAGCTCACGTGCTTTACGTGCTGCCATACGGGCGCGGGCAGAGATAATGGATTTTTCAACAATCTTTTTAGCAATGGAAGGATTTTCTTCCATAAATTCATTCAAAGCATCGCCAACTAAATTGTCAACGATGGGCATAACTTCGCTATTGCCCAATTTAATTTTAGTTTGGGATTCAAATTGAGGGTTAGGAATCTTTAAGCTGATGACTGCGGTCAAACCTTCACGCACGTCTTCACCGCTCAAAGCATCTTCATTTTCTTTCAACAGATTATTTTTACGAGCGTAACCATTGATGGTTCTGGTCAAAGCTTTACGGAAACCACTTAAATGGGTACCACCTTCTTCAGTGTTAATGTTGTTTACATATGTAAAGACATTTTCACTGTAGGTATCACAGTATTGCATAGCAACTTCTACGATGATACCGTTCTTTTCACCTTCAAGGTAAATAGGTTCAGCGTTGATTTTATCTTTGTTATTATCAACGTAATTTACAAATTCAATGATACCGCCACCAAAGTGGAAGGTTTCAGTTTTACCATCTTCACGTTCATCACGCAAGGTAATGGTAATACCTTTATTAAGGAACGCCAGCTCGCGGATACGCATACGCAAAGTTTCGTAACTGTAAACAAGCTCGGAGAAAATGGTAGCGTCCGGTTTGAAGTGAACGGTAGTACCAGTTTCAGTAGCTTCGCCTTTAACATAAAGCTTGGTAGTAGTTTTACCTTGCTCGAAAGCAATGCCATAGCATTTGCCATCACGACGCACTTCAACTTCCATGCTTTCACTAAGTGCGTTAACGCAGGTTACACCTACACCGTGCAAACCACCGGAAACCTTATAACCGCCATCGCCAAATTTACCACCAGCGTGGAGAACGGTCATAATAACTTCAACAGCAGGCTTGCCTTCTTTTTTCATCATATCTACAGGAATACCACGACCGTTATCACGAACGGTAATGCTATTATCTGCATGAATGGTTACTTGAATATCATCACAAAAACCAGCTAAAGCTTCGTCAATACTATTATCAACAACTTCATAAACCAAATGATGTAAGCCACGAGCAGAGGTACTGCCAATATACATTGCAGGTCTTTTGCGTACTGCTTCCAAACCTTCTAAAACGTGAATCTGATCAGCACCATATTGACCATTTACTGTTGTAGCTTCTTCAATATCAATGTTATTTGCCATGGGTACCTCCTAAAAATTACTATAAATAGCATCAGCGAGAAAATCTTCTTCCACTCGCTTCTTTAATGTCAAAGATGAAATTGCAGATAAATAAATCGTATCCTCAGTCAAAATACAGCTGGAACAGCCTTCGCCTTCGGATAAATCTACTATTTTATATCTGTCTTTATATTTTTCTACATAATCTTTATAAATTTCAGATTGTGGGTCACGCAAATTAAAGATTGCGATAATCTCACTATTTTTTACCATACAATCTGATCCCAGATGTAAATACACTTTGATTCCTCCGTAAATAAGCTAAACTGTTCTCATAAATTTTATCATTAATTTCTTCAGGCGCTTTTCCTGTTAAAAACATCACTGCCATTTGACAATCAAATTCATCAGCAGTGTTTAAACGCACCTTTTCAAAAAATGTATTCTGTAAATTATCCTTAACAGCGTTAAAGATTATTCTATCACATTTATAATAGGTCTGACACTCTTCGAACTTTAGCCAAGGCTGAACCTTTAACAATTCAGCAATCTTATATTTCAAGATATTTTTTTCTTCGCGAGAACAAACATCACATAAATCATTATTAGATTTAACTATAACTCCACATTTTGAGCAAGGTTTGTTATAAGTAATGAGTTCTTCTTTTTCAGCTTCATCATCTTTAAAATCTTGAAGCTGATTTTTTATTTTGCTGCTTACTTGAAAATTTATTTTTTTAATAATCACATTACCAGCAAGCTGAACGTTTATTTTTTTCAGGAACAAACCTTTCATCATAAAGAGTTCATTTGCCAAAAGGGAATTTGCCACACCTACAATAAGATTATTTCCCTCAATCTTTTGCACGCAACAATACTTTGCCAAATGCTCACCACAAATTTCCTGCCAATTTTTCTGTAACAAGTATTCAGCATATTTTTCTTTTGCCTTAGGAAAAGTTACCTGTTTACCTGTTTTTCTTTCTTGGAAACCTGTGGTAAAAAGATTATCTAAAATTTTTTCAGGTTGTTCCATTTGCCTTTGCATATTTAAGCCTTTCTTACAGACCCTTGCACAATTTCAAAATAATTATTTCCCGCAAGTTCAGGAATAAGCTCCCTGTCATTTACAGTGATAAAAGTTTGCACCTTACCATCAATAAACATCAAAAGTTGGGCACGTCTACTATTATCAAGCTCGCTCATTACATCATCTAAAAGTAAAATGGGAAACTCGCCAATTTCTCGACGTACATATTCCAACTGGGAAAGCTTCAGCGCCAATGCACCGCTACGTTGTTGACCTTGAGAACCAAAAGACTTTAAGGACATATCGTTCAAAAGCAGAACTATATCGTCACGATGGGGACCAATACCGGTATTACCACGCAAAATATCGATACGTTCACGCTCTGCTAATTTTTGAGTATAAAATATTTCCCAATCCTCAAAATCATTTTCAGGATAAAGAAGCTCGCCATTATTAGCTTTCAGCTCATACTTAATGGTTAAAATCTCTTTATTTCCCGTAATGGAAGCGTAAATTTCTCCGGCAATTACCTTTAATTTTTCCAAGGCAAGCTGGCGTTTTTTGGCAATGGCAGTAGCCAAGGCAATAAATTCTTTATTCCAAGGCTGTAACTGCGCAGAACTGCCTTCATTATCACGAATTTCTTTTAAAAGCTTATTGCGCTGCTGCACCACTCTATTATATTTAACAAGCAAATCGTAATAGATAGGGTCAGTTTGAGCAATTTGCATATCAAAGAAGCGACGTCTTAAGCTTGGCTCACCTTTTACTAATTGCAAATCTTCCGGAGAAAACATTACTGCGTTTAAAGAACCATAATGCTCCTTGGGTTTTACCTTAGCACCATCTAAAAAGATTTCTTTTTTATTACGTCCCAATTGCTGAAACTTTTTTATTTTGATTTCATGCAAACCGCTGAAACTATCGTATTCTACGCCAACTGCCATTTCCTTACAGCCAAGCTTAAGTAAATCCTCTTCAGTAAAAGTACGATGACTCATTCCAAAAGCGCTGTAAAAGATTGCTTCCAAAATATTAGTTTTACCTTGAGCATTTTGACCATAGAAAACATTAATCATAGAAGAAAAATCTAAATTGCAGGCACCATAATTACGAAAGTTAACAGCGTAAATTTTATTGATTTTCATTTTATTCTTGTACTACAGTCAATTCTACTTGATTATCAATATTTACTACATCACCAGGACGTACTTTTTTACGCTTTTCGGTAACAAGTACACCATTTAAAGTAATGATGCCATCTTCTACCATCATAAAAGCTTGTCCACCGGTATCAGCAATACCGGAGAATTTCAATAATTTGTCCATAGAAATATATTCAGTATCAATTACAACTTCAGCTTTTTGCATTTTGCACCTCTTAGAATACTACACGCACAGGAGTAACGATGTAAGTGTAACCTTCTTCTTCAGTAGATTTAACACAAACAGGGCTCAAAGCAGTATTCATGGAGAAAACTGCTTCTTCAGATTCAAGGTTTTTCAAAATATCAAGAATGTATCTGGAATTGAAAGCAACATTTAATTGAGCGCCTTCAGTTACGCAGCCAATTACTTCACGACCAGTACCAACATCAGGACTACTGGAAGTAATGGTAAGTTCATTGCTATCTACACACATTTTAATGATGCTGTATTCGCCTTCAGTTGCAAAAAGAGCAACACGTTCTACTGCGCCAGCCATTTCTTTAATGTTAACGGTAGTTTTGATGGCAAATTGAGGAGGAATAACCTTGCGATAATCAGGGAACTTGCCTTCAATCAAGCGAGAAACAATAATAACATTGTCAATAACAATCATGATTTGGTTATTAAGCAAGGAAATTTGCACTTCTTGAGGCACTTCGCTAGTTAAATTACGAGAGATTTCGCTCAAAACTTTAGCAGGAATAATCATACTCATAGGTTCAGCAGCTTCTAAATTCATAGATTTAATTGCCAAACGATGGGTATTGGTACCTACAAAAGTGATTTGTCCATCTTGGATTTCCACAAGAATACCGGTAAAGAGAGGTCTTGCTTCGTCAGTAGAGCAGGAGAAAATAGTTTTCTTGATCAGCTCTTTAATTTTTTCATCTTCAATGGAGATGGTTTTATCAGCATTGAATTCAGGGAATTTAGGATAATCATCTTCATTCATCAACAAAAGTTGGAATTCAGATTTGCCAGATTCAACTTTAATAGTTTTATTGGAAGTATTTTTAGTAATGGTAATGGTTTCGCCAGGAAGCTTACGGATAAGTTCAGCAAAATGTTTTGCAGAAACTACAATTTCACCAGCTTCAGCAATTTCAGCGTCAATGGTGCAGGAAATTGCCATATTCAAATCCATGGCGATGATTTCTAATTTATCTCCATTAGTTTTAAAATGAATGCCGGAAAAAATAGGAGTACTGGGTTTGGAAATAATTGCTCTTTGAACAGTTTGGATTGCTTTATTCAGGTTACTTGTATTACAGGTAAAAATCATTTTTACACAGACCTCCTTAAGAATTTACTATTATATTATTTATAAAAAGATAGTCGTAATAGTAGTAATGCTTGTTGATAATGTGGAAAATTGCTTTAAGGCAAGATGGAGTAAGGGTTTTACTCTGTAGATAAGCATGTTGATAAGCTGAAAATTTTATGCACATTATCTACAAGCCAAAAATCTATTAACTTTTTTAAAAAGTTATACACAATTTTTTTAATAGTTATCAACAGTTTTTGTGGATAACTTTTATTGTTTCAGTAAATCTTTTAACGCGTTCAAATCATTTTGCAATTTGCTATCGATTTTACTCTTATTGCTAATCTTTTCGTAAGCGTGGATTACAGTAGTGTGATCCCTGCCTCCAAAAAGTTCGCCAATGCGGGGATAGGACATATCTGCCAGCTCACGGCACAGATACATGGCAATTTGGCGGGGGTAGGCAATATTTTGAGTACGTTTTTTATTGAAGAGTTCATCAACTTTAATGTGATAATGTTCTGCAACGGCTTGGGTGATACTTTCGAAGGTAATTTGTTTTACTTGTACAACATTACCCATATCGTCCAATATTTTTTTAGTGATATCCAAGGTTACAGGAACATTCATTAAGGAAGAATAAGCAACAACTTTAGTATAAACGCCTTCAATTTCACGAATATTGCTGGTAATGCTGGTTGCCAGTAAGGTTAAAACTTCGTTGGGAAGTTCAATTTTATCGTTGACAGCCTTTTGTCTTAAAATTGCCATACGCGTTTCTAAATCAGGAGGTTGAATATCAGCAATCAAACCGGATTCAAAACGGCTACGCATTCTATCTTCCAAGGTTTCGATTTCCTTGGGTAATCTATCGCTGGAAATAATGATTTGTTTATTAGAATCACGTAAATCATTAAAGGTATGGAAGAATTCTACCTGGGTTTGTTCCTTACCCTTTAGGAATTGAATGTCGTCGATGATGAGGCAGTCAATATTACGATATTTTCTGCGGAATGCTTCTGTATTTTTATTGTAGATAGAATTAATGATTTCGTTGGTGAAGTTCTCGCTGGAAATGTAGAGAACTTTCATGGTAGGGTCATTTTGTTTAATGCGGTTACCAATTGCGTGCATTAAGTGGGTTTTGCCCAAACCTACACCACCGTATAAAAAGAGGGGGTTGTAAGTAGAGGCAGGGTTATTGGCAACTGCAAGAGCTGCTGCATAAGCAAAGCGGTTAGAATTACCCATGACGTAATTTTCAAAAACATACTTGGGATTCAAATTGCTTTCGTCAATTTCATCTTCTCTTTCTGCTTTAAAGAGAGGTCGCATAGGTTCTTCTGCAGGTTTAATTTCCGGTATGATTTGTTTGCCTTCAGATTCTTCTATGGTATCTATAATTAAGGTAATATTTTTTTCCATGATGGAAGAAAGAATGCTTTCAATGGTCTTAGCATATTTTTCTTCGATGACTTTTTTGAAAAAATTATTTTGGACAGCTACCTTATAATATGTGTCCGTTACTTCTAAGGGCATAATAGGATTAATCCATACGTCAAATACTTTTTCACTAACTGATTCTTTGAATTTGTCCGTGAATTTAATCCAGATTTCAGCTAAATCGTAGGTGCTCATCATATTTTTCCTTTCCTAAATTTAAAATAAAAAACCGGCAGTTTCATGCAAGCGATTTATAAGAAAAATTGCACTGCCGCGATAGTGTTTTTGTAATTTATTTTTAAAGAAATTCTGCCATCTTTATTTTATCAGACTGTGGATAACTTCGCAAATCCTTGGTAAATTTTTTTACCGTTAAGTATTTGATTGTTTGTTTTTGAGATTTTTTTGGCTTAAATACGTGGTTTTTGGGATGTTTTCTACTTGACGAAGAAAATATTTTCAAATATAATATCTTAGTAATACATTTACAGCTATCAATTCATTAAACATAGAATTTGATAAAAATTCTGGTGGATAAGGAGGGAATACTTAATGAAACGTACTTTTCAACCTAACAATCTTAGAAGAAAAAGAACCCATGGTTTCAGAGAAAGAATGAAAACTTTGGGCGGTCGTCAAGTTCTCAAAAGAAGACGTGCTAGAGGCAGAAAGAAATTGTCTGCATAACATTATAAAATAGGTCACGCAAGTGACCTATTTTTTCCATGCGCAGGTGCACAGTTGATGCAGAAAAAACATTTTTCATTCAAAAAGATTAATCGTTTAAAATCCAAAAAAAGTTTTCAAGTTGTGTACAATAAGGGACGCTCCGTTGTAGATGGCATGTCCGTTTTTTACATTTTGCCTGAGCAGGCAGAAGATGTAAAAATTGGTATGGCTGTTGGTAAAAAATTGGGTTGTGCCGTTGTGCGTAACAAAATGAAGCGTCTTATGCGTGAAGTTTTTAGAATGCATAAGATGAGGCTTAAAAAAGGATATCATATTGTTTGGGTGGCCCGCCGCAAATTGGCGAAGGCTGATTTAAAGACTTATGAGCGTGTTTTTTTAAGACTTGCTAAGAGAGCAGCACTGTTACAAGAGTAAGGATGTAAATAAAATGGCAAAAATTCTGATTATGTTCGTCAGATTTTATCAGTTGTTTATTTCACCGATGTTTGGTCCAAGCTGTAGATTTTATCCTACTTGTTCTGCCTATGCCATTGAAGCATTACAAAAGAAGGGTGCTTTGAAAGGTTCCTGGCTTACAATTAAACGCTTGCTAAAATGTCATCCTTTTCATCCCGGTGGCTATGATCCTGTTGAGTAAGATAGGTTAATAAATCATAAAAGACAATTACATTATTTCTAAGGAGTAGTGATATTTTGGACTTCCTCAGCGATCTCGTTCAACAAGCGCTTACTTTCTTGTATGGCGTTACTGAAACTTTGGGTATGCCCAGCTACGGTTTGGCAATTATTTTGATGACCGTTATTATCAAAATTGCGTTATACCCTCTTACTAAAAAACAAATCGAATCCATGAAGGCTATGAATAAAATTCAGCCGAAGATGAAAGAAATCCAAGCTAAGTACAAAGACGACAAACAACGCTTGAACTTAGAATTGGCTAATCTTTATAAAACTGAAGGCGTTAACCCTCTTTCCGGTTGCCTGCCTTTGATTGTGCAAATGCCGATTATGATTGGTATTTTCTACGGCATCCGTGATTTCCAATATGTTGGTCCTTCCAACTTCCTGTGGATGGAAAGCATTTCCAATCCGGATCCCTGGTACATTCTGCCGATTCTTTCTGCAGTAACTACCTTTATTCAATCCAAACAAACCATGCCTGAAGGTGGCGGTGCTCAAGGTAAAATGATGCTTTACTTCATGCCCTTGTTTATTGGTTACATCAGCTTCACTTTCCCCGCTGGTCTTGTTATTTACTGGGTTGTAATGAACATTATGCAAATTGGTCAGCAAGCTATGATGAACAAAGCTGCTGCATCTAAATAAGAATATTAGGAGTTGTTAAGATGGCTTTTGTTGAAATGACTGCTAAAACTGTCGATGAAGCCGTTGCCAAAGCTCTTAAAGAATTAAATATTACTGCTGAAGAAGCTGTAGTTGAAGTTCTGGAAGAAGGCAAAAAAGGTTTTCTTGGCATGTTCAGCAAAGATGCTAAAGTTCGTGTTACTGCTAAAGAAGTTGCTGCTCCCGTAGTTGAAGAAATTATTGTGGAAGAAGTAAAAGTTGAAGTAGAAACCGAAGTTGAAGAAACTGTTAAAGAAGAAGCTCCTGCTGCTACCGAAGAACGTGCAGCTCGTGAGCCGAAAAAATTTGTTGTAAATGACGAAGCTGTTGCTAAAGCAAGAGAGTTCCTGCAAAAAGTATTCAACGCAATGAAAATTGAAGTTGTTATGGAAAAATTCGTTAACAAAAACGATGGCACCGTAACCTTTAAACTTCATGGCGCTGATATGGGCATCTTGATTGGCAAACACGGTCAAACCTTGGATTCCCTCCAATATTTGACCAACCTGGTTGCTAACAAAAACAGTGCAGAACGTGTACGTGTAATCATCGACGTTGAAGATTATCGTGACCGTCGCATTGAAACCTTGAACCGCTTGGCTTATCGTTTGGCTGACAAAGTTAAACGTAGCGGTGAACGCGTTGCATTGGAACCCATGAATCCACATGAACGCAAAATCATTCACATGGCATTGCAAAATGACCGCCGTGTTACTACCTTGAGCGAAGGTGACGAACCGTACCGCCATGTAGTTATCGAATTGAAAAAATAATTTCTAAAACCCGGTAAATTTTTATCGGGTTTTATTTTTTTAATATACAAGAACGTGAAGAATATCGTATAATATTAAGATAGAGTAATTATGTAAATTTTTAGGGAGGAAGTATAAATGCAAGAAGAAACTATCAGTGCTGTCATCACTGCCTTAGGTGAGGGCGCAGTTGGTATTGTGCGTATTAGTGGCGAAAATGCTTTAGCTGTTGGCGAGAAAATGTTTCGTGCGGCAAGTGGCAAAAAGTTAGTAGAATATGCACCTAATACTTTAGTTTATGGTCACGTATATGAAGAAGATAGTTTGATAGATGAAGTCTTAGCAGTTTATATGAAGGCTCCTCGTTCCTATACTGCTGAAGACGTTGTGGAAATTCAATGCCATGGTGGCGTGCAATCCTTAAAGAAAATCTTGGAGCTTAGCTATAAGGAAGGTGCTCGTCCTGCTGAACCGGGCGAATTTACTAAGCGTGCCTTTTTAAACGGACGTATTGATTTGACACAGGCAGAAGCTGTTATGGATATTATTAAATCTCGTAGCGAAGCTTCCTTGAAATTGGCAGTACGTCAGCAAAACGGACAGCTTGCCAAAGCATTGCGCAGCTTGCGTACAGATTTAGTAGATATCATTGTAAATTTAGAAGCAGTTATAGATTATCCGGAAGAAGATATTGAAGACGTAACCTTTGGCAAGGTACAAGAAAGTATTTCTACTTCCTGCGAAAAAATAGAAAACCTTTTGGCGCACGCCCACACAGGTAAAATTTTACGTGAAGGCTTGCGTACTGCCATTGTTGGTCGTCCCAATGTTGGTAAATCCAGCTTGCTCAATGCTTTATTAAAAGAAGATAGAGCAATCGTTTCTGAATACGCAGGCACAACCCGTGACGTTATCGAAGAACAACTGCTTTTAGATGGTGTTCCTCTCGTTTTGGCAGATACTGCAGGTATTCGCCAGACCGACGATTTTGTAGAAGCCATTGGCGTAGAAAGAAGTAAACAGCATTTGCAAGATGCAGAGCTGGTAATCTGTGTTGTAGATGGTAGCGTATCCTTAACTCCGGAAGATGAGGACATCTTAGAGGCGGCGCAGGCGAAACCCTTTGTTATTATCGTCAACAAAAGTGATAAGGATATTAACGACAACTTCCTTGCTTTGCAGGAACGCTTTGGTAAGGAGCAAGTCATGGCGCTTTCTGCCAAAACTACCCAAGGCATTGACGAATTCACTGCTTGGCTGAAAAACTTTGTTTATGGTAGTGAAGGTGCGTTGAGCGACGGTGTTTACGTACAAAACGCTCGTCACGAGCAATTATTGCGTGAAGCCTTAGGTTTCCTTGAAGATGCAGGTAACGCAGCAGAAAATATGCTGCCCTACGACTGTATTGTTATAGATGTGCGCAACGCTATTGATTTATTAGGTGAAATTACAGGCGATACGGTGCAGGACGAAATTATTAACCAAATCTTCTCCCGCTTCTGTATTGGTAAATAAATTTTTAGGACTGAGAAATTATGGGATTTATTACTGACAAATTTGATGTAATCGTAGTAGGTGCTGGTCACGCAGGTGTTGAAGCTGCTTTAGCAGCTGCTCGTATGGGCGGTAAAACTCTTTTGGCAACCCTGTCCTTGGATAATGTGGCGCTGATGCCCTGTAATCCGAGTATTGGTGGTCCGGCGAAAGGTCATCTTGTACGTGAGATTGATGCTTTGGGTGGACAAATGGGCTTGGCTGCGGATAAGGCTTGCATTCAAATGCGCCTTTTGAATACCGGTAAAGGTTATGCAGTACACGCACTGCGCGCTCAAGAGGACAAGCCTTACTATACAATGATAATGAAGGAATTTATCGAAAAGCAGCCTAATTTGGAATTAAAACAGCTGATGATTGATAAACTTCTTGTAGAAAATGGTCAAGTTGTAGGCGTGGAAGCTGAAACTGGCGAAATCTTTGAAGCTAAGTGCGTAATTTTGGCGACTGGTACTTATCTGCGTGGTCGTATTGTTTACGGACAAGTAAATTACGAGTGCGGACCTAACGGTTTGCGTAGCGCTAACAAGCTTTCCGGTTCCTTGCTGGAGCATGGCGTAGAGCTGATGCGTTTTAAAACCGGTACTCCTGCACGCTTAGACGCACGTAGCCTTGACTACAGCAAAATGGAAATTCAAGCTGGCGATGATATTTGTCGTAACTTTTCCTTTATCAGCGATATTAAGACTAGGGAACAAATTCCCTGCTGGCTAACATATACTAATGCGGATACTCACAAGATTATTCGCGACAACTTGCATCTTTCCGGCATGTTCAATGGTTTAGTAGAGGGCGTTGGCCCCCGTTACTGTCCCTCCATTGAATCCAAACTGGTGCGTTTCGCTGAAAAAGAGCGTCACCAACTGTTCATCGAGCCGGAAGGTAGACGTACTCAAGAAATGTATGTGCAAGGCATGAGCTCTTCCTTGCCTGCCCACGTACAACTGCAATTTATGCGTACCATTCCCGGTTTAGAAAATTGTAAGATGATGCGTGCAGGCTACGCTATCGACTACGATTGTCTGAACCCCTTGCAATTGAAACCTTCCTTGGAACATAAAGCAATCAGTGGTCTTTTCAGTGCTGGTCAAAGTAACGGTACCAGTGGTTACGAAGAAGCTGCTGCCCAAGGTTTGATTGCAGGCACCAACGCCATGAACAAAATTAACGGACGTGAACCTTTAGTTTTGCGCCGTGATGAGGCATACATTGGCGTACTTATTGATGATCTTGTGACAAAAGGCACCAACGAGCCTTATAGAATGATGACTTCTCGTGCGGAATATCGTCTTTTACTGCGCCAAGACAATGCAGATTTACGCTTGACCGAAAAGGGTAGAGCGCTTGGCTTGGTAGATGATTACCGTTACGGACGATTTACCGAAAAACGTACTGCTTTAGAGCGCACTTTGGCACAGCTTAGCGGTATTAGCATTTCTCCTAACGAAGAAAGCAATGCTAAACTGGTGGCAATGGGTACTGTTCCTTTAAGAAGTGGCAGTAATTTGCTGGAGCTTTTGCGCCGTAAAGAAATTACCTACGCAAAACTGCAGGAAGCTTTTGACCTACCTGTTTTAAACGAACAAGTTGCAGAGCAAGTAGAAATTCACGCTAAATATGAAGGCTACATTGCAAAGCAACGCCAAGAAGTAGAACGTGCACTGAAGCTGGAAAATAAAAAAATTCCCCAAGACATTGATTATAGAGCCATTAAAGAGCTTTCTTCCGAAGCAGCAGAAAAGCTGGATAAGGTAAGACCCACTTCCATTGGTCAAGCCTCCCGTATCAGCGGTGTTTCTCCTGCTGACGTGAATGTGCTGATGATTGCTTTAGAACTTAAACGCCGAAAGGAGCAAGAATGATGACCTTTGCAGAAATTTTGGCGGAAAAAGGCAAGGAAGCAGGCTTTGAATTTACAGAGCGTCAGCTGTGGCAATTTACCAGATACTACGAGCTTTTGGTAGAAACTAACAAGGTGATGAACCTTACTGCCATCACCGAGCCGGAAGAAGTTGCCGTAAAGCATTTTATCGACAGTCTTTTGGCTTACGACAAAGGTTTTGAAAATAAAAGCCTTGCGGACGTGGGAACAGGCGCTGGTTTTCCCGGTGTTCCCTTAAAAATTTATTGCCCCAGCTTGAAAGTAACCCTGATTGATTCCTTAGGCAAGCGTTTGAAATTTTTAGAACAAGTTATTGCAGAGCTTGGTTTGGAAAATATTTCCTGCCAGCACCTGCGTGCAGAAGACGCTGGTCGCAATAAAGCCTTTCGTGAAAAGTTTGACCTTGTTACTGCTAGAGCAGTTGCCCGTTTAAGCGTGCTTTCTGAATATTGTCTGCCCCTTGTAAAAAAGGACGGTAACTTCGTAGCCTTAAAGGGTAGCAAATTTGCCGAAGAAATAGAAGAAGGCAAGGCTGCTCTGAAAATTTTGGGAGGCAAGCTCCTAAGTGCGGAGCCTGTGAAGCTTCCCGGTTTAGATGATGGACGCGCAATTATTAAAATTGCCAAGATAAAAGCTACTCCTGCCCAATACCCCCGTAAGGCAGGAACTCCGGAAAAACAGCCCTTGGGCAGCAAATAATGGAGGATGTTTATGTTTGTTGATGATGGATTTTCTGTTTTAGATACTTGTGGCATTATGGCGCAACGCTCTAGCAACACCCAAGAGGTGAAGGTGGAGAAGATTGCCATTGAAAAAATTGTGCCTAACCCTTACCAACCCCGTAAAACCTTTGATGATGAAGGTTTGGCAGATCTTTCTGCTTCCATTGCTCAATATGGGGTATTGCAACCGCTTCTTGTTGCTCCTGCAGAAAATGGGGATTATATGCTTATTGCAGGGGAACGTCGCTTGCGCGCTTCCAAAATGGCAGAGCTGAAAGAAGTTCCTGTAATCATTAGCCAATACACTTCCCAACAAATTGCAGAGATTGCGCTCATTGAAAACCTGCAACGTGAGGACTTGCATTATTTGGAAGAAGCAGAAGGCTATGAGCAATTGATGGAGCAATTCCATTTGACTCAGGAAGCAATGGCAACCAGAGTTGGCAAAAAGCAATCTACCATTGCTAACAAGCTGCGTTTGTTGAAATTAAGCGCTAAAGTTCGTGAAGAACTGCGTAGTGCAGGCTTGACGGAACGCCATGCTCGCGCCCTTTTGAAAATTAAGGACGAGGCTCAACAGCTGGAAATTTTAGCGGTGGTTGTGAAGAACGCTTACAATGTGCGTCAAACTGAACATTACATTGAAAAGCTTTTGGAAGAAAAGCAGCCTGAAAAGAAAAAACGTATGCTTATCGTCAACGACGTGCGCGTTTACCTCAACAGCATTAAGCAAGTTGTCAATACCATTAAAACTGCGGGTATTCCTTGCGAAATGGAACAGACTTTGGAAAATGACGAGGTTGTTATTCAACTGAGGATTAAAAACCAAAAGAAACAGAAATAAAAATTAACTCCGATGTTTTTAAAAAACATCGGAGTTTTTGTTTGAAGTGCAGAAAAATTGAAAGTTTTATATAGTGAACTAACAAAAGTGTTCAAAAATGAAAAGTTTTTATAGTTGACTATACAAAACTTTGCGCTTTTAACGCAAAAGTCAAAAAGACAGAATGTTTCACGTGAAACATTCTGTCTTTTTCTTATGCATTGTAGTTAAGAAACCGGTGCTGGTATGGAAATATTGAAATAGAAGATTTGTGGTATAATCTAAGTATCAGTTACAAGAAGAGGAGATTATTATGATAACTTTAATAGATGCTTGCGAAATAATTAAAATAGCTGAAGATAATAATCTTAAATTATATATTGATGGTGGTTGGGGAGTAGATGCTTTACTTGGCGAGGTAACAAGGAGTCATAATGATATTGATTTATTTTTAGAAAAAGTAGAGTACCATAAATTCATTGCTTTGATTAGGGATAAAGGGTTTTCTGAAAAGGTAATGGAGTATACTACGAACGATCATACTGTATGGGTTGATAAAGCAGGTAGAATAATTGATTTACATTGTTTTGAAATAATAAATGATGTTCTAATAAGATATGATGGGGAAGTATATCCGTTGAAAATTTTCAGTGGTGTTGGAAAAATTGGGAACTACGATGTTGCGTGTATTGAACCAGTAAGCCAAGTAGTTTTTCATTTAGGTTATGAATTTGAAGAAAATGATAGACATGATGTTTTATTGATTTGTAAGAAGTTTGGCATACCTATACCTGAACAATATAAATAAAAGCTGAAAATAACCACTTCACAATAAATAAACATATTATAGGATATTTTATTTAAGAATGTTATATTAGGAATAATTGTGGTAATCAAGAACTAAAAGCGATGCTCAGACGAGCATCGCTTTTTCATTTCATCAACTAATCCACATAATCAACAGCTTATTCACAACTTGTTGTGGAAGTGTTTGGATAAGACTACTATATAAAGGAAGAAAGTTGTTAATTGTTATGTCTTTTGCTTTTTTATCTTGCACATTATCCTGCACACTATCTTGCACACTTGCCAGTGTGTAAGATGGATAATTTTTGAAATATTTTCTGATGCTAACAAAAAACTTGCCTCCCTGTCTTAATAGTCGAAAAGTCAGATTGTTTCACGTGAAACATTTTGAAAATTAATCTTGGTAGTTTTAGCTAAGGGGTAACTTATTAGCGCACTACCGTCTAAATTTTCCTGGTGCATATCAACGGCGGAGATTTGGCTGTTGTCGTAGGTGGTGTAGTAGTAAATGCCCTTATCGATATTACAGCAGGAGCTATAGACTGTAATTTCGTAAAGGTCTTTTTCCAGATGAACCATTCCTCGTGGCATTTCTACAGATTTTAAAATGTGGAAGAATTGGCTGACGCTTTCTTCTTCGGTATTGCCGGAAACGGAATTGAGTTTGACAAAGCTTGCTTTAACAAAGCGTGACATGGAGGAAGCATCTCCCGGTAAACCAAGCGCCCCCATTCCGCGGGAATACGCTTTTAATTTAAGGTTAGCATTTTGACCACCAAAAGAGTTTTGCGGTTCTTCGCAGGTAAGCTGCATATAATTATTTAGATTTAGCAGATGATGTTCAAATGGGGGAGCGTTGGTCAGTACTCCGACAGGGTTATCATAAATTTTAATTCCGTCCTGCACTGCTTCAAGGGTAATGGAGCGTTTTTTATCCGCAATAATCCAGTGAAGAGGGGAGAGGGGAAGCTGGTCGCTAAAGTTTTCTTCCAATATATTAATACGTGTCAGCAGTTTTTCAACCTCCGCAATTGTAGCGCATTGCCCCAAAAGCCAAGGGATAAGTTCAAAGGGAGTGATGTTATCCTTGCCAGCGCAGTAAGGTTTGTAACTTGCGTAATTAGGAAAGTTCAAGCCTGCCATGCTCAGACCTTTTTCGTTGGTGGCGTCGTAGTAAAGTGGGTAATCGTCCACCACGTAAGCCATACCAATTATGGCGAAGTGGTTTGCCATTGTACCCATCTTTCTAAAATTGA
The DNA here is from genome assembly GCA_017623055.1 of Phascolarctobacterium sp. GTDB lineage: Bacteria > Bacillota > Negativicutes > Acidaminococcales > Acidaminococcaceae > JAHHUH01. The sequence continues at coordinate 38,625 of JAGAPX010000010.1, forward strand.
AAACGAAGTTTCGTGGGGTAATGGTTATACTTTCTCCGTAGGAGCATTCTAAATCTAAGTTTCTGCCAAAATAATGGTCAATCGTTTTATAAGTAATTGTTGTGCACATAATTAAGCCTCCGTGTAAATACTCTTCTCACATTGACTTTCATCATAATAGCTTTACTTCATTATATATTGTACGAAAGGTAAGGTTTGTGAATAGTGTGTTGCAATTGTTCTACAAAATTTTTAATGGAAGTGTGAATATCATTTGCGCAATTCTTTATGTCCAAAGAGAAAGGGAAGAAAGCTAAAAGATTTATATATAATTTAGGAAGAAAACTATCGAAATAAAATTTGTTGTTCCAAAACAGCGATTAGCAAAACGTAGGGACAACAAGTTCAAACTAAAGGGAGCGTTGAAATTTGCAGAGCAAATTTCGGGACGTTTTGCGTGCTGTGGGAACAACAAATTTTATAAACCAGCATCACACCTTAATTGTCGAAAAGTCAGATTGTTTCACGTGAAACATTTTTAAATTTTGAAGCATTTTTGAGTGCCGTGAAATAAGTGATTTTCATCAAGTATGTTATAATCTAACTAAAAGAACATTGAAGAATCTTGGAGAACCAAAATGAAACTCATAAAGCTTGTAATTTTAATACTCGCCATCGTCATAAATATTGCTGGTTGCAAAAACATAGAGGTAAACGAGCCCGTCGCTACCGTTGTAGGCAAGGTGGTGAAAGTAGTAGATGGGGACACCTTACACGTTTACAACAGCAAGGGAACCTACAAAATTCGTTTGTCCGGAATTGATGCACCGGAACGTGGGCAAGCTTACGGAAAACGCGCCAAAGAGCATTTGCAGAAATTGGTTGGTGGCAAGCAGGTCATTGCCATTGTGGAGAGCAAGGATAGATACGGTCGTTACGTTGCCAGCGTGAAATGTCAAAGTAGGGACGTGTGCGCAGAAATGCTACAGGCTGGTTACGCATGGCACTATAAACAATACGATAACAACAAATATTACGCAGAATTGCAGCGTGAAGCAAGACGCGCCAAACGAGGCTTGTGGGTTGAGAAAAAACCGCAAGCTCCGTGGGACTATCGCAAAGAACAAAGGGCAGGACTGTAATGTCGAAAAGTCAGATTGTTTCACGTGAAACATTTTTGCTTTTTCGGGTAAATTTTAGTATTAGAAAAAGGTAAGATGTGTTAAAATAAAACCATTGAAAAACGGAAAAAGCTTCCTTAATTTAGCAGGAAGCAGTGATTTTACAGATATTAGATTGATTTGAGAAAGACTAATAGAATGAGGTGAATTTTGTGGTAAAAGTAATTGCTGTTGCAAACCAAAAGGGCGGTGTAGGCAAAACTACTACAGCAGTAAACTTGGCTGCCTGCTTGGCGAAAGAGGGACGTAAGGTTCTTTTGATTGATAGTGACCCCCAAGGTAATGCTACTAGCGGTTTGGGTTTTGATAAACGCGACGTAAAAAAATGTATTTACGACGCATTGATTAACGAAGTTCCCATGGCAGATACCTTGAAGCACACTGCTTACGAAAATCTGGACGTTATTCCTGCTACCATTCAACTGGCGGGTGCGGAAATCGAGCTGGTTTCCTTGATGAACCGCGAAGGCAGATTGAAAAATGCTTTGGAACGTATTAAACATGATTATGATTATGTAATTATTGACTGTCCGCCGTCTTTGGGACTTTTAACCATTAACGCGTTGACTGCGGCAAGCAGCGTAATGATTCCGGTACAATGCGAGTTCTACGCATTGGAAGGTATTACCATGCTGATGAACACCATTCAACTGGTGCAACGCAATTTGAACCCTGCCCTGAAATTGGAAGGCGTTGTTATGACTATGTTCGACAGCCGTACCAATTTGGCGCAAGACGTAGTGGAAGAAGTTAAAAAATACTTTAAAACAAAAATGTATAAGACCATCGTACCCCGCAACGTGCGTTTGAGCGAAGCTCCCAGCCACGGTATGCCTGTTATCGATTACGATAGCAAGTCCAAGGGTGCGCAGGTTTACATGGAGCTGGCACAAGAGGTGATTGACGATGAGTAAGAAGGCAGGCTTAGGTAAGGGCTTAGGCGCAATTTTTGGCGAGAACCCCACTCCCGTAATGGAAAAACCGGAAGTTAAGGAAGTTGTGGAAGGCACTCCCCAAGAAGTTGCTGTAAAAGACATCGTTGCTAACCCTTACCAACCCCGTAAAACTTTTGATGAAGAAAAGCTGCAAGAATTGGCAGCTTCCATTAAAGAATATGGCGTGGTACAACCCCTGGTAGTACGCAAAAAAGGTAAGCGCTACGAGCTTGTTGCCGGTGAGCGCCGCTTGCGTGCTTCTAAATTGGCGGGCTTGAAGAAAGTTCCCGTGGTTTTGAAGGAATATGACGAAGCTGAGATGATGGAAATCGCTCTTATCGAAAATATTCAACGCCACGATTTGAACGCTATCGAAGAAGCCCAAGGTATTAAACGCTTGATGGACGAATGCAAGCTGACCCAAGAGCAGGTTGCTGTAAAAGTTGGCAGAAGCCGTACTGCTGTTGCTAACATTCTGCGTTTGCTGAACTTGGCGCAAGAGGTACAGGATTTGATTAGCCAAAATCTTCTCTCCATGGGGCAGGCAAAGCAAATTTCTACCCTGCGTAGTGAGGAGGAACAAATCCTCGTAGCTAAAAATGCGGTGGAACAAGGTTGGACTGCTCGCACTACGGAAGAAGTTGTCCGCGAAATTCTTGATGGCAAAAAAGTTAAGGTAGTACGCGAAACCGTAAAGACTATTTTTGACAAGGAAGATAAGGCTGAGAAAAAAGAACCTAAGGTAAAGGTTAAGGCTGACGTTTTCCATAAGGATTTTGAAAGCAAGCTGGTTGAGCTTTTGGGAACCAAGGTTAAGGTTAATCCTAAAGGTAATGGCAAAAAGGGTGGTACCATAGAAATTGAGTACTATTCTGCGGAAGATTTAGAAAGAATTTACGAAGCACTGCAGCCCAAAGTAGAAATTAAACCGGTGGAGGTACAAGCTCCCCGCAAGCTGCACGTGTGATTTTAAAATGAGGGGGCAAAATAATGCCTGGACTTGGAACAATAATGAATTGTGCCGCCATCGTCGTAGGCTCGCTGATTGGCGTAGTACTTAAGCGCGGCTTGCCTGAAAAATGGCAACAGACCATGATGAGTGGCATTGCTTTGTGCATTGTGGTCATTGGCTTGCAAATGGCGATGAAGACCAATAATATTATCATCACCATAATTAGCTTAGTGATTGGCGCTATGCTTGGCGAGGGCATTGACATTGAACAGAAGATGAACCGTTTAGGCGATTGGGTGGGCGGAAAGGTTGCTAAAGGCGACGCTTCCGTAGCGGCGAAGATTGCCGAAGGTTTTGTTAACGCTTCTATTTTGTTCTGCACTGGAGCAATGGCGATAGTTGGCAGTATTCAGGACGGTATCTTGGCGGATCATACCACGCTTTTCGCCAAAGGCACTCTGGACGGAATTATTTCTCTGATTTTGGCAGCTAATGTTGGTATTGGCGTAATGCTGAGCGCTATTAGCGTAGGCATTTACCAAGGAAGTATTACCGCATTGGCGGGCGTAGTGGAGCCTTACGTAACTCCGCAGATTTTGGCAGAGGTTACTGCTTCCGGCGGGGTAATGATTATGGCGATTGGCACCAATATGCTGAACGTAACTAAGATTAGAATTGCCAACCTGCTTCCGGGAATGATTCCTGCGGCAATTTTAGCAATGTATTTCTAAAATAAAGAGGGTATATATAATGGAACAAATTAATGCAATAATTACTGCTAACTTAGGTGCCGTAGTGATTGGCTTGGCAGTTTTGGTACTGCTGCTTTTGATAATGCTTATTTGCGTGAAAAACAAGCTAAGCGCATTGCAAAAGAAGTACGATTTCTTTACCCAAGGTGAAAGCACGGATATTGATACCCTGCTGACCAATACTTTGGTGGAGCTGCGCAAGGCTAAGGAAGATTTAGCAGAGTTGACGGAAAAACACAGAGCTTTGCGTGAACAGGTAAAGGGTTGCCTGCAAACTGTGAAGCTGGAACGCTACGACGCTTTTGATGCCATGGGCGGGAAGATGAGCTATTCCCTACTTTTGGCAGATGAAAATAAAAACGGCGTCATCCTCACCAGTATGTACGGTAGGGAAGAGAGCCGTTCTTATGCTAAAGATTTGAAAGCTGGTAAATCTGAATACACCCTTGCTGAAGAAGAAAAAGCACTGTTAAAGTAACATATATTAATGAAGAAAAGTAAAAGGCTATGCGATTTTTCGCATAGCCTTTAGTTTTTATCAGCCTTTGAAAAGTTTGAGAAGTACGTACAAATTCAGTGCGCTCATAATGTAACGGAACCAAATGTTGGAATAGGCAAAGCCAAGTTGGTTAACTACGTAGGTTCCATAGATACGCGCCTTTACTGCGTAGGTTTCCATAATGGAAAGGCTTAAGAGGAAGAAGCCTGGTTGCCAGGTTGCTTCATCAGTCAGCAGATAAATACAATATAATAGGAAGAGAATATCCATGGTCAAGTAAAAAAGAAAGCGCAAGCCAGTTTTATCCATATAAACGATTTGCCTGGTGCCTGGCTTTTCGCGACGGTTTTTTAAAATTTGAGAGAAGGTATGCAAAAAATAAGCAAGCTCTCTGGCGTTCATAAAAGAATACATTTTTAAACAAATGAAAAATAGAGCAACGAAATTCATAAGGGTACCTCGTAAAATTTATCCTCACCATTATACAATAAACGGACAAATAACGCCAGCTGTAAACTTCTTGGAAAAGATACTGGTTCGAAAAATAAATGTATCTTGAAAACGGACAAAGGGGGCGATTTTATAAAAAATGTTGCAGTTCGACGCAGAAAGTTAAAAGAGATATAACATTTCTGAAAATTTTGTTGACAAAAGTGTGAATGTGTCGCTATAATGTTTAACATAAGTTATTATAGTGGTGCTAGGTGTATAAAGACCACTAGATAATAAGAAAAATTCACCAGAAAAGGGGAAATTTAAAATGAAAAAATGGAAAAAATTTGCGACTGCAGCTTTAGCTGCAATGGTATGCGCATCCGTAATGGCTGGCTGTGGCGGCGGCGCTAAAAAAGAAGACGCTAAAGAAATCAAAATCGGCGCTTCCTTCGAATTGACCGGTAACGTTGCTAACTACGGCAAAGCTATTTTGTCCGGTGCTAAAATGGCATTTGACGAAGCTAATGCTAAAGGCGGCGTTCTTGGCAAAAAAATCGTTGTTATCGAATCCGATAACAAATCCGAACCTTCCGAATCCGGCAACTCCATTACCAAATTGGTAACCCAAGACAAAGTTATTGCAATTGTTGGTCCTGCTACCTCCGGTTGCGTAGCTGCAGGCTCCCCGATTACCGAAGCTAACAAAATTCCTCACATTGCTCCGTCCGGTACCGCTCCTGGCTTGACCGTTGACAACAATGGCAAAGTTAAACCCTTCATGTTCCGTGCTTGCTTCATCGACCCGTTCCAAGGTCAAGTTATGGCAACCTTTGCTAGCAACTCCTTGAAAGTTAAAAATGTAGCAATCCTCATGGATTCTTCCTCCGACTATTCCAAAGGCTTGGCTCAAGTATTCACTGAAACCTTGGAAAAAGCTGGCGGCAAAATCGTAACCAAAGAAGCATTCCTTTCCAAAGACTTGGACTTCAAAGCTTCTTTGACCAAAATCAAAGCTACCAACCCGGAAGCAGTTTATGTTCCCGGCTACTATGAAGAAGTTTCCAAAATCATTAAACAAGCTCGTGAAATCGGCTTAGACGTTCCCATGTTGGGCTGCGACGGTTGGGAATCCCCGAAACTGGCTGAAATCGCTGGTAAAGACGCTCTGAATAACTGCTACTATGTATCTGCATTCTCTGCTCAAGATACCGACCCGTCCGTACAAGCATTCATCAAAGCTTACAAAGAAAAATATCAAAAAGATCCGGACATCTTCGCTATGCAAGGCTACAACGCTGGCTTAGTAGTTGTTGACTCCATCAAACGTGCTAACTCCACTGACGGCACTGCAATTGCTAAAGCTATGGCAGCTACCAAAGACCTTCCGGTAGCAAGCGGCAAATTGACTTATGATGCTAACCACAACCCGATTATCAGTGCATTGATTATCTCCTTGGACGGCGGCGTTCCTTCCTTGAAAGAAAAAATCAGCCTCTAATCCTAAGTTAGTCTAA
>JAGAPX010000011.1 GCA_017623055.1 Phascolarctobacterium sp.
ACTGCGTAGCCTTATTCCTCGCCAAATGTTTGAAATTCCCGTACAAGCTGCCATCGGCAACAAGGTTATCGCTCGCGAGAACGTGCGCGCTATGCGTAAGGACGTTTTGGCAAAATGCTACGGCGGTGACATCAGCCGTAAACGTAAGTTGTTGGAAAAACAAAAAGAGGGCAAGAAGCGCATGAAGCAAGTTGGTAGTGTGGAGCTGCCGCAAGAGGCGTTTATGGCTATCCTCAAAATGGACTAATTTAAAACTCGTTATAAGCACCGTTATGCTTTGTCGCAATTCATTCGCTTGCTCGACGTACGATTAGTACGCCTTCGCGGCACGAATTTCATTGCTTCGCGCCTTCCGGTACTTCTAACGAGTTTTATCGTTTGAATGAAGAGTGTTGGTGAGAAAATGGAACAACATAAAATCATACAAGCCATATACTTGCATATCCCCTTCTGCGTGCAGAAGTGCTTGTACTGCGACTTCGCTTCTTACGCTTGCCGTGACATAAGCATGATGGAGCGTTACGTTGACGCAGTTTGTAAGGAGATTGCTGCGGGCGGGGCAGTGCGCTTGCCTGTGAACCCTAATGCTACCATTTATTTTGGTGGTGGTACTCCTTCCACTTTACCTATTGAGTGCATTGCCAAGATTGTAGGCGCATTGAAAAAGTATAAATTTTGGCAACAACCTGCGGAAGCTACCATTGAAGTGAACCCTGGTACTGCAGATTTAGACAAGCTCAAAGTACTACGTGCTTTAGACTTTGACCGCATTAGCTTTGGGGTGCAGTCCTTAAACGACAGTGAGCTTAAAACTATTGGGCGTATTCATTCTGCGCGGGAAGCCTTGCAAGCAATCGCTTGGGCGAAGGAAGCAGGCTTTACCCGTATTAGTGCGGATTTAATTTACGCACTGCCCGGACAAACGCTGGAAAGCCTTCGTCAAACTTTGGAAGAGCTTGTTGCTACGGGAATTGAGCATATTTCCGTGTACGGTTTGATTTTGGAAGAGGGGACTCCTCTAGAAAAACTTGTGAGGGAGGGCAAGCTTACCTTACCGGATGAAGACACTGCTGCTGATATGTATGAGCTGGTACAGGACTTCTTACGTGAGCAAGGCTTTGAGCGTTACGAAATCTCTAACTACGCTAAAAACGGACAGTACTCTAAGCATAATTTAGTTTACTGGCAGTACCAGCCCTACGCTGCTTTCGGCGCTGCTGCTTGTGGCTTTGACGGAGCTTCTCGTTTTACAGCGAAGGAAACTGTAGAGGACTACATTGCCCAAGCTGGAAATGATACTATATATAATGAAGAAAACTTGTCGAAGCAAGAGCTTCTTGGTGAGTTTATGTTCATGGGCTTGCGCAAAAGTAGCGGTGCAAATTTACAGGAAGCTCGTGAACGCTTCGGTGTTGACGTGCTGGAACGCTTCGCTTCCGAAATGGAACCTTTCTTTCAAAATGGAATGCTCCTTTACGATTCTGAAAGAGACGTTCTGAAATTAACGGAGCGTGGCATGGAGCTTGGCAATCTTATTTTTGAAATATTTGTGACTGTTTAGCACTTTTCCTAAATTCTTGTTGACAAGGATTGGGGGAAGTGCTATTATCATACCAGATGTTAGCACTCTAACAAATTGAGTGCTAACAAAAACTGAGGTGGGAATATGTTAAATGACAGAAAGAAAAAAATTCTCCAGCTTATTATAGAGGATTATATTTCTACTGCCGAACCGGTAGGCTCCAGAACTATCGCCCGCAAGTATGACTTGGGCATTAGCCCTGCAACCATTCGCAACGAGATGAGCGATTTGGAATTGCTTGGTTATCTTGAAAAGCCCCATACTTCCGCAGGACGTGTGCCTTCTGCGCAGGCGTACCGCTTTTATGTAGATTCCCTTATTGAACCCGGTTCTTTGACTGATAATGATATGGCGCTGATAAACAGCTGGTATAAAGAACGTCGTCGTAACATCGACGACATCTTCCAATCTACGGCGAAGATACTTTCCCGAATGACCCAAAACGTATCCATGGTGCTTGCCAATAAGGATACGGGGGCTGTTTTCCGTTACATAAAATTTTTACCCTTGGACAGCAGTCATGCGATTTTGTGCATCGTTACCGATGACGGCAACGTTGATAACTGCGTGGTAGAAATTCCCTTGGGCATGCGTCCTGAGGAAATGGATTACCTGGCAGGCAGAATTAGCAGCGTGTTAGAGGGCAAGGAGCTTTCCGAAATCAGCGACGAGCTTTTAAGCGCGCTACATATGGACGTAGCAGAGGACAAGGTGCTCTTCACATCCTTCCTACAAGCCATCAAGCGTATGAGCCGCAAGCAAAACGAGCAAAGAGTTTTCCTTGGTGGCACCAAGCAGCTGCTGAACCAACCGGAGTTCCGTGATGTGGAAAGAGTTAAGAGCCTTTTGGGTATCTTAGAGGAAGAAAAGGTTGTACGCGACCTTTTAGTTGCTGGAGAAGATAGTGGTTTAAAAATTACTATCGGTACAGAAAACAAATTTACCGGTATTCAAGATTGCAGTATGGTACAGGCTACCTACCGCTTGAACGGTAAAATTGTGGGAACTATGGCGGTGCTGGGCCCCACTCGTATGGAGTACGGCAAAGTAATTACCGTAATGGATTACCTGCACAAATATTTGAAGACAATCTTTGAACAAGAAAAAGAATAAAAGGAGGAAGCGTTTTGCAACAGGAAGATATTAAAGATACCACAACTGAAGAAACTTCCGCCAATGAACAAGAGGTAAGGGAAGAAGCTGCTGCAGAAGAAACCGTAGCTGAAGAACAAGCTGAAGCTAAGGAAGAAGCAGTGGTAGATGAAAAGGATGAAAAAATTACTGAGCTGAACAATCGCTTAATGCGTTTGCAAGCAGATTTCGACAACTTCCGTCGTCGCACCCAAGGTGAAAAGGAACAACTTTCCGGCTTTGTTACCGCAGGAGTTGTTGGCAAGTTCTTGAAAGTTCTCGATAACTTTGAAAGAGCAGAAGCTAGCGCAGAAAAAACTGCTGATTTGGAAAGCCTCTTGACCGGTATGAAGCAAATCCGTCGTCAATTTGAAGAAGTTTTCAAAGAATTGGGCGTGGAAGAAATCGTAGCTCAAGATGCAAAATTTGACCCCAACCTGCACGAAGCAGTAATGCGTGGTCAAAATCCTGACATGGAAGATGAAACCATTGATATGGTTTTTGAAAAAGGTTATAAGTTGCACGACCGTGTGATTAGACACAGCAAGGTTCGCGTAATTTCTAATGAATAAATAGTTAATAATTATCTACAATAAAATTGAAGTGTATTCTTAGGAGGAATAAAACATGTCTAAAGTAATTGGTATTGACTTAGGTACTACTAACTCTGTTGTTGCTGTTATGGAAGGTGGCGAACCTACCGTTATCACTAACCAAGAAGGTAGCCGCTTAACCCCGTCCGTTGTTGGCTTCTCCAAAAGCGGTGAACGTCTCGTTGGTCAATTGGCAAAACGCCAAGCTGTTTCCAACCCGGACAGAACTGTAAGCTCCATTAAACGTCATATGGGTACTTCCTACAAAGTTGACATCGATGGCAAAAAATACTCTCCGGAAGAAATCTCCGCAATGATTCTGCAAAAACTGAAAGGTGACGCAGAAAAATACTTGGGCGAAACCGTAACCCAAGCAGTTATTACCGTTCCTGCATACTTCTCTGACAGCCAACGTCAAGCTACTAAAGACGCAGGTAAAATTGCTGGTCTCGAAGTACTGCGTATCATTAACGAACCTACCGCAGCAGCTCTTGCTTACGGCATCGACAAAACCGATGACCACACCGTACTGGTATATGACCTTGGCGGCGGTACCTTCGACGTATCCATCCTCGAAATGGGTGACGGCGTATTCGAAGTAAAAGCTACCAACGGCGACACCCATCTGGGCGGCGACGACTTCGACCAAAAAATCGTTGATTGGCTGGTTTCCGAATTCAAAAAACAAGAAGGCATTGACCTTTCCAACGACAAAATGGCTATGCAACGTTTGCGCGAAGCTGCTGAAAAAGCAAAAATCGAATTGTCCGGCGTGTTGACTACCAACATCAACCTGCCCTTCATCACCGCAGGTGCTGACGGCCCGAAACACTTGGATATGGACTTGACCCGTGCTAAATTTGAAGAAATGACTTCTGATTTGGTAGAACGCACCATGGGGCCCACCCGTCAAGCAATGGCTGACGCTGGTCTTTCCGCAAGCGATATCCAAAAAGTAATCTTAGTTGGCGGTTCTTCCCGTATCCCCGCTGTTCAAGAAGCAATTAAAAAATTCATCGGTAAAGAACCTCACCGTGGTGTAAACCCGGACGAATGCGTTGCAATCGGCGCAGCTATCCAAGCAGGCGTATTGGCTGGCGAAGTTAAAGACGTACTGCTCCTGGACGTAACTCCGTTGTCCTTGGGTATCGAAACCTTGGGCGGTGTATTCACCAAAATCATCGACCGCAACACCACTATCCCGACTTCCAAAAAACAAGTATTCTCCACTGCAACTGATAACCAACCTTCCGTTGATATCCATGTATTGCAAGGTGAACGCGAAATGGCAGCAGATAACAAAACCCTCGGTCGCTTTGAACTGGGCGGTATCCCCGCTGCACCGCGTGGAGTACCCAAAATCGAAGTTGCTTTCGACATCGATGCTAACGGTATCGTAAATGTAAGCGCTAAAGATCTTGGCACCGGTAAAGAACAAAAAATCACCATTACTTCCTCCGGTTCCTTGAACAAAGACGAAGTAGACAGAATGGTTAAAGAAGCAGAAGCTAACGCTGAAGCAGATAAAAAACGCAAAGAAAGCGTAGAAGTTCGTAACCAAGCTGACAGTCTGTGCTATCAAGCAGAAAAAACCTGCAAAGATATGGAAGGCAAAGGAAAAGACGAATTGATTGGCAAAGTTAAAGCTGCAATGGATACCCTGAAAGAATCCATGAAAGGCGACGATTTGGAAAAAATCAAAGCCGATACTGAAGCTTTGACCAAACCGCTGTATGAACTTTCTGCTGAACTCTACAAAGAAACCGAAGCTGCTAAAGGTGCTGGCCCGGAAGCTGGCGCAAGCAAAGCTGACGATGATGTAGTAGATGCAGAAGTAGTTGACGACGACAAAAAATAATTAAATTTAGGATGGTGTAAACTTTGAGTAAAAGAGATTATTACGAGGTCCTGGGTGTGTCTAAAACAGCTACCCAAGATGAGCTGAAAAAAGCATACCGCAAACTGGCGCGTAAATATCATCCTGATTTGAATAAAGATAACGCGGAAGCTGCAGAAAAGTTTAAAGAATGTAATGAAGCTTACAGTGTTCTTTCCGACGAGCAAAAACGCGCCCAATATGACCAATTCGGTCATGCTGCCTTTGAAAATGGTGGCATGGGCGGCGGTGGCGGCTTCGGTGGAGCAGGTGGTTTCGGAGGCTTTGGCGGCAGTGGCATGGAAGATATCTTCGACATGTTCTTTGGCGGTCAAGGCGGTCGTGGCGGTAGAAGCTCTAAGGCTGGGCCCCAACGTGGTGCAGATTTGCGCTTCGATTTGGAAATCTCCTTTGAAGAAGCTGCTTTCGGCTTGGAAAAAGAAATTAACCTGTATCGCGACGAAGTTTGCGACCATTGCCATGGTGAGGGCGCAGAACCCGGTTCCAAGGTAGAAACTTGTCCCGAATGTAATGGTAGCGGTTATGTGCGCTTCACTCAAAATACTATGTTCGGTCAAATGGTTAATGAACGTCCTTGCTCCAGGTGTAAGGGCGAAGGCAAAATCATTAGCGAACCCTGTAAAGAATGTCGTGGCAAGGGTACTGTTAAACGCAACAAGAAGCTTAAGGTTAAAATCCCTGCCGGCGTTGATAATGGCTCTCGCCTGCGTGTATCTAACGAAGGTGAAGCAGGTGCTAAGGGCGGACCTAGCGGTGACTTGTACGTTTACCTGTACGTGAAGCCTCACAAGTTCTTTGAACGTGATGGTACTACTGTATTGTGCGAAGTGCCCATTAACATTGTTCAGGCAACCTTGGGTGCGGACATTAAAGTTCCCACACTTGATGGTCAGGTTACCATGAAGATTCCCGAAGGTACTCAACCTGGCAAGGTAATGCGCATTAAGGGCAAGGGTATTCCCAGCCTGCGTAATAGCAGCCGTGGCGACCAATTGGTACGCATTAAAGTTGTTGTTCCTACCAAGCTTAGCGATAAACAAAAGGATGCTTTACGCAAGTTTGCTGACATTAGCAAAGATAATATCAACCCCGAAGAAAAAAGCTTTATGGATAAAGTTAAAGACTTCTTCAAATGATATAAAAATTAAAGGACGTTCTCGAATTTTCGAGAACGTCCTTTGTGCGTTAATATGTTATTCAAATTTAGTATTCAACTTAGTTGCGGTGCCGAACTCTGTGTAGGTAAGGTCAGCGTTGCGCAGGTCTGCGTTGTCCAACACTGCGGCGTTGAATTTAGTGCTTGCGAGAACGGAGCTTCGCAGGTTAGCCTTGCCCATTTTGGCATTGCTCATATCTGCTTCTGTCAAGTCAGCGTGTTGAAGCTTGGCGCTGAAAAGATTTGCTCCTGTGAAGGTAGCATTTTTAAGTTGTGCCTTATACATCCAAGCATAGGGTAGGTTGGCATTGGTAAAGTTAGCGTAGTCTGCAAGGATGCTGTCCAAAGAAGCTTCCTGCCCTTCGATGTGCTGTAGGTTAGCGTTTAAGAATTTTGCTCCACGCAGTTGGGCACGGTAAAAATTGCTGGCGCTTAAATCTGCGTTGGTAAAATCAGCGCTTGTACCGCTAGCGTACTTAAAGCTTGCACCAGTAATATCTGCACTTCGGAAGGTAGCACCGTTCATTAGGGCATGGTCGAACACTGCGTCGTTGAGGTTACTGTTGTTGAAGTTTGTACTTACCAAGCGAGCTTGGTTGAACTTGGTGCCTTCGAAGTTACGGTCAGAAAGGTCTAAGCCGGAAAGGTCTGCACCGGACAGATCGCCGCCTACGCAGTTGCCACCTGCTTGTACTTTTGCCAAGTCTTCGTTACTATAGGCAAGAGCAGTGCTGGAAATGCTAAGGCAAGCCAGTAGAATAAGAAGTTTTTTCATAAACTCACACTTTCTATGCTTCGTCAAAGAGTGCTTTTAATTCGTTGGGGTCGTCGGGAAGATGGTCAATGATTTTCCAAGGCTTTACTTGTTCGAAATCTTCACGACTGTAGCTGGAACCATTGAGTACGATTAAGCATTTAGCGTCGATGGCGTTAGCACATTTTACATCGTTAGGAGTATCACCCACGAAAATGAATTGGTCAGGGGTGATGGTGGGGTCAACAGAGTAGAAGCGTTGCCACAAAATCTTTGCCAGCTGGGAACGGTCTTCGCTCATTTCGCCAAAGACACTGCGATTGAAGTCAAAGTATTGTTCTATACCGTAGTGAGCAAGTTTTAGTTTGGCACCGGTTTTGGTATTGCCAGTTAAAAGGCAGTTTTTATAACCATTAGCAGGGTCATCAAAAAACTTTAAGGTTTCTTCTACATTGTAGAGCAGGCTGCCAAAGCATTGAGGTAAATGTTTAGGCAAAGCCATATGGTAGCGGATGAGCAGATTAGCTGCGTCTGCCGCGTTGAACTTGCCTTTAATTTGCAGTACTGCCCCACGAATAATGTCAGAGTCAGTACGGCCGGCAAGGGTCTTGTCAAATTTAAAGTCTTTTAAAAAATAATGTTCTTTAATGACGTCAATCATTGCCATTACGCCGGCACCACCAGTGAGTAGGAGCGTACCATCAATATCCCAGAAAATGTATTTCATTATAATATCTCCTTGTAGAAAAAGCTGTCTCAAAAGAGACAGCTTCTATTGCTTTTTAGAGAGAACGAGGTCTCATCATAATCTTTTTCAATTTGCCGCCTAAGTTTTGGGTGCGACGGATGAATTTAACTTTGGAACGACGATGAGGTTTCATGTCACTCAGTGTGCCGAAGTCGCCACGATCCAAAAGGGTAATTTTAGATTTATCGGCATCAAAGTAAGTGCGCAGGAACTTAGCAACATTTTCCGGTTCAGCACCTTCCATGCAGCTAAATACGTCTGCAGTGGCAAAGCCCATATTAGGATAAATGTGCAAGGTTACGTGACCTTGCTTGCAAATTGCGAACAGAGAGTATTCGCTTTGTTCATCTTCTTTGCGAGTGATAATGTCACAAGGTTGCAAGCCGAAGGAGTTACAAGCTTGTTGCAATTGTTCTTTTGCAGCAGCTTCATCTTTTATAATTTTGTCGCTACAGTTGTACATATCAATAGCGATGAGTTTGCCAGTGAATTTTTTTGTGGTCACGGTAACACCTCTAATTTTAAAGTATATTTAATTATAACGAAATTCAATGTGTTTGTCAAAATGATAATGTTCCTTTTAGAGGAGTTTCGTGTTATAATCTTAACAGAACGTTTGTTTAAATGTGGCGGTGAAAAAATGGAACAGCTGGAAGGCTTGATTGAAGATATAGTTTTTCAAAGTGAAGATGGAATGTTTTGTGTACTGCGTGTAGAAAGCAAACAAAACGGCAAGACTACTGCTGTTTATCATGGTTCTGCCCCTTATCTTGGAGAGAACGTGGTGCTTGAAGGTCGTTGGGTGGAACACGCTCGTTTTGGCAGACAGTTCGACGCGGCGGTGTGTCGCGTAGTACAGCCTACTTCTGCAGCTGGCATTGAACGCTTCCTTGCCAGCGGTGCCATTAAAGGCGTGGGCGTAGTTACTGCTGCCCGTATTGTGGAGCGTTTTGGCGAAAGTACCTTGGAAGTTTTAGGTAACGACCCTGCTCGTTTGGCAGAAGTGCGTGGCATAAGTTCCAAGAAAGCTGCTGCCGTTGGTGAGGCTTACGCAGAGCTTTCTGAAATGCGGGAGCTGATGCTGTTCTTGGAATCTCATGGGGTAAGCAGTGGTTACGCTACAAAACTGCAAGCCGCTTATGGTAATACCGCAATTACTAGAATTAAAGAAAATCCTTACAGCCTTGCCAACGACATTACGGGCATTGGCTTTAAAACTGCAGATAGAATTGCCATGGCAATGGGAATGGAGCGTGACTGCGAGGATAGAATTATTGCAGGACTTAGCTATGCCTTGACCCAAGCTGCCGCGGCGGGGCATACCTGTGTGCCTGAAGAACTGTTGGTGCGTGAGACGGAGCGAGCTCTCGTCATTGACAGTATGCAGGTTCAGGAAGTCTTTACCAAATTGCTGAACAGGGACTTACTGAGAACAGAAGATGTTAGTGGAATGCGTCTTATCTATCCTGAATATTTATATAAGGCAGAGGTCCACACTGCTCGCCGTTTGTTGGCATTGCGTGACCAAGCCAAGCCTTTAGGCAGGGTGAATGCTGACAAGGTCATTGCAGAGTGGGAGCGAGATGCAGGAATCTCCTTAGCTGAGGCTCAGAAGGAAGCAATTTACGCTTCTTTGGAACATGGCGTTTTTGTTTTGACAGGTGGACCTGGTACTGGCAAGACTACCGTAGTCAAAGGCATTTTGAACGTACTGGAGAAAGCAGGTTGTAGAATTTTACTGGCGGCGCCTACTGGTCGCGCTGCCCGACGTTTGGCTGAAAGCGCCGGACACCCTGCCCTGACCGTACATCGTCTTTTGGAGTACCAACCTAATAGCGGTGGCTTTTACTTTGGCAAGAATGATGAGGAGCCTTTGGACGCAGAGGCAATCATCATCGACGAAGCTTCCATGTTGGACATTAGTTTGACTTACCATTTGCTCAAGGCTGTTCCTGGAGGTTGTCGTTTGATTTTTGTTGGTGACGTTGACCAGCTTCCTTCCGTTGGCGCTGGTTCCGTACTTAAAGATATAATCCGTAGTAAGAAAATGCCTGTTGTCTGCTTGGAAAACGTCTTTCGTCAGGCAGAGGTAAGCCCCATCGTCCGCAATGCCCATAGCATTAATCGTGGACGTATGCCTGAATTTACCGATAACGACGAATTTAAGCTGGAAGAATTTACTAACGAACTTGCCGCCGCAGAGCACGTTGCCCGCACTTATGCAGAGATGGTGCGTACCAGCGATTGGCGTAGTGTACAGGTACTTTCTCCCATGCACAAGAACCCTTGCGGTGTGCAGAACTTGAATAAAATTTTGCAGCAATATATGAATCCGCCCAGTAGCAATAAACCGGAGGTGAATATTCCCGGTAACGTGTTGCGGGTGGGGGATAAGGTTATGCAAATTCGCAATAACTACGAAAAAGAAGTGTTCAATGGCGATATTGGCAGGGTTATTCGCGTAGAGAGCAAGGCTGTTACCGTTGCCTACCCGGAGCGCCCGGAGGGTGACCATGTTACCTACGCCCAAAGTGAGCTGGAAGAATTACAGCTTGCCTACGCCATGAGCGTGCATAAATCCCAAGGTAGCGAGTATCCCAACGTGATTTTGCTGATGGTTCCCAGTCATTACATTATGTTACAACGGAACTTGCTCTACACTGCAGTTACCCGTGCTAAAAAGCAAGTGCTTGTTGTGGGAACTAAGACAGCGGTGCGCACTGCTGTGGAAAATGACAAGACCCGTCGTCGTTACTCACTCTTGGCGGAGCGTTTACAAGAAAGTAGTGATATTTTTTGAGCCTTTTCAACAAAGTTAGGGCGGTTTATAATAATGTAGGTTATCAGTGCAGATTGCTTGGGGAAATAATTTACCCTCGTCGCTGTGCTGTGTGCCAAACTGAAATAGACACTGGTTATTTTTGCGAAGTGTGTCGCAAAAACTTTGCACTGCATAAGATGGTGGAAGGCTTCGACAATTTGGACAAGGTGCTTATGATTTATAAGTATCACCAAAATTTGCAGGAAGCAATTCACAATGTGAAGTTTGCAGAGGAAAAGAGCTTGCTTCCATTATTAAAGGAAGAAGCACAGCTTGGGGTTACAGATGATTTAGAAAAGCTTTTGACAGATTACGACATCATTACCTGCGTGCCTACCTCTCCTGAGCGAAAGGCGGAGCGTGGCTTTGATGTTCCTGCCGAAATTTTTGCTTTCTTCAATTCTGAAAGGTGGCAACCTAATTTACTCAAACGTGTGCGTAATACCCTGCCTCTTTTCGATTTGGAACCGAGCCTTCGAAAACAGGAGGTAGCAGGCTGTTTTGAAGTGGAGCAATCCATTTTGGGAAAGAGCGTTCTGATTTGCGATGATATCTTCACAACGGGAAGTACTTTGTCAGAAGCGGCGCTTGCTTTGCGAAAGGCAGGAGCAAAGAGGGTAACGGCACTTACCTTTACTGCCAGCAAGGATAACTGGTAATATAAAACTTAAATTTTAGATAGAAGCTGGATTAAGATGAAAGATTTTAGTTTTGCAAAAGTAAAAATGTGGGTAAAGCAGGAACTGGTTTTGACCATCGCTTTGCTGTTGGGGTGCGTGTCGTCGTTTTTCAACACGCCCCATTTATATTACATAGATTGGGACGTGCTCTGCGTGCTTTGGGCGTTGATGGTAGTTGTCGCAGGCTTAAAGACCGTAAAGTTTTTGGACTGGACTGCGGTAGAACTTTTGAACTGCTGCAAAACCTACAAGCAGGTTATCGTGGCGCTGGTTGGTTTGACCTTTGTGTCGTCTATGTTTGTTACTAACGACGTAGCGCTTCTGACTTTTGTTCCGTTGGCGCTTGTCATTGGCAAGACAATTAAAATGGATATGCCCCAGGTAATCATCTTGCAGACCTTGGCGGCGAACTTGGGCAGTATGTTTACTCCGCCCGGTAATCCACAGAACTTGTTTTTGTATGCTCACTATAATTATTCCGCACTGGGGTTCTTCAAGGTTATGCTTTTCCCCACAGTGCTTTCCGTAATTTATATTGGCGTGATTATTTATTTGAAGCGCAACAAGGAACTGCAGCTGGACTTGCCTGCCTTGGCAAAGCCTGACCGCAAGCTGACTACCATTTACCTTGTGCTTTTGGCGCTTAACGTTGGAGCGGTGCTGCACCTTTTGGATAAGTATATTGCCTTGGCGATAACTGCCATCGTAGTTTTAGTAGTGAACCGCAAATTAGTTAAGCAAGTTGACTACAGCTTGCTCTTAACTTTTATCGGCTTCTTTGTTTTCATTGGCAACATCAGCCATACGGATTTAGTTAGCTACTTGCGTGACCATATTTTAGGCAGTACGGAAGGAACTTATTTTGCGGCGCTAATTAGCAGTCAGTTCATTAGCAACGTGCCTGCGGCAATGCTCCTTGCAGGCTTGACCCGTGAAGCAGATGCTTTGCTTTTGGGCGTAAACATCGGTGGCTTAGGAACCTTGATTGCCTCTATGGCAAGTGTAATTTCCTACAAGCTTTTTGCCGCAGAGCATCCTTATCAAGCAGGAAGCTACCTGCGGATGTTCTTGTTCTATAATTTCCTCGGTTTAGTTTTAATCGGGGCAGTGACTTATTTCGTATGCGTTGTGAATTACATTGACTATTTGGACGTATCAGTGTTTAGGGAAATGACGGAGTACTTGCATTTTTAGGTGATATTATGGTTAGGTGGATTCTTCATATCGACATGGACGCCTTCTTCGCATCCGTGGAACAATTAGATAATCCTGAATTGCGTGGCAAGCCCATTATCGTAGGTGGGCAATCTTGTCGTGGCGTTGTTTCCACCTGCTCCTACGAGGCGCGCAAGTTTGGCGTGCATTCCGCAATGCCAACTGTGGAAGCGCGCAGGCTGTGTCCGCACGCAGAATTTTTGCCGGGAAGAATGTGGCGTTACAAGGAAGTTTCCTGTGAGATAATGCGTATCTTTGGTGAGGAAGCTCCCGTCGTGGAACAGCTTTCCATTGACGAAGCCTTTCTTGACGTAACTGGTATGGAGCGTTTGTGCGGAGATGTGCGTAACATTGGTTGGCGCATCAAAGAGCGTATCAAAAATGAGATTGGCTTGACCTGTTCCGTAGGCTTGGCACCTAACAAGTTTTTGGCAAAAATGGCTTCCGATTTACAAAAGCCTGACGGCTTTACAATAATAACCCATGAAAAGGCACGAGACTTTATCGCACCACTACCTGTGACAAAAATTTTTGGCATTGGCTCTGCGGCTAGGAATACTTTACTGCAGTATGGTATTGCTACGATTGGGCAACTGGCGAAAGCAGATAAACGTATCGTTCAAAAAGTCTTTGGCAAAAATGCAGATAAGGTTCAGCTTTTGGCGCAGGGATTGGATGATAGACCAGTTGTTCCCGAAACAGCACCTAAGTCCATTGGCAGGGAGACCACTTTCGAAAAAGATTTATTCACATTTGACGAATGTAAGGCTGCCATTTTGGAACTGAGTGGGCAGACAGGCTTTCGCTTACGCAAAAAGGGGTACAGCGGTAGGACGGTTACTTTAAAAGTGAAGTTTAAGGATTTTAAAACCATTACCCGTAGCATTAGCAGTGAGGGAGATATTTCTTGCGACGAGGAAATTTTTGTATTGGCAGTGAAGCTTTTGCAGGGAGTAAGCTATCAAAATGGAGTGCGCCTTTTGGGCGTGACTGTTTCTCATTTGCAGGACGGTAGCTGTGGCACCCTTGGCTTTGAAGAAAATACCAAGCTTCTTCAGCGTAACGCTACTATTGACAATTTAAAGAAACGCTTTGGCGAGAACATCATTCACCGTGGCGGCAGACATAGTTAACTGGTTAGAAAGTATCGGTTGACGAAGCCTGTCGCTTTTTTGTATAATAGGAGCAGTTAATTTTAGAAAAGCTGGTGAAAAAATGTCTCGTACTCGTCCCGCAAGCAAGGCTGCCGAAATGACCAAGATAGCTCTTTTGGTAGCAATGAACTGCGTTTCTGCATATATTATTATTCCGTTGCCCTTTGCTCTTTCTCCCATAGCAATGCAACCCTTTATCGTTAACCTTGTTGGTTTTTTAATGACCCCCAAGCAAGCCTTTATGACTATGCTTGTTTACATCTTAGTTGGTTTGGCAGGTATCCCCGTTTTTACAGGCGGTACTGCGGGACCGGGCAAGCTCTTCGGTCCGACTGGTGGTTATATTTTAGGCTTCCTCGTGGCGGCGACTGCCATTGCCTATCTTAAAGGGAGAAATTATAATTTCCTGCGTTACTCCATTGTGGGTGTGTGCGTGTGGATTCCTGTCATTTACGCTATGGGTGCAGGGCAGATGATGCTCTTGACCGGAATGAATTTGCAGGAAGCCTTCTTCGTAGGCGTACTGCCCTTTGCTCCGTTAGATATTATTAAGGTTGTGGGTGCTGCTTGGCTGGCAGGTCCCATTCATAGAATTTTTGCAAGATGATTTGTCGTAGGAAGTGAATTTGTGATGAATAGCGAAATGCAAGCAAAGCTTAAGATAATTTTTGCCATGGTTGCCTTTGGTACCATTGGTATCTTCGTAAGAAATATTGACTTGCCTTCTACCGTTATTGCTTTGGCGAGAGGTTTTGTAGGCACATTGTTCCTGCTCTTCGTGGTTTTTGCTAAGGGTCAAGGGGTGGATAAGGTTGCCATCAAGAAAAATTTAAAGACCCTTGCCATTTCCGGTGCCTGCATTGGCTTTAACTGGATTTTGCTTTTTGAAGCGTACCGTTATACAACGGTGGCAACTGCTACTTTGGCGTACTATATGGCTCCGATTTTTGTAATGATGGCTTCTCCCTTTGTGCTTAAGGAACGCCTATCTGCCATTAAGATTTTGTGTGTAGCCATGGCGCTTACGGGTATGGTACTGGTTAGCGGTGTAGTGCAAAGCGGTACGGAAGGCGTGGATTTCACCGGTATCTTGTGCGGTGTGGGTGCGGCGAGCCTGTACGCAACTGTTATCTTGCTCAATAAATTCATTAAGGAAATTTCTGCTTACGATATGACCATTATGCAGCTGGGCTTGGCGGCGCTGGTACTTTTCCCTTACACTTTGGCGGTGGAAAATTTTGGAGCACTTACTCCTGATATTACAAGCCTTTTGCTTTTGGCAGTGGTTGGTGTAATTCATACAGGCTTTACCTATGCGCTGTACTTTTCTTCCATCCAAAGCTTAAAGGCGCAGACAGTTGCCCTTTTTAGTTATATTGACCCCATCGTGGCAATCATTTTATCCGCAGTGCTTTTGAATGAGAGTATGGATATTTACAGTATCGTGGGTGCGGTGCTGGTGCTTGGCTCTACATTTGTAAGCGAACTGGCAGAGAGAAAATGAAAATTTTAAGACGGGCTTCGGCTCGTCTTTTTGTTTTTTGCGGTTCTTTACATTTTCTTTGTGAATTTTTGGTTATTAACCTTTGAATAATCATGGAATGGTGCTATAATACAAGCCTGTGTGTTAATTTTATGAAGGAGTTGATTTGAAAATGAAAAACACTCAGGAAAAACAAAGGGTTGGTGGCATTCTCGGTTTAATCGAACGTGTCGGCAATAAAATTCCTGATATTACCATTTTGTTTGTAGGTGCATTTGTTTTGGTATGCGTAATTTCTGCTATTCTTTCTCAAATGCATTTTGATTATGTACATCCTACTACTGGTAAAAACATTGTTGTAAATAATATGCTCAGCGGTGAAAACATCGTACTGCTTATGAGCAAGATGGTTACCAACTATTCTGGCTTCCCGCCGTTGGGTATGGTAATCGTTGCTACCTTGGGTATCGGTATTGCTGATGGTTCCGGTTACATCAACACTGGTCTTAAAAAACTGCTCGCCGTTACTCCTAAGTTCCTGCTTACTCCAATTATTATTCTGGCTGGTATGTTGAGTCACATTGGGCCGGATACTGGTTACGTTATTATCATTCCTGTTGCTGCCTATATGTTCTATGCTTCCGGCAAACACCCTTTGTCCGGTATTGCTGCCTCTTTCGCAGGTATTGCAGGTGCTTTTGCGGCAAACTACACTCCGTCTGCGATTGACCCGGTTATCCAAGGCTTTACTCAAAGTGCGGCGCAATTGATTGACCCCACCTACCAAGTAAACGTATTGTGCAACTACTTCTTTGCCTTTGCTTCTACCTTTGGTGTTATTGCAAGCTGCTGGTACGTAACTGAAAAAATTACTGAACCTTGGCTGTGGAAGGCTTGCCCCTTGGATGCAGATATTGACGTGGGCGAAGATGCTAATACTGAAATTACTCCCAAAGAAAACCGTGCCTTCTACATTGCTTCCGCAGTGCTTTTTGTAATGGCTATCGGTTTGGTAGTAGCTTTGCTTCCGGAAGATTCCATTTGGCGTGACAAAAACGGTGTCATTGCAAGCTTCAAGGCTCCTGTAATGCAATCCATCGTTTCCTTGCTCTTCGTTTTCACTGGTACTGTTGGTCTTGTTTACGGTATCTTGGTTGGCAAATTTAAATCTCCTAAAGATGTTACTAATGCCATGGAAAATATTACCAAAACCTTGGTACAACTTATCGTATTCTATTTCTTCGCTGCACAATTCCTGTGGGCGTTTGGTACTTCCAATATGGGTGCGCTCATTGCAATTGCAGGCGCAGAGTTCTTGAAATCCTTAGCATTACCTCCGCAAATTACCGTTTTCGGTATTATCATACTCGTAGGCCTCTTGAACTTGATTATTACTTCCGCTTCTGCAAAATGGGCAATTCTTGCACCTATCTTCGTACCTATGCTGATGGCTGTTGGTATTTCTCCGGAGCTGACCCAAGTTGCTTTCCGCGTAAGTGATAGTGCGGTTAATGTAGTAACTCCTATGTTTGCTTTCTATCCGTTGATTATTCTTTACTGCCAAAAATATTGTAAGAGTGCAGGCATTGGTACTTTAAGCTCTATGATGCTTCCGTACACTGTTGCCCTTTTGGTTACCTTGACAATTATGCTGTACCTGTTCTGGGGCTTGGATATTCCTTTGGGCTTCCAAGCAGACTATGTATATCCCAGACGTTAATTTAGAAAAGAGGTCTAATCTATGACTATGCAAGCAAAATTATTAGAACGTTTCCTGCGTTACGTTGCTGTTACCAGCCAAAGTAATGCTGCTGTAAAAACTGTTCCTACTACTGAAGGTCAACGCCAGCTGGCAGAGCTTTTGAAAAATGACTTGGCAGAATTGGGCTTGGTTGATTTGGAAATCAGCGAGCATTCTGTTTTAACTGGTAAGCTACCTGCAAATTTACCGGAAGGTCATCACCCTGTTCCTGCTGTCGGTTGGGTAGCGCATCTTGATACTGTAGATGTTTGCCTTAACGCAGAAATTCATCCCCACGTTGTGAAGAATTATCAAGGTGGCGATATTTGCTTGAATGAAGGAAAACAAATCTTCTTAAAAGTAAGTGAGCATCCTGAAATTGAAAAATACATTGGCGAAGACATTGTTGTCAGTGATGGTACTTCCGTATTAGGCGCAGATGACAAGGCTGCCATTGCTAACATTATGGTTGCACTGGAAACCTTGGCTGATGACAAGACTATTTACCACGGTGACATTCATGTTGCTTTCGTTCCCGATGAAGAAATTGGCTTGTTGGGTGCGAAGAAAATTGATTTTGCTAAATTCCCTGTGGATTTTGCTTACACCATTGACTGCTGCGAACTTGGTGAAGTTGTTTACCAAACCTTTAACGCAGGAAGTGCAGAGGTTTACATTAAAGGCATCACTGCTCACCCCATGAGCGCTAAAGGTGTGCTGGTTAATCCTACCTTGATTGCAACGGACTTGGTAAATAGCTTCGATAGAATGCAAACTCCGGAGCATACTGAAGGCACTGAAGGTTACATCTGGGTAACTGCCATTAACTCCAATGTATCCGAAGCACGAGTGAACTTGGTAATTCGCGACCATAACAAGGTGTTGTACGAAGCACGCAAGGAGCAAATTAAAAATGCTGTAGAATTTTTGAAGCTTCGTCATCCCAAGGCAGTTATTGAACTGACTATGAGCGATACCTACGGCAACATTGCAGATGCTATCCGTGAAGACAATAAAAAATGTATCGATTACATCTATCAAGCAATGAATGAACTGGAGATTACTCCTAAAACCATTGCCATGCGTGGCGGTACCGATGGTAGCTTTATTTCTACTAAAGGAATTTTGACTCCTAACTATTTCACCGGTGCTCACAACTTCCATTCCAATTGTGAGTTCTGGCCCTTAGGTGCAGGGGAAAAATCCTGCCGTATGACCTTGAAGCTTATTGAGTTGATTACAAAATAAAATTAACAGCAGTTATCGAAAGGTAACTGCTGTTTTTGCTTGGTAGGAAAATTTTGTGGATATAGCATTTGATTTTTGTTAAGATATATCTAATGAAGAAATTGTTTTTAGCGATACCCCTTTGTTTGAAAGGAGACAGATGATGCAAGAGATCAAATGCCCTAAATGTGGCGAAGTTTTTCAAGTTGATGAATCCGGTTATGCAGCCATCGTGAAGCAAATTCGCGATAGGGAATTTCAAAAAGAAGTGTACGAGCGTGAGCAACAATTTAAGGCTCACTTGCAAACCTTGGAAAAAGATAGACAGCTGGCGATTAAGAACGCAGTAGGCGAAAAGGACGCAGAGATTGCCCAACTGAAAGCACAGCTTAATGCCAACGCCCAAAACAATAAATTAAGCGTTAGCGAAGCGGTTGCTGTTAAGGAAAAAGAAATTACTGCCCTCGAAGCGCGCCTTGCTGCTTACGAAATGGAAAAGCGCCTTGCTGTGAGTGAGGTTGTCTTTAAAACGGAAAGACAGCTTGCCGCAAAGAATGAAGAGCTTATCAAGCTTACCAATCAAATTGAAAGCAACGAAAAAGAAAGTAAGATTCGTGAGCAATCCATTAAGGACGGCTACGAAGCCAAGCTGAAAATTAAAGACGAGCAAATTGATTATTATAAAGACCTTAAGGCAAAGCAATCTACCAAAATGATTGGCGAAACTTTGGAGCAGCACTGCGCCATTGAGTTTAACAGACTGCGCGCCACCGCTTTCCGTAATGCCTATTTTGAAAAAGACAATGACGCTCGTACCGGGAGTAAGGGTGACTTTATCTTCCGTGAGTTTGACGACGAAGGCACTGAATTTATCTCCATTATGTTCGAGATGAAGAACGAGGCTGACGAAACTGCTACCAAGCATAAAAATGAGGACTTCTTAAAAGAACTGGACAAGGACCGTAAAGAAAAGAACTGCGAATATGCTGTGCTGGTTTCCCTCCTCGAAGCAGATAATGAGCTGTACAACGGTGGCATTGTGGATATGTCTCACCGCTATCCTAAGATGTACGTTGTGCGTCCACAATTCTTTATCCCCATTATTACCCTGCTTCGTAATGCGGCAATGAATTCCCTCCAATACAAGAAGGAGCTGGCGACAATTAAAAATCAAAATATCGACATCTCCCATTTTGAAGAGGACATGAACGATTTTAAAGAGAAGTTTGCCCGCAACTACCGTCTTGCCAGCGAGAAGTTTAAAAAGGCAATCGAGGAGATTGACAAAACCATTGACCATTTGCAAAAAACCAAGGAAGCGTTGCTTTCTTCTGAAAACAACTTGCGCCTTGCCAATAATAAGGCGGAGGATTTGTCCATTAAGCGTTTAACCCGCAACAACCCTACCATGCAGGCGAAGTTCGCGGAGCTGGAAGCGAAGAAGGGGCAAGAGTAATCACGAAGTTCCACTCAGTTTTGAGTGGGACTTTACTTTTTGTGTTCATAGACAATGTAAGTAGATTTATGATAAAATATTTAGATAGAAAATGGATGAATAGCGCCTAAAATTTTTATAATGGAGGGCTGAAAGTGTTAGTAGATAATTTGAAAATAGTGCAGGGAAAAATACAAGCTGCCCTGCAAACTCGTAAGGAAGCAAAGCTTACAGGCGATAACGTAACCTTGGTGGCGGTTACCAAAAACCACGCACCGGAAGTGATTACGGAAGCCTTGGCTTTAGGAGTGGAATGCATTGGTGAAAACCGAGTGCAGGAAGCTAAACATAAAAAAGAAGTGTTGCCTGCTGGTGGCAAGTGGCATTTGATTGGTCATTTGCAAACCAATAAAGCTCGTCAGGCTGTGGCGCTTTTTGAGCTAATCGAAAGCGTGGATAGTGAACGCTTGCTGGAGCTTATCAACGAAGAAGCTGTCCGCATTGGCAAGGTGCAGGACGTACTTTTGCAGCTAAACATTGCCAAGGAAGAGCAAAAGACAGGCTTTACTAGGGAAGAGTATCTGGCGATTTTACCAAAGCTTGATACTTACAAAAATGTTCGCGTCCGTGGCTTGATGGTTATCGCGCAAGCTTGCACTGATGTAGAAGAAACTCGTCCTGTGTTTGCGGCAGGATATCGTTGCTTCTGCCGCTTAAAGGAAGCTCGTCCTGAAATTGATTGTCTTTCTATGGGTATGAGTAATGATTACACCGTTGCTATTGAAGAGGGTGCCAACATGGTTCGTGTAGGTACAGCTCTTTTTGGACAACGTGACTATAGTTTAAAATTTTAAGAAGTGGTGGTAAGAATATGAAAATAATTGAACGCATTGTAGATGCTTTAGGTTTATATGACGATGGCGAAGACGAAATCTTGGAGGAAGAAGAGGTTGTCGAAAAGAAACCTGCCAAAATAGAAAAGCCTGAGCCTAAATTTGAGCCTGCTCCGAAAAAGAGTATGTTCAAAAGCAAGGAAGCTCTTTTCCATAAAAATAAAGTGCAAGAAGAACCTGCTTTGGAGGAAGCTCCTGCTCCCGTCCAAGTGAAGGCAGAACCTAAAATGGAACCCGCCCCGAAAAAAAGCAGCGGTTTCTTTGGACGTAAGAGTGCAGAAAAACCTGTGGAGCCTGTTAGTGGCAGCAAGACCATTGCCATGCCCATTGCTGATAAGCAAGTGCGCGTGGTAGTGATTGAACCTACAAGCTTTGATGATTCCCAAAAGATTGCAGATTATCTGCGCAGTAACCAACCTGTGGTAGTAAACTTTGAAAATACAGATAACATTGTTACCAAGCGTATGACTGATTTTATTAGCGGTACCATTTACGCATTGGGTGGTAGCTTGAAAAAGATTGGTCGTAGCATTTTAGTATGCGCGCCCAGAAACGTAGATATTGATGCTGGCATTAGCATTTACAATGAAAAGGGTGAACAACCGTGGAAAAAATAAACTTAAATAAAATTGCCTTCATTGGTGGCGGTGCTATGGCAGAAGCCATCATCAAAGGTATTATTGGTAGCGGTTTAATTGCAGGCGAAAACATTGCTGTTGGTGAACACACTGCAGAACGTTGTACTTACTTGAACGAAGCTTACTGCGTGAAGGCTACTACTGATAACAAGGCAGCAGTGCGTGATGCGGACTTAGTAATCTTTGCTGTAAAACCGCAGGTTGCACCTGTGGCATTGACCAGTGACCTGGTGGCAGAGTTTAAAAAATCTGCGTGGGTGCTTTCCATTATGGGTAGCGTTACTATTGAAATGTTACACGGCTATGCGCCTAACTTCCCCGTAATCCGCACTATGCCAAACACTCCGCTGGCAGTTGGTGCAGGCATGACCGCCATTTGCCGTGACGAGAATGCTACTGACGAAATGTTGGAGATTGCCAAGGCTATCTTCGGTTCCTGCGGTGAGGTAGAGGTTGTGGCAGAAAGCGCTTTGGAAGCCATTACTGCGGTTAGCGGTTGTGGTCCGGGATATGCCTTCGTCATTATTGATGCTTTAGCAGATGCTGGCGTGCGTGCAGGCTTGCCTCGCGCTTTGGCAATTAAGCTGGCGGCGCAAACCTTGGCTGGTAGTGGCAAGATGTGCATTGAAACTGGCTTGCACCCTGCTGTTTTACGTGACCAAGTTACTAGTCCCGGTGGCACTACCATTGCAGGCATTCACGCTTTGGAAAACCATGGCGTGCGTGGTGCTTTCTACGATGCAGTGCAAGCTGTGCTGAAGCGTAGCGACGAATTACAAGGAAAATAATTTATGGCAGATAGAGAAAAGATTTTAAGATATTTTAGAGCTGGTGGCGATGAACAGCTTGCGGCGAAGCTGCTGGATTTGGCAGAAGGTGCTAACAAAAGCCGTAAGTATCGTGTCAGTGAGTTCTTAGACCCTCACGCTTATAACGTGGCAGAAATTATCGTTGCCAATTTTGAAAACATCAAGCTGGAAAGCTACGGTGGTTTCAAGAATGCGGAACGTGTGAAGGTTGCCTTTATTGCGGAAGATTTTTACGGTACTCCTGACTATGGCATTACCTATTTCTTAGCAGGCTGGGATAAACGCTACTACGATTTGTCCCACCGTGATATTTTAGGCGCGTTTATGGGAACTGGCTGTAAGCGTGAAGCTTTGGGCGATATCGTTTTCGTTCCCGAAGGTGCGCAATTCGTAGTGGAAAAAACCTTGACCAATTATTTGAACAGCAATCTTACCCAAATTGGTTCTGCTCCCATTACCTTGACGGAGATTACTGCGGAAGATTTGTTGCAAAAGGAAGAAAAGGTTAAGGTTATTAACGCTACTGTTGCAGATTTGCGTCTTGATGCGGTGGCTGCTGCTGGTTATGGTGTGTCCCGTAGCAGAATGTCTGACGAGATAAAAAGCCTGAACGTAAAGTTGAACTGGAAGGAAGCCAAGAAGGCTGCCCAAGCTGTGAACGAGGGGGACGTAATCTCTTTCCGTGGACGTGGCAGGGTAGAAGTAGCGGAAATTCGCGGTACTACCAAAAAGGGACGCATTAGCGTAACCTTGAAACGATTTATTTAAGGATGGGGGACTGGAAATGTTAACACCTCAAGATATTAAGAATAAAACTTTTACTAAGGGCTTTCGCGGTTACGAAGTAGAAGAAGTAGATAAATATTTGGCAGAGCTGCGTAAAGAGTACGAGTATCTTTTTACTGATAATATGGAGTTGAAAGAAACTATTGAACGTGTAAGCTCCAAGCTGGAATACTACCAACAAATGGAAGCTACCATGCAAAGCACTCTTGCCGTGGCACAAGAAACTGCAGACGAAGTTAAGGCTAATAGCGAAAAGAAGGCTGCCCTTTTGGAGCACGAAACTCAAGTTAAGTGCGATCAACTTTTGGCTGATACCATGGCTAAGGTTGAAGATATGTATAACCAAGCCAAAACCAAGACTGAAAATATGCTCAATGCTACGGAAGCAGAATGTAGCAAGCTGAAAGAAGAAACCAAAAACTTTGTAGAAAAAATGCGTAACACCGCAGAGATGGAAGTAGCAAAATTAAAAGTTACTACCGAAGATATCTGCAAGCGTCGCACTAATACTGCAGAGGCAGAAGCTGCCAAAACTTTGGAAACTGCCCGCGCAGAAGCAAACAAGATGATGATGGAAGCTAATGTTAACTACCGCAAGATTGTTGGCGATGCGGAAGAACGTTGCCGTAAGATTATTTTTGATGCGGAATCCAGAGCTTCCTTGGCAGAAAACGCTTACAATAACCAAGTTAAGAAAGCAATGGTACATCGTAATCATATGATGCATCTTTTGAAAACCCAAATGGAATTACTGGAAAATTTTGAGGACCATACCGGAGAATAACGGAGGGACAGCATGATTATTTTAGTACGTCACGGCGAAGCAACCCATCATACTTTAAAGCTTACCGGCGGTTGGACTGATTCTGATTTAACTGAAAAGGGTCGTTGGCAAATTGAAATGGCTGCAAAAAAATTGGCAGCAGATTTTGCAGGCAAGAACACTAAGTTACGTATTCTTACCAGCGATTTGAAACGTGCGGTAGAATCGGCAGAGATTATTGGTAAAGCTTTAGGTTGCGCAGATAAAATTGAAAAGTACGCTTTCCTGCGCGAGAAGAATAATGGGGAAGCAGCAGGCTTGACGGAAGAAGCAGCTAAGAAAATCTACTGTCGTCCTGCAACGGAGCAAGAGCTTAATCACCGTAATTACCCCGGTGGCGAAACTCGCATTGAGTTTTACGAGCGTAATGTGCACGGCTTAATTGAAAAGGCTGACCTCGATAGGGAGAACATCATCATTGTTGCTCACAAGGGGACGGTGCAGAACATTATCTTCCATTGGCTGGGCATGGATATGAAACAAGTTGTTGACTTGAATATGTCCGTTGACGTGTTACCTGCAAGTGTTTCCGTTTTGGGAAGAAACAAGTGGCACGAGCACGCCATCTTCCGTTTGAACGATACTTCTCATTTAAATGAGGGTAAGGGTTACGGAATATTTGATTTTAAATATGAAAAACGTTGATGTAAAGTAATTTGTGTTGACTTTGCATTATTGACTGCGTTATAATTATGTTGTTTTAATATGGCTAACGCTATGATGAAGACAGTAGCCTGTGGCGACAAGCAAAGCGATTTGGGGATGGTGCAAGCCCAAACAATGTCTAAGCTGGTGAAGATCACTTCGGAGTGGGCGCTTCGAATAAAGTAGATGTGCACGGGTAACGCCCGATACAGCGTTTCGAGTGGCAGTAACTTTAGGTTCTGTCATTAGGGTGGTACCACGGAGTACTTGAATTTGTTAATTTAGCTTCGTCCCTATATGTAATATAGGGGACGAAGCTTTTTATTTTAGACAATAGAAAAATATTGTCGTGTTAAAGGTATATTATTTTGGAGGTAAGATAAAACAATGGCAATGGACTACAGCAAAACCTTAAACCTGCCTGAAACTGAATTCCCTATGCGCGCTAACTTGCCGCAACGTGAACCTGAATTCCAAAAATTCTGGGCAGAAAACGATATTTATTGGAAGAAACAAGCTCTGCACGAAGGCAATGAAAAATTCATCCTTCACGATGGCCCTCCGTATGCAAACGGTAAAATCCATATGGGTCATGCTCTCAACAAAATTCTGAAAGATATCATCATTAAATATAAATACGCTCAAGGCTTCGAC
The DNA here is from genome assembly GCA_017623055.1 of Phascolarctobacterium sp. GTDB lineage: Bacteria > Bacillota > Negativicutes > Acidaminococcales > Acidaminococcaceae > JAHHUH01. The sequence continues at coordinate 24,866 of JAGAPX010000011.1, forward strand.
ACCCCGTACGTTCCCGGTTGGGATACCCACGGCATGCCTATCGAACACGCAGCTATTAAAGAGCTGGGCTTGAACCGTAAAGAAATCGACGACCTTACCCTGCGTCGTCAATGCCACGACTACGCTTTGCGCTTCATCGATTTGCAACGCGAAGACTTCAAACGTTTAGGCGTTCTTGGCGATTGGGAAAATCCCTATGTAACCTTGTTCCCCCACATTGAAGCTGAACAAATCCGTGTATTCGGTGAAATGGCTAAAAAAGGCTACATCTACAAAGGTAAAAAGACCGTTTACTGGTGCCCCCATTGCGAAACTGCTTTGGCTGAAGCTGAAATCGAATACGGCGAACAAAAAACTCCGACCATCTTCGTAAAAATGCCTATCATTGAAGATAATGGCAAGTTGCCTGAAGCTGCAAAAGGCAAAAACGCTTACATGGTAATTTGGACCACCACCCCCTGGACCATGCCTGCTAACGTAGCAGTAGCATTGAACCCCAATCTGGAATATGCTTGGGTTGAATGTGAAGGCGAAGTAGTATTCATGGCTAAGGATATGCTGGAACAAGTTGGCAAAGTTTGCAAAAAAGATTTGAGCAATATCCTCGGTACTGTTATGGGTAAAGAAATGGAATTTGCTAAATGCAAACATCCCATGCCCGAACTTGACCGCGAATCTTTAGTTGTAATGGCTGATTACGTTACCACTGAAGCTGGTACCGGTTGCGTACATACAGCTCCTGGTCACGGTGACGTTGACTTTGAAACTGGCTTGAAATATAAACTGCCCATCCTTTGCCCTGTTGACGAACAAGGCAAGCTGACCGCTGAAGCTGGCGAACGCTTTGCAGGTATGTTTGTATTCGACGCTAACATTCCTATTTTGAAATATTTGTCCGAGCTGAATATGCTCCTTGGCAAAGAAAATATTAAGCACCAATACGCACACTGCTGGCGCTGCAAGAACCCCATCATCTTCCGTGCAACTGCTCAATGGTTTGCTTCCGTTGACGGTTTCCGTGATGATGCGTTGAAAGCAATTGCTGAAGATGTAAAATGGATTCCTGCTTGGGGTCAACAACGTATTCACAACATGGTTGCTGAACGTCACGACTGGTGCATCAGCCGTCAACGTACTTGGGGCGTTCCCATTCCCGTATTCTACTGCGATAAATGCGGTGAACATCTCATCAACGATGCAACTATCGAATCCGTAGCAAATATTTTTGCTAAAGAAGGTTGCGACGCTTGGTGGGCTCGTCCTGCAGAAGAACTTTTGCCTGCTGGCACCGTTTGCCCCAAATGCGGTCATGATCATTTCCACAAAGAAACCGACATCATGGACGTATGGTTTGACAGTGGTTCCACTCACCAATCCGTTGTTATGCAACGTCCTGAACTGGGTCAAGTTTCCGATATGTACTTGGAAGGCAGTGACCAACATCGTGGCTGGTTCCAATCCTCCTTGTTGACTGCAGTTGCTGTTACCGGCAAAGCTCCCTACAAATCCGTTTTGACTCACGGTTATGTAGTAGACGGCGAAGGTCGTAAAATGTCTAAATCCGTTGGTAACGTAATGGTTCCCCAAGAAATCATCGAACAATACGGCGCTGACATCGTTCGTCTGTGGACTGCTTCTACCGACTACAGAGCAGATATCCGTATCTCCCCGAAAATTGTAAAACAACTCTCCGAAGTTTACCGCAAAATCCGTAACACCATGCGTTACATTTTGAGCAACACCAATGACTTCGATTATGAAAAAGATGCAGTTCCGTTTAATGAAATGCTGGAACTGGACCGTTGGGCTCTTATGCATCTCCAACTCTTGAAAAAAGAAGTTACCGAAGCATACGACAACTACGAATTCCACGTTCTCTATCATGCAATTCATAACTTCTGCACCGTAGAAATGTCCAGCTACTATCTGGATATTCTCAAAGACCGTCTCTATGCTTACAAAGCAGACAGCAAAGAACGTCGTAGCGCTCAAACCGCTATGTACGAAATCCTTATGGACTTGATGGTAATGCTCACCCCTGTACTGAGCTTCACTATGGAAGAAGTATGGCAATTCATGAAGAAACCTGCTAACGCTCCCTTGTCCGTACAAATGCTGCCCTGGCCCAAAGTTAAGGAAGAATATCTTGACGAAGCTTTGGAAACCAAATGGAACAACTTCATCGACATCCGTAGCGAAATCACCAAAGTTCTGGAAGTTGCTCGTCGTGAAAAAACCATTGGTCACTCCTTGGATGCTAACGTAACCTTGTATGCAACTGGCGACGCTTTGGCAATCTTGAAATCTGTAGAATCTGAACTGGCAACCTTGCTTATCGTTTCTAAAGCAACCATCGTTGAAGGCGTTGAAGAAGGCGCTGCAACTGGTCGCGAAGATTTGAAAGTTGCTGTTGTAGCTGCAGAAGGCGAAAAATGTGAACGCTGCTGGATTTACAATGACGAAGTTGGCAAGGATGCAGAACATCCTACTCTTTGCGCTCGTTGTGCAGCTGCTGTTAAGTAAAATGCGTTATAAGCACTGTCTTCCTACGTTGTCGCTTCGATTGCTTACTCGACGTACGCTCTAGTACGCCCTCGCGGCGCAATCTTGCTCCGCCTTGTTATCCAGCACTTCTAACGCATTTTAGAGTTTAACAAAAATAAAAACAAAAGCTCCCGTTCATTTGAACGGGAGCTTTTATAATTTGTGATTAGCGATTGTTTTTAAAGAAGTTCAGTGCAACTTCGGGGAAAGAAGCGTAGCTCAGTACATCTTCTACGGAAGCGTTGGGGTAGCCAGCTTCTGCCAATTGTTGGGTGAGTTTTTCCAGTTGAGGCGGAATGTCATCAGCTGGACGATAGGAGATTTGCGGAGTTTCGCCAATAGCCATTTTCTTGATTTCTTCGTTGATGGGAGCAGGAGTGCGACCATATTTGCCCAAAATCAAATCTTTAACTTCGCGGGGAATCATTTTGTAACGGCCAAAGGTTACGTTCATAACTGCCATGGAGCCAACAATTTGGCTGGTGGGAGTTACCAGCGGAGGATAACCAAGGTCAGCACGTACACGAGGCATTTCTTCCAGCAGTTGTTCGTACTTATCAGCAACGCCCATTTCTTTCATTTGGTTGAGCAGGTTGGAGAGCATGCCACCGGGAATTTGGAAGGTGAGTACCTTCGGGTCAATGGGGATGTTGGTGTTAAGGCTGAAGTCGTTGGTCAAGGAAGTTTTAACTTGTTTGAAGTGGTCTGCCAAATCGTGGAGAGCGGTCAAGTCCAGACCGGTATCACGAGCATGACCTTGCAAGGTTGCAACGATGGATTCGGTGCAGGGTTGGCTGGTTGCTACGGAGAAGGGAGACAGTGCGGTGTCGATGATGTCAACGCCAGCTTCTACTGCTTTCAAATAAGTCATATCGCCCATGCCACTGGTAAAGTGAGTGTGCAGGTCGATGGGAACATTCAGTTCAGCTTTCAAGCTACGAACGAGGCTTTCTGCTGCGAAAGGACGGAGCAAGCCAGCCATGTCTTTAATGCAGATGGAGTCAGCGCCCATTTGTACCAGCTCTTTGCCCAATTTAACAAAGTCGCTGTCTTTGTGGTAGGGGCTGATGGTGTAAACGATACAGCCTTGAACATGAGCGCCTGCAGCTTTAGCAGCTTTCATTGCACATTCCAGGTTGCGGGTGTCGTTCAGTGCGTCGAAGATACGCATGATAGAAACACCGTTATCAACGGAGCGTTTTACAAATTCAGTTACAACGTCATCAGCGTAATGGTTGTAGCCTAAAACGTTTTGACCACGAAGCAGCATTTGAATGGGAGTTTTGGGAAGATGTTTTTTCAAGGTACGCAGTCTTTCCCAGGGATCTTCATTCAAGAAACGCAGGCAGGAGTCAAAGGTTGCACCGCCCCAAGCTTCTACAGCGTGGTAGCCGATGTCGTCAATTTTTTCTAAAACGGGGAGCATGTCGGTGATGCGCATTCTGGTTGCGGCCAAGGATTGGTGACCATCGCGCAAGACGGTTTCAACAATTTTCAAAGGTTTGTTGCTCATAATGTTCTCCTTTTCTAAAATATAGTGAAGTAAGTGATATTCAATTTTACCTTTTAATTATAGCATAACTATTGGTTACTGCCTACTGCGTGGAGATGTACAAGAAAACTTTTTCAAAAGAAAACACCTATGGTTTAATACCATAGGTGTTTATTAGTTAGCGAGATTGTTGTCCAAGAATTTCTTGGATACGTTCTTTCATACTACGACGGACAGGCTTGTTGCTAACGACGGGTTTGTCTTCGTCATCTTTGTCCTTATCTTTTTCGCGTTCGCGTTGACGTTTAAGTTCCTTTTCGCGTTTTTCGCGTTCTTTTTCCAGTTCTCTTTCGCGTTTCTTGCGTTCGCGTTCAAGTTCTCGTTTAGACTTACGTTCTTCGCGCTCGTCTTTCTTTTCTTTTTCAAGAAGTTCCTTCTCTTTGGCTTTGCGCTCAGCTTCCAGACGCAGCATTTCTTTTTCAATTTCGGCGGTTTCGTCTTGGATGATTACCGGCTCAGGAGGAATTTCCACACCAGGATTTACGAAGTCGCTTACAGGAATGTTCTTGTGAGCGTTGACCATGAAGTCGTGCCAAATAGAGAGGGGAGTTCCGCTACCGGACATGTTATCCAAGGTTCTGTTGTTGTCATCGCCAACCCATACTGCAGTACTAAGGTCAGGAGTGAAGCCTACGAACCAAGCGTCAACATAGTTATCGGTAGTACCGGTTTTACCTGCTGCCGGACGACCAATGCCCATACCGCCACCGCTACCCCAAATGAGGACGTCTTCCAACATATTTACAGTAGTGTAAATGGGTTTAGGATCCATTACGCGTTTAGCGACGGTGTCTTGTTGGTAAAGCACTTTGCCCTGAGCGTCAGTAACTTGCAGGAGAGCAAAGGGTTTGCACAAAATACCATTGGTGGCAAATACACCATAGGCAGAAGCCATTTCCAAAGGACTTACGCCATGGCTAAGACCACCGATTGCCATAGAAAGGTTGGCGTCAGTATATTTACCTTCGCTAACCAAAGTGCTGATGCCCATTTTTTGAGCAGTTTCTACAACTTTATGTACGCCAACTTCACGAGCTAATTTAATAGTAGGAATATTCATGGAGCGGGCGATGGCAGTACGCAAGCTAACCTTGCCGTACCATTTTTTAGTAACGTTTCTAGGTTTCCAGTCTTTGTCGAATTCTTCTTCCTTATCTTCCATAATGCTGGCAGGGGTAAAACCATTTGCCATACCTGTTAAATAAACGAAGGGTTTAAAGGAAGAACCAGGTTGACGAACAGAAAGAGTGGCACGGTTGAATTTGTCTTGACCGCGACCGCCAAGCAATGCTTTAACGTGACCGGTGTTGGGGTCGATGGCAACCAAGGCAACTTGGGGTTGAGTAAGTTTGTTTTTATCATTGTAAGCTGCGGGATGTTGGTCATCTCTTAATTTAGCCAAGTCTTTTTCTTCCATAGTGGCTTGGGGTAAATGTTTCAAAGATTCGATGGCAGCCTTTTGCATATCGCTATCTAAAGTGGTATAAATTTTTAAACCGCCTTTATAAAGAGCTTCTGCGCCCAATTCATCGATAACCTTTTGGGTAATCATGTCGATAAAGTAGAAGTTGGGGTTATCTTCTCTTTTGCGTGTTGTTTTTGCAAGCTTCAGTTCTTCTTTTTTAGCAGCTTCGCCTTGGGCTTCGGTAATGTAACCGTACCTAACCATTTGGTCGATTACAAGTTCTTTACGCTCTTTGCTTGCTTTAGGATTTTCAAAGGGGTTGAAATAGTTGGGGCTCTTAGGGATGGCAGCCAAAGTAGCAGATTCGGCAATGCTCAATTCAGTTGCTTCTTTGCCAAAATAATAACGCGCTGCGCTTTCTACGCCATAAGCGCCATTGCCGAAATAAATGTGGTTTAAATACATTTCCAAAATTTCATCTTTGGTGTAACGTTTTTCAAGCTCTCTAGCGATGAAGGCTTCCTTAACCTTACGGGTGATGGTTCTTTCTTGGGTTAAGAAAGCGTTTTTAGCTAATTGCTGGGTGATGGTACTACCACCTTGAACCTCGCGACCGCTCAATGTAGAAACAACTGCGCGAGCAGTGCCGCGGAAGTCAACACCCATATGCTCATAGAAACGATTATCTTCAATAGATATGAAAGCTTTTTGGGTATGGTCGGGAATATAGTTAATGTTGATGGGGATGCGGCGTTCTTCAGAAAGAGTGGTATAGATTAAATCGCCTTTGCTATCGTAAAATTCAGAAGCGGCATCCGGTTGAAGCTGTTCGTCCATATTTTTAGGAGAGAACAAGCCGGAGAAGCCGTACCAAACGGAAACTGCCATTATCATCACAGAGCTTATGAAGATTAACAGAGTTTTGAGAATGGAATAAATCATGGTGACCTCGCTTGTGGATATTTTAAAATGTGACATACGTGCCGACATCTAGAATATTATACCATCTCAAAGTGCTTTTGTCATTGTTTCAAAGGGTAAAGGGTGTGGATTAAGAGTATATAATAGGAAGAAATTTGCAGGTTTGGTTGCGTTCAAAACTTTTCTTGAAAAAATCTAAAAAACTTTCAAAAAAGGTGTTGACATATTCTGGAAGCGGTGGTATTATAAACAAGTCGCTGACGTAAGCGACGCAGAACCTTGAAAACTGAACAACAACCTAGAAAAAAGCGAATGTGCGGGTCAAGCATTTCGTATGAAATGTACGACCTAAAAGTCAAAATAATTTCTTTAAATAAGATAGAGCCAATCGGTTCTTCAATAAACTTTATTGGAGAGTTTGATCCTGGCTCAGGACGAA
>JAGAPX010000012.1 GCA_017623055.1 Phascolarctobacterium sp.
CATCAAAGCGTTTTGTGCGGTGTCGGACAGACGATCCAAGCAGCCAGCTTCTTTGAACAAGTTACCGAGCATCAACATACCAATCAATGCGGTTACGGAAGGCAACAGCAAGGAGATGATGATGGTGCACATGATCGGGAATGCGATTTTTTCGAAGCGGGATACCGGGCGCAATTGTTTCATAACAATTTTGCGGTCAGCTTCGGAGGTGCAGAGCATCATGATAGGCGGTTGAATCAGCGGAACCAAAGACATGTAGGAGTAAGCAGCTACTGCGATAGCGCCCAACAGTTGGGGAGCCATTTTAGCAGCCAGGTAGATGGAGGTCGGGCCGTCAGCGCCACCGATGATACCGATAGCAGCTGCTTCTTGTACGGAGAAGCCCAACAACATAGCGCCGAGGAGTGCTACGAATACGCCACCTTGAGCAGCAGCACCGAGCAACAAGGTTTTGGGGTTAGCCAGCAAAGGACCAAAGTCGGTCATAGCGCCTACGCCCAAGAAAATCAACGGCGGGAATACTTCGTGGTGAATACCATAAGCGATAACGGACATTACGCCAGGAGCGTCAAAGCCGTTTTTAGGAATGTTTGCGAGAATGCAACCGAATGCGATCGGAGAGAGCAGCAGGGGTTCGAAACCTTTGCCAATAGCCATGTAAAGAAGAATAAGACCTACGCAAATCATGATAACATGGCCGCCAGTCAAAGCGGAGAAACCGGAGTCAGCCCAAACAGATGCTAAAGCTACGATAAAAGCTTCCATTTAATATCCTCCCAATTTTCAATTTGGGAAGGGCTCTTGCGAAGGAGCCCTTCCAATTGGATTTTTAGTTTTAATAATTTCTAGTTAAACTGCGAACTATAACTAAAAATTAGAGAACGATCATAACGTCGCCGGTGGAAACGGTTTGGTTAGCGGATACGCGAACGTCGGAAACGGTGCCGTCAGCCGGAGCCATGATTTCGTTTTGCATTTTCATAGCTTCGAGGATCATGAGAACGTCGCCAGCTTTAACTGCGTCGCCAACTTTAACGTTTACGGACAATACTTTACCAGGCATCGGAGCGGATACGGTGGTAGCGCCAGCAGCAACCGGAGCGGGAGCAGCAGCCGGAGCCGGAGCCGGAGCAGCTTTCGGAGCGGGAGCAGCAGCCGGAGCGGGAGCAGCTTTCGGAGCAGGAGCAGCTTTCGGAGCAGCAGCAACTGCGCCAGCTTCTTCTACACATACTTCATAAGCGGTACCATTAACGGTGATAGTGTAATTTTTCATGGAAATGAATCCTCCTTAAATCTCGTATTTAAATAAATAGATTAGTTTTATAATGCTAAATTAGAAGCATTCTTTACGAACAGTGTTAGCTTCAACGATAGCTGCGTTGGTCCAACCAGTGTTCGGGAGACGACGAACATAAGCGATGTCGTCAGCGGAGCAACCAAGAGCTGCTACTGCTGCTGCGATAACAGCGATGATTTCATCGTTGTTGGAAGCTGCAGGAGCTGCTGCCGGAGCTGCAGCGGGAGCTGCTGCCGGAGCCGGAGCTACTTTGGGAGCATCAGCTTTTTTTTTAGTGGGATCGATTACTTGGAGAAGGCTCATCATAACGCCCAAAGCGATCAATACGCCGAATACGATGGTCATGTTAATAAGAGCAATCAACCAAGGGTTAGTGGTAACGGGACCCATTTATTTCACCTCATCTTTTCTTAAATATTTAAGCACTAAGCAACTTTTTGCAACGAATTACAGAGGAATGTTGCCGTGGCGTTTAGCCGGACGGGTTTCACGTTTGGATTCGAGCATTTGCAAAGCGTTGATGATGGTGGGACGAGAGTTTTTCGGTTCGATAACCATGTCAACCATACCGCGCATAGCAGCTTGATACGGAGTAGCAAAGTTGTCGATGTACTCAGCAGTTTTAGCAGCAACATCAGGATCGTTTTTGAAGATGATGTTAGCAGCGCCTGCAGGACCCATAACTGCGATTTCTGCAGTCGGCCAAGCGATTACTTGGTCAGCGCCCAAGTCTTGGGAGCACATTGCCAAGTAGGAACCGCCGTAAGCTTTACGGGTAACCAAAGTGATTTTGGGAACGGTAGCTTCAGAGTAAGCATACAGCATTTTTGCGCCGTGACGGATGATGCCGCCGTATTCTTGGTTGCAGCCGGGCAGGAAGCCAGGAACGTCTACCAAGTTCAACAGAGGAATGTTGAAAGCGTCGCAGAAACGGATGAAACGAGAAGATTTGTCAGAAGCGTTGATATCGAGGCAGCCAGCCATAACTTTCGGTTGGTTTGCGATGATACCTACGGTTTTGCCGTCCATACGAGCGAAGCAGGTAATGATATTGGTTGCCCAATATTTTTGAGATTCATAGTATTCGCCGTTGTCAACGATAGCTTTGATAACGGTGTACATATCGTAAGCTTGGTTGGAGTTGTCAGGCAACAAGGTGTTCAAGCTTTCTTCGATACGCATCGGGTCGTCACCAGTTTCTACGATCGGAGCGCATTCCATGTTGTTGGAAGGCAAGAAGGAGAGCAGGTAACGGATTTGTTGCAAGCAGTCTTCGTCGTTTTCAGCTGCGAAGTGAGCAACACCGGAAGTGGAGTTGTGGGTCATAGCGCCGCCCAATTGTTCTTGGGTAACGTCTTCGCCAGTTACGGATTTAACTACTGCAGGGCCGGTAATAAACATTTTGGAAGTGTTTTTTACCATGTAGATGAAGTCGGTCAGAGCCGGGCTGTATACAGCGCCGCCTGCGGAGGGACCCATGATTGCGGAGATTTGCGGTACAACGCCGGAAGCGATGGTGTTTTCAAAGAAGATTTTGCCATAGCCAGCCAATGCGTCGATAGCTTCTTGAATACGAGCGCCGCCGGAGTCATTCAGACCTACGAGCGGAGCACCCATTTTCATAGCCAAACGTTGAACTTTAACGATTTTAGCTGCGTGCATTTCGCCGAGGGAGCCGCCTTCTACGGTGAAGTCTTGTGCAAATACATAAACAAGACGACCATCAACAGTGCCGTAACCGGTGGTTACGCCTTCACCCGGAAGTTCTTTCTTTTCTTGACCGAAGTTGGTGCAACGATGACGAACGAAACGGTCCAATTCTACGAAGGAGCCTTCGTCGAGGAGAGCCGCGATTCTTTCACGTGCAGTCATTTTGCCGGATTCATGTTGTTTAGCAACGCGTTTTTCGCCGCCAGCAGCAATGATAACTTCGGCTTTTTTGAGCATTTTCTCAATTCTTTCTTGAGTAGACAATGTCTTACACCTCCATCATTATTGGGAGAACAAATTTTATATACATATGCAGAGCATGTCACTTGCATGCCCTGCACTATGTAACTAAGTTAAAAAATACCTGATAATTTACAAACCTAAGCTTATAAATTAGTCAACATAGGTAGCCATCGGTTGGCAGAGTTCCAACAGGCAGCCAGCAGATTTCGGATGAACGAAAGCAATTTTCATTTGACCAGCGCCGTTACGAGCAACTTTGTCGATCATTTTGATGCCAGCAGCTTCAGCGTCAGCGATAGCAGCTTTGATGTCATCAACGCGCAGAGCGATGTGTTGGATGCCAGGGCCGTTTTTAGCAATGTATTTGCCGATCGGGCCATCGTTGTTTTCGGTGATGTCAACGAGGAGTTCGAGCAGGGTTTCGCCGCAAGGAATGAATACGGTTGCAACGCCTTGTTCTTTAACTTCTTCACGGTTGGTGATTTCTAAGCCGAGAACTTCGGTGTAAATTTTTGCAGCTGCATCGAGGTCAGCGCAAGCAATACCAATGTGGTCAACGCAAATAGTTTTGAATGCCATAGTAAATTCCTCCTAAAAGTTTGTTATTTTGGTTGTTTTATTTTAAAACTTTACCAACGATATCATCAACGACAGAGTAAGGTTCGATTTCACGGTTTTGCATCTTAACAACGAGTTCGTCAAATGCATCAGTGGAAACAACTTCTTTGTCGATGTAACGATTTACGCGGTCATTGAGCATAGCAGTAACTTCGTTTTTGATACGAGCTTTACGGATTTCAGCCAAACGACCAGAGTCAATCAAATATGCTTTGTGAGCTTCAATGGAGTCCACAACAGCCTCTATACCTTCACCCTTGCTAGCTACGGTCCTGTTAATCGGAGGACGCCAGCCAACATGTTCGGGATTTAATTCGAGCATCATTTCAATCTCAATGTTGAGCTTGTCTGTACCTTCACGATCAGCTTTATTGATAGTGAAAAGGTCACCGATTTCAAGTACACCTGCTTTAATAGCTTGGATATCGTCACCCATGCCAGGGATTACAACAACCATAGTGGTATCTGCAGTTTTAACAATGTCAACTTCAGATTGGCCAACGCCTACGGTTTCAACGATAACTACGTCCATGCCAAAAGCATCCATAAGTTTTACAGCATCGCCTGCTTTTTGGGAGAGGCCGCCAAGGCTGCCGCGAGTAGCCATAGAACGAACAAAGATTCCTTCATCGGCCATCAAGTCCATCATTCTAATACGGTCACCAAGGATTGCACCGCCGGAATACGGGCTAGTAGGGTCAATCGCTACGATACCAACAGTTTTACCGCGTTTGCGATATTCTTTTGCGAGTTTATCGGTCAGGGTGGATTTACCAGCGCCCGGAGGGCCAGTAATACCAATTACATAAGCATTACCAGTATGGGGATAGATTTCTGTCATAATTTTGACAGCATCGTCATATTCATTTTCAACAGCAGTAATAGCTTTAGATAATGCAAGACGAGAATGAGCTAATAATTTATCTACGATTTCCAAAATTCACACCGCCTTGTCTTGTCAGTGTATTTTTTAATGCAGGGTGGAACAAGTCCACCCTGCACAAAAGTTAAAAAACTAAATTATTTAACGTTAGCGTTGATGAAGTCAACGATGTTGCTGGTCGGGGTGCCCGGGGTGAATACTTCTGCTACGCCAGCAGCTTTCAGGCCAGGGATGTCAGCGTCAGGAATAACGCCGCCGCCGATTACCAGAACGTCTTCCAAGCCTTTAGCTTTCAAGAGTTCTACGCAAGCGGGGAACAGGGTGTTGTGAGCGCCGGAGAGCAAGGACAATGCAACAACTTGAACGTCGTCTTGCAGAGCAGCTTCAGCGATTTGTTCCGGGGTCAGACGGATACCGGTGTAGATTACTTCGAAACCAGCGTCGCGCAATGCACGAGCTACAACTTTAGCACCGCGGTCATGACCATCAAGACCCGGTTTAGCAACTAAAACTTTAACGTTTGCCATTATAAGTTACCTCCGTATAATGTTAGTGTTTACAAATTAGGAATTAGAGAGTGATGTTAGCTTTGTATTCGCCAAATACTTTTCTCATAACGCCGCAGATTTCGCCTTCGGTAGCATATGCACGAACAGCGTCGAGGATGAACGGCATCAGGTTGTCGTCGCCTGCGCAAGCTTTTTCCAAAGCAGCCAAGGTTTCTTCAACTTTAGCGTTGTCACGACGAGCTTTCAATGCAGCGATTTTGTCAGCTTGCAGTTTGCCTACAGAGCCGTCTACGCGGAGCAGGTTTGTCGGCGGTTCTTCTTCTTGTTGGAATTTGTTAACGCCAACGATGATACGGTCGCCTTTTTCGATATCCATTTGCCATTTGTAAGCGGAGTCTTGGATTTCTTTTTGGATGTAGCCTTTAGCGATAGCTTCCGGAGCGCCACCGATTTCGTCGATTTTTTGGATGTAGTCCCAAGCTTCAGCTTCGATTTTGTCAGTCAAAGCTTCTACATAGTAGGAACCGCCCAACGGGTCAACGGTGTCAGCCAAGCCGGATTCGTAAGCAACGATTTGTTGGGTACGGAGAGCGATGGTTACGGATTCAGTGGTCGGGAGAGCCAAAGCTTCGTCTTTGGAGTTGGTGTGCAAGGATTGGGTGCCACCCATTACAGCAGCTGCGGTTTGCAAAGCAACACGAACGATGTTGTTGTTCGGTTGTTGAGCGGTCAGCATGGAGCCTGCAGTTTGGGTATGAACGCGGAGCATCATGGATTTAGCTTTTTTAGCGCCAAAACGTTCTTTCATAACTTTTGCCCATACACGACGGGAAGCGCGGAATTTAGCAACTTCTTCGAGTACGTTGTTGTGAGCATTCCAGAAGAAGGACAGACGGCCAGCGAAAGCGTCAACGTCCAAACCAGCTTTGATAGCAGCTTCTACATAAGCGATGCCGTCAGCGATGGTGAATGCGATTTCTTGGGAAGCGGTGGAACCAGCTTCACGAATGTGGTAACCGGAGATGGAGATGGTGTTCCACAGCGGTACGTTTTTGGAGCAATATTCGAAAATATTGGTGATCAAACGCATGGACGGAGCAGGCGGGAAAATGTAGGTGCCGCGAGCTGCATATTCTTTCAGAATATCGTTTTGGATGGTGCCGCGGAGTTTGTCAGCGGAAACGCCTTGTTTTTCAGCAACTGCAATGTACATAGCGAGCAGTACGGAAGCAGGAGCGTTGATGGTCATGGAGGTGGAAACTTTGTCGAGAGCGATGCCGTCGAACAGGATTTCCATGTCAGCCAAGGAGTCGATTGCTACGCCTACTTTACCAACTTCGCCTTCGGACATAGCGTCGGTGGAGTCATAACCGATTTGGGTCGGAAGGTCAAATGCGCAGGACAAGCCGGAACCGCCGTTAGCCAACAGGTAACGATAACGTTTGTTGGATTCTTCTGCGGTGGAGAAACCAGCGTACATACGCATGGTCCAGAAACGACCACGATACATGGTGGGTTGTACGCCACGGGTGAAGGGATATTCACCGGGGAAGCCCAATTTTTCAACGTAGTCGAAGCCTTCACCGAGATCCAACGGGGTGTACAGTCTGTTAGGTGCGAGGTTTGCACGTTCAGGTGCTTTGTCGAGTTTAGCTTCTACACCAGCGGTGTATTTTTCTAAACCAGCTTTAATTTCTTCAAATGCCATTCTGAAAATCCTCCTTAAAAATATTGGTTTACATATTTCGGATTGGACGGATCCGAAACGATGGTGAGAGTGTTCCGTCAAAGGACGGTATATGGCAAAGCTCACGCTTCGTCAACAAATTCACAAATGACCCGCCCATAGAAATAGCATCTATGGGCAAGGTACATTTTATAGTTTAACCTATTTTCAAAAACTTAACAAGAGTTTTTGAATTATTTTTCCATGGTGCCGGTAGCAACGAAACGGTTGTGGAAATCGAATGCTTCGGTCAGGATGTGCGGAGTTTGGCTGTTGCCGCAAGCTTCGCATGCACGGTTGAAGTAATCCAACAGGAGCGGTTGATATTTCGGGTTAGCAATCTTGTCGATGATAACCAGAGCGCGTTCTTTCGGGCAGAGGCCACGAAGGTCAGCTACACCACGTTCGGAAACGATAACGTCAACGTCATGTTCGGTGTGGTCGATATGGCTGCAGAACGGAACTACGGAAGAGATAGCGCCGCCTTTTGCCAAGGAGGTGGTGAAGAATACGGTCAAGAAGCCGTTACGAGCATAGTCGCCGGAACCGCCGATGCCGTTCATGATTTTGGTGCCGCAGATATGAGTGGAGTTAACGTTACCATAGATGTCAACTTCGATAGCGGTGTTCATAGCGATAACGCCGATACGACGAGCAACTTCCGGGCTGTTAGCAACTTCTTGCGGACGGAGGATGATGTATTTTTTGTAGGTTTCTACGTTTTCATAGAATTTTTTGAGGCATTCCGGAGACGGGGACAGAGCGGTACCGGAGCAAACGCGGAGTTTGCCAGCGTCGATCAGGTCGAACATACCGTCTTGGATAACTTCGGTGTAAACGGTGAGGTCTTCGAAGTCGGAGTTAACGAGGCCATTGATAACTGCGTTAGCAACGGAACCTACGCCAGATTGCAACGGCAACAAGTTTTTCGGCAGGCGGCCAGCAGCAACTTCAGCTTTGAAGAAGTCAACCAAGTTTTTGCCCATTTTTTGAGCATCTTCGTCGATAGCGCCCAAAGGACGAACTTTATCGGTGATGTCGCAAGCAACTACTGCAGCGATTTTTTCAACTTCGCACGGAATGTACGGAGTACCGATGATGGTGCCGGATTCAACAACGGGGATGGGTTCACGGCACGGAGGATCCAGGGGAACATAGGAGTCATGCATACCTTCCAAAGCTACCGGTTGGGTTACGTTAACTTCTACGATAACTTTTTTAGCGGATTGCACATAAGAGGAGCTGTTGCCCATGGAAGTGGTCGGGATCAAGCCTACTTTGCCTTCGCCCAGGTCGATGATTTTGCAAACTTCTACGATTGCAACGTCAACGTCACGACGGTTAGCATAGAAGCCATAACGGGACATTTGAGCAACATGGCTCAAGTGCAAGTCGGTGTATTTTACGGAACCATTGTTGATAGCTTTACGCATATCGTTGTTGGTTTGATAGGGCAGACGACGGTCAACGATGCCTGCTTGGCTCATAGCAGTGTCCATTTCGGGACCTACGGATGCGCCAGTCCATACATTAATTTTGAAGGGGTTAACTTTGCCTCTTTCAGCAAGAGCCAGAGGAACAGCTTTCGGATAGCCAGACGGGGTAAAACCACTGGTACCTACGTTGTCACCATCTTTTACGAATTCTGCAGCAGCTTCAGCGGACATAACTTTGTCAGCTACTACGTCAACAATGCGATCTTTAATGTCGATCATTTTTACCTTCCTCCTTATATTTAGGACATATAGTTTATTAAGGTTTCCCTTATATAAAACCTATCTGCAGTCTGCTAAAAGCAGCCCTACACATAAGACTTTACCGTTGTTTAAAAAGTGCTCACATCATTTTTGCAGACACTTCACACTCTTCTATTTTCGTATTCGACACGTGCAAAAAAACTCCTGCTATAAAACAAGAGATTTTTCACGAAACATATTCTGAACTGATACAATTATAACACATTTGAGAACTTTATTCATATCTTTTTCAAAAATTCTTGAGGAAATTTTTAATCACTCAGGATATAAAGCTCAACGCATAATATAATATCAAGAAAATTGTAAGCCTGCAAGGCTTTTCTTCACAAATTGTTCAAAAACTCCCGCCCAGTTTAATCAGGCAATTAAAAATTTACTTACTCCATCTTTGCCGTTTTGGGGGTTTTCAAGGCAACTTATATTATAGAGACTTCTTTTTTTACTCTCCTTTACCTTTTTCTTTTATATAATTTTCTTTTTCCCTTTCCTCTCTTTTATTTTCTTCGCCCTGTTCATAGAAAAACTTTTTCAAAGTTTTTCTTCCTCGTTCTTTACTATAGTCTTTAATCAAAGTAACGCGTGAGCGTTACTTACCTTGTTCCTCTATCAAAATAATGCGAAGCATTATTGTCCTTGTTCCCTAATATGCAGTAACAAAAGAAAAGCAAAAACCCCGCCACATACGTAGCGGGGTCTTGCCGTACAGTTCAGTTCTAAAGCCGAAAAGACGCAGTACAAAAATCGCTTCACCAGTTTTTCTTAGAATGCTTTCGCATTCCGTGTAACCATTATATTAATTAAACATTTAATTTTCAAGTAGATTTTTCTAAAATTTGTGAATTACTCGTGAATTTTAATGACACTGCTCTTTTTCACGTTGCAGCATTGCTTTAAACTCGCCTACGAGGTACAAGCTGCCGCATACGCACACAACGCCCTCTTCACCGGCAAGGTTCATGGCTTTGTGGTACGCAGTCTGTAAATCGCTTTCAGCCACTGCGTTCGCCCCAACTAAATCAGCCAACACATCAGCTTCAGCAGCACGTACGCCACCATCTGCTCGCACAGTAAGCACTACGTCATCTGCCTTAATCAAGGTTTTGATAACGCCGCTCATATCCTTATCGCCCATCATGCCAAAAACAAAATGAACTTTCTTACCGGGATAATATTTATCAAGGGCCTTACGCAGAGCTAATGCACCGTCAGGATTATGCGCACCGTCCAAAATTAAATCAGGCTTTTGGGCAATACGTTCCAAGCGACCAGGCCACAAAGTATTTGCTACGCCCATGTGGAGGGCAATCTCGTTAATACGTGCGTCTTGTTTGGAAACAAGCTTCGCCGCCACAATCGCCACACTAGTATTTTTAATTTGATGCTCGCCGGGCAATTTTATTTCGTAATCGGAATGGTAGTAGTCCCCAGCGTGCAAGGTAAATTTTTGACCATCCATGGAGCTGGTAACCTCTGTTCCGTAAAACGCTTTGCCGTAGAGATATACAGGCGCTTCTTTGAACATAGCCATGGTAACGATGGGGCCAAGAGCTTCCTCGCCTTCAGCAGCAGTTACTACAGGAACCTTCTCCTTGATGATACCTGCCTTTTGCATAGCGATACGCGCTACTGTCGCACCGCAACGGTCAGTATGGTCTAAGGAAACATTGGTGATTACAGATACCACGGGGGTAATGATATTGGTGGAATCCCACAAGCCACCCAAGCCAACTTCAATAACAGCGTAGTCCACCTTTTGCAAGTGGAAGTACAGAAACGCCGCCGCAGTCAAGATTTCAAATTGAGTAGGCTGCTCGCACACTCCCTTTTGTACAACGCTATCCGCCGCCACTTTTACCGCAGTAATGGTCATAGCAAAGTCTTCGTCGCTGATGTCCTTGCCGTTAATCTCGATACGTTCATTGTATTTCACAAGATGGGGAGAGGTAAACTTGCCCACCTTCAAACCTGCCGCAAGGATGATGTTGGTAATCATACTGCTTACAGAGCCCTTGCCATTTGTACCGGTAACATGCACGGTTTTAATCTTTTGTTCCGGGTTGCCAAGCTCACGCAACAAACCTTCAATTCGTTCCATACCCAGCTGGATACCAAATTTACCAAGCGAATCCAAATATTCTAAGCTTTTAACATAGTTCATAATTTATTCCTCAAGATAGAACTCCCCCAACCTATTCAGTTGAGGGAGCAAATTTTAATTACAGTGTCTTTAAATATTCTAAGCGTTCAAGAATTGCGGACTTCTTACCATTCAACTCTTCAGCCTTAGCTTTTTCTTTTTCGATAACGTCAGCAGGAGCTTTTGCCAAGAAGCCAGCGTTACCCAGTTTGCCTTCTACACGGCTCAATTCTTTGTCGATGGTAGCCAATTCTTTGTTCAAGCGTTGGTTTTCTTTTTCAACGTCAATCAAGCCAGCCAAAGGCAGGTAAACTTCGATACCGCTTACAACTGCAGCCATTGCGTTTTCCGGTTTAGCTGCGTCGTCAGCCAAAATGGTCAGCTCGTCAATAGCGCCCATCAGGTGAATGTAATTAGCGTTAGCTTCTACGCCACCTTTCAGGTCTGCAGCAGCAAGGAGGATTGCCGGAACTTTCTTTCCAGGTGGTACGTTAACTTCTGCACGCATGTTACGGATAGCCTTAATGCTGTCCATGATTGCGCCCATCAGGCGTTCTGCTTCATCGTCCATAAGCTCTTCTTTAGCAAAGGGCCATTCAGAAACCATAATGCTTTCTGCTTGGTGAGGCAGGCATTGGTAAATTTCTTCGGTGATGAAGGGCATGTAGGGATGCAGAAGTTGCATTGCGCTGGTGAGAACGGTAGCAAGTACGTGTTGAGCAGTTGCACGTTCTTCAGCGTTTTCTTTATTGTAAAGACGAGGTTTAGCAAGTTCGATGTACCAGTCGCAAACTTCGCCCCAGATGAAATCGTAAATAGTGCGGCCAGCTTCGCCCAGTTCAAATTTGCCAAGCAAATCGGTAACTTCTTTAGATACGTGTTGCAGGCGGGAAAGAATCCATCTATCTGCCAAGGTATAGGGAGCCAGCTTCGCATTGGGGTCGTAGCCTTCAATGTTCATCAATGCAAAACGGGAAGCATTCCAGATTTTGTTAGCAAAGTTACGAGTGGATTCTACGCGTTCCCAATAGAAGCGCATATCGTTACCCGGGGTGTTGCCGGTAATGAGCATAAAGCGCAGGGTATCTGCACCGTATTGGTCAATAACTTCCAACGGGTCAATGCCGTTGCCCAAGGATTTGGACATTTTACGACCTTGGCTATCACGCACAAGACCGTGGATGAATACTTTTTCAAAGGGAATGTCTTTCATAAATTCCATACCCATTACGAGCATACGAGCAACCCAGAAGAAGATGATGTCGTAGCCGGTAACCAGTACGCTGGTGGGATAGAATTGATTTAATAACGGAGTTTTTTCGGGCCAACCCATAGTGGAGAAGGGCCACAGTCCACTACTGAACCAGGTGTCCAGAGCGTCTTCGTCTTGATGAATGTTAGTGCTGCCACATTTGGGGCAAGCAGTCAAATCGGTACGGGAAGCGTGCATTTCGCCGCAGTCGTCGCAGTACCAAACAGGGATACGGTGACCCCACCAAATTTGACGGGAGATACACCAGTCACGAATGTTTTCCATCCAGCCGGTATAAGTTTTGGTAAAGCGTTCCGGTACGAACTTGGTACGACCATCTTCAACACATTCAACAGCTGCTTTTACCAGCGGGTCCATTTTTACAAACCATTGAGTGGATACCAAAGGTTCTACTACGCTACCGCAGCGTTGGCAGTGACCAACAGCGTGAGCGTGGTCTTCTATTTTTACGAGGAAGCCAAGCTCTTGCAGTTCTTTTACCAAGTTTTTACGACATTCGTAGCGTTCTTGGCCTGCGTATTTGCCAGCTTCTTCAGTCATCAAACCGTTCATGCCGATAACAACGATGCTGGGCAATTTATGACGAATACCCATTTCGTAGTCGTTGGGGTCGTGTGCCGGAGTAATTTTTACAGCGCCGGTACCAAATTCCAAATCTACATAGCTATCAGCGATGATGGGGATAATGCGGTCAGTAATGGGCAGACGCAAATGTTTGCCAACCAAATGACCATAACGGGGGTCTTCCGGGTTAACTGCTACTGCAGTATCGCCCAGCATAGTTTCCGGACGGGTAGTAGCGATGGTCAGGAAGGTACCTTCTTCTTCAACAACAGGGTATTGAATGTACCACAGGTTACCTGCGTCATCTTTATGTTCTACTTCGATATCACTCAAAGCGGTGTTACAGTTTACGCACCAGTTGGTAATGCGGGTGCCTTTGTAAATCAAGCCTTTTTCGTACAAGGAGCAGAACACTTCACGTACAGCTTGAGAGCAGCCTTCATCCATGGTAAAGCGTTTACGTTCCCAGTCACAGGAAACGCCCAAGCATTTCAATTGGTTGATGATGCGGTCGCCGTATTGATCTTTCCAAATCCAAACGCGTTTCAGGAATTCTTCACGACCAAGGTCATAGCGGGTTTTGTTTTCTTCTTTTTTGATTACTTCTTCTACTTTGATTTGGGTAGCAAGGCCTGCGTGGTCATAGCCGGGCATCCACAGGGTATTGTGACCCATCATGCGGTGCCAACGGATAAGAATATCTTGCAGGGTGTTGTCCAATGCGTGACCCATGTGTAATTGACCGGTAATATTCGGAGGCGGAATAACGATGCTGAATGCATCCTTGCCTTCTTCTACTTCTGCGTGGAAATAACCATTGTCTTCCCAATATTTATACCATTTCTTCTCAACGGAAGCGGGGTCATAAACTTTAGGGATGTTGTGTTCTTGTTGTTCGCACATAAAAACTACCTTCTCCTCTCTAAAATAAAAAGCCCTGTCCTAATTTAGAACAGGGCGAATAACCGCGGTACCACCTATTTTCCCAACACGAATGTTGAGCACTCAATACGCGTAACGTGCATCCACGTTTCTGCCTACTACTACTTCAGCAGAAAAACTCAAGGGCTACATAACCTGCTACATTGCTACGGCTTGCACCAACCGCCGTTTCTCTAAAAGCTTTGCCTTGCAGGGAACCTCCCCATCATAGTCTTTTGATTTTAAATTACCTGTATATCTTATCAACATTTGCCCTCATATGTCAATATAACTTTTGTGTTGTTGGCAGAAAACTGCATAAAAGCAAAGCAAGATGATATTACAGGCAACGACCTCTTATTTTTTAGAAGCGTATTGATATTACCGCAACACTCAAACGCGACAATATTTAGTGCACCTCAAAAAGCCAACACACAATATATTGATAAAATAACTTTTGAAAACGTATTGACAAACAGGCGAAATCCGTTATAATAAAGGCATAACTTAATAAAGCAATGTAGTGCTGACGGAATTAAGTGGAGTTAACCACGTGTACTGCATTGTGATTATGCCGACCGTCTGGGCAAGCACTTGAGCCCGGGCGATTTTTGTTTTTAGGGGCGGCAAGTGCTTCTAGAACAAATTCTTACGAAAAGAGGTTATCACAATGCAACAAACCAAGAACAGATGGCTCATCGCCTTATCAGCAATCGGTATTCACATCTGTATCGGCAGTGTTTACGCTTGGAGCGTACTCACTAAGCCCATCATGGAAGCAATGGGTTTCTCCTTGAAGGACGTAACCTGGACCTTCTCCCTTGCGATTTTATTCTTGGGTCTTTCCGCAGGCTTCTTAGGTAGCTATGTAGAGAAATACGGCCCGCGTCGCAGTGGTCTTGTTTCTGCTACATTTTTTTCTTTGGGCATGTTTGGCACAGCCTTCGCTCTCAAGCAAGAAAGTTTAACCTTGATGTATCTGTTCTACGGTGTTATCGGTGGTATTGGCTTGGGTACCGGTTACATCACTCCCGTATCCACCTTGGTAAAATGGTTCCCCAATAACCGTGGCTTAGCAACTGGCTTGGCAATTATGGGCTTTGGCTTTGCAAGCCTCATCGCTGGTCCCGTAATGCAACTCCTGATTGCTAAATATGGCTTGATTAATAACTTCTTGATTTTAGGCTGCGTTTACTTCGTAGTAATGGTTTCTTCCGCACTGTACTTGGAGCCTCCCAAAACTGCTCCTCTGCCGGAAAATCCTACCAAGCACACCATTAACCAACCCTTAGTAACTGGTCCCCAATACACTGCTAAAGAAGCAATGCACACTTGGATGTTTGCAGCGCTCTGGTGGATTTTCTTCACCAACATTACCTGCGGCATTGGTCTTTTGGCTGTAGCCTCCCCCATGGCACAAGAAGTTATCAAAATGTCTCCGTTAGAAGCAGCTTCCATGGTTGGTATCATTGGTCTTTTGAATGGTGGCGGACGTATCGCTTGGTCCACCCTGTCTGACTATATTGGTCGCCGCAACACCTACGTGCTGTTCTTCGCAATCCAAATCGTAGCCTTCTACCTTTTGGCAAGCGTAACTGATAGCTTTATGTTCCAAGCTCTGATTTTCATCATCATCACTTGCTATGGTGGCGGTTTCTCCTGTATGCCTGCATATTTGAGTGACCTTTTCGGCACCAAACAACTTAGTGCTATCCACGGCCGTATCCTGACAGCTTGGGGCTTGGCTGGCATTGCAGGTCCTTTGATTCTCTCTCTCATCTACGAACGCACCCATAGCTACAGCTTAACCCTGTACTTCTTCTCTGGCTGCTTCGTTCTGAGCTTGATTATCGCACTCATCCTGAAATTCAAAACTGAAAAATAGCCTCTTAAAATAAATTACGCCTTGGAATTCCGAGGCGTTTATTTTTTAATGACCATCTTGCCAAAATAAGCTTGCTTAATATCAGCACAAAACCTATAATTAAAATATATAATAATCTTTTTTACAAAAGATTTATGGAAGGAGAGTTATTATGGCAGATTCCTCTAAAGTTTTTAGATTAGCAGAAGGCATGACCGTGGTTGGTGTTGGCGAAGCAATCATGGGCTACCTGTCCTCTGATCACAATATGTATGCAGAAGGTACCACCACTCCGGAAGGCTACTTCCTGCAAGCAAAATCCCAAGATAGCGGCTGGAAAAAACTGGCTGGTATGAGCAAGGCAACCCAAGTACAAATCATTGCAAGTGGCGATTTGATTACCGTTTCCATTGGTAGCGGCGAATGGTCCGACAAAGTTGGTGCAGGCGTAGTTGGCGCAATAGTTTTTGCTCCCTTAATGTTCACTGCTGCTTTTGGCGCATGGGAACAAAAGAAACTTGTTGAGCAAATCTTTACCTTTACTCAAAACTATATTGCCAGCGGTGGCAAAAACGTAGTAGTTACTTCTACCCCCGTTGACCACGGTGATTTAGTAGAGTGTCCTGCTTGCAAAGCAAAGAACACTCCGGATAAAAAATTTTGCGGCGAATGCGGTGCTCCTTTGGCAGCTAAATGCCCGTCCTGCGGTGCTTCCGTTCCTTTCGGAACTAAATTCTGTGGTGAATGTGGTTCCCCCATGGTAATCAAAAAAGTTTGCGCTGGTTGTGGTGCAGAACTTAGCGAAGGCACCAAATTCTGTGGTGAATGTGGTAAACCCGTAGCATAAGCTTATAACAAAAATAAAGCAGAGTAGTTTTAGTTCAACTAAAGCTACCCTGCTTTTTTGTTTTCTTAAAACGCTTTACTAATCATATCCATAATAGTGCCACTATAGATTTTTCGTTCCACGCCAACTTCTGCGGTAAACTCCTCCTCGAACTCACCATTCTCATCGTAAGTAAGCATTACGTGGTCGGTGTAGGTGTTCTTTTCTAAATTGATGGTCGTTCTACTCAAGCCGTACTTCACAGGTGGTTTCGCCTTGTCCACAGCCTTACCATCGATAAAGCGATACTTAATCCACGCAGTTACCTCTTTACCGTCAGCACTTACATCTACATTCTGCTTATCGTAGTAGAACACATAGCTTTCGCCCAAACCCGTAGCTTCGTCCAGCAAATTCCTACCACCAATATACTGCCACACGTTGGTGGAAAGGTCACTGATGTAATCCCACATCTCAGTATAATCGTCAGGCACATCTGCCTTGCTATCGTCCTCATCTACGAGCAAGGTCTTTTGCTTTTTGTCGAAGATGAGTTTGATAAGCTCCTTGTTAGCTTTCTTCTCGATGTTTTTATCCTTCCAAGGCACTGCCTTGTCGCCAGTCAGTACATTGTAGCGGGCGCTAGAGGCTACGGTGTCCTTGTCGCTGTAAAATATATAGTCTAAAATTTTATACTTTATCTTTTCGCAGTCAATATACATCAGCTGCAAATCTTCCTTGCCCATAAGTTCAGGCTTGTTGTAAATCTTCTTCGCCCAAACGTAAGCATATCTATCGCCTTCAAGGGTAACGCTTTCCTTGTCAAAGCGCATTACGCCTTCCTTGTCGCTGTCGTAGAACACCCATCTGCTTTCGTCCTCAAGCGCAGGATTATAAGCAGAAGCAATGCTACTTACGCAACACATTGCGGCAACTAAAAACATTTTTTGCAATCGTTTCATTTCACTTCCACTCCTTATCTACGTCTTGGTCCTCTTTCAGCACCGGGTCTACCTCCGCCGTGATGCCTTGCTCCTCCACCACGAGATCCACCGTTTTGGAAAATCATTTCATCATTACGGGAACGAGGCGGTGCACTTCTCATCTGCGGTCTAGGTTTAGAAGCAGGACGCATTACAGGACGATTACCTCCCGGTCTGGAAGCTGGTCTCGAAATGGCAGGTCTACCTGGTCTTGGTGCAGGCTTGCTAATATGTGGCCTTGGTTTTGGTGCTGGTCTACTAATGCCCGGTCTTGGCGGTCTCGGAATAGGCTTACCAATATGGGGGCGAGGGGGTCTATGTACGGGTGGTCTACTAATGTGAGGACGGGGCGGTCTTGGTGGTCTGTGCCATACGTGGTGATGCCATCTTCCCCAATGATACCAATCGTCCCAAATAAAGAGGAAGGGGTAACGATACACGGGAACTTCTTTTACGATAACAGTTTCCTTCGTAGTGGTAGTAGTATTTGCCACACTACCTTCCATCGTACAGGAAATTTTATCCCTAAATCCTCCCCACATTCTGGCTTCTTCTGTTTCAGCTTCAGTCGCCGCTTCTACTTTTGTTCCATATAAGTTCAGTGCCAACAAAGCGGCAAAAATTCCTGCAAATAATTTCTTACGCTCTAACATCTGCACTACCTCCACAATCTAGCGAATATCTTACTAATCTTTTCGTAAGCTTATCATAAACTAAGATTGTGTTAATTTTGTGGCTAAACCACCTTAAAAGAAAAATAACCTGTACGACAAGCGCACAGGTTAAATTTACTTAGTGTTTCTCGTTACAACAACCGCCTTCTCTATTTTTATAAGAGCAGCTGCAACCAGCAGGACAGCCAATACATTTAACGCCTTTTTTATGAGACTTGTAAATATATCTTACTGCACCGCCTACGAGGGTAAGGATTACTAAGGCAAGAATAATATCTGTCATAGCAAACACTCCTTTAGAATATGCAAGAATTATCTTTTCAGAGCGAACTCTGCTTGTAAGCTTTGATTAGTTCTAGAAATAAGATGCAGAACGTAAGCAACGATTACTGCCACTACTGCCAATCCCGGCAAGAAGCCTGCACCAAAAGCACCAGTGTTCATAAAGGTACCAATTTGGTACACGCCAAAGGCTACTACGTAACCAGTAGCAAATTGCAGGGCAACGCCACCCCAGAACCATTTTCTGTCGCTGATTTCTGCGTTCATAGCGCCAAGAGCAGCAAAGCAGGGCGGAGTGAAAAGGTTAAACATCAAGTAAGCCAGTGCTGCACTGGAAGTTAAGCCCATCATGGCAGCCACTTCGTTAGCGCCGCCAACCAATGCCAACTCTTCAGTATCGATAAAATTGGTTACACCGTACACTACAGCCAAAGTACCAACTACGTTTTCCTTAGCGATGAAACCGGTAACAGCAGCTGCTGCCAATTGCCATGCGCCAAAGCCCAAGGGAATCATCAAAAGTGCGAAGGGAGAAGCGATGCTTGCCAAGATGGAAGTGTTTTCCAAACCTTCTTCCACCAGCTCGAAATTCCAGTTAAAGCTTTGCATGATTTGCACAGCGGTATTGCACACCAGAATAACGGTACCAGCTTTGATGATATACGCCCACCCACGGGAGCACATGGATTCAAAGGCACGTTTCAGACTAGGAACTTTATATTCCGGCAGCTCCATGATAAAGAAAGATTTACGGTTCTTATGACCGGCAATCTTATTTACCAAAAGAGCACCAAAGAAAATCAAGGCAATGCCTACAAAATACATCAAGGTACCAACCCAAGCCGCATCACCGAAGAACACACCTGCAAAAAGCGCAATTACAGGAAGTTTTGCGCCGCAGGGCATAAAGGGTGCCAGCATTGCAGTCGCCCTACGCTCACGCTCGTTATGAATGGTACGACAAGCCATAACGCCCGGAATTGCACAACCAGTTGCAATTACAAAGGGAATTACAGATTTACCGGAAAGACCTACTTTTTTGAAGATGGGGTCAAGCACTACGCTAACACGCGCCATATAACCGCAATCTTCCAAAAGGGCAATCAAGAAATACATAACCATTACGAGGGGCAGGAAGCCAACTACTGCACCAACGCCGCCAATGATGCCATCAACTAAAATTGCTTGGCTCAAAGGAGAGCTGTCTTCTACCATAGCGGCAATGCTTTTTTGGAAGCCTTCAATCCAACCAACCAAAGTATCTGCCAAATAGGGACCAAGACTGGATTGGGAGATGTCAAATACCAAGAACATAATCACTGCGAAAATGGGCAAGCCTAAAAATTTATTGGTTAAAATTGCGTCAAGCTTATCTTGGGAATTCTTTTCCTTAGTCAAAACCTTGCGTTGTTCGACAGAAGCAACAATCTTATTGACAAAAGCAAAGCGTTTTTTATCAGCCTCGATAACTGCTTCCTTGCTGGACAAATCTATTTCGCCTTGGCTATAAGGTGCTTTTTGACCTTTGCCGTATTGGTCAACAGCAGCCTTTACAACTGCTTCCAAACCCTTTTCGTCAGTAGAAACAGTTTCAATTACGGGGCAGCCTAATTTTTTAGAAAGCTCTGCCACGTTAATGCGTGTATCTTTTTTATCGTTGATGTCAGTTTTGTTCAATGCGACAACAACGGGAACATCTAATTCTAAAAGTTGAGTGGTAAAGAACAAGCTACGGCTCAAATTGGTAGCGTCCACAACGTTGATGATAACGTCAGGATTTGCATTCTTCACGTAAGCACTGGTAATGCTTTCCTCAGAGGTAAAGGGAGACATGGAATAAGCACCAGGAAGGTCAACTGCAATAAGTTCTTCTGCACTGGCATAGAACTTTTTGCTAATGGGAGCTTCCTTCTTTTCTACGGTAACGCCAGCCCAGTTACCTACACGTTCATGCATACCGGTAAGTGCGTTGTAAGTAGTTGTCTTACCACTATTGGGATTACCGGTTAAAGCAATTTTCATTATGAAATCCTCCTGTGTAATTTATCTTGCTTGCCTAATTTATACTAAATTCATTATGATTAGCAAGAGCTAACCACGCTCCAAAAATAAAAGGCTAAAGTAAGCCTCTCATCATTTAAATTGAAATGGCTTCTGCCAAAGCATTATCTATGGTGTAGCGACCATCTTTTATGGAAACAATGCATCCGCCGTGAATGTGAGACACCACTGTAATAGGCTCACCCACGTAACAACCCAAAGAGAACAAAAATGCGTCCACCTCTTCGTCGCCGGTTTCAATGGCAGTAACAATATACTCTTTTCCTTCTTGAGCGTCTTTTAAATTCATAAGTATCTCCTAATTTAAAACCAGTTAGCTATTACTAACTTCCATAAAAATATACCATCATTGTTTGAATTCGTCAAGCTTTAATTTAGCAATGGCTAACTCAAATTTTTAGAAACCTTCCTTTTCGCAAAGGCAAAGCTAATTTTGCTCCAATCTTTTTACAAATATAAGGTGACAAAGTTACAGTATTCCTCTTGGGATTAGGGTATAATTATCTCAAAGAATAAATAAAAGGAAGTGACAACATGGCTATCCTGTATCCGAACGCTCAAGAATTTAAAGCAATGCTCCAAGAAAAGAAAACTTTTTTTGCAGACTTCTTCGCAACCTGGTGTGGTCCCTGCAAAATGGAAAGCTACGTACTGGACGACCTTGACCAAATCATGGGCGACAAATTAGACATCGTGAAAATTGATATAGATAAAGAGCCTGCCCTCACCGAAGAGCTGGACATTACCATCGTCCCCACTCTGCTCTTCATCAAGGACGGAGAAATCGTTTCCCGTTACAGCGGCTTCCTGCCTTTGGAACGCTTGCAAGCTCGTTTGGAAAAACTTTTAGGAAATGAGCATCCCGAAGAAACTGCGCCTGACGCGTGCTTCGATTTGATTATTGTTGGTGGTGGCGCAGCAGGCTTGACCTCTGCCATTTATGCAAGACGTGCTGGCTTAAAGACTTTGGTTTTAGAAGCCTTCGCTCCCGGTGGCAAGCTTATTAAAACTTTCGAGTTGGAAAACTGGCCTGGACTCAAAAACGTGAACGGTAGCCAGCTGGCTTACGACATTTACGAGCAGGCAATGGCTCTCGGAACGGACTACCTCTACGAAAAAGCAACAGAAATCATTGACAAGGGCGAGCAAAAAATTGTAGTGTGCGAAGATGGCAAACGCTTCGGTGCAAAAGCAGTTATCATCGCAACAGGAACTGTAGAGCGTACCCTTGGCATTCCCGGTGAAATGGAAATGATTGGGCGTGGGGTAAGCTTCTGTGCAGTTTGTGATGCAGCCTTCTATCGTAACAAGCCCGTTGTCATCGTAGGTGCAGGCAACTCTGCCTTCGAAGAATCCCTTTATTTGGCAGAATTTGCCAGTGACATAACCATTCTTGCCCGTAGCGACAAATACTCCGCAGAAATGATTACCCAACAAAAAGTTAAGGACAATCCTAAAATTACTGTACTCCCCTTCCGCCAACCTTTAGAAATTATGACTAAAGACGATAGAGTTGCAGGAGTGCATGTTCTCAACAAGCAAACTGGTGAAGAAGAAATCATCCCGGCAAACGGTGTGTTCCCCTACATTGGTGCAGACCCTGTTACTAAGTTCGTGAAAGATTTGGGCATCACCAACGAACAAGGCTACCTTGTAGTCAACGAAGATATGAGCACTGCTATCCCCGGAATTTATGGTGCTGGTGACGTATGCGCCAAGGTTTTGCGCCAAGTAGTAACCGCTACTAACGACGGAGCCATCGCTGCCCAAAGTGCTCTGAAATATATTCGTGGCTAACGCTTGACGAAGCCATTGCTAACCACGTACACTTAGAGTAATCTATGTGTTAGAGGTAAAGAAATGAAATTTAACAGTCAAGAAGAACGTACTGCCATGATTGTTTCCATCAATAGTATCATTGGCAACTTGCTCCTTTCCGTAGGCAAGCTCTTCGCAGGCTTTGTAGCTCATTCCGCAGCAATGGTTTCTGACGGTATCCATTCTGCGTCCGACGTACTCAGCACTCTTGTCGTAATGGCAGGCGTGCGCTATGCCAACAAAGCTTCCGACAAGCAGCACCAATACGGACACGAGCGTATGGAATGCATCGCCGCCATAATCCTTGCGACAATGCTGACTATGGTTGCCCTTGCTATTGGTTACAATGGCTACGAAAAAATATTTAATGAAAATTCTACAGAGCTCACCATTCCCGGACAGCTTGCCCTGTGGGCAGCAGTTATTTCCATCATAATGAAGGAAGCAATGTTCTGGTACACCAAGAACGCAGCTGAAAAAATCAACTCCGGAGCACTGATGGCAGATGCTTGGCATCACCGTAGCGACGCACTTTCTTCCGTAGGCAGCTTCGTAGGTATCTTGGGTGCACGTATGGGGTATCCCATCTTGGACCCACTTGCCAGCATTATCATTTGCTTAATGATTTTGTACGCTTCTTATGAAGTTTTTGCAGATGCAGTCTATAAAATGGTTGACCACAGCTGCGACGAAAAGACTACCCAAGAACTAATCGACCTTATCCACCGCGTTCCCGGTGTGGAGCACGTGGATAGCATTACCACTCGCATCTTTGGTAATCGCATTTACGTAGACGTGGAGATTAGTGTTGACGATATGCTTCCTTTAATAGAAGCTCATCACATTGCGGAAACTACTCACGCCGCCATCGAAGCAAACTTCCCGCTCGTAAAACATTGTATGGTGCATGTGAATCCTATGAGTGAAAGCGACCATGATTGTTGTCCGGAGCTACCGGAAGAGCTTAGACCTAAGAAATAAAAAACTCGTACCAATTTTGGTACGAGTTTTTGTTTTATAAATCAAAGAGTTTTGCCGTATGCATCCATATCGAAAATAGCCTTTTTAAATTTCTCACGAGTCATTTCATACGGGGTTTTGCTCCAGTCAAGGTGATGCGGGCAATCGTCAAGAATTACTTCCACATCTTCAGGAGAGCATTCAATTTCCGCCAAGGTTACAGGCAAGCCCAGCTCTTTGTGGAATTTAGCAATCTTATCGCGGTCAGGGTCTTCGTCGCAGGTGAGGAGCACCAGTACACCAAAGGAAACTACTTCGCCGTGCAAATGCTTGTGAGCTTGGGGAAGCTTAGTGTAAGAATTATAGAAGCAATGTGCCAAGGAAGCATTGTAATAATATTTAGGACCACCAATTACCAAGTTGGAAACAATACCAGTGGAGATGATAATATCCAGAGCAGTTTCGGTAATCGCGTTGGATTCTCTATTATTGCGGCAATCTTCCAAAGCTTGTTTGCCATATTGGAGCAACGGATTAGCACAAGCACAAGCTACAGCTTGACCAAGCAAGGGAGTGTGGAACAGGTCTACACCACGGGTTGCCAGCTTAACTTCAAATTCTTTAGACATCGCGTCGCCAATGCCAGCCCAGAAAAGTTCAACGGGAGATTCTGCGATAATCTTGGTGTTAATGAAGATATGGTCACAGCAACGTTCACGATAGTAGTAACCTGCCATGCTTCCGTCAGGTTTATACATTACGCACAACGCGGTAGAAGAAGCGCAGTTAGAAGCCAAAGTCGGGAAGTTGAACAAAGGCTTGCCCAATTTATCTGCCAAAACTTTGCAGCAGTCAGCAGCACGACCGCCACCAACGCCAAAAATCATATCAGCTTCTTGTACGCTTTCCTTTGCCATCAGCATATCAACATTTTCGTAGGTTGCGTCGCCGCCAAACCATTCGCTACCAATAATTTCTAAATCACTGCCAGCGATACCTTCTTTAATAGGTTCAGTTGCCACGGAAAGAGCAGTCTTCCCACCAACTAAAACGATTTTTTTGCCATAGCGTTTTACGATGGCAGGAATTTCTTTATAGCAATCGGGACCGATTGTATAGCTGGGTAAAAATAAGCTATAGGATTGACTCATAACACTACCTCCAAAAATTTTTGTGGTTTATTATAACACGACCAGTAGAATTGTCAAAATCACTTTTATCTTTAGACAAAACACTAATCAAAATTGTAACGAAAATAACGCTTTAGAGAACTAACTTCAATATTGCAAAGAACACAGGTGGAACTAGAAGTGCAGGCAACATATTCAAAGTCTTGCAATCACGAATCTGCAAAATCCCAAGACCTGAACTCATCAAGAACACACCACCTAAAATAGAAATCTCTGCCATAAGCTGGAGCGTCATATAGGGCGCAATAAAACCTGCGAAAGCATAGATGCTTCCCTGCCAACAGAAAAGCACCAGCGCCGCAATGGCAATGCCGATACCATAAGCAGATGATAAAATAATGGAAGAAACAAAATCCAAAGTTGCATTAGTAAAAAGATAAGTATTGTTACCATTCAGCCTGCTTTCTATTGGTCCGAGTATTGACAAGGTTCCAATGCAGAAAAGTAGGATTGCAGTAGAAAGACCTTCTGCCAATTTGGAACCGCCCTTTGCCTTTTGCAATAGGCCTTGAAATTTTCCGTTCAAATCCAGCCAAGTACCAAGCACAGTGCCAATGGCAAGACTAGCGATAAAAAGGACAGGGTACTCGCTCTTAGGCATATTGCTTACGAAAGCATTTGCACCTAAACCAATAGTCGCCAAACCTAACGCATCAAAGAGAGCCATTTTATATTTTTCATTAATTCCTTTACTTACGAAGCTACCGATTATCGAACCACTTAAAATGCAGCCGACGTTAACTATGGTTCCTAACATGAAACTCACCCCTCAAAACATATGTTAATTATAATCCCTCGCACATAAAAAATCCACCTTGCCCTAATACAAGGTGGATTAATTTTTAAGCCAAGAATTTAATTGGTGTTTCTTCAAGCTCAATTTTTAAAGGAGCTGTCGTAATAGCATCCCCATCGAGTTCTGCAGCAAAGTCTTCTACGTTACAACGAATCTCCAACTTTTTAGCAGTTTTCAGAACAATACTTTTTTCCAACTGCAACGCTTCCATGGCAATGCAAGCAGCATAACGCATAAAGTCATTACGAGTATTGCCACTAAAAAGTGCAACGTGCAGTACGGGGCTCGCCAAAGACGCACCATCGAACAGAGAATACCGTCCTGCGTAATATCTGCTCTTGCCTACGATAACAGAAGAAGCCTCGTACCACTCTTCTTCATCGTCAAAACACACTTCAAATTTATAGCGCCAGTTACTAAACGCAAGCTCTTTATGCATCAGTTCTGCACCTTGGACAACGTACGCCATTTTATTAAGCAACTTCTTAGATTCTTCTGTCACGTTATTAACCACCAAAGAATCAAATCCAATACCAGTTACCGTCAAAAAAACGTGTCCATTCGTGCGACCCAAATAAACCGGAGCCACAATTCCTTTAGCAACACGTTTCACCCATTTAGCAGGATCCGTAGTCATCAATAGTTCCTTCGCCACCAAGTTGACAGTTCCAGCAGGGAACACGCTTACATAAGGAAGATAATTTCTATCGGCAAGCTTTTCGATAAGTGCACGAATAGTTCCATCACCGCCCGCAATGATAACCCAATCAACCTTTTCAGCTTCAACGCGTTCAGCAATGTTATCTAGATCTGCAAAGCTTTTAATGTCATAAATCTCAGTACGTTTAGCCCCAAGAATATCCTTTAATCGTTTATAGACCTCGTTGACTCTGGAAAACATACTGGCAAAAAGCTGCTTGCCAGAATTGCGGTTAAACACAATCAACACCTTATTAAATTTTTCGATATCAACACGTGTCAAAGGCATTCTTAACTCCTAAAAATCCATTTCTTACGAGATAAATAGTTCCAAACTACAACGATGCAACTGGTAATAACCTTAGCAACCATTGGCTGCCAATTTAACCAGCCTACAAAAACATACATAAACATCAGGTTAAACGCTAAGCCCATAATGCTCACAAGAAACACAAGGCTAAGCTCCTTACCTTTATTATACTTGCTGCCACTATCAAAAACCAGTACATTCCCTAGGAAATAATGATATAAAGTAGACATCCCAAAGGCAAGTGCTGTGGCAACCAAAGTCAAAGTATCTAAGCTAAATCCTAAGTTAGCAAATAGATAATAGAAGAAAAAGTAGAACAATCCCCACTCTACAAGAGCAGCAGTGCCACCAACAAACAAATATAAAATTATTTTAATCAGCTCATTATCAGTATAATCAACGCCGAACAAAACTTTTTTACGCATAAAAAAACTCCACATTAAGATGATATTAATTATATCACTTTAATGTGGAGTGAGCAAAATCTGAAATTAATTTAAGTTACACATCATAGACCTTATCAAGCTCTTTTAACTCTCTAAAGGTATCAATCTCAACAATATCATCAAAGGTACATTCACGAACGCCAACATTGTACTCTTTGATATATTCACCTAAGGCTACTTGATCCCAATATCTTTCCTTTCCCCCAGGAGAATTATAAACTTGTTCTACATGGTTACAAAGCTTTCTGCCATCATCTTCAGTCCAGTAAGAAATGCCAAACATATGATGACAGTTCAAGCCACCAACACCTAACTTTTTAATTCTATCACCTTCCATAAAGAAACACCAGTCATCAGTTTTCTCAGTAGGAACGCCAAGATAGTTAGAGCTATATTGGTACTTAGTAATCAATTTCGGATTGGACAAAAGCAAATCTGCTTCTAATACGTACGCATTAGAAAGCAAATATCTAATACACATTACAGAAGAAATATTATTCGCTTCATTATATAAAGGATTTTCCACAAACTTAACCATAGGATATTTGTATTTCAGTTGATCAAACTGTTCAGCCAAATATCCACGCACAATAATTATCTCTTCAATTCCAGCAGCGATTACTGCATCAAGCAATGTATCAATAATGCGTACACCTTTTACACGCACCAACGGTTTCGGTGTATTCAAAGTAATAGGAACCAAACGGCTACCAAAACCTGCTGCAATAAAAATCGCTCTTTTTACACGGTAAGGTTCTAAAGCATTGAGTCCTTTTTTAGTAATCTGCTTATTTTCAATAAAGCCTTTTTCTTCCAAGTCATTCCATAGTTTATTAACAGTACCAACAGAAAAATCCAGCTCTTCGGCCAATTCTTTTTGAGTCAATTTTTCATTATTGTTAGCCTCAAGATAAGTTAAAATCGCAAATTCTTTTTTATTCAACATCTTACTTCTCCTCTATTTTTCAAAAAAGCAATCTAATTATAGAGGAAGATTCAATATCTTCCTCACCACAACTTTTACCATAACCAAACCACAATATTGTTCATAACCCAAAACGCTCCAGTTCATCATAACTAGGAACGGTTTACTCTTATTGCTCTACTACTATAGTTTTTGCATTTTCATATTACGTGCTTTAAGAGTTAAAATAAGCATCAAAAGATACAGACAACCAATAGTAACAAAAATTGCATCCCATCCAAAGACATCTTTTACGTAGCCAAAGCAAACCGCTTGAACAGCAGCTCCCATATAAACTGCCCAATCAAGAACCCCAACAACAGTAGAAGTTAGTGTTTTGCCTCCCATATCACCTGCTACTGCCCAAATTACACCATCAATCATACTAAACATCCCAACTATAAGCAGAGTAATAGATGCGAAAAATTTAGTTTCTACAAACGTAAATAAAATCATACCAAAGAAAGTGGCAACCGAAGCAAAAACCAACATCGGTTCACGTTTACCATTAAAAAATTTATCAGTCATAAACGGGAACGCAAATTCAGCACAAGCTTGACCAACAGGAAGTAAAATTGCACTTATAATGCCTGCTTTAATAGATAAACCCATAGATTCTGTAAAATATGTAGGAATCCAGGTTAATAATCCATAACGACCAACACCCGCTATTGCGGCTATAAAGCAAAATATAATTACCTTATATTCAGCAAACACCAATCTATACGGATGCCAAAATCCTTTACTTTCTAATTCTAATGCAACAGCCTCATCTTTGTCGACATGCACACGATCTTCTTCTACAAAAGGGTTAAGACCAATATCTTCCGGTTGATTTTTAAACAATATCGCAAAAACAACCAGCATTATAGCCATTGGCAACATAGGATAACGAAATGCTGCACGCCATCCCCATTCAGGATTAAGATCCAGACACAATAAAATTGTCATATAGGTAACTATCTGTGCTACACCAGAAAAAGCTGTTGCAAGGCCAGTCGCAAAACCACGATCTTTTTTAGGCCACCACTTATTAAGGACACCAATACCATTAGCCCAAACCATAGATTGACAGAAACCATTTAATCCCCAAAACAAAGCAATAACAGCTATTGAAGATTGAAAAGAAATAAATATATTTAATATTACTGATGCAGCTATACCAAACATCATAAATCTTTTGTAACCAAAGTATGCGCCCAGTCGACCATTTATAAGTTGTCCAAAAGAATAACACCAAAACAACGAAGAAGATACTACACCCATTGCTGCAGTGGTTGACCCTAAACCTTCAGCCATTTGAATAAGAACAAGGTTAATATTTTGACGACCATTATAGAAAAACATATAAGTTAATCCAAAACTTAAAAGTACTTTCCATGCAAACTCTTTAAACTTGACATATTCTTCTGGTGTATATCCATAAGTATTCTTGTTATTCATACCAAAATCTTCTCCTTTAAATTCATATAATACGATACTTAAAACCCCTAAAATATTCAAATTTTATTATGAGATTAAGTCATTTGAATTATTTTATCACATTTTCCGAAATTTAAACATATTTATTTTACTGTTTTTCCATAAATATAACTAATTTAAAAAGGGTTATGCATTCTTTCTAAGAGTACATAACATTTTAGGGTATTCAAAGTTTGGTTATCCCTAAAAAAGAAAGATGGCTAAGAATCCCTAAGGATTTGCTTAACCATCTTTACATTAGTTTCGACTAATAAGGCAGCACTGCATCTTTTTTGGCAACCTTCCAATTTTCTTTATTCCATATATCAGTATGTACAGAATACCAATCGCCAGGAATATACGTATTTTTATCGTGCTTGCTCAATGAATGTGCATGAGAAGCAAATACGTATTGAGCATCTTCATATTTTGCCTTATTCGAAATTTCTTTACCAGTAAAAGGATTTACCGGATTATGAATGATTCCCTGCGTAGCAATAGTCACAACATCAGCATTAGTCATAAATTCGTCAGTTTCTTTAAACCCTTGACTATCAAAATCTTTTACTAACAACAGCGGATAATACCACTCAATATTTTGAGGCTCTCCTTTTCCATCATCTAATACTAATTCATCAAAATGGTATAAAGGTGCACCGTGGTCAGACACTAAAATAATACGTGTATTATCATACACACCGTTATCTTTCATAAAATCAAACCACTCAGCCAATTTTAAGAAAGCCGCCATATTAGCATGATAATGACTTACATGATCTCTAGTCGTCATCTTTAGTTTGCGACCATTAACTACATACCAATCCTCATTAACAAAACTAGTATTATTTACTCTAGACGCTGGTACATAATCAGGCATTTGCAACAAGCATGGAGCATGAGGCACATTATTAGCAAATGACAAAAAGTTATTACCTTGCTCTTTTATATGGCTCATCTCAGGAAGAGTATCTAAAACCTTGTATTCTCTCATAAAATTCTTATTAACACCAAAAGCCGTGTGTAAGGAAGTAAGAGATTGATTAAGCACCTTACCAGATAAATAGTCACCATTATCATACAAAAACTTTTGCATAATCACCGGTGCACTTTTAAAGATGCCATAAAAATAAAAGTTCCTGTTATTCATTGCCACAATTTCTGTAGCAGATTCTTGATCAGTAATTACAGTATCTTCTGTGTAAGCAGCACCAGTAACTACATTAAAGCCTTCCTTACCAAAAAGTTCTGGCATCAAATTACTTGCTTCACGATGTTTTTGAATTAGAGAATCTTTATCCCGTTTGTTCATCTCCACAGGCGTATATTCGTACCCCCCGAAAATACTCGGAGCACCGAATATAGTATGTCCACCATGAGATATAACATTATTATAATACGTAAAGCCGGAAAACTTTTCTTTCAGCTCAGGCTTTTCATTAAAGATATAAGGTACATATTCTCCCATCGCCCTGTCAAGCATTACAACAACTACGTTTTTTCCATTTTTACTTAACGACAGATGACCTTTAGTACCTTGCACGGTGGCTTGCACTTCACCGCCATCATTCAACGCCGCTTGCACGCCAAAAATATTAAAGGTAGTCATTCCTAACACAGCAATTATTCCAATACTCAAAACCTCAAAAACATTCTTCTTATACTTCTTCCAGATGAAATTTAAAACTAAAATCACTGCAATTATAGCAACTAAGTTAATAATCTTTTGACTATTAGAAAATCCTACACGTTTTTCGTAATGCAACATCATACTCAAAACGCCAAAACTATTATTGAAAAACATATAATCTACAATAGCAGCACCAGAAGCAAACCACACTATACGTTCAATACTAACTTTGTTATCATCAGCAGCTAACCAATAGAATACGCCACCCCATAAAACAAATGTACCAAATGCTATGGCAGAAGAACTTGCTACATACCACAACGGATTATTAAAATAATTTACTATAACAAATTCTTTGGGAGCAGAACCAATAACAGCAGAAGGTATCAGCGCTCCTATAAGTAGTGCAAGGAAAAACGCTCCCGCAAAATATAGATTGCGATTTGGTTCTTCAGTAATAGCTTTAACCTTACGTGGGAATTTGCTTCTAATCAGCTTACAAATAAGACGTGAATTTAATAACAATCCCAACACAGTAGAATAAAAGGCTTTACGTAAATTAGGTTCTGGTGCCAAAACACAACCGTACAAAATTATGAATGCACCAAGTACGCCAAATACAATGTTCACACCCTTATCTACGTTATCAAGTTTACAGATAATGGTCTTAACAAGATTAAAGATATTGTTAAGAGTCCAGTAAAAAACCAATCCAGCCGGAGAAGCATATAAAAACACTAAAAAGAAGCATGCCATACCATAAAGCTGCATCTTAGTTTTTCTCGTTAAATTTTTTGTAAAAATATAGGCGGAAACAAGATTTACAGCTGTCATTATAAAAGGCAAAACATTAATAGTCATACCCGCAATTGACAGTAACCCATCGGGCACACCTAAATCTTTAATAGGGCCAAGAATTGCTCCATTTAAAATCTCCAAATGAGAAAGGAACTGATATGCAGCCACGAAGAATGGAATTTCCAAAAATAAGGAAATAGAACCTTTAATGGAATCCAAAGGACTGTATCCATTTTGACGATAATAGGTTTGCAGTATCATAAGCTGCTCATCGCCCTTAAAGGTTTTCTTAATATGTTCTACACCCTTACTAAGTTTTACCTCAATATCTCTTTCTGCTTCCTGTATTGCATCTGCCCTATTGTACAAGGGTAATACCAAAAGATTTACTATAAAGCTTAAGGCAATGATAGATATACCCGGGTTGCCAATCAAGCGAAAAGCAAGATAATAGATTACCTCAAAAATTATCTGTAATGGCATGAAGATTAGCTGGTACATTATTGACAAAAATTCCATTTAATCATTCACTCCCTTAATTTTCCGCTTCGTCCTCAAGCTCAGCTTGTTTTTTCACGATGAACTCAACAACTCGCTTTGCACCTTCGCCTTGATAAGCCCAAGTATCAGCAATAGCCTTCTTACGACCTTCTGCATATTTTTCTTCATTAATACATTGGTCAATCATTTCTTTTAACTTACCCATATTATCAGCATTCAACTGCATTCCAAGGTGAGGTAAAATTTCAAAAGTCCACAACTTGGAATCAAGCCACCAGGCATCATAAACACTATCATCAAAAGAAGTATCTGCATAAATAACAGGCTTATCATACACCAATGCAAAGTCAAAAATTACACCGGAGAAATCAGAAATAAGAATATCAGACCGTTTAAGCACTTCAAAATTATCTGCATCACGATTCCATTCCAGTTGTTCGGAGTTAGGATACTCCTTCATCAGGCTTTCCATTAATTCTTTTTCAGAAGTAAAGGATTGGGGATGAGGTCTTACAATTACGTGGTAACCTGTTTCTAAAAGTACATCAATAATCTTTTTCCCATACTTACTCAAAATAGCACTAGGTCCCCAAGACGGAGCAAGCAAAATGGTAGTTTTATCATTCTTTTGATTTACATTAGGATTATTTTTAAAACGACGCAACATTTCATCCATATACGGAATACCCACTTTAACAATTTCCTTAGCGGGCAAATTACGCAAGCTTTCCAAATCTCTAATTTGTTTTTCCTGATAATCACCGGAAATAAGCAAAGTATCATAATAATCGATACCAAACATGCGATACAAAGTTACATCGCCTGCTGCATGAAACATATGGATATAGCTTTTTACTTCTCTGGAACGCTTCCATTGGTATACATCAAGACCAGGAGTGGTTGCAAGAACGATATCAGCATTCAAGAAATTAAGCTTAGCAAAAGCTTTATTTCCCGTGCCGATGAATAAAGTTTTAATATGCTTGTACTCATTCTTTAAAGCAGGGTCTTCTTCCGACGCAGTCATATACACTGCCTCAATGCCACGCTCTTCCAGTTCGCGACACACAGGATTAAAAATATTCCAATACTGCTTACCTTCAGAAAAAATTACTAAGGGCAAATTATCTCCGTCATCTTTGACCTTTCTGCCACCACTCAAAAAGAAGCGGAGCTTAACAAACCAAGATTTAAACACATATCTCAATGCACCTAAAATACCAATTAAAATTGTAAAAAGCATACTACCCGTTCCCGGGTCAATATAAAATTTCATCACATACCTCCACTAATACCCTATCAATACGGCAAAACGGCTTCTTCTTTTTCAAGCTTCCAATTATTTTTATCCAACATATTAGTATGAACGGAATACCATCTACCTGGAGCAAAACTACACCCCATATTCGGATGAACTCTATATTTATCCGAACCTAACACAAACTGCTTATTTTCTTTATATGCTTCACTAATTTTATTACCAGTAAAAGGATTGGTAGGTTCATCAATAAGATCTTTAAAGGCAATATTTGGAACATCTGCGTTAGTCATAAATTTTTCTGAAACAGTAAATCCTTTAGCGTTAAAGTCTTTAACTAATAACAGAGGATAATATCTTTCGATATCACCATATCCATCTTTAACATCTTCTACAATCATATTCTTAAATTGTCTTATATTCCAACCATGATCGCCTACCAAAATTATTCTGGTATTATCATACACACCATTATCACGCATTAAATCAAACCATTCTGCCAACTTTAACATCGTAGCCATATTAGTATGGTAGTGGCTTACATGTACCTTCTCTTTCATATTTAGCACATTACCGTTAACATCATTACGAATTATCTCGTCCTTTTCATACAAATGATTATCAACATTTGAACTTATTTCATAGTTTGGCAGCTGTAAAAAACATGGTGCATGAGTAATATCATTAGTTAGTGCTAAGAAATTATTACCTTCATCTTCAAACTTGGTAATCTCTTTAAAACGTTCAAGCTTTTTGTAAAAATAAATGTAGTCTTTCGGAGCACCAAAAGCTGTATGAAGTGAAGTAATTTCTTGATTAAATGCTTTACCAGCTAAATAGTTACCACCATCATACAAAAATCTTTGCATTATTATTGGTGCAACTTTAAAAATGCCAAAGCAATAAAAATTCCTTTTATTAGTTTTTACTGTTTCTTCATCAGAATTGACATTATTTTCATCAGCTTTTGCTCTAACGATATTTCTATACGCTTTTATATAGGGATGAGCAGCATATATAGAAAAATCAGGTATTGGCTGATAGTTAACCATGGGTGGGTCAAATACAGTTACACTATAACCTGCTTCACCAAAAACTACAGGCATAACCTTCAAAGCCTCATTATGCTTATCTACCAATAATTGAGTATCACGTTTATTCATCTCAAAAGGTGTGTATTCATAACCACCAAAAAGTCCTGGGGATCCAAAAACAGTATGCCCACCGTGAGATAATGTATTTACATAAAAGGTAAAGCCTGAAAACTTATCTTTCAATTCAGGTTTCTCATTAAAAATATAAGGTATATATTCACCCATTGCTCTATCTAACATAAACACAATGACATTATTACCTTTTTTACTTAATGTAATAGAACCTTCCTCTACTGCAACAACATTTGGTACCTTTTTAACAACTTTGCCCAATGAGTCTTGAATACTAAACACATTGACAACTACCATTCCGGACATTGCTAAAATACCGATTAACAATAATTCAGAGATATTTTTACGATATCTTTTCCAAATAAAATTCAAAGCAAAAGCAACTGCAAAGATTACTGCTAAGTTAATATTTTTATAGGTTGAACCAAATTTTATACCTCTTTCGTATTGCAGAGTAGAATTCAGCACACCCAAATCATTACCAAAGAACAT
The DNA here is from genome assembly GCA_017623055.1 of Phascolarctobacterium sp. GTDB lineage: Bacteria > Bacillota > Negativicutes > Acidaminococcales > Acidaminococcaceae > JAHHUH01. Next base: position 34,815 of record JAGAPX010000012.1, read on the forward strand.
ATAGGTAACAATAGAAGAACCTACAATAAATAAAAAAGCACGCTCAATTTTAGCCTTGTATTCATCAGCTGTAAGCCAGTAAAAAACTCCACCCCAAAGCACAAAGGCACCTAAGGCAATGGCAAAAGCATTCGCCACATACCACAACGGATTATCAAAATAATCCATAATGACAAATTCTTGAGGTGAAGATTCAATAACTGCAGAAGGAATCAATGCACCTACAAGCACTGCCATAAAAATTGCCCCGGCAAAGAAAATGTTTCTTGCTGGAACTTCAATGACATTTTCTTTTTTGCAAGGGAACTTGCTTCGAATAATTCCATAAATAAAGCGAGCATTTAAAAGCAAAGCAAATATTGCAGAATAAAAAGTTTTACGGATATTGGGATTAGGAGAAAGCAAACTACTATATACAACAATGAAAATACCGCAAAGACCCATAGCAATATCTACGCCTTTTTCAGTATCATCCAACTTGCAAATAATAGTTTTTACAAGATTAAACAGATTGTTCAAAGTCCAGTAGAATACCAACCCTGCAGGGGACGCATATAAGAAAACAAGGAAGAAGCATGCCATACTGTACAATTGGATTTTAGTCTTGCTGGCCAAATCTTTAGTAAAGATATAAGCAGAAACAAGATTAACCGCAGTCATAACGAAAGGCAAAACGTTAATGGTCATACCCGCAATAGTTAAAAGTCCATCAGGTGCACCTAAATCCTTAACGGGACCAAGGCTAGCACCATTTAAAATTTCTAAATGAGAAAGAAATTGGTATGCTGCCACAAAGAAAGGAATTTCCAAAAACAAGGAAATAGAACCTTTGATGGAATCCAAAGGACTGTAGCCATTTTGACGATAGTAAGTTTGCAACATCATCAACTGCTCGTCACCCTTAAAGGTCTTTTTAATATGATCTACGCCTTTACTAAGCTTAACCTCCATATCCCGTTCTGCTTCTTGAATAGCATCTGCCCTATTGTATAAAGGCAAAACTAACAAATTAACAATAAAACTTAACGCAATAATAGAAATACCAGGATTACCAATAAGCCTAAACGCCAAATAATAAATAACTTCAAAAATTATTTGCAAAGGCATAAAAATCAATTGATATAACAATGACAAGAATTCCATTTCTTCTCTCCTTATCTATTAAAATAACATCTATTATTAAACATTCGATAAGCGTGCACAAAATATAATATTGCTACAAATAAAAGTAAGCAAATCTCCACACTAGTTAAGGCAAGCTTTTCAGCTCCATCATCCAAACCAATGGATGTAATATTTATTAACGCATGAATTAGAATACAAGGAACAACGCTTTTAAATCTGTAATAAATTGCCGCTAAATCAAAGCCTACGACAAAGGCACACAAGCCTTGAACGATAGCATAGGTCAAGCTTGCATAAGAAAACACATTCATAAGATGCAAGGCACCAAAAACTGCACTAACAATTATACCTGCCAATATTGGCTTTACCTGAAAGCTAAATAACAATTCCCGTAGCAACAAACCTCTAAAAAAAAGTTCTTCCGCAACAGCAACAAAAATCAAAAGCAATATCTGTTTTACAATTATAAAAACATCAATATTTGCAAAGCTTGCAGTATTACCAGATAAAAAGAAAAACAACCCCATATTTGCTAACGGAAACAGCAATAATGAAGGCCATATACTTTTATCTAGATAGTTTTTTGTTATCATTGTAAGAACCTTGTTTTCGCTAAATTATCACACACTAAGTATAGCACAAAAAGTAACTTTTAACTAAGGGTAGAAAAAGAAAAAGTCAAGAGAAAACTGGTAAATATCAGTTTCCCTTGACCTTAAAATTATTATTAAATTTATTTTTACCTATTCCCATACATCTTTTCATAATAATTTTGGTACTCACCGCTGATGATATTCTCCCACCATTCACGATTATCTAAATACCATTGAATAGTTTTCTTGATACCATCAGCAAACTTAGTTTCCGGCAACCAACCTAATTCATTATGAATCTTGGTCGAGTCAATTGCATAACGCATATCATGTCCCTTGCGGTCAGTAACATACGTAATCAAGCTTTCCGGCTTGCCAAGTTCCTTGCAGATAAGCTTAACAATGTCAATATTGCGCATCTCGTTATGACCGCCAATATTATAAACTTCGCCAACCTTGCCATTATGAAGAATCAAATCAATTGCCTTGCAGTGGTCTTCAACATAAAGCCAGTCACGCACATTGATACCTTCGCCATAAACTGGCAACGGTTTATCATTCAAAGCATTGGCTATCATCAAAGGAATAAGCTTTTCAGGAAAATGATATGGGCCATAATTATTAGAACAACGACTAATAGTCACAGGCAAACCATAGGTACGATGGTAAGCAAGTACCAATAAATCTGCTCCTGCCTTAGAGCTGCTGTAAGGAGAGCTTGTGTGAATAGGTGTTTCTTCCGTAAAGAACAAATCAGGTCTGTCAAGCGGCAAATCACCATAAACTTCATCAGTAGAAACTTGATGATAACGCTTAATGCCAAACTTACGGCACGCATCCATAAGGACAGCAGTACCCATCACGTTAGTCTGCAAGAAAATTCCAGGGTCTTCAATGGAACGATCAACATGGCTTTCTGCTGCAAAATTAACTACGATATCAGGATGTTCTTCTTCAAAAAGCTTTTCAACAGCTTCACGGTCGCAGATATCTGCCTTTACAAAACGGAAGTTAGGATTATCCATCACGCTTTCTAAAGTAGAAAGATTGCCTGCGCAAGTAAGTTTATCCAAACAAATAATGCGATAATCAGGATACTTCGCCAACATATGAAATATAAAATTAGATCCAATAAATCCGGCACCGCCGGTGATTATGATAGTCATAAAACACCTCCAGTAACCAATTCTCAAAAATTTATGTAATATATTTTTAATTGAATTATTCTATAAAAGCTCAAAATGTATATGGTTAATCGCCCTCTTACATCTTTCAACAGCTTCTTCATTGTTTTGGCCTAAAGCTATAACATAACCAAATCTACCAGTATCATCACAGGCATCATAATATCTATGTCCTATTTTACCTATAACTTCCACCTTAATTACACCTTCAATATTTTGGGCATCTTGCAAACCAGAAATTCCTTTAATAACACCTTTTTTAGATGGAATAAATACTATTGCACCACTAGTACCAGTATCTGTTATATCATTTACGAGTGGCTTTTCTCCCAAAGCTAAATCTATAGCTGCTTGAGACATATTAATCCCTTTTACAGTGTTATCTAACAGATAAGTAGTAATACAATCACCACCCATACGTCCGCCTAATTCAATCATCTTAGGGCCATTAGGAGTAACTTTTATTTCTATGTGTGCAGGACTATTATCAATACCTATAGCCTTTACTGCCTGTACAGCAACATCAGATATTTGCTTTTTAATCATTTTCGGCAATGCAGATGGTTGCACATGTCCTATTTCGTAGAAGTTAGGTGCTCCAGAAGTAATTTTATCAGTAATTTGTAAAACATAAGGTATGCTATTAATAACAACTACTTCAACACTTACTTCGGGACCACTTAAGTATTCTTCTATCAATATATCTCCTGTTAAGCCAGCTTTAGAACTACTGTATGCAGCAACACTTAATTCTGACTCATTTGATACTAAATTAATTCCTTGTCCACCTGCACTGTCAACTGGTTTTGTAATGACAGGATAACAAATATCACACTTAAAAGAATCTAATTCTTCCTTTTTAACATATTGAAACTTAGGATGAGGCACACCATATTTCACAAAAGAATATAACATTTCTAATTTATTTGTTGCTTTAATAGAAACGTCTTCAGAATAAAAAGGCAGACCAAGATTACTTGCCACATATGCTGCTGTTACAACAGATGTATCACAAGCACCACAAATTACACCATCAGGTTTAAATTCTTTAGCAATATCGAGAACAGCATTTTTATCACGTAAACTGCAACTAAAATTGTGATTTACATAAGGTACTGCTGGTGCATTACAGTCTATGTCAACCAATCCTACATCTAAGCCACATTCTTTAGCCTTTTCTATAATAGGTATCTGAAATATAGGCCCACCTAAAAACAATAATTTTTTCATAAGTTTCCCTCAATGCCTAATAATCTTTATATTTGATTTCTTTTCAAATTGTTCCATGATGTCTGAAATTGCACAAGAAATGTTATTGGAAATATTGTGTTCATCATAATCGTCATTAACTGCCCTCAGAAATGCAACAAATTCATATGGTATCCCTTCACCATCTAACTGATAAAAATATCTTTTATTATTCAACGGATTCTCAAATCTAATTTCAAAATAATCTGTCTTCCACCAAGGCGCTGGTACATATACATATCCTTCTGTACCAGATATAATTAGTTCTCCTTCTGCTTTTACACCAGTCCCTACCTTAATTGATGCGACAGCATTTAAATACCTCAAATCTATTTTAGTAAAAACATCCATTTGATTGTTATCTAACATAGTAGTTATTGTCTTATCAACATAATCTGTAGATAACAATTCAAATACAGGTAAAAGTGCAGTGGGCCCCCATGCAGCCAAGCTCCCCCAATTATCATTAAATGATTGAACACTATCATTATTAGTACTTAAACTAGTGCAAACAGCATCAATAGAAGTTACTTTACCAATTTTCCCACCTTTTACTAACAGTAACAATCTAGAAAAAGCAGTTGAATATGCAGTTCTTAATGCTTCCATAAGAACTAAGTTATTATCTTTAGCAATTTTAATGAGTTCTAAACATTGTTTCTTTGACATAGCTAGGGGCGACTCGCATAATACATGTTTACCATATAAAAGTGCCTCTTTTACTTCTTTATAATGAAGATGTGGATTAGAATGAACATACACTGCATCTATCCCTTCTAGAAACTCACTATAACTTTCTCCATAAGCGCACAATTTCTTAGTATCATCATTAAGATTAGTGTCATATCTCGAATAGATTTTACAAATTTCAACACCACTTACACTAGACGCTTCTCTATAAACCTTGTTTATAAAACTAGAATAGCCAACCAAACCAATTCTAGTGTTCTGTACTTTCTTTCTTAATTCAGTACTAGAAACACCTTCTGTTCTTGGTAAATAAACAACTTTACAATAACTATTTAAGTAATCGAACTTTCCAACCCAATCAGAGCCTACTGTAAAAATATCAACATCATATCGTTTGATATCATCTATTTTTTGCCCTTCATATTCTTCTACAATAATTTGATCAGCCAATCCCGTAGACTTAACAGCTTCAATTCGTTCCACTAATGACTGTTTAACATTTATTTTACCGCGAGTTTTATCAAAGTCATCTGCTGTAACAGCAACAATAAGATAATCACCCAAAGCCTTTGCTCTTTGTAATAGCTTTATATGTCCATAATGAAGTAAATCATATGTCCCATAAGTGATTACTTTTACCATAATTATCTCTCCACAACCTCATAACAAACCACGTTTTTGCATATCTTTAAAAGCATTTACCAATGTAGTATTATCTTCTACTCGTAAATTACCCAAATGCCCTATTCTAAATACAGTTTCAGCCAATTCTCCACCGTTAGGACAAATCCAAATTCCATATTCATCTTTAAGAATTTCAAAAATCTCTTTTGCAGAAGCTGTTAAAGGATGGATGGGTGTTACTGCATTAGACATAGATTCAGATACAATCTCAAATGGTAAGTCTTTTATCTTATTTCTGAAATCTTCTGCTAAATTGACAACCTTTTGTATTTCAACATCCGCACCACCATTAGCTTCTATTTCTTTCAATCTAGCATTAATTTGTAATAAAATACCTACTGCTGGAGTAAAAGGAGTTTGACCTCTCTCACCATTTTTTAGGGCATCATTTAAATCAAAATACATGCATTTACATTTATGCTCATATACTCTATTTATTCCTTTAGGTGACAAAACTATTACTGAAATACCTGGTGGGCATGCTAATGCTTTTTGAGATCCAGTAATCATAACGCCAACATCAAGCGCCTCCATATTAAAATCATCCGCCAAAAAAGAGCTTACAGCATCAACTACTAGAAACAAATTATTACGTTTGCAGAAGGCACTAATCATATCAATATCATAATGAACACCAGTAGATGTCTCATGAACATTAACCAAGAATCCAGTATACCCAGCATTCTCATATTGCTCTAACATTTCTGCAGTTAAAACCTTACCTGTTTTTAATTTTATTTCATCATAAGGTATATGGTGCAATTCACATAACTGCACAAAGCGATGTCCAAAGCTACCACCATTTACGATTAGGACTTTATCTGTCTCATCAAAAACGTTCATAATAGTTGCTTCCATAGATGCGGTACCAGAACCAGTAATGAAAACAACTCTTGAGTCACCAGAAGCCTTTGCAAACTTTTTCATCAGAGCTTCATTTTCACGCATTATTTTAGAAAACTCAGGTGTTCTAAAATACGGAACTTGTTCAGCACCAATTTCACGAACAATATCGCAAGATTGAACTGGCCCAACAGTAAAATTTAACATATATCCTCCGTTATGACACATGGACAATACCAACTAAAAGAATTTAAAATATAAAATCTATCTCATTTCTTTTAAAACTTCACTAAAAGTTTTTACAGTAGAAACTATCAATTTACCATGAGAAGTACCTACTTGTTTAGGAGTCATATAATCCTCTCCATAACCAACTTTAAGTACTTCATCATAACATTTAGGAACAGGAAAACTCATACCTTCAAACTCCATATAACAAACATCATCATACCAGCAACGTTTATAACGTTCACACTCTTCTATTTTATATCTGAACATTAAAATTTCAACATCTTCACTGTCAGAATACCATTCCGCAATTTTTGAATATCTGTCAAATAATTCTTTAACACTCCCGAATATAATCTCTACATACTTTGCCTTTATTTTTTTAATCATTTTTTTAAACATATTAGTAGAATTTCTATATGTAATATGTTTCATTAGTCTTCTAATACGATTCATTTCGACAAGCTGCTTTTTCAATAAACACTCATCTTTTACTAAACCATCTAAAACAAATATGTCTAAAAAAACACCCTGATTAAACTCAACAATTTTAGCTTCATATGGAAGCATCATACACGTTTTCGTGTTTCTTAATTGAAAGTGTCCACGCATATAATTTTTATCAGTATATGCTGATTGTAATAAATACAAATCATTAAATTCTACCTCAGCAATACTTATTAACTTATCATAATCTTCCCTAAAAATAACAACATCAATATCATCATCCCAAGGAATAAATCCTTTATGCCTTACAGCTCCTAGCAATGTTCCATATGCTAAAAAATATCTAATTTGATACTTTCTGCACACTTCATCAAACTTAACTAATAAATCCAGCTCAATTGCCCACAACTCTTTTATGTCACGTGTTACCAAATATCCACTTCTATATTCTTCTTTGTAAAAATTATCACTTAAATTAATTTTTAATGGTAACATAACATTCCCCCTAAAAAATAATTATTTTGAAGTTTGCTACAAACAAACTACCGTCTGTATCAACACAAATATTTCCCAACCGCTATCATTTTACAGCTATCATTATATCAATTTATTATTTTCACAATTCCTTCTCCACCAGTTTCAACGCACTGTCAATTACAGCATCCATATCATAATATTTGTACTCACCCAAGCGTCCACCAAAGATTACTTTGCTTTCTGCTTCAGCAAGTTTTTTATATCCTTCGTACAGCTTGCCGTTACGTTCATCGTTTACCGGATAGTAAGGTTCATCCCCTACTTTCCATTCACTACTGTACTCTCTGCTAATTACAGTCTTGGGTAAGTCATTACCTTCTTCATCCTTGCCAAACTCAAACCATTTGTGTTCAATAATCCGTGTCCAAGGAGTTTCTGGATCCGTATAGTTCACTGCAGCGTTGCCCTGGAAGTTAGGTTTATCAAGCACCTCGTTTTCAAAACGCACGCTGCGGTATTCCAAGTTACCCAGTTTATAATCAAAGTAAGCATCAATGGCGCCAGTGTAGATAACTTTTTCTGCCAACTTATCCAGTTCTTCTTTATTTTCTAAATAATCAACACCTAAACGCACTTCAATGCCTTCAAGCATATTGGCAACCATTTTGGTATAACCACCAACAGGAATACCTTGGTACAAAGCGTTGAAGTAATTATTGTCAAAAGTCAAACGTACAGGCAAACGTTTAATGATGAATGCAGGCAGTTCTGTACAAGGTCTGCCCCATTGCTTTTCGGTATAGCCTTTAATGAGCTTTTCGTAGATGTCAGTTCCAACTAGGGAAATTGCTTGTTCTTCTAAATTTAGAGGTTCAGTAATTCCTGCTTCATGCTTTTGTTCTTCAATCTTAGCTTCCGCTTCTTCCGGAGTTACCACACCCCACATTTTATTAAATGTGTACATATTAAAAGGCAGGCTGAATAATTCTCCCTTGTAATTTGCAACAGGAGAATTAGTAAAACAATTAAACTCTGCAAATTGGGTAACGTACTCCCAAACGTGCTTCAAGTTTGTATGGAAGATATGCGCACCGTAAACGTGTACGTTAATGCCTTCAATTTTTTCAGTATAGACATTGCCGGCAATGTTATTGCGTTTATCTATAACTAAAACTTTTTTACCTCGCGCCTTTGCTTGTTGTGCAAATACTGCACCAAACAAACCACTACCAACTACTAAATAATCGTATTGCATAAAACTTTCCACCTTTTTAACAAGCATCTTAAGCTGTTAGATTACTTACAACCACTTAAACTTTCTATTTTTATATAAGTTTCTTTTTGCCAAACTTCTCAAAGTTTTCTCTTTTCTGTTATATACTTTGAGCAAAATATCAAAAAGTGCTTTGTTTTTCATTTTCATAGCACCATACATCCATGTCCCAAATACAGAAATCATTGAGTTTTTATACACTTTGTCGGATTCAGACTGCCTAACTATTTCTTCAGAAAATATTTCAAAATATTCTTTTGTTAAGTCTTCCTTAATCCTGCCATAATTCCAAAGATTACCTCTGAAACGATGCACAATGTATGTTTGTTTCAACTCAACAAAATTCATTTGTTCAACAAAAGATTTTATTTCATCATATTCCTTATGTAACATCATTACTTTTTCTTTTGTTGCAATCTTAACAGAAGAATTAGAGTTGTCTTGTCTGTAGTTTAGATATGCTTTAGGAGTTAAAACTGCTCTATTCGCCAAAGCAGCAGTTTTAAAATTAAAAGAAGTATCTTGATAAGATGCACCTGGAGTACTTAAGAATTTGATTTCATTTGCTGTTAGAAAACTTCTTTTATAAATTGCAGACCATATAGAAGGTGCTCGCCACAATATTTGTTCCTTAGCATTGTCTCTATCTGAAACAACTTTATCAATGCGTAAATTGTTATAATACTTGAATACATCTTTTGATTTTTCCCAATACAAATTGTAATTGGACTTAACTATATCCGCATCGTATTCTTTGGCTAACAAATATAACTCTTCAAACATATTTGTATTAATAAAATCATCAGATTCTACGATGCCAATATACTCACCTTTCGCAATTTCCATACCCTTATTCATAGAATCGCCATAGCCACTATTAGGTTTATCAATAACCACAATACGTTGGTCATTTTGAGCGAATTTTTTTATTATCTCCAAAGAACTATCTTTAGAACCATCATTTATACATATTATTTCTATATCAGTTAATGTTTGATTAACTATACTTCCTAAACATTTATCCAAGAACTTTTCTACATTACATATAGGAACAAGAACTGACACTTTAATCATCGCGTTTCCTCCCTCTCATAATATATGCCATCATAAAAAACCGAAAAGTACACCTTTTGGTACGTCTCCAAACATTTCTTGCAAGAGTTGTTTTTCGTAGTATATTACTGAAAACGTCTACAATCTGTGTTATAATGTAGGAAAAAACAGCGTACCAAAAGGTGTACTTTTTTGCATTCTAACCTGTGTTGTACACCAAGATTTAAATTTAAGGTGGTGTAAATCCCTATGCCCGAAATTTCTGTTATCATCCCAGTGTATAATGTTGAAGACTGGTTACCAAAGTGTCTTGATAGTGTACTTAAGCAAACATTCTGTGACTTTGAGGCGATTTGTATCAACGATGGTTCACCTGATAATAGTCTTAAAATTTTAGAACAATACGCCAAATCCGATGCCAGAATAAAAATCATATCTCAAAAAAACCAAGGGCTCTCAATGGCTAGAAATAACGGATTTTTAAACTCAACTGGTAAGTACATATACTTTTTAGATTCTGATGACGAAATTCATTACCAAACATTAGAAATTGTTTACAAACTATCCCAAATGCATAATGCCAGATTAGTTTGTTGGGAATTCACCAGCAACGACATTAATAAGTTTCACAACAGAAAATTTGACATTAATAATCTAGATATTAATGTCTCACATTCACCTATTTCTCTTGGAACTCATAAAGAAAAATATAGCATTAATTTTAATGTATGTACAAAACTGTATAAACGTGAATTGCTAACTGGAATCGAATTTATTTCTGGAATACATTTTGAAGACGTCCCACACACATTTGCAATATTGTCCAAATATCCTAAGACCGTAGTCGTGCACGAGCAACTATATTTTTATAGAAGAAATCCAAACTCTATTACTAATCAAAAAGCAAATCCACAACAAATTAAAGATTACATTACTGGATTGCAGTATATATACGAACTATATGTTGATGCTAATATGCATAAAGAATTACAATTTTTATCTAAAAATTTTATTCCCAACATTTTGCAGCAACAATTAGGACGTTGCCGGCATTCAACTACTGAAGTAAAACAAGAAATGTGGAAACTTCTAAACGAAGAATTCATATGGCTAGACTCTATAAATATGATTAGGTGGACTAACCATAGAATTTTAAGATGTTGGCTTCATTTAAAATTCAATATATAAAACGTATCGAATCCATAAAACACATACAAATCTTAACATATTAATACTCACATCTAGAAAGGAAAAGTACTATGATAAAAGATAAAATTTATAACATATTACAAACACCAATAATATCACAGGTTCTATCTAAAAAACTAAACAAAAATCTACTAATAGAAAACAGAAAAATTGCACTACAAAAATACGGGTTTGATACTATAAAAACAATAGATTCTGCTTTAACAAAAAATCAAATTTTATACTTTGCGGACTTTGGAACATTGCTAGGTATTGTTAGAGAAAATGGTTTCATCAAACATGATTTAGATATGGATTTCGGTATAATTGAAAATCAACATTTTTCTTGGAGCAAATTAGAAAAATTAATGCTAGCTAATAACATATTAAAAGTAAGACAATTCATTTATAAAGGAATTATTACAGAGCAAACTTATCGTTTTGAAAATTTAACCATAGATTTTTTCTTACACTTTAGAGATGATAAAAATGATTTTGCATACGAGTATTACAAGCAGAAAAAATATCCTTATAAATCAAACAATGAATTCTCTGTTGCTAAATGGAACTTATATAAATTTGATAATATCGAACGTAGACGTGTTAATGAAATCGAAATAAATATTCCGTGCGATCCCGAAAAATATTTGGAAAGCATATACTCCACAAATTGGAGAATTCCCAATGCAAGATGGAAATCTTGTGATGGTCAGGGTTGGACTATATTAAATAACGAAATTGCTACAATGGTCCCGTTTGATTAAAACAGTCTAATCTTTACAATCTGAATCCAAACAATACATTTAAGTTTTAGAAGCAGAAATGGTCAAGAGATTGATTAGCCAAACTGCTAATCTTCTCTTGACCATAAATTTTTTATTAACTTGCCCCCAAAACCACAATATATCGAACTATAATTTGAACAAGTTCCATACATTTACCATTTACCTTTTTCTCTAAACCAATACATCACATACAAAACAAAAAGCAAATTGTTTTTTAACAACCAGACATTTGTTGCTCGTTTATTCCCTTTAGTAGCATATCTGCCATCAATAACATTTCTTATTTCACCAGCACGTCTACTAAAAGTACTATAGCCACCATCAGTAATGGCAAACCATTTAAGGTAATTTAGACATTGATGAGTTAATGCTATGTTCCCATTAACGATGTTTTTTTCTATGATGAAGTTTTTTAATGCATCTGCAACCTTCAATACGCTTTTAAAATTCTTCTCAGACCTATTCTTACTTAAACTCTGCGACGGTCTACGCAAATAATTGTATAAAGCTTCCTTTACAATCGCATATTTTTCTATATGTCTAAGATATTGCAAGTTAAACATTACATCTTCATTGAAAGATATATCTTCTGAAAAATATACTTTCTTATTTTTCAAAATAGCAGCATCATACAACTTTGTAACGGGACCAGTAATTATAGGCATCATGAACAAAGCACAAAAATCATCTTGCAGGTTCCCAGTAAGTTTTTCAGGAAACTTTCTTGCCTTAATTTTGTTCTTTTTTACATTTACGTCATTGATACCACAAATGACCAAATCATAATCGTCACTTTGCAACGGTTCTACTAATTTCTTTACGTAATCCAAATCTACAATATCATCACTATCGATAAATAAAATTTTGGAACCAGTAGCAATACTTATCCCATAGTTTCTTGTGTAACTAACACCATGGTTTGTATTATGTACAACTTTTATTCTTTTATCCTTTTGGGCATACACATCTAGCACATCACCGGAACCATCGTTACTACCATCATCAATCAATATGATTTCAATATTTTTATAAGTTTGGTTGATGATAGAATCCAAACAAGCTTCCAAGTAATCTTTCGCATTATATACTGGTACAACTATTGAAACCAAAACATCTTTATCCATAACATTCCATCCTAATTAGTTATTAGAAACACTTTCCAATTCAGCACATCGTAAAATAGTTTCAAACACTTTTTCCGGCGCAATATATTGCATACAACACTCGCCTTTAGGGCACACTACCTTATAGCAATTCTTACAAGGATAATCGGCCGTAAGCATAATGCCTTTTTTACCCAAAGTACCATGCACTTCTGGTGAAGTAGAATTCATAAGTGTTATGGTAGGTACGTTTAATGAAGCTGCTATATGTAACGGTCCAGTATCACCACCGACTACGACATCAGCTTTGTTCAGAACCATAATCATTTGTCTAAGAGATGTTTTACCAATCAAATCAACTAATTGACTGCCATTAACACTTGCTTTGATTTTCTTTAAAGCTTCCTTGTCTTTAGCATCACCCATAAACACAACTGCTTTATTATTTTCTACCGCTAATTGTGTTAATTTAATCCAATTTTTAACAGGGTAGTTTTTGCTTTCCCATGTTGTACTAAGAACAAAAATAATAAATCTATCACTATCTAATCCATTATTTTTCAACAGACTTTCTGTTCTTTCTAACTCTTCTGCTCCAAAGTTCCAACCGTAATCAATATTCTTATTTACGAAATCATCAACATCAAACTTTTTATCAAGAGATTTTAAAGTCTCCAGTCCTTTTAAAATAACATTTTTGTCTTCTTTGCTAACCACATCGCTGCCAGGCAACCAAGGTGCTTTGGCAAGTTTAGGAGCACTACATGCCTCTGCAAACATAGCAGCATCAAATTTCTCGTGTAAATTGATGACTATGTCATAATTTTCTTTTTGAAGTTTATTAGCTTTACTAAATTTCAACCATTTGTTCAAACCAACCAAAGAATCTTTTCTACGAAAAATTCTTTTTGCAATCCTAAACCATAAATCTTTATAATCTTCAAAAACTAAAATTTTATCTATGAATCGATTGCCCTCTAAAACAGTTTTAAATTTTTTAGTTACCAACCAATGTATTTCAAATTCTTCGTCAAAATTATTTTTTAAGGCAGAAGCTACCGGCAAAAATTTCACTACATCTCCCAGCGCACTTCCTCTAATAATTAAAACTTTCTTCATGTCCTCTACTCCAACTTATTCTACAACAAACTCTACACCAGTTTCTTTCATCAAACCAATGTAAGCGTTGTTTTTATTTGCACCATTAGGATTAGCAAGGCTAACGCACTTAATGCTTCTACCGGTAACCTTTTCTGCAATGATCAAGGTAGTAGTTTGGTAGCTAACTACTTCTTTGATGCAAGGTTCTTTAGTTAAAATAATCTCAATAGGCAGCTTGCTATCGTTGATTATAATTTCAGGGTAATTCTTTTTAACGTAATCTATTTTCTCATCCTTTTCATTGGGATGCGGTTTATAGATTACTTTTTTATTTTCAGGCAGGTCTTTCATCAAATTAGCAAGATACTGTTTTTCAACTGCCTCCGGAATAATAGGTTGGCTCAAAAATACGATATAATCATAATCGTGTAATTCTTGTTTCAACAATCCTGCCTTTCCCAACTTATCCATAGCAGTTTTAATCATATCTCTGTCAATATCAAACACTTTAGGAGATTTTCTCTTTAAAAGCTGTGGCATAAAAAGATAATCGCCTAAGCTCGCCTTGTTTTCCCCCAAAGCGATGGTGTTAATGGGGAAATCTGAACTTATACCAAAAGTCATTGCAGCAAGCTTAATTTGCATTTCGTGGAACTTTGCTTTGTGGTAAGGACGTTTTCTGTCTTCATTATAGTAAGACCACATACCATCATCAAGCCTGTAAAAATGTTTCATATCCAACGCACTCAAAAGCAGTTGATCTGCTACATTTACGTCGCTACCAACAAAGGCTTCGTCAAATTGCAGAGGCTTCATTTTTTCTTTTATATATTTAGCCTGTTGAGTATTCATCTTCTCTACCAAAGAAAATACTTCTTTGAATCCACCTTCAGTAGATGACATATAGCTCATTACAGCGCATTCCTTCCACTTTGAAAATCCATGAGGATGCACTAACGCTAAATAATTATCATCATTAACAAACTTTGAATTAGCCAATATAAACGCTGACATCAAATGCAGTGGCGAATTAACCACAAACAAATTCTTTGCCATAAACCTTCTCCTAAAAACTATCTCAACAACTTTAACTTCACATATTTATTCAACGTATAATTTGCATAATTAAGACACAGTACAAATCCTAACCATCCCTCTAAAAAACCTTTTTTCAAAATATACATCTTAAAAAAAGCCAAAAATGGTCTAAAAACTATGTCTTTAATTATACTTACTTTCTTATCTTTAATCCTATAGTTTTGTGCAGCAATACTAGAATACATATTCATTTTCGCAACATATTGATCAAAATCAGTATAAGTAAAGTGTTTCAAATAACCATCTAGTGTAATAATTGGCAAGTCACCCACTGGTCTTTCATGTACTTTATCCTTCCATTTTACCTTGTTCTTAGGAAATAATCTGATAACACTGTCTGGTGCCAAAACTCCATACTTAAAATCTTTTCCAAAGGCACTATTTCTTCTAATAAATCTATACACTGCATTCTTAGAAGTAGGTACTATTTCAACAATTCCCTTGCACAGCTCCTCGTTCATTCGCTCGTCTGCGTCAAGATAAAGAACCCATTCTGTATCAACGTGCTCTAAAGCAAAATTACGTTGTGCTGCAAAGTCATTATCCCATGCACGATATACTACTTTCGAACCATTTTTCTTGGCAAGTTCTACAGTCTTATCTGTACTACCAGAATCCACAATCAATACTTTATCAGTAACTTGTTTGGCGTTAGCAATGACATCAACAATATTCATTTCTTCGTTTTTTGTGAGGATAACTACCGTTAAATTACTAACCATATTATCTTTCTTAACACCATGCTTCAAAAACATTGATTATTTCATCCTTCAACTTTAATTCAATTCATTCCCTTTTAGTACTCTCCAAGCAGATACTCGTTTAGTACTTCCAGACAACTCTTTAACTTGTTTGTTGCTATTACCTATCCCGTCAAACTTATTGTCTTTCACATACAAGTAATTATTTGCCACAATATTATTCTTATTATTAAACATATTAGGCATAATGGCAGTATACGTATCGCCAGGTTTACCCAAGACCTCTGCTAAGGTTCCTGGTAGCTGCATATGCGCACCTACTTGATTGTTTCTAAACCAACTTTTTTGAACACCTTTACCGTAAAAAATACATGGTACTGCTGAAAGCTCCTGCCTTGTGGCTGCTTTTGCAAAAGAGAATCTTTCTGCATGATCACCAACCATAGTAAATAAAGTATCTGGTTTAATAGTTTCTACTTGCCGGATGAAATCACACATCGTTTTATCAGCATACCAAATGTGCCCCAGATGGTTAAGAATTTTTTCATCATTGATAATGCTATCTGGTAAACCATTCTTTACTTTCTCTTTCTTAAACCCTTTACTCTCCACATCTAATGTAAAAGGTGGATGGTTACTCATTGTAAGCACAAAATGAAAAGCTTTTTCTTCTTTGTATTGTTCGATATGTTTTCTTACTGCAGTAAAGAGATACTCATCTGCTGCTCCCCATACATTACCCTCACTATAAGGATACGAATCAGCAGCACGAAAATGGTCAAAACTCTGTGCTTTAGTGAATTTTTCTACATCCTGCCAGCTACTAAAGCCACCATACCAAAAATAGGTCTTATAACCTAAATTCTTCATAATAGTGCCTATGCCACCACTATATTTTTCACGATAACTTGTAGGTTGGTAATTTTCATGTAAAAAAAGGTTATCAAGTCCTGTAAGCAAAGCATTTGTTGCCATAACAGTTTCACTTCCCTGAGATAAAAAGTTAAAAGTATAGGCAACTTTATCAGTATTCAAAAGCTTTTTACATTCATCAACTAATCCTATGTCTTTATATTCATCTAAGAAGGGCCACGCTGCATAGTTCTCGCCTAAAATTAAAATTACATTTTGCGGCTGTACAGAAAGCATTTGCCTATCTACAGTTCTTTTCAAAGCTTCATCAATAGTTTTGGCTCTTCTATTACCACCTAAAACATCAATACTTTTTTCTAAATCTTGTTTTGTAAAGCTAATCTTGTGAGCTTTGTTGATTCTTTTGTAAGCAAACCATACCCTGTACATGGCCTGCCCATCATCCAAAATTGCTTCATTCAAAATATGAGCACTCAAGCGACCAGCGTTTTCCCAGTGGATACCAGTTCTATAACTGTACCCGCCACCAAATCTCACCAATACACAAAAAAACGGTAAAAAACACAATAAAAATATACTTGCCCTAAGTATTTCTTTAGAATTCTTCACCTTGTATTGCCAATACTCAATTGCTAATATGCGATTAAGTATTTTACACAAACCTACAGTAATAACCAAAACAGCAATTAACGCAGGATAAAAATTATATTCGTTGACAACGGTCTGGTAGATTGCCCAAACATCGTCATGTAATACATTTAATAAAGTTGAATTAAATGTTGAATTATATAATTTGTAATATGGAACACGAGTAAATACACCAAAGGTTAGTATAAAAATAGAAAAGTAAGCAAAGCTTTTGCTTATTACCCTTGCAGGCCATTTCCCAATTAATATTTGTGGTAATGCAGAAAACACAAACCCAATTAATGCCAGTAAGCCTGCTGTTTTTAAACTTAATCTAAATCCTAACCATAAACAGTTAACTATCTCTTGCCAGTTAATAGCAACTAATTGTTCAGAAAAAACATATAAAAAAATAATTCTATATAAATTTATCAACACTATTAGAAACATAAATATCTTTATGCTCTGTTGTAAATTTACTAAGAATTTATCGAATCTATCCAATTCCTACTTCTCCAACTTAGTCAAAAACTCTCGTAAATCCCTAAAGCCTTCGTGATTTAAATCAAAGGCTCCTTTCGTCGCCGCCTCGCCCAATCGTAAACCAACAAACTTTTCTGTACCGGCAAAGTACCCATACAAAAAGTTCCTGCTATAATTTACGATACGATTCTTTTGCCCGCGACTATTATTCACACTAAAAATATACTCGTGGGCAATGTTATGCAGATTATAAAAATAACAGCATTCAGAAGTTTCCTGCTTTAACGCAGGCACAAGTAAGTCTTCCATAAAACCTGGAGACCAGTTCCCAGCAGCACTTTTCTTAGGGAATAGGTACAAGTCGTAATCAAAATCCACCAAAAAGCTATGTCGCTTCACACTATATAAAAAGTGTTCCGTTTCTAAACGCTTTATTCCAGCGTCTGCAATGAGCAGAACCTTTCCAATATCAGAAAAATCCTCTGCTTTTTCCAACCCTTGCAAGTATTGGAGCAAATTATCCAAACATTGCAGATTAATAATGCGCACGTTAGGTATTGCTACACCCTCAGTACGCAAGTATTTTATATAAACATCTACGAAAGCCGCTATATCCAAGCGCTCGCATAAAACTAAAATCTGTTTGGGTACTGCTTTTAAGGCAGTCATTCTCCTTCACCGCGAGAAGACAGTATCTTATCGGCTGCTTCTATAACTTGTTCCACTGTTAGACGGGTCATACACTGCATATCACTACATTTGTGCTTCATACCACCTGCACAACCCATACAGGGAGGTACTGCAGTAACAACAATAGCATTCTTGGTATATGGTCCATAAAGTTTAACTAGGCTTGGACCATACAAAGCCACAACAGGAACGTCTTGGCTGATTGCAACATGCATAGGTCCGCTATCGTTAGTAATAAGCAAATCACAGCGCTTTAAAGCGGCAGCTAAAGCACCTATATTAAAAGCACCAGTAGCTACAATGGGAGTAGTGTGCATAGCGGCAACTGCTTCATTAACAAATTCTTCGTCCATCGTTCCACCAAAAAATACAGGTTTGTACCCTTTAGCAGTCATTGCATCTGCTACTTGAGCAAATCTTTCCGGAGCCCAACGCTTAGTAGGAATAGCACTACCAATATTAAACCCTATCAACTTATCTGTAGCAAAAACGCCATTGTCACGCCAAAACTGCTCAGCACTAATTTTGCTTTCTTCGCTAATGAATACTTCCAAGCCCTTGTGATTCAGTTCTTTAATGCCTAACTCGTGCAGTACATCTAAATACATATCTGCAGCATGGATAGTTCTATCCAATTGAATAAAAATATCCCAAAATGGTCTAAATACAGTATGCGCAGTACCAACACGCCACTTTGTTTTAGTCATAGCACAAATGAAAGAACAACGTTCGTTAGGATGAAGATTGATTACTACATCAAAATCCATCTTACTTAATCTGCGAGCGCACGCCATTAAAGCAAGAATACTATTATCCCTACCCAGTTTATCAATAGTAATTACTTCATCCAAATTAGGATTGTGTAATACAACATCTTTTAACTTTTCATCCACTAAATAGGTAATGTGCGCATCAGGAGCAGCTTTTCGCAAGGCATGTATAAAAGGTGTTGTTAATACCAAATCTCCTAAATGCATTAAAAACGTTACCAGTATTTTCTTGCCATTAAGATCTATCATCATTTTCTCCAAGTTTATCTTTATAAACTTCATAAACCATTTCTGGAGTTATATCGTGCATGCAATGCCAATCGTCGCATGCTTTTTTCAAACAACCTGCACATTTGGCCGGAGTGATCATTACTGTGGAATTATTGCTACCGTAAGGACCAGTTCTATCAGCTTTAGTTGGTCCGTACATTGCTATCAAAGGCTTTTTCAACGCCGCAGCAAAGTGAAGCGGTCCAGTATCAGCACTAATATAGAACTTACAATCTTTTATAAGAGCAGCAAGCTCACGCAAAGTAGTTTGACCAGTCATATCCACAACTTGTTCCAACCCACTTAACTCTTTAACTTTAGCACCCTTAGGCGCATCATCAGGTCCGCCTGCAAGTACAACGTGCATACCGTCTGCAACGATTTTCTTCGCCAGCTCAGCGTAATGTTCTACAGGCCATTCCTTGGTTTTCCAGCGTGCACCGGGAACAAAGACAACATAATCTCCTTTGACACCTTTAGCCGCCAGTTTTTCTTTTACAGCTTCGCTTTCCTTGGTTAAATCCGGCATGGGAAATTCTAATTCCTCTACCTTTGCACCAAGGTGACGAGCAACGTCTAAATAACGCTCAATTACATGGTCCTTGCTGTGACTACCACCAATTGCCTTGCTCACGAAGCCACTGCCTTCACGCATTTCGCAATAACCAATACGATTACCACAACCGCTTATGGCAGCCATTACTGCGCTCTTGAACAAGCCCTGCATATCGATTACCAAATCAAAATGCTTGCTGTGGAGCATATCACGCATTTCTTTAAAATATTTTATTTTATCGCCCAAGCTCATCTTATTGAACTTAACTTTATCAAAATACAAGACTTCGTCAATTACAGGCGGGTCAGGTACGAAGCCTGCAAATTGGGGATGCACCAGCCAACTAATCTTGGCATTGGGGTACAGTTTGCGCAGTTCCGCCGCAAAAGGCAAAGTATGAAGAACGTCCCCTAAGGAGCTCATTTTGATAAGTAAAATATTTTTGTAGTCCATGTAATTAACCTTCAACTATATTTTTAACAAATTCTAACAGGCTACCGCCTTGGAATAAATATCCTTTAATATCAGCAGCTTCTGCTGCTTCCACATCACGTTTACTATCGCCAATAAGGAAGCAAGCTTCTTTGTCCAAGTCGTTTTCTGCAAAAGCCTCTAGAATCATACCCGGTTTAGGCTTACGGCAATCGCAATCAATGGCGTATTCCGTAATCTTGCCTTCTTTATGGTGAGGACAATAATAGAACGTCTCCACCTTCGCACCACATTTCTCCAATTCAGAAGCCATATATGCGTGAAGCTTGTTCATATCTTCAATGGTGTAGTAACCACGGGCAACACCGCTTTGGTTGGTAACAACGAAAATTTTGTAGCCTAATTTAGATAAATAAGCCAAAGCTTCGCGTGCACCATCCACCCACACCAAATCTTCAATTCTGTATAAGTAGTCCACGTCAACGTTAAGCACGCCGTCGCGGTCAAAGAACACTGCCTTATCTTTCATAAACGTAGTAACCGCCAGTTTTATCTAAGAGTTCGCAGTATTCAGCGATTGCATCTTCAATGGGAGTAAAGCCACCATCGTAGCCTGCTGCCAAAAGATTAGCAGTATCTGCTTGGGTAAAGCTTTGATATTTGCCTTTCAGCACTTCCGGGAAGGGAACATATTCCAGTTCGCCACTACCAAAATGCTTCAGCACGCCTTTAGCGAGAGTATTGAATTGGTGAGCATGACCAGTACCACAGTTAAAGATACCACTGATTTCTGGATGATCCCAGAAGTAGAAATTAACTTTTACAACGTCTTTAACGTAGATAAAGTCACGGGTATGTTCGCCAGGACCATAGCCATCATATTCGCCAAAGAGTCTTACTTTATGTTCTGCTTTCCATTGGTTATACATTTGGTAAATCATGGAAGCCATTTTGCCTTTGTGATTTTCTTGAGGGCCATATACGTTGAAGTAACGCAAGCCCACTACTTGGCTTTGTGCTTGGGGAAGCAAGCGACGCAGGTAGTTATCAAAGAACAATTTAGAGAATGCATACACGTTCAACGCTTCTTCGCAGGAAGGCTCTTCACGGAAGCCATGCAAGCCACTACCATAGGTAGAAGCAGAAGATGCGTAAAGCATTTGAATCTTTCTATCCAAGCAGAAGTGGAGTACGTTTTTAGTGTACTCGAAGTTGTTCTCCATCATATATTTGCCGTTATATTCCATAGTGTCGGAGCATGCACCCTCGTGGAAAATAACATCAATTTTTTCGTGGTTAAATTTGCCTGCAGCCAAAGCTTCGCTAAAGGCATACTTGTCCATATAATCTTTAACTTTCAAGCCTTGGATATTTTTGAACTTAACCATATTGGTTAAATTATCTACTACCAAAATGTCATCGTGACCGCGTTCATTTAAACCTTTAACAATGTTACTGCCAATAAAGCCAGCGCCACCGGTAACAATAATCATATCTTGCCCTCCTTAACCATTTGCGCAATCTTCTCAACTACGCCAGTAGTGGAATAACCATCTTCAAATTCTATAATTTGTACTTCGCCTGCATATTCACGACCAGCAACCTCTTCAGGCTTGTAGTCGCCACCTTTAACTAAGATATCAGGACGAATTTTTTCAATCAGTTCAGTGGGAGTATCTTGGTCAAAGAGCACCACAGCATCCACGCAGTTAAGTGCCGCGAGAACGCGTGCTCTGTCCAGCTCGTGTACGAGGGGACGGGTTTCACCCTTTAATCTACGCACGGAAGCATCAGTATTCAAACCTACGATTAAGTGCTTGCCAAGGTTCTTCGCTTTTTCCAAGTAAGTTACATGACCTACGTGAAGAATATCGAAGCAGCCATTAGTAAAGACAATCTTTTCACCACAAGCTTTCCAAGTGTTTGCTAAGGAAGCAATTTCTTCCCAGCTTAAGGTGCGGTAGCTCTTGCCTTGTTTGCGTTCTTCCGTCAGCAAATCCTTCAAAAGCTCGTCACGATGTACAGGGTAAGTACCTGCTTTCGCGACTACAATGCCAGCGGCACGGTTTGCCATAAACACAGCATCACTCAAATCAAGCTTGCCTGCTGCACCAGCCAGTAAAGTTGCAGCAACAGTGTCACCTGCACCAGAAACATCAAATACTTCCATTGCAGTAGCAGGATTGTGGATGATTTCTGTATCATTAACCAAGGTCATACCCTTTTCACTACGAGTAACAACCACATTCTTAATGCCAAACTTTTCTTTAGCAGCACGAGCCATCTCCACAACAACAGCGTCTTCATTTTCGCGTTGGCAACCTGCCGCTTCACACATTTCCTTTAAATTCGGAGTAATGAAGTCACAACCACTATACTTGGTCCAGTCTGAACCTTTAGGGTCAATCAAAACAGGGATACCGTAAGCATTGCCTTGTTTAATTACCCATTGGCAAAAGTTATCAGAACATACGCCTTTAGCATAGTCAGAAACGATAATACCATCCAAACCAGCTTCTAACAGTTTGGTAAGCCAGTTGCTCAAAGCTTCTGTTTCTTCAGGGTACAAGTCACCAGTTTCTTCGAAGTCAAGACGCAACATCTGTTGAGTGCCGCCAATAACACGCAGTTTGGTAATGGTCTTGCGTTTGTCACTCTTAACCAAGCCAGTATAGTCAATACCAGCTTCGTCCATCAAGCGTTCCAAAAGTACACGGTTATCATCATCACCAGTAACACCGCCCATAAATACCTTGCATTCCAAATGAGCAAGATTGGCAGCTACGTTGGTAGCACCGCCTAAAACGGATTTTACTCTATTAATTTTAGTTACAGGTACAGGTGCTTCCGGAGAAATACGCTTTACTTCACCGTGAAAGTACCTGTCAAGCATTACGTCGCCAATTACGGCAATCTTCAAATCTTTTATTTTCTCTGCCAAGAAGGCAGTCACAGCCAAACCGGACAATTTATTCACCATCCACAAGTTCACATAAAATGTGACCAATTAAAATATGCATCTCTTGAGCACGAGCAGTAACCTTAGCAGGAATAGCGATACATTCATCGCAAAGTTCTGCCAGCTTAGCGCCATTAGCTGCAGTCATACCTACACAGTACATTCCCTTAGCTTTTGCCAATTCAACAGCAGCAAGCACGTTGGGGCTAGTTCCACTGGTAGAAATCCCTACAAGCACATCGCCTTCGTTACCCAAAGCTTCCACTTGACGCACAAACACCTTGTCAAACCCATAGTCATTGCCTACAGCGGTCAAGATGGAAGTATCAACAGTAAGTGCGATAGCAGGCAACCCTTGACGTTCCTTTTGGAAACGCCCTACGAATTCTGCAGCTAAATGCTGGCTATCTGCTGCACTGCCACCATTACCACAAAACAAAACCTTCTTGCCATTTGCCAAAGCAGCTTTAATAGCAGTAGCAACACGCTCAACTTGTTCTAAAATGTCGCTTTGCATTACAGCATTGGCTACAGCCAAATGCTCTTCAAAACGTTCTTGAATAATTTTTTGCATAATATACCTCAATTACAGATTGTAGAAGTAATACACTATTCTGCGTGTACTATCGTTTTCTAATTGTTCTTGTTCATATTCAAAAGCTAACATCCAGCAACAGAACTTATGTTCCCAAGAATATTTCGTGGAATATTGTTGTCCTTTGCCAATATCATATCTATTAACGATAGTGAAAGTATTTTTATCATCCATTTTCCAACGCAGGCCATTACGAATTTCTTTTGCCATATCAGGTTGTCCAATATCAAACAAAGAACTTGTTTCATCTTCACGATGCCAGCCAATCCAAGTATCCCATTTAGAAGATAATTTTTGTGCCAGAGTTGCAGAATACACATCAGTTTGTTCAGTTTCCCCATTATAGCTTTCATGAACCCACTTTTTACCAACTCGCAAATTAAGAACGGTATTCTTAGAATTAAACAAATAAATCGGGTCATGAGTTAAATACACAACATATTCCTTATGCCAACTATTTACACCAGTATCTTCATTTTTCCAAAAACCATATTCAAAGTAACCGGAATAACTTAAAGGCAACCCATCAATAAAGCGATGCGGCTTATAAGTAAATCTCCATGTGTTTTGCTTTTTGTACCAATCATCGTCGTCTTCTTCCCAGCCATTTTTATAGGTAATGTCAAAATTACGCTCGTTATGCTTCAAAGAATACATTGGCTTATAACCAGCTTTTTTATATCTAATAAGTTCTGCATTAGCAGACGTCTTCTCACCCATTTGCCAATTGATGTCTAATTTTGCAAAAGTACCATTGTCACTGCCCGCATAACCAACTCGAGGCATAATGCTCATCTTACGAGCACCAACTTCATTTACCCATATATCGCGAGAATATACGTGCTTGCCTCTTACAAATACTTTAACATCATGGGCAACCATTTTTTCCTGAGGATAAATTTCAAATGTTTTTGCTTTAATTGACAAGCAAGGAGGATGCTCTTTGGACGGACAACGAGACATATAACCACCTTCATCAACTACTAACTTATCAGACAGGATAGTTGCATGCGGTGCATCAAACCATTCCTTTTCACTTTTGCCAGTAATTTCTTTAATTTCACCAGTCTTTGTATTGAAATTATAGTGAACCCATTTACCAGTCATTCTAGTTCCTGGTTCCACAATTGTGCCACCTTGGTCAAGCCACACATCACCAGTCTTCATGTTGCCATGAGCATGAGTAGTCAAAAGCTTTTCCGCACCTTGAGTAATAACAACATTACCACTTAAATGAAAGTCTCCACTTACACTATCATATTCTGCTTGGTCACCGGTCATTTTAATAGGCAAAGCTTTTCCCATATTTTCTTCACGAGCAGACTTCTTTACTACGCTCGCAGAATTTGCATCTTCATCATATACAGGTGTTGCGTAAATGCTTGCATCACTATTATCATCAAAGTTTGCATATACAGGTACACACATACTAACAGCCAAGGCTGTAGCTAAAAACATCTTTCTCATGGCGAACTCCTTTATATAAAAATTATCTAAAAAAGCATACAGTCATCCACTCAACATTATAACACGAAAAACGAAAAAAGGCTCACGAATTGTGAGCCTTTTTACTTCTTTTTATTAAATTATTCAGTATATACCACGCCTTGCATAGCAGTATCTTCGCTAGTTTGAACATAGGTCACGCTTCCCGCAGGAATCACTACGCTACTACCTTTTACGAAGGCACCACCGATGGCACCAATAGGTCCAAGAATAATCATACCACCAATGGCTGCACCAGCTGCGCCAGCATAAGACTTTGCTTGTTGTTTAGCAAGCTCGCCTACAAAAACGGGAATCTCAGTACCGTCAGTACCATAAATGTACATGAAGTTGACATCTACTCTCCCATCTTTTCCAAACATACCGGGTTGCACAACTTTCTTAATCTTGCCAACACCAGTAGCGCCTTTAGGGAGAACAAGCACGTCGTTCACATAGAGGTTATCCACAGCCTTGAAGCCAACTTCATCGCCAACCTTATTAATCTTGTTACCAAGTTCTTGAGTAAATTCAATTTTTATTACAGAATCTTTAGGTAAGGTAACATCTTGTACGGGAACAACGCCACCTTCGTAAGAAACCAGCTCTAACAAATCTTCAAGGCGGGTGGAAAGGGCACCATCATCAACCTTACCATTCAAAAGCTTTTCTGCCGCTTCAATACGAGCTTTGGCAGGACCGCCACTCATGCTTTCGTTCAAGCGCCATTCTACCATATTAAGACGGGTCGCAAAGGAAGCTCCGCCTTCTTCCGGTTTTCCTTTAAGATAGTTGTACATATCATCAACACGTTCCAAAATAGATTCAGAAGTCATCAAACCGTTAACATCATATTCGATATTATCCATACGTTCAACCAAAGAGCCTTCTTGCGCTGTGCCGTAAAGCATCACTTCCATAGATTTAATCTTGTCGGCAGCAGGAATATTCACGTCCGCAGCAAAGCCAGGCACTACAGCAGTCACACAAAATATAAAAGTAAGCATTAAACTTGCAAGTTGTTTTCTCATTTTATATCCTCCATTCATAGCTATTATATGTATATTGTAGCACAAGATATGAAGTTTTACTATACACTCTCTAGCAGTTATGCTGACACCCTCCTAAACAAGTAAAGCCAGCAAAAGAAAAGAGAGTAGTTTCCACCACTCTCTTAATCACAATTATTTTTTAGCTTTCAAAGCACGTTTAATTTCAATACGAACTTGACGACCAAATTCTTCATGAACCCAATCCCAACGACTGGTCAAAGTTTCATCGATTTGTTTATCGCTAGCAAATTCGTGTTTGTAGAAAACGCCATTCAAACGATTGTAAGCAACTGCAACGCCTTCCATATCCAGTTCCAGCATACGTTCAGTAGACGGGAACACCGGTTTATCTTCCAAATCATCAATTTGCATTGCAATAACAATATCTACATTACCGTCTTTTGCAATTTGTGCCAAAGTTGCTTTATCAGGAACTTCGTCTACAATACGAGCAGCGTCAATAGCAGCATTGATTTTGTCATTTTCCATAAGGACAAAACCTTTTTGTAATTTCATAGTGGCAAGCGCTTCTTTGTAGAATACTTGGTTAGCAATATCGTCGCCACCTTCCACATTATTAATTAAGGGAAGCAATGCTACGCTTGCAGCTTCTGCGCTAAGGCAGGGCAAGCTAACAAACAATGCCATAACTGTCATTAACAAATAACGCAATACTTTTTTCATTATAATTCCTCCTAAAAATCCAACTAAGATAGATATATTTTATCACAACAGGAGAACTTTTGCATATATTTTCGTAAATTATTTTGACCGAAAAGTCAGTTGCTCTATTGAATCCACACCATACATACAAAAACAGGACTGCTTTCGCAGTCCTGTTCAAAGCTTTCGCTATTAACTTTAGAATTAGAAGAAGAAGTACAATTCGCTGTAAACCACTTCATCTTTGTTAGAACCGATTTTTGCTTCAGTATCATAGTAGTTTACGCACAATTGGATATTTTTAGCTAAGGTGTAGTCTACACCTACACTCCAACCCTCATAACCGCCTTCATCCAAGAAGTTGTTCAAGTCAAAGGTCGGGGAAAGAATAGCATTAACCGGTTGGTCATAGTAGTAAGCATGTACACCATAAGTGCCAGCTACGGAAGCATCCGCACCCTTATAGTTCAAACCAACGATGTAACCATCTTTGGAAACTTCTTTTTCATATTCTTTGTCGCCCCACATATATTCGTAGGAAAGGTTCAAATCTTTAGCAACATCCATATTAACTGCTACGTTGTAGATTTCTTTTTCTCCAGTTCTACCTTCTGCAATCTCTACAGCATCACCATTTACTTTATACCAGTTAGCATAAGCATTAACAACGCCTACTTTAGTTTCTACACCAGCAGCGTAAACACGATCGTTAGATTCGGAAGTCAATGCAAAACCAGTATTGGTATGATCTTTATCTGCAGCTTTACCAGCGGTTGCCCAAACTTTAACATCATTGCCGTATGCAATTTTTACACCGTCAAGATAGGTATCAAGAACTGCACCAGAACCAGGGATTTCATCCCAACGACCAGCACGTACTGCCATACCGCCAACTTTACCATCCAGGTAAGCACGACCTAAGTAAACATCATCTTCAGCAGTAGCACCTTTATCAGAACCAGAAACAGTTTGAACGTTTTCAAACATACCAGTATAGGTCCAATCTTCGTTGATTTGACCAGTCAACCAGAGACGAGTACGGATATCAGTTTTATCTTTATCGCCACTGTCATGAGCAACATTGCGAATACGGAATTGACCAGCAATTTTAACTGCGTCAGCACCTTTTTCTAATTTAGCTACGCGAACACCAAGGGTATCCAGTTCATCAGCAAATTCAGCAGCCAGTTTGTCGCAGTCAGCACCTTTAGCCATAGCTTTTGCTACGATTTGAGCCATTTCATAACGGGTGATGAGTTTGTCGCCAGCGAAAGCGCCGTCAGCATAACCATCAACTACGCCAGCAGCAGCCAATTTAGCTACGGAGTCATATGCCCAGTGGCCAGCGGGAACATCAGAGAACGGGTTAGCAGCATAAGCAGAAGCGGTTACGCCCAATGCCATTGCCATTGCAAGAACTAAGGATTTTTTCATTGTGTTTTCCTCCTCAGGAAATAAATTTAGTAATTTGCCTTGAATTTCCTAAGTAGTTTGCGCTCAAATGCTATAAATAATAAACCTTAGTAAGAGTTGCCTTGTTTCCTCTACACGGCTATATTATCCTTGCATTTTACTAACATTCTACTACAGTTAGCAAGCACAAATTTCCATATGGTAAGTTTATCACAGCTTGTTCACAAATGCAAGACATAAGTTCTCATTGTTACAATGTATACAATTTCTAAAATAAATACTTCTTAACAAAATGTTTCACGTGAAACACTCAAAATATAAAAAGGGCAGCAATTGCTGCCCTAATCATTTCCCCTATGTGAACATTATCTTAAATTTTAGAAGGTAATCATCATTTGGCTCCACAAGGTCTTCATGCTTTGTTTACCAATATCAGTACCTACTGCTTTGCTATCAAGGTCGTACCATTCAACAGCGCCAACCATATTTTTAGCAAAGGTATAGTTCATACCCACCATATAGCCATCAAAGCCGGTAGTACCGTAGTAACCGTTCATAGTATGTGCAAAGACGGTACCTCTACCTTGATCATAGTACTTAGCGTACAACCCATAGCTACCCGGGTCAGAAGCTTTTGCTCCTTTATAGCTCAAGCCTGCAATCCAACCATCGTCATCCATTTTGTAATGCTTGCCGTTGGCACCGGTAAAACCATCAAAACTAGAGTGCATATAATCGGCAGTCAGCTCTACGTCCTTCATCAGTTCTGTAGCTGCGCCTATGTGCCAGATTTTATCATCATTCAAGTTCATATCCGTAGTTTTGTCAAAGACTGTGCCGTCCCAACCTTGATTATAGAAGGCATCACCATCTTGAAAAACAATGTAGCCTGCATTTGCTTTCACTGCACCCAGTTCACCTTCAACTTTTACGCCAAAGGCTTCGTCGTAATCTGCAGTAATGGTATCTGCATTAGCAAATTTAGCAAAGCCTTTGTCTGCGTCAGTAGGTTTAACGTAAAAGCCACTAAGTTTTACATTGTTACCGTAGCTTGCTACAAAACCATCAGCACGAGTATCGTACAGGTTGCCGTTTACTAAGTACAAAGGCAAACGACCAGCACGCATATCTACGCCACCAATTCTGCCATCCACATAGGCACGTTGGAATTTAGTATCTTCATCACCTTTTTCGTTGGCGAAGTCTTGAGTATTTTGCAGCATACCTGTATAAGTCCAGTCATCA
Source organism: Phascolarctobacterium sp. (assembly GCA_017623055.1). Classification (GTDB taxonomy): domain Bacteria; phylum Bacillota; class Negativicutes; order Acidaminococcales; family Acidaminococcaceae; genus JAHHUH01. The sequence goes on from JAGAPX010000012.1 coordinate 64,749, forward strand.
TTTACTTGGCCTTGCACCCAGATACGGGAACGCAGTTGATTATGGTAGCCACCAATGTCACCGTCATAGTCTGCATAACTGTAGCGAACTTGGCCAGTAATTTTTACAGCGTCTTGTTTCTTTTCAAGTCTATCTACGCGCACGCCCAATGTATCCAACTCGTCTGCAAACTCTGCTGCCAGCATATCCACATCAGCGCCTTTAGCCATAGCTTTAGCAACAATTTGCGCCATTTCGTAACGGGTCATCAATTGGTCGCCATCAAATTTCCTGTCAGGATAACCGTCAATTACACCGGCAGCTGCAAGCTTTGCTACGCTATCGTATGCCCAGTGACCTGCGGGCACATCACTAAAAGGATTAGCTGCATAAGCAGATGCAGTTACGCCCATAGCCATAGCCATCGCCAATACCAAAGATTTTTTCATAATTTTTCCTCCTCATTTGCCCTAACGCAATGTCAGATGCTTACAAGAGAAATGAACCCTCTCTTAAAGTTTCCTTGTTACCTCTAAATAATGTTCACTTGCCTCTATGTATGCTCTTGACAATCGTGATACATCTTTTGTTTCTTTTTGTCTTATGATTTCGTATCACACCTGCATTGTACCCCTGCAAATTTTGGAAAGCAATGTTTGCAAAATATTTGGCACTTTAATTACAAAGCTAACAAAATCTACTCACAAAGCTATGTCAGAATAGAAAACTCTGCAAAAATTAAAAGGACTTCCTCAAATTGAGAAAGTCCTGCCAAAATCTGAATCTTCTTATATAAAATTATATTTACCTTTTGAAAATACAACTACTTTATTTTTTATTTTGCATATATTCGCCAATGCGTCTTACAATTTGAAACATCATCATATATGCACCAAACTCTGCCAATTCTTCTGCTAACATTCCGTGGAACAAGGCAATGTTGGCCTTTTCGCCAACCCATCCCATTAAGATAAATAGTAAGAGTAAAGCAAAATCTATAGTTGGGAACTTAATGCTCTTTAAAAAAGCAACTATCTTACCACGCCACAACAGGAAGAGTACTAAGACTAAAAGTGCGCCCACCATTGGATGAACCAGCTGTCCGTACAAGCCCATATCACTGTACTTGTACATTCTACCATCTGCATGCCAGAAGAACGCCCTGCCCCAGCTTACCTCACGACCAGCTAAAAGCAAAAAGAAAATGGAACCTGCATACCATAAGAAGCTTTGCTCACCACCCCAGTCATGCATAGGTGTACTCGCCATTTTATAGCAATACCAAATACCTGCAAAAAACCACAGTATTTGCAAATTTTCTATAACACCATTTTCATTACCCATCCATTCAGGAAGCACCGCCTCTAAAATGAACATCAAACCAAAATATACCCAACCTAAGATAAAGCAATCCTTTTTCAAAACACATACTCCTCTACTTACTAAGTAGTCATTGTTTACATTAAATTTTACAAGAAGTAGATATAAAATGCAATGATATTAGACACAAAAACACCGTGTTGCTTAAAGCAACACGGTGCTAATTATTAAACTAAGCTATAACCTTAACTAATCTTTAAATTAGAAAGTGAATACAACTTCGGTCCACAAGTTTTGAGATTCTTTAGTGCCATCGTTTTCTTCGAGGTCGAAGTAACGAACAGCCGCTACAATATTTTTAGCCAATGCATAGTTTGCACCAACTTCAAAACCTTCATAACCATAACCAGCAAGTTTGTAGGTTTCCATTACTGCAGATTGAGTATTTGCAGTATTTTTGAAGTAGGTATTAGCCGGCATATCATAGTAGGTAGCCCATACACCGAAGGAACCAGGAGCAGAAGCTTTAGCACCTGCATAAGCTACAGTTGCAATATAACCATTTTTGTCATCATTTGCAACTTTGCGATCAGATTCACCACGAGCCCAATCCAATTTCAAAGCAGTTTTCGGAGCAACTTGCAAAGTAGCACCAACATTCCAAACTTCTTGGTCATATTGGTCAGCTTTGTAGTAGGTTGCATAAACAGGAATACCAGCTACTTTGGTATTAACGTCAACAGCATAGAATCTGTCATCAGATTTAGCAGTGGAATAGGTATTGGGTTTTTCTGCAGTACCTGCAATATAAGCAAGTTCAGCAGCGTTAGAAGCTTTACCAGCAAAAGCAGTTACTTTAACATCTTTGCCGTAAGCAAATTTTGCACCATCAAATTCGCAATCGATGATTTGTTTGGTGTTAATAGCAAAGTTTTGACGACCGAGGGTAGCTTTCAAACCGCCAATTTTACCTTCAACGAAAGCCCAGTTCAAAGAAACGGAATCAGAACCAGCATTATCTCTCAGGTCTTCGTCTTGTTGCAAACGACCAGTGTAGGACCAGTCATCATTGATTTGACCTTTTACGAACAAACGAGTACGCAGTTTCATGTATTCAGCAGCATCACCATCGCGATAGGAAGCACGGATGTTACCAGTGATTTTAACAGCGTCAGCGCCTTTTTCCAATTTAGCTACGCGAACACCAAGGGTATCGAGTTCGTCAGCAAATTCAGCAGCCAATTTGTCGCAGTCAGCGCCTTTAGCCATAGCTTTTGCTACGATTTGAGCCATTTCATAACGGGTCATCAGTTTGTCGCCGTCGAATGCGCCATCAGCATAGCCATCAACTACGCCAGCAGCAGCCAATTTAGCTACGGAGTCATATGCCCAGTGGCCAGCGGGAACGTCGGAGAACGGATTAGCAGCATAAGCGGAAGCAGTCACGCCCAATGCCATTGCCATAGCGAGTACTAAGGATTTTTTCATAATGTTTTCCTCCTCTTGTTAAGAGATTTTTTATTTTTACAAAACCTCTATATGGAGAAAATAAAAACGAGCAAATTCCTGTAAGAGTTTCCTTGTTTCCTCTACACTTTGCCCGTAAATACACTTCTGCCTATATAGAAATTTTATAAACGGGGTGGTTCTGGTAAACGCCTTATGAATATTACCGCCTTAATTGTAACATTCTTTACCATTAATTGAATTATAGCGTGTTCAAAATCTTTTTGCAAGGATTTTTCTTAAAATTTTATTCATTTACTGTGGATTGAACACATTATTTTATTTCAAGAGATTTATTTTAGAAATGTGTAATCCATTAAAATAAACTTGCTTCATAATTTCACAAAGCAAATAAAAAACGCATCAGATTTCTCTGATGCGTCAGTTTTAATGTTGGCGGAGTGGGTGGGTTTCGAACCCACGCACGCTTTGACACGTCTAACGATTTAGCAAAACTGAAGTCAATATTTTTCTATGCTTTTTAGCTCCCAAACATCTTTTTTAATGCAATAATTTTTCTTTACAATATATATTTTACTTTATTTCTATATGTTTTTTCTATTATTGTCATCCTCGTTGTCATCCTCAAGAGGAATCCATATTTAAAAATGGTAAACCACCGCCTACGGCGGTAGTTTTTTATCAAATGCCCTAAATTTTTTACTCATTTCATTCGTAAAAAATTCAGGGACCCACTAAGGCCATCGTAAATCGGTCTACAAAGCAAAACTAAATCATTCCACTTCCGTCCAAAAACAAAGACCTTAAATGGAGTTCAATTTTTGAAACTAATTCATACTTATATATTAATGAAGAAAAAGAAAATGTATTACAAATAAAAATGATGGCAAGATACCTATTTGTAATACATCAGGACGTTTAATTCAGTCTATCAATACTTTCACATTTTTATAATATTAAAGCTCTTGTGAGTCAAAGAAACCTTACTTTTGGTTAGAAATTATTGATTCATTAAGTGTGTTATGCTATATTTAAAAAATAGGGAGGAATCACGCATGACTACATTGCCTATTAACACAATCATAAACGGTGATAGCATAAACGAAATGAAGAAATTACCTGAATCATGCATTGACTTAATTATTGCAGATCCACCGTATAATCTTTCTAAAGGCGGAGAATGGAAATGGGATAACAGTATTGAACTTCATGGTATGGGTGGCAACTGGAATAAAGTTATGCAAGAATGGGATAATTTCACACTTGAGTCCTACTTTGCTTTTACTAAAGCTTGGCTCATCGAGGCCAAACGAATACTTAAGCCGACTGGTTCAATGTGGATTTTTGGTACATATCATAATATTGGCATAATCAATGTTATTTGTCAGATGCTCGGCATTGAGATTATCAATGAAATCGTATGGTATAAAAGAAATGCTTTTCCTAATCTGGCAGGTAGAAGATTGACTGCCAGTCACGAAACTATTTTGTGGTGTAATAAGGGTGGCAAGAAAAGAGAATACTATTTTGATTACGAATATTCAAAGAGTGGAGACTTTTATTATGATAGTTTGAAAACTCCGGGGAAACAAATGAGAACTGTATGGGATATATCAAATAACAAGGAAAAGAGAGAACTCGCTTATGGAAAGCATCCTACCCAGAAACCTATCAGAATCCTCAAGAGAATGATTAAACTGGCTTCTAGAGATGGTGATCTTATGCTGACACCCTTTTCCGGCTCTGGAAGTGAGTGTGTTGCTGCAAAAATGACAGGAAGAAAATACATTGGTATTGAACTTGATAATTCTTATTGTGAAATTGCAATCGAACGTTTAAATCATACCAAAGATAATGAGGATCAACTAGGACAGCTCAGTTTAAATATGTCCGAAAGTGAGGCAACTAAATGAAAAATTTGATACTCAACGAAAAAGAACTTCGCAAAAAAATGATAGATTTAGATATCAAAACTATCAACGAATTGGCAACAAGAGCTGGGGTATCAAAGCCCACAATATATGAATACATAAACGGGAAATCTCCACTTTCAGCTGCATTTACCCGTTTGTGCGACTATCTAAATGTAGAACCTAATGAAATTCTAATGGAAATAGACACAACATCCACGGAGGATTAAAATGTTTAAACCAGTTATTAAGTGGAGTGGTAGTAAACGTAGCCAATCATCAATATTAAAAGAATTTTTGCCTGATAAAATTAATAGGTACTATGAGCCTTTTATTGGTGGCGGCTCAATGTTATACGCTATTAATCCAACTAATGCTGTTTGTGGAGATATTTGTGTACCGCTAATCGATTTGTGGAATGAAATTAAAAATAATCCCTACGCATTATCTGAATCCTACAGGCTTCGTTGGACAAAATTACAAACAGAGGGTTATCAAGCATATTATGAAATCAGAGATGTTTTCAATAAAAATCGCTCCCCTGAAGACCTTCTGTTCCTATCTAGAACCTGCGTTAATGGTTTAATTCGCTTTAACGCAAACGGTGATTTTAATAACTCATTACATCATACTCGCCCAGGAATAGCTCCTGATAGTTTAAAAAAAATAATTCTAGATTGGTCTAAACATATTCAAGGAACTGAGTTTATAGCAGCAGACTATACTATTACAACAGAAACAGCAAAAGAGGGCGACCTAATATATTTAGACCCTCCGTACTTTCATACGAAGGGCCGTTATTATGGTACCATAGATTATGATGTTTTTCTTACCTATTTAGAACACTTAAATAGAAAAGGTATTAAATATATGCTCTCGTTTGATGGAATCAGAGGAGAGCACAATTTTACTGTTGAATTACCAAAAGATTTGTATAAACGCCATGAGTTTATACCGTCAGGTAACTCTAGCTTCAAAAAAGTTATGGATAAAGAAAGTATCCATGTTTTAGAATCACTGTATCTTAATTGGTAATATTAAAAAATAGTTATACCATTGAATCCAATTTCATCTATCTTGTCACAGATAAACTCTTTAAGAATTTCAGCAGCACGAGTAGATGTAATAATTTCAATTTCCCAGCCATGCTCGCCTGGTGCCATAATGAAGAGCATATCACATCTGCTATGTTCGAAGACAATATGATTATCTTGTGCAGACTCTCGCAGATAGGCTGCAGCTGATATTACTTCAAATGCATTAAAATCAATATGCTGTTCTGATTGTGTCCATTCACCAATGTGAGGGTATATTGATCGTTCGACATTAGGAACATAATTCATAAGATTGTGGATGTAGTTTACAAGTCCTTCTCCTACATTTGCCTCTAAATCACGGGAACGCTCCTTTGATTCAATGGACAGCAGAACAGGGCAATTAAACACCCCAAAGAGTTCCAAAACATGGTCGGGTCGCTTTCCATCAACTTCTTCGCTTACTCTAGGCAAAGACAACCAGCGTGTTTCATAGTTTTCGTAGCGAACAGACAACCCGCTCCAATCGCCACCTGGTGGATTACACATTCCTTCAAAACATACTTCACGGAGCAGATGCGAAAACAGAAAATGAATTCCTGTATCTACATCATCTTCATGGAAAGACTGTGGAATGCTGGAAAATTCATCTTGCGTAAGCCCATTCTCATTTGGAATCTGTCCTACATAATGTTCTTTTAACGCAGTAGTATCCAATAAAACTTCTCTATCATAAGAATGATTGGCAATTACAGGCACATCAAGAGCAACGAAATTACTCAAAGCAAGTATTACTCTCCAAAAACCATTGGAAGCAGCAAGAAGTTCTGGATTTGTACTCAACATATTAAAATTACGTTCAATAATCGGACCGTAAATGTAAGTCAATACTTCAATGCCAGTCGATGTTAGCATTGCAGCTAATGGGAGAACTCCTCTATCAGGCCGGTTATCATCACCTCTTGGTTTGAATCCCTTAATTATACATAGAATCAAATCTGAATTTCCAGAAGCGATTCTATCAACGAGATTGGCATCGTAAGTTGGATATAAGCAGTGTATTCCATTTGCTAGTCTTCTTCTATTTGCTGCAGGAATAATTCCAAAAGGAAGATCTTTTGAAGCCAACCCGACACTAAGGTTCTCTACCAAATCAAGAAACTCAGCAGAATTGCCATGATGTCCTCTGTTCGTAATTATTTTTTTGAAATTAAACCTAGAATTGGCTAATGAGAATTGAACAATCCCGTGGCGATACTCACGTAAACGGCTCCACTGTTCAGATGTGAAATTTTTACTAGGACGAGAGCTAGATGCCAAAAACAGTACCACATTAGTATTTTTCTGGATAATAGCTTCTTCCTCCGCCGTAGTATCAAACCCACACATTCGCTTTACAATATAAGTAGATAGTTCTGCTTCTGCAAAGTTGTTTTCATCAAAGTTTCTCAAAGAACGGTCAAATTGTCGATTAAATTCTTCTGAACGCACATAAACTTGAGCAACGAAATTATCGCTTTCTCTTGAAAAATTGATGTAGCTATATGGTACTGCAGGATTTGGGAAACGCAGTGCTTTTCTCCTACGAGTTCGGTTATCTAATTCGTATTTAACAAAATCTACGATATATAAATACGGACAACCCGTGCGACCAGTAGAGAACGCACGTCCGCTTCTTTGCCATGCTTGATTTCCAGCTTGTAATGCACTACAAAATTCAACTGCATAGAGAATTGTTTCCAAACCATTTTCCACACAAGTAACAATAGCGTCAGGTGTTTCATCAAGGAAGCTACCATTGTTCCTAAGTACCGTAAAAATATCGCCTTCCCATCTTCTACGGCCTGCTTTGTTAAAGCCAGGAAGTAATTCTAACTGCCACTCAAAAGTGTTGTCTAGGTAGTTGAATCTTATGTTATAAACAATGGTAGACGGAGAGATTAGTGATATATCAACAGTTGTAACTTCTATCTCATCTAAAATGAGTTTAGCAATTCGCTCACACTCTACAATATTATCCCCATGTATCCTAAATCTCCTTGTCATAATATACCCTCCTGTCGAAATATCGTCTTACATGAACGTACAAGATGATTGTAACATATTTCGGCAGGAATTATGAAGTAAAACATATTCATCGTTTCCACACTATTGTAAGAGTGCCAATATAGTACTCTTATTTTTTTATGCCACTGTTGCCCCAGAGATTAGGCATTTGCCTGTAGCAATTGCCATAGACTCATTAAATCATTATGGCATCGTGTGTTTAAGAATATGCTTACTAAAAAAAGCCGGTAAAACTATATAGAAATCAAAGATTCATTTATCACGTTTTTATTATTTCATAGCAACTATTAATTAGACATTGACTTTTCATTTATATAAGCTATCACAGCCTGTTTAGGTACTTTCCATTTCCCTTTTATTCGGAAGCATTTAATTTCTCCAGTGCGTAATAAATCATAGGTAGTATTTTTACCTATACCTAAAATTTCCATAACATCTTCTACTGTTAAAACATCTCCATATTCGTTAAGCATCGTTAAATCTCCTTTCATTTGATTATTATTGATTATGTCTATTTGAGGTTGATCCTTTAACATTATTAGGATTAAGAATTTGTTCGTTGCATATATTGATAAAATACTTAAAAATATTTTATTTGGTAAGTAATGAATCAATATAATTAGACAAGGTATCCACTGTTATAAGATAAGTTTTACCACGTTTTATTACAGGTAATTTTCTAACTCTGACCAATTTTTGTATCGTACTGTAACTGCAATTACACAAAGTTGCTGCTTCTGTCATGGTTAATAGCATTTTATTTATCTCAGCACATAGTTTCATAGGTATCCCCCTTTCTTTTATTGATATGTTAATGCCCCAATAAAAGTGTTTAACGACATTTCACGCCATAAAAAATTACATAGTATTTTTCAGTGACGTATAACATCCTAATAAATATCCCCGAAGGGGATATTTATTAGGAGCCATTCGAACTGATTCTGTAAACATAGTGGTTTTAGATTGTATATTATAGATAAGAACTTGCAAGCTTATGGCTATACCATAAGCCCTTGCAACGGAACATAGGAACATAGATAGCATCACTCCTCAATGCATTTAACATTGAGGAGTTTTTATGTCTAAAATCCTAACTCTGGCTAGTGTTGCCAGAGTTATTTACATATAAAACTAAATCTAAAATCAAGGAGATGTATATCATGAAACAAGGAATCAAAAGTATCGAAAAACTCTATGAAGAACTCATCCGTCAACGTGAAGCTAGGCAGGATTTGTCTGCCGACACTTCCCTACTTACTTTTAACAGTATTAAAGGCAACAGTGTTATTAACGTTAATACAGGTGATGATGTATTGGCTTACTATGTATCTGATATTGCCCATCGTCAGTTAGCAGATTATCTCAACATTCCCTTCAAGTATTATGAGAGAATGCTCAACGAACAGCCTCAACTTCTGGATATGAACGTAAACTGCTGGCTTATGAGCAATCCTCAGAAACGTATGCTTCGTACATTAGATGGCAAGCTAAGAGCATTTCTTAGTGACCGTTACCGTAGACTGGATAATCTGGAACTTATGGACCACATCATGCCTGTAATTGCACAGATGAAAGGTTGTGAGGTAATCAGTCAAGACATTACGGAAACCCATCTGTACTTAAAGGTAATCAACAAGACCTTGAAGGCAGAAATCTCTACAGGAGATGTCGTACAGGCTGGTTTTGTCATTTCCAATAGTGAGATTGGTTTAGGAGCACTCAAGATTGAACCACTTGTTTATCGCCTGGTATGCAAGAATGGTATGATTAGCAAGGACTATTCCCACAAGAAATATCATACAGGCAGACAGATTGAAAATAATGATAATGCCTATGAACTCTATTCTGATGCAACCCTTGCTGCAGATGATAAAGCTTACTTTATGAAGGTACAGGATATCGTAAGTTGTGCAGTAGATGAAGCAAAATTCCATCTTACTGTCGATAAGATGCGCAAGGCTAAGAACATTGGCACTGGTGATGACCCTATTAAAACTGTAGATTTGTTATGTGATAGATATATCCTTAACAGACAGGAGAATGCTTCTATCCTTATGCACTTTATGAAAGGTGGGGATTTATCCCACTTCGGTCTTGTCAATGCAGTAACTCGTGCTTCCCAAGACGTAAAAGATTACAACAGAGCCACAGAACTAGAACGTATTGGTGGTGTTCTTCTTGATGAAGGTGTCGATAAAGCTGAACCTAAAAGCAAAATATTAATGCTCCCACAGGCCGCTTAAAGAGTAAACAGGCAACCCAAACGGGTTGCCTGTTTTGGTTTGGAGGAATTTATGATGAGATTTCAAGTTGTAGAAACAAAAGTATTTATTGTTGATTCATATGACGAGACTACTGCTCAGATGGCAGTGGATGCTTTGCAGAACGAAATGCAGATTACTGAAAGATGTTTCGATGAAGCCAAGCACGGAAACTGTACTTCTTACGGTAAGGTAATTGAAATGGCAGAAACTACTAACATATTTGTTGC
>JAGAPX010000013.1 GCA_017623055.1 Phascolarctobacterium sp.
CCTAACACTACCCGCGGTCACTACTTCCGCGGAGTGCTCTAATATAATGAAGAAAGACTGAGGTAGTTTCATGGCTCGATACGCTATAAAAACCTTAGAATTTGATAAAGTAAAAAATATTTTGGCAGATAAGACTGCAACTTCTTTGGGACGTCAGGCTGTAGGTTCCATGCGCATTGAAAGCGAGTTTGCCAAGGTGAAACGCCTGCAGGAGGAAACTGCGGAAGCATTGCGCATTATAGACGAGGGCAAACGCTTTCCCTTTGGCGGTGCTTATAACATCGTTTCTGAAGTGAAGCGTGCGGAGCTGGGCAGTACCCTTGACCCGGAAGAACTGCTTCACATCCAGACTACTGCTGCTGCCATCCGCCAAATGAAGTTCTTTTTGCAAGATGAGGCAGAAATCGCACCTGTTCTTAGTGAATACGCCAATGGCTTAGGCATTTTTACCAAGCTGGAAAAGCAGATTACCAATGCCATTGATGACCACGGTGAAATTAAGGACAGCGCTTCCACCAAGTTAGGAGGTCTCCGCACTGCCATCCAAATTTCTAAAAATCGTGTGAAGGAAAAGTTGGACAGCTTGCTCCACGATCCTAGTAACCAAAAATACTTCCAAGAAAACTTGGTAACCATGCGTGGTGACCGCTACGTTATCCCTGTAAAAATGGAATACAAGATGAACTTCCCTGGTATTGTCCACGACCAATCTGGTACTGGCGCAACCTTGTTCATCGAGCCTATTGCCGTTGTAAATTTAAATAACGACATAAAACGCTATATGGCAGAAGAAAAAGAAGAAATGGAGCGCATCCTGCGTCAGCTTACTGCTAACGTTGGGGTAGAGGCTCCCGCACTTCTCGCTTCTCTCGACATTTTGACTGACCTTGACGTTATTTGCGCCCGTGCTTACTTGGCTCAGGAGCAGCACGCAGTTCGTCCTCAAATGCTCTTGAAAGGCAAGGTGGAAATCAAACAAGGTCGTCATCCTCTTTTGAACAAAGACACCGTTGTTCCCTTAGACGTGGAGCTGGGTGAACGCTTTAGTATGCTATTAATTACCGGTCCTAACACTGGTGGTAAGACTGTTGCACTGAAGGCTGTTGGTCTTTTTGCCTTGATGGCGCAATCCGGTATGTTTATTCCGGCAAGCAGTGCCAAGCTACCTGTGTTCCGCGCTGTTTATGCAGATATTGGTGATGAACAAAGCATTGAGCAAAGCTTGAGTACCTTCTCCGCCCATATGACCAATTTGATTAGCATCTTAGGCGAAGTTAAGAGTGGGGACTTGGTTTTGATAGACGAAATCTGTGCGGGTACTGATCCCAACGAGGGCGCTGCCCTTGCCATGTCCATGCTGGAGCATTTACATAAGAACGAAGTGCTGACCATGGTAACCACTCACTACAGCGAGCTGAAAACCTTTGCCTACGGACACGAGGGTATGGAAAATGCCAGCGTGGAATTTGACCCCGTTTCCCTGCGTCCTACTTATCGTCTGTTGATGGGTGTTCCCGGTAGTAGTAATGCCTTTAACATCAGCCGTCGTCTTGGCTTGGCAGAAGAAATCGTGGTACAGGCTGGACGACTCTTAAACCAAGAGCACGTACACATGGAAACCGTCTTGCAGGAACTGGAAGGCGAGCGCCGTAAATTTGAAAGCGGTAGTCAAGAGATTGAACGCTTGCGTATCGAAAGCGAGCACTTGCGTAACGAGCTTGCCTTTGCTAAGCAGGACTTCGAGCGTCGTAAGAACGAAATGCTCCGCAAGGCGAGGGAACAGGCTGATGACATCTACCGTCGTAGCCGTCGTGAATCTGAGGCTGTGCTGAAAGAGCTGCGTTCCATGAAGGCAGACTTCGACACTAAACGCTTGGAGCAAGCCGCAGAAGAAGCTCGCAAAAAGCTGAACAAGACCTTGAGTGAGGACGCTCCGCTTCCGGAAGGCGCACCGCTGACTAAAGAAACTGCTAAAAAAGGCTTGAACGTTTTTGTAACTTCTTTAGGCAAGAATGGTACCATCATTGCAGTTAACGGCAATGACGTTACTGTACAGGTGGGTATCTTAAAAATGAACGTGCCTGCGAAAAAATGCCTTGTTACTAAGGCGCAACCTGTCAGCTCAGAGCCTGAAAGCACTAAGAAACGTAAGAAGGCTGGCTACAGTCACCAGATGTTTGTGGCAAAAAGCTCTAGCGCAAAACAAGAGGTTGACCTGCGTGGTATGACCTTGAATGAAGCAATTCCTGTAGTGGATAAGGCAATTGACGATGCGCTCCTAGCAGGCATTAGCCAGTTGCGTTTGATTCACGGCAAAGGAACGGGTGCATTGCGTGCCGGCTTGACCGCTTACCTTGAAAGCAACCGCTTCGTTAAGAAGCTGGAACTGGCTTCCCTTGAAACAGGCGGTAGCGGTGCAACTGTAATAGATTTGTAAACTCATTGACAGCATTTGCAAGAATGTGATAATAAATTTAACTAGAAGTAAAAATTATTTTAAGGAGGAATGGATTATGGTTATGAGTGTTGCTGCTCAACATGCGAAAGGAAAATTTGCTCAAGATAAAATTTTTGGTGCTAACGCTGCTGCCGTAGCTGCTGCTGCAAAATATGGTAAAGAAAACGTAGTTAACGCTACCATTGGTGCTATCTTAGACGAAAACGAAAACTTGGTGTGCCTGCCTACCGTAGAAAAAGTATATCGTAGCTTGGCAACTAACGAACTTATTGCTTACGCTCCCATCTCCGGTTTGCCGGAATATTTGGAAGGCGTTGTTACTGCTGCTTTCGGCGAATCCCGTCCGGACGCACACATTGCTGCTGTTGCTACTGCTGGTGGCACCGGTGCAATTCACCATGCAATTTGGAACTACCAAAGCGAAGGTGATACCGTGCTTTGCTCCGACTGGTTCTGGGGTGCTTACAAAGTGCTGTGCGCTGATATGCACCGCAACTTTACCACCTACAAAATGTTGGACGAAAATAACAAATTCAACCTGCCTGCATTAAAAGAAAAGGTTGATGAACTCCTTGCTAAACAAGACAACCTGCTCTATATTTTGAACACTCCTGCTCATAACCCCACTGGTTATTCTTTGAGCGAAGAAGATATGGACGGCGTGCTTGGCGTTCTTAAAGAAGCTGCTACCACTGGCAAGAACATTATCCTTTTCCTTGACGTAGCTTACATTGACTACGCAGGCGAAAAAGAAGAAGTACGCAAAATTTTCAAGAAGCTGGGCGGCTTGCCGGCAAACATCCTCACCATCGTTGGCTACAGTATGTCCAAAGGCTTTACCCTTTACGGTCAACGTACTGGCGCAATGATTGGCGTATCCTCCAGCGAAGAAGTTATCAAGGAATTTGCAGACATCAACCAATATACCAGCCGTGCTACCTGGTCCAACATTAATCGTCCTGCAATGCGCACCTTGTCCGTAATCTACAACGATGCTGATTTGCTTGCTGCAGTTTGCAAAGAACGTGACGATTACTACCAAATGATTAAGGCTCGTGCTGACATCTTCACCAAAGAAGCAAAAGAATGTGGTTTGCCCATGCTGCCCTATGTAGCAGGCTTCTTCCTGTCCATTCCTGCGAAAAATCCTGACGCTATCTGCGAAAAACTGCACGAAGAAAACATCTTCGCAGTTCCCTTGGCAGCAGGCGTACGTATTGCTGTGTGTGCAGTGCCTCAAAGAAAAATTAAAGGTATGGCGGCGAAAGTTATGGCTGCTATGCAATCCGTAGGCGAGTAATTATGATTACCTTAACTTTATTTAATGGCGAAACTAGACAAGTCAAAAATGGTAGTACCTTGCTCCCTCTTGCGCAGGAATTTGCCAAGGATTTCTCCACACCCATAGTTGAGGGTGTGTTCAACGGAGAAACCATTGATTTACAAGCACCTCTTGATTGTGACGGTACTGTAGATTTTATTCAGCTACAAGGCGAGGACGGTATGCGCGTTTACGTGCGTACCTTGCTCTTCCTATTCCTTGTAACTGCTAAACGTCTTTATCCTGATGTGGATATTGAGGTGCACAACACCCTGGGTAGCGCATTGAACTGCTCTTTTAAAGGTGAGAAGAAGCTGAGCGCCAAAGAGATGAAGCTTGTGGAAGCAGAAATGCGCAAGCTGGTGGAAGAAAAGGCTCCCATTAAACTGTTGCGCATTACTAAAGCAGAAGCTTTGGAAAAATACGGACACCTTTGCAATGAAGATTTAGCGCCTATGTTGTGCAATATTGCTGACGATGATTTGGTAACAGTTTATTCATTGGGCGATAGAGTAGGTTATCTTTTCGGAGCGCTTTGTCCTAACGCAGGTTACATTACTGATTTTAGTATTGTGCCCTTTGAAGAAGGCTTCGTTCTTGATTACCCTGCCTTTAGCGATTGGAAGGAGCTTATCAATTTTAAGGACCTTACCAAACTGAATGCTGCCTTCCGTGAAACGGAAGAGTGGGCGGCCATGATTAAGTGCGATACCATTTCCAAGCTGAATCGTTACATTGAAATGGGCGTGGAGGATAAAATCATTCAAATGGCAGAAGCTCTTCACGAGAAAAAGTTTGCTGCCATTGCTGATGAAATTGCTAAACACCGTGACAGAATTAAGATTATCCTCATCGCAGGACCTTCCTCTTCCGGTAAGACCAGTTCCACCCAACGCATTAGCATCCAATTGGCAGTAAATGGTATTCGTCCCATTCCTATTTCTATGGATGACTACTATGTGAACCGTGTGGATACACCTCGTAAACCTAATGGTGATTACGATTTTGAAACCGTTGATGCCATTGACCTTGAACTTTTCAATGCACACCTGATTCGTTTGCTGAGAGGTGAAAGAGTAAAAATACCTAAGTATAATTTCCAAACTGGCTTGCGTGAATATCGTGGCAATGAACTGCAGCTGACGGAAAACTCCGTGCTTTTGGTAGAAGGTATTCACGGTTTGAACGATAAGTTGACATCTGCCATCCCTGCAGAAAATAAAATCAAGATTTACGTTAGCGCCTTGGTTCCCTTGGCGTTTGACCAATACAACCGAATCAACACTACTGACGTGCGCTTGCTCCGTCGTATGGTAAGGGATAGTCAGTTCCGTAGCCACGACGCAGTAGAAACCTTGAAGCGTTGGCCTGATGTACGCGAGGGTGAAGAAAAATACATCTTCCCCTTCCAATGCAGTGCTGATGTAATTATGAATACCAACCTTATCTATGAAATGGCTGTTATCAAAAAATATGCAGAGCCACTTTTGGAAGCAGTGCCTCGTGAATCTGGCAGACCTTATATGATTGCGAAAAGACTGCTTAGGCTTCTGAAGCATGTTAAATCTATGGATGATGCAGTTATTCCGAACAACTCTCTCTTGCGTGAGTTCATTGGTGGCAGCGTTTTCAAAGAAGCGTTGTAAAATTCTACGAAACAATGTTATCTCCATAACTCTAAGTTACTACATACTTAAGGAACAAGGAGGAAAAGCTTTCAGCTTTTCTTGAAGTAGGGCAAAGAAATAAAGGAGAGGAACGAGGAGAAGAAAACCTAGTAAAAGAAGAGGAGTAAGGAGAGGAAAAAAGAAATCTCACCCTTATAATGGGCAGTTTATTAACAAAAAGGGACATCAGGAAGAAAAAAATTTTCCTAATGTCCCTTTTTTGTTGTTTTTACCCCATTATAAGAGTGAGCGGGTGAATTTTTTTGCTATAATATACTCAAGAACAAAATGTTTCACGTGAAACATTGGAGGGGACGTTATGAATGATGTAGAACAACGTGCAGCTGCAAAGAAGTTTGTTGCTGACTGGGAAGGCAAGGGCTACGAAAAAGGTGAGAGCCAAAAATTTTGGATTGCTCTTTTGGGAAAAGTTTTTGGCGTTGCTGACGCAGACCAATACATAAATTTTGAAAACAGAATAAAATTAGACCATACAAGTTTTATTGACGGTTACATCGAAACGACTAAGGTTTTGATTGAGCAAAAGAGCTTGGGCAAAGATTTGCGTGCGCCTATCAAACAATCGGACGGTAGCTTTTTGACTCCGTTCCAACAGGCGAAGCGTTACGCTAGTGAGTTGGCATATTCTGAACGTCCTCGTTGGATTGTTACCTGTAATTTCGCAAGCTTTCTTGTTTACGATATGGAACGCCCCAATGACGAACCGCAGGAGATTTTGCTGAAAGATTTGGAGAAAGAGTACCATCGTCTTAGCTTTTTGGTTAAAACCAACGCCCGCGTGCAAAAGGAACTGGAAGTTTCCATTAAGGCTGGCGAACTGATTGGCAAAATTTACGATGCTATCTTAAAGCAGTACAAAGGCCCGTCCAGTGAAGCAACCCTTAAAAGTTTGAACGTTCTTTGCGTACGCTTGGTGTTCTGTATGTACGCAGAAGATGCTGGCATTTTTGGTGAGCGCAATATGTTTTTGGACTACTTGCGTGAATTTGACGCTCGCAAAATGCGTAGTGCTTTGATTGAGCTGTTCAAAGTTCTTGATACGGAAGAGAAAGACCGTGACCCGTATCTTGATGAAGAATTAGCAAGCTTCCCTTACGTGAACGGTGGTCTTTTCGCTGACGAAAGCATTGAAATTCCCCAGTTCACTGACGAAATTAGGGAACTTATTTTAGACAAGGCAAGCTCTGATTTTGATTGGAGCCAGATTAGTCCCACAATCTTTGGTGCGCTTTTTGAAAGCACCTTGAACCCCGAAACACGTCGTAGTGGCGGTATGCACTACACTTCCATCGAGAACATTCATAAAGTAATAGACCCTCTCTTTTTGAATGAGCTTACTGTGGAGCTGGAAAGCATTAAGCAAATTAAGGTGAAGAAGAACAAGAAGGAAGCTCTCTTGAAATATCAGGACAAGCTTGCTGGCTTGAAGTTCCTTGACCCAGCCTGTGGTAGCGGTAACTTTTTGACGGAAACCTATCTTTCTTTGCGCCATTTGGAAAACGAAGCCTTGCGTGAACTGTACGCAGGGGAAATTGTTTTGGGCGAATTGGTAAATCCCATTAAGGTTTCCATCAAGCAGTTCTACGGAATTGAGATTAACGATTTTGCTGTTACTGTAGCCAAGACTGCCCTGTGGATTGCTGAAAGCCAGATGATGAAGGAGACGGAAGATGTAATTCACATGAGTTTGGATTTCCTGCCTTTGAAATCTTACGTGAACATCGTTGAGGGAAATGCTTTGCGCCTTGATTGGGAAGATGTTGTTCCCAAGTCAGAGCTGAATTACATTATGGGTAATCCTCCGTTTGTGGGGTACTCCTTACAAAGCAAAGAGCAAAAGGCTGATATTTTAAGCGTTTATGTTGATGAAAAGGGTAAACCTTACAAGACTGCAGGCAAAATAGATTATGTTGCTGGTTGGTATTTTAAAGCGTCTAACTTAATGCAAGGTACTAATATTAAAACTGCCTTTGTTTCTACTAACAGCATTACTCAAGGTGAACAGGTTGCTGGTGTGTGGAAACCTTTGTATGAACGCTTTGGGATTCATATTGATTTTGCGTGGAGAACTTTTAAATGGGAAAGTGAAGCTACGCAGAAAGCAGCAGTTCACGTTGTGATTGTTGGGTTTAGTTGTGCAATCAATAATGCAGAAAAGCTTTTATTTGTGAGTGATGGTGTGCTTGAAAAAGTAGAAACTATTAGTCCTTATTTGATAGATGCACCAGTTGTTTTTGTTGAAAGTAGAAAAAATCCCATTCAGTTTGTACCTGAGATGGTAAAAGGTAGTAGTCCTGTTGATGGTGGTAATTTGTTATTAAATGAAAGTGAATACGAGTACCTTATAACTAAAGAACCACAGTCGGAAAAGTATATTTTTAGATTCTATGGAGCAAGAGAGTTCATACATAATGTTAAAAGATATTGTTTATGGTTGATTGATGTAACTCCAAATGATTTGAGAAACTTTTACTTGTTAAAAGAACGAGTTTTGAAAACACGAGAGTTTAGGTTAGCAAGTACAAAAGAAGCTACTAGGAAATATGCTGATTATCCAAATAGATTTATGGAAATTAGACAACCGATGGGAAACTATATTTTAATTCCTAGACATTCTTCTGAACAAAGAAGATATATACCAATGGGGTTTATGAATCCTAAATGTATTTGTGGTGATGCTAATATTGCTATGCCAGCTGCCAATTTATTTCATTTTGGCGTATTAACTTCTAATGTTCATAATGCATGGATTAGAGCTGTTTGTGGAAGGATAAAGAGTGATTACAGGTATTCTAATGACATCGTTTACAACAACTTCCCGTGGTGCAATCCGACAGAAGCTCAACGTGCTAAGATAGAAAAGACTGCGCAGGGAATACTTGATGCTCGCGCACTGTACCCCGATAGCAGTTTGGCAGATTTGTATGACGAAGCAACAATGCCTATCGAATTACGCAAGGCGCACCGCGCAAATGACCGTGCAGTTATGGAAGCGTATGGTTTTTGGGGCAAGCTTAACAGCGAAAGTGAATGCGTTGCAGAATTGATGAAGATGTACCAGAAGTTGGTGGAGGAAAAGCAATGAGAAACATTTACAGAGAGTATTCTTATAAAGATTTCTATTGTGAAATAGCTGAAGAATGTACTGATGTTGAGGTTCTTGTTCAGGAAATACCTGATACGATTGGACCGCCTGTATTTCATTCTGTAAAATGCACTTGGGCATCAGCTAATGGTTGTGCTAAAAACAGAAAATGTTGTGCGTACCAATATGTTCTTGAAGAAGAATACTAAATCCGGAGTTGGTGCTATGAAAGTTTTTAGATGTGCTATTTGTTTGTTTCTAACAACTTTACTTTTTGGCAGTGCAGTAACTATGGCAGAAGCTTCTGTTACACATTGTAAAGGCATCAAGTTGTGCGGAAAGGTTAAGGTTGTAGAACGCTTCGCTGATTTGAAAGTGCAGGTGGTTAAAAACTTTCCTGACCTGAAAGTGAAGAAGGTTAAGAATTTTGCTAATGACATTGGCGAGTGGCAGTTCGTTTCTCACGGTGAGGACTTCACCATTCAGTATGTTGACCACTTTCCAGATTTAAAGATTAAGTTTGTGGAGCATTTCCCAGGGTGAAAGAAGACAACTTCGCAAAAATAACTAAGGCGTAGCCATTGCGGACTACGCCTTTGCTATTCATAAGATAACAGAAAAAATCTACACTTCCCTTGCTAGTGGCTATGAAATTTTTGTATAATATTATATTAGGAAAATTGTGTCTCAACGCTTTTTGTGACGGAGGTTTAAATATAATGGAAGAAAAATATTACGCATTACTCAACTACGGTTGTCAGATGAATGAGTCCGATACAGAGCATTACGCTGGTCAGCTGGAAGAGCTGGGCTACAAGGCTATTGCTGATTTTCATAATGCAGATGTTATTATCGTAAATACTTGTTGCGTGCGTGAAAGCGCAGAAAAGAAAATTGCAGGCAAGATTGGCGAGCTGAAAGCAGTTAAGACCAAGAATCCTGACGTGGTAATTTGCGTTGCCGGTTGCATGGCGCAAAAGGATGGGGACAAGCTTATCAAAAAGCACCCCCAAGTAGATTTGCTTTTGGGCACTGCCTACGTGAACGATTTTAAACAAATTCTGCTGGACTATTTGGCAGAGCGTGGTAGCAAACGCAGAACCAGAGTTTACGATGACCTGACCATTCATCAAAGCGAATTTGAAGGTAAGATGGTACGCCAAAGCAAGTTTGAAGCGTGGATTCCCATTATGTACGGTTGCAACAATTTCTGTACTTATTGCATCGTGCCTTACGTGCGTGGTCGTGAACGTAGTCGTAGTATGGAAAACATTGTTGCAGAAATCGAAGCAGCAGTTGCAGATGGCTACAAGGAATTTACCCTGCTTGGTCAAAACGTAAATTCCTACGGCAAGGATTTTGGTGAGAAAGATGCTTTTGCCAAACTGCTCCGTCGTGTGAATGAAATTCCCGGTGTGGACCGTATTCATTATATGACCAGCCATCCTAGAGATATGAGCGAAGAAGTTATTAAAGCAGTTGCGGAATGCGAGCACATCTGCGAAAACTTCCACGTGCCTTTCCAAAGTGGTAGCACCGAGATTTTGCGTCGTATGAACCGTGGTTACAGTCGTGAAAAATATTTGGAGCTTATTGCCCTTATCCGTAAGTATGTTCCTAATTGCACCATTACCACTGATATTATTGTAGGCTTCCCCGGTGAAACGGAAGCAGATTTTGAAGATACCCTGAACCTTGTAAAAGAGGTTGGTTTTGACGCTGCCTTTACCTTCATTTATTCCAAACGTAGCGGTACTCCTGCTGCGAAAATGGATAACCAAGTTCCCCTTGATGTGAAGAAGGCACGTTTGAATAGATTGATGGAAGCTCAAAACATCAACAGCTTGAAATGCAATGAGAAGCTTATTGGACAAGTGGTTGAAGTTTTGGCAGAAGGTCCCAGCAAAAATAAAGATGTTTGGAACGGCAGAACCCGTACCGGCAAGCTGGTACTGTGGCCCTTGGAAGGTAAAACCTACCAAGCAGGCGATAAAGTTTATGTGAAGATTGATACAGCACAAACCTGGTTAGTGAAAGGTAAGGCGGTAGATAATGGCTAATTACACCCCCATGGTGCAGCAATATTTGGCTGTTAAGGAACAGCATCCCAATGATTTGCTGTTCTTCCGTTTGGGAGATTTTTACGAAATGTTTTTTGAGGATGCAATCACTGCGTCCCGTGAATTGAATATTACCTTGACCAAACGCCAAGAGGGAATGCCTATGTGCGGTGTGCCTTACCATTCTGTGGATGGTTACATTGCCAAGCTGATTAAAAAGGGTTATCGCATTGCCATCTGTGAGCAGGTGCAGGACCCCAAGGAAGCAAAAGGTATTGTGGAGCGTAAGGTTATCAAGATTATTACTCCCGGTACTGCGCTGAATGAACAGCTTTTGGAAGACAAGCACAATCGTTATTTGGCGTTCCTCAAAGAAGAAGGCAACAGCTTGTGCTTAGTTTCTGCGGACGTTTCTACCGGTGAGTGTCAATGGGTGGTAGCCGAAGGCGGCGAGCGTATGCTGAACATTGCTGAACAGCTTTTCAGAATGCAGCCTGCTGAGATTGTTGCGACCGAAGGCATTGCCAACTGGAGTAAGCTTGCTGAATGGATTGGCAGCAAGTTGCCGGAATGTACTGTAACCAATTACAGTAGTTACGAAGCAGAAGAAATTTATTTTACCAAGCACTTTGCTGAGGTGAAGGTTCCTGCCTTCGTCGAAGCAACCGTAGAATGTTTACTGCGCTACCTTCACGCAACTGTTATGGCAGATTTAAGCCATATCAACCGCTTAAACGAAATTTTAATAGAAAACTTTATGAATCTTGACGCTACTGCCATCCGTAATTTGGAGCTGGTGCGTAATATGCGCGACGGTTCCAAGCGTGGCACTTTGCTTGACGTTTTAGATTTTACCAACACCTCCATGGGCGCACGTAAGCTGCGTAGCTGGATTGAATGTCCTTTGCTGGACTTGGGTAAAATTTACGAGCGCCAAGATGCGGTAGCAGAACTTTTAGATAACACTACTTTGCGTGAGGCGGTGGTAGAGCGTTTGAAAACTATCTACGATTTGGAGCGTATTGTTTCCAGATTGGAAGTAGGTAGTGCCAACGCCCGCGACCTTGTTTCTTTGCGTACTTCTTTGGCTGTTTTGCCGGAAGTAAAAGCGGTGCTGGCAAATTGTAAGAGCCGTAAACTGCAAAAAATTTATAATAACCTACACGTTCACGAGGATATTTACAGCGCACTTGAGGCTGCCATCGTAGATGAACCGCCCTTTTCCGTACGTGAAGGCGGTATGATTAAAACTGGTTACAACGCAGAACTTGACGAACTGCACCTTATTGCCAAGGATAATAAGACTTGGATGCAAAACTTTGAGCAAAAAATTAAAGAAGAAACCGGTATTAAGACCATGAAGGTTGGCTTCAACAAAGTTTTTGGCTATTACATCGAGGTTAGCAAGGGTCAAAGCGAAAACGTACCTGACTACTTCGTGCGTAAGCAAACCCTCGTCAATGCGGAGCGTTACATTGTTCCTGAACTGAAGGACTTTGAAAATAAAATCTTGGGCGCTAAAGAAAAGATTGAACAGCTGGAATACTATCTCTTTAGCCAATTACGTGAGATGATTCGCTCCAAGATTAGCGAAATCCAAGAAACTGCCCGCGCACTGGCAACTGTGGACGTACTTACTTCCCTTGCCATTGTTGCATACAAATATAACTACATCCGCCCCGAACTTAATAACGGAGGCGAAATTAAGATTACC
>JAGAPX010000014.1 GCA_017623055.1 Phascolarctobacterium sp.
GACAAGGAAATTGTTCTTAACGTAGATAAATAATACATAGTGTCAAGAAATTGCCATATTTTTAGTTTATAATTAGGATAGTAAAAAAGGCTCCCGTTGGAGGGAAGATAGATGTTCCAAAAACTTTGTCAAGTAGTAGGTAAAAATATTATAGATGGTTGTGCTGCGGCAGGACGTATGAGCATTCTTTTTATGGAAACCATCAAACGCTTGAAGGATGCTGATATGAAGGAAGTGCTCCGTCAGATGGCGCTCCTTGGTGCAGATAGCCTGCCAATCGTGCTGATGACCATTCTTTGCACTGGTATGGTATTTTCCATACAAACTGCCAAAGAATTTGTACGCTTTGGTGCTGCTTCTTCCGTAGGTGGCATTGTTGCCATCGCCATGGGTCGCGAGCTGGTGCCCGTACTTACAGGCGTTGTAGTTGCTGGTCGTATTGGCGCGGCGATAGCTGCAGAAATTGGTACAATGAAGGTTACTGAACAAATTGACGCACTGCGGGTAATGGCGGCGAACCCTGTCAGTTTTCTCGTAGTTCCCCGCTTCATCGCTATTGTGCTGATGATGCCGGTGCTTGTTGTTTTTGCTAATCTTATTGGTAATATTGGCGGTTGGATAGTAGCTCACTACTATGCAGGCATTGGTACCTTTACTTACGAAAACTCTATTAAAGTTTTGGCAGAAACCTACGATATGGTAGGCGGTATGATTAAAAGCTCTGTTTTTGGTGCTATCATTGCTATTGTTGGCTGCTACAAAGGTTTGACTGCTCCCAACGGTGCAGAAGGCGTAGGCCTTGCTACTACTGCATCCGTAGTGCTTTCCATCATCTTAATTTTTATTACTAATTATTTCTTGTCCATTATTTTGTACGTGTAAGGAGTTTGCGCTATGAATAACAAGGAACCGGTAATTAAAATACGCAAACTTAAAATAGCTTTTGGCAGTAAAGTAGTTCTTAATGAAATAGATTTAGATATTTTTCCCGGCGAAACCCTTGCGGTTATTGGCCCTTCCGGTACAGGCAAGAGTACTGTGCTGAAAGTTTTAACTGGTCTTTTGGCTCCTACTTCCGGCAGTGTTGTTATCGAGGGGCAAGAGACTAACAGCTTTGACGAAGTTCAGTGGGATGAACTGCGCAAGCATATGGGTGTGGTTTTCCAATACTCTGCTTTATTTGACTTCTTAACCGTGGGCGAAAACGTAGCCTTTGGTTTACGCAGGCACTTTAGCTTGCCGGAAGAAGAAATCCAAGAGCGAGTGGAAGAACTGCTGAAATTGGTAGGCTTACCAGATGCTAAGGATATGATGCCTGCAGAGCTTAGTGGTGGTATGAAAAAGCGTGTTGGCTTGGCAAGAGCTTTAGCAATGGAACCGCAAATAGTTTATTATGACGAACCCACTGCTGGCTTAGACCCGGTTATGACTATGACCATCAGTCGTTTGATTAAAAAAACCCAACAAAAATTTAACGTAACATCTCTTTTAGTAACTCACGATATGGAATCTGTATTTACTTGTGCAGATCGTGTCGCAATGCTATATAACGGCAAGATTGTTCAAATAGGAACAGTCGAGGAAATCAAGAATAGTACGAATCCTGTGGTACGCGCATTTATTAGCGGGCAGGAACTGAAGAAGGAGGATTAACATGGGAAGCAGTGAAGTTAAGGTAGGCGCATTCACCTTAGGTGGTGCAGCAATTTTAGCTGGCATTATAACCTTTATGGGTGCGTTTACTTTTGGTAAAGAAGGCTACAAACTGCAAATTGATTATCCTCAAGTAAGCGGTTTGATGCCTGGTCACGTAGTGCGTTACGCAGGCGTGCAGGTTGGTACTGTTAAGAATATTAACGTACAGCCTAATACTGTGGCGGTTATTGCAGAAATTAATGACGATATTAAAATTCCTAAAGGAGCAATCTTCACTATTGGCTCCGATGGTATTTTAGGTGAAAAATTCGTTAACGTAGTACCGCCTAAAAAGTTCGAGCAAGGTCACATTACCGAAGGCAGTACTGTAAAAGGTGTACCCGGCGGTAGCATGGAAGAGTTTTTTGCCGCATCCGGTGATGCCATGCAAAACATCTTTGGTGATGCCAATACTCAACTTGCCATGCGCGAGACCATTAAAAATATGAGTGAAATCTCTAAAAATATGGGTATCATTACTAAAACCATGGCAGATGTATCTGCTGCTAACCAACAAAATTTAGATACCATGGTTAAGCAAATGGCAGAGATGACTACCCGTATGAATGGTATCTCTGCTCATATGGAAAGCTTGATGGCTGGCGTAGATAACAAGGGGGCAACTGGTCAAAACATTGCTTCCATTGTAGAAAATATGAAAGATATTACCGAACGCTTCGATAATATGGTTAAGGTTTTAGAAACAGTTGCTTCTGACCCGGTAACTGCAGAGGCTTTGAAAGACACTGTGGTTAATGTTAAGGAAGCAAGCGGCAGAGCCAATAAAATATTGGGCACTGTCAGCGATGCCAGGCTAAGCATGGACGTTTCTTCCACAGTTAAAGATAGTGATTGGCGTAGCAATTTTGGCGTAACCTTAACTCCTTCCAAGGATAGTACCATTTATATGGGTGCTTATGATGTGGGTGATAAAAACAAATTTGACTTTATCGCCAATAAGTACAAGGGCAACCTTGGTATGAGCATGGGTGCTATGCAGGGTGAGTTTGGCGTAGGCTTAAGCTACGATTTTGGCAAAAGCTTTAGAGTTTATTCCCAACTGTATGATTTTGATGATTCCAAAGTGCGTTTAGGTGGGGAAGTGCGTGTAACCGATAATCTTTCTGTTTACGGCGAAAGCATGGACCTAAAGGGAAATAAGAGCGACACCTACGTGGGCGTACGCAGTTATTTCTAAATTTTCATTTGACTTTTATAGTTGAAAAAATATATAATCTTTTTATACTGACTGAACAGTCAGTTTGATTGGAGGTTAATAAAATGTCTAGAAATAAATTAAGCAAACGTTTACTGGTGTTATCCGCTGCTATTACCATGATGCTTTGCCAATCTGCCTTCGCTGCAGAAGACCAAGTTAAAGAAGAAGTAGCTGCTGCTAATGAAGCACCCGTAGTGCAAATGAATATGCAAGATGCAATGGTTCGTGCCTTTGCTACTAACCCTGCCATCAAAATTGCAGGCTTCGAAAAAGATGCTGCTCGTGCAAGCTTAAACGCAGCTCGTGCTGGTCGTGGTGTTAAAATTACTGGTAGTGCAAGTGCATCTCGTGGTGGTGCAAACGAAGATTTTGCTGATAAATATTTACAAGGTGTAAAAGGTATAGATAATACCTATGGTAGTGTTATTGAAGCAAGTATTCCTTTATACACCGGTGGTCAACTGTCTGGTGCTATTAAAAGTGCTAAAGCAGGCTACAAATCTGCTCTCGTAGGAGTACAAAAATCTTACAACGATATGCGCTCCACCGTAACCAATGGTTACTTTATGGTTCTTCAAGCTGACGATATGCAAGTGCTCAGCCGTGAATCTGTAGAGCGTCTTGCAGAACATCTTAAAAATGTAAAAGCTCAATACGACGTTGGCGTAGTTGCTAAGGTTGACGTATTGCGCAGTGAAGTTGAACTTGCCAATGCTCAACAAAACCTTATCAAAGCAGAAAACGCTTACAAAATTGCAGAAGCTAACTTCAACAAGATTATCGGCTTGCCTTTGGCAACTAACCTGTTCTTGGAAGATACTCTGAACTACACTCCCTATGATAAAGATTTGGAATACTGCTTGGACTACGCTGCTAAAAACCGTCCTGAACTGGAACAAGCTAAACAAGGAGTAGAAGCTGCTCGTGGCCAAGTTAAGGTGGCTCGCAGTGGTTATCAACCGCAAATTGGTGCTTTCGCTAGACAAAATTGGACAAGTGGTAAAGATGGTAAAGGTAATTGGCCAGCTGATGAAGAATCTAACTGGACGGTTGGTGTAACTGCTTCTTTAAATATTTTCGATACTGGTGTTACCAGAGCAAAATCCCACGCTGCAGAAGCCAACTACTTCAGCGCTCAAGAAGCTTACCGTGACACAGTTGATGCTGTAATGCTAGATGTACGTAGCCAATACCTGAACCTGCGCGAAGCAGAAAAACGTATTAGCACCACCGAAGTTGCAGTATCCCAAGCAGAAGAAGATTACCGCATTGCACAACTGCGTTACCAAGCAGGCGTTGGTACCAACACCGACGTTCTTGACGCGCAAGTTGCTTTGACCGATGCGCAAACCAACTATCTGCAATCTGTTTACGATTACAACATCTCTAAAACTAATTTGGAAACTGCTATTGGCGTGCCCATGGAGTTCCCTCATCAAGTAAAAGTTGAAAAATAAAAACACTTACTAATCACAATCCCCGTTCGTTGCGAGCGGGGATTTTTTAATTACCACCCTTGTTCCCTATAGTTACTACTAACTTGGAGTTATATATTATTGTCGAAGAATTTTAAGACAGGCAATCATGCGGACTGGCGTTGAGCAGTAGCCAATTGACCTCTAAATAAGAGGGCTGATCTAATAAAACGAACGTTGTATCCTTTCGAACAATAGTAAGTCGCTTCGCAACGTTGAGTAAAATTAAGGTGGATTCAAGAACGAAGCGTCTTTACGGGGGGGACAACCGTGCTATAATACAAGTAATTGGTTGATTAAGTACTTTTGTGCATTGCAGGAGGTGTGTACATGGACAAAGATATGGCCCTTATCGGGCGTAGAGTAAAGTTTTTGAGAATGGAACGGAATATTCAGCAGACAAAGCTCGCTGAAATGATTGGTGTTTCGCAAACACATTTAAGCAATGTAGAAGGTGGAAAAGCTGGATTAACAATTCCAAACCTGATAAAGATACGACATGTTTTAGATTGTCCCATTAGTGAATTTTTTGTTGATATTGAGGATGGTGCACCTGTTAAGGCGGCAAATCCTGTAGAAGAAATATCGGTTGAAGATATTATAAAAATTGCCAAAGTAATTAAAGGCTTGAAGTAGTACTTTCCCACCAGTGACCTTTTTAGGCGGTGAGTTAAGCGTATAGGAGGTAGTATTATGAACAAGATTTTTAAAGTTGTCTGGAGTAAAGTTAAGCACTGCTATGTAGTAGTGTCTGAAATCGCGAAGAACACTACAAGTGGTGGTGCTAGACGCTGTAGAATAGGTAAAGTTTCTTTGGCGGCAGCAATGGCGGCTGCTGTTTTGACTGGTAGCTTTGCTATGCCCAATAGTGCGTGGGCGGCGGATGGTGAAAGTGGCAGTAGTAGTGGAATAGAAGAGTCAGAGGTCACTGAAACAAAAGTAGGTAATGAGAGTGCCGTTGAGTATAATGGTGTTACATACATTGAAAAAAATAACTCCATTTATTTTGCAACAAATGGAGATATTATGACCAAAGCTAATGGTCAATGGATATATAGCCCTGTTGGGCAAATTGCAAGTGCTGGAAAGGTTATAACTGTTTCTGGTAGTAGTAATATTGATGTTGTAACCGATGACACTACAAACGCAGATATTCGAAATTATACTGTTTCATTGAAGAACCTTGTAGAACTAAAAAATGTGGCTGGAACAACTACTATTACACTTAATGGCAATGATGGCTCTATGCAATCAAACAGCCTTACTATTGGTAGCGTCAATATAAATTCAGATGGCATCAATGCTGGTAACAAAAAGATTACTAATGTTGAAGCCGGTGATAACGATTATGATGCAGTTAATGTTAAACAATTAAAAGATTATGTGGCGGATAATGACACTTATACCACAGAAGTAACAGCAAGTAAAAGTGTAGATAATAATAAAGATTTAATTAGTACAACTTATACTACAAATAGAACAGACCAAGATGGTAATGCTATTACCTATACAGGACTTAGTTTTAAGGAAGGCGCTAATATTGATTTGGAACTTGATGGGAATGAAATTACCATCAGTTCCACCGCAACTGGTACAGGTAGTAACTATAGTTGGATTGCACAAGTAGAGGGTGATTCTGTGAAAACCGTTAAACCGGCTTCTGAAGATGATCCTACTGCAAATGTATTAAATTTTGTTGCAGGTAATGCAAATGTAACTCTTGCTAATGTAAATGGCGCTATTGAAATTAGTGCAACAGATACCACATTAGATTCTACAGGTAATGGTATTCAAGGATATAGTGCTTTAAAAATTGATGATGATGGACAGTTAGTTGTCAGTGTATGGGACACTTCTGATAAAAATGTTACCGCATCTGTTGATTTAAAAGAGTATATTAAAAAAGTTGCCGGTGAAGGAACTTCTGTAAACAATACTACTATTAATGAACAAATTACTAATATAATTTCTAGTGTTGAAAATTTGCAAAAGAACGATATACATAGCATGGTAGTTAATGCTAATGCGAGTGATACTGGTGGTACCATTGAGTTATTGAGAAGTAATGGCGAAAATGGTACAGCAGGAACTGCTGTTGCAAGTACATTGAATTTTGTTTCTGGCGGTGGCGCGGCAGTTACTTCTAGTGATGGAAACGGTGCTACAACTACTACTTATGAAGATACTTGGGTGAAAGTGTATAATGCCGATAATACAGACGGATTTAAACTTTTTACAGGTTCTACTGTAAGAGCTAATGTAAATGATTTAAAAGAAGATGCAAGTCCATTAACTAATTTGCGTGTTAATGGTCAGGATTATAAATTATTTACTGGTTCTGATGTTGCGGCTAATAATAATTTAAGGGTTGAACAAGGTTATGAAAATAAAGAGTCTAACAGCGGTGATACAACATTGCATGGCTGGGTTCTTGTAGATGATAGCCCAAAGGATGGTAATAATCCTAAAACCTATAGTGACACTACATTGAAAGCTGCTACATTTAGTCCTTCTGTTACCAATGAGAAAATTGGTGATGAAGAAGTCATTTACGGTGGTGACTACACAATAAGTGATACCGCAGGAAATAAAGTGACTTTGGAAGACGTCGCAAGTGCAAATGCACTGAAAGATGTTGCAGACAGGGTAACTGTTGTTGAAAATAGTATTGAAAACATTAATCAAAACATTGCAAATGCTAAAACGGAAGTAGTGGCGGGCAATAATGTTACAGTTAAGGAAACTAATTCTGGTGATACTAATCGTAATGGGAAAATAGATGATAACGAAACCAAAGGTCATACAATTTATACCGTTAGTTCAAAAGATACCGTTACTACTATTAATGCAGGAAATAATGTTACTGTTGAAGGTGGTTTAGATGAAGAGAGTGGCAATTATGCTTATACCATCAGTGCAACTGATACTAATACCGTTAACCAACATATGAAAGGCACTGGTTGGATAGCTGGTGATGATGGTAATCCCACTGATAATTTGTTAATAAAAGTTAATGATAGCGATGGTAAGTTTGTAGAGGCAACTATCGAAGATGTTGCTAAGGCTAGTAATTTGAGAAAGGAAAGCGATGAACGAAAAGAAGCTGATGCTACTTTAGCTCAAGCCATCATTAACAACCAGCAAAATGTTCAAAATCTTAATGCTGGTTTGAATAAACTTGGTAATCGTATGAACAAGGTTGGTGCAGGTTCTGCAGCTTTGGCAGCACTTCATCCTATGGACTTTGATCCTGATGACAAGTTGCAATTCAGTGCAGGTGTAGGTCATTATGGCGGCGAAAATGCAGCTGCGCTTGGTGCGTTCTATCGTCCTACTGAAAAAGTAATGTTCAGCGTGGCAGGAACCATGGGTAATGGTGAAGACATGGTAAATGCAGGCGTAACCTTTGCTCTTGATAAACCTAACAATGTTTCTAACAGCCGTGTTGCAATGGCTCGTGAAATTCAAGATTTGAGACAACAAGTTGCGGCTTTGACAATGTTGGTAATGCAAATGGCAAGCAGAGATAATGCTGCTCTTGCAGGAGTTGCAATGTTCCCGGATGTTCCGGAAAATCACTGGGCTTATGATTACATTGAAGGATTGCAAAAACAAGGCATTATCGATGGTTATCCTGATGGCAACTTTGGCGGCGACCGTACCATGACTCGTTATGAGTATGCTGCAATGTTGTATCGTGCATTGGAAAAAGGGTTCCCTGTTGATAGCAGATTGTTGAATGAATTTAATGCGGAACTGGGACGTATTCGTGTTGACCGTATTAAAGGTGCTGACAATGATGCTAATAAAGTTGAACGTGTACGCGTAAATAATTACGAAGACCGTGACGATTATGGTAGCAAAATAGTTATGGTCAGTGCTGGCAAATAATGAGCGTTCATGTACAACATTCATAAAAACAACAAAGGCTCCCTCGCAATGAGGGAGCCTTTTGTATGTGCAAGTAGTAGCTATTAAAGTTTCACGGGGATTTCACATCTTCACGAAAAAAATGAGGGTGTTTCAAAATTTGCGACGAATACCAATGTAGAGATTCCTGATAGTCGGTTCCTCCTCATGGGGAGGTGATAGCAATGACTACCTATGAAGCACTGTCTTTAATGATAACCTTTGGTATTCTCGTTGCTACCATTATTTCAATTCGTAAGTAATTTGCTTATAAAATGAAATAAGACCGTCCACAACGGTTGTGAACAGCCTTTCTTTCAAATACTAGACAATGAGGAGAGAGCTGACGCACCAAATATCAGGAATCTCCCTGCAGTTATTATAACACATCAGCAGATTTTTACAAGTATGGGTAGGCACTCTCGGATTTCTGAGAGTGCTTTTTTATGTGCATTTTTTCCATTTTGCCACACTAAGGCACAGTAAATTTGTTATAATAAACACAATGGAAAAGTGTTTAATGTTTCTACATAGATGAATGGGAGGTTTAAAGATGAGTATTGCAAAATATTTAGAGCATACCTTGTTAAAACCGGAAGCTACTGTTACGGATATCATTAAGCTCTGTGCAGAAGCTAAAGAATATAATTTAGGTGGCGTGTGCGTTAACACCTGTTATGCTGGCTTGGCACATCAGCTTCTTAAAGGTACTGGCGTTAAGGTTGTTACCGTTGTTGGCTTCCCTTTGGGTGCAGATAGAAGCGAAGTAAAAGCCTTAGCTACTAAGCTAGCGCTGGAAGAAGACCACGTTGACGAAGTGGATATGGTTATGAATATTGGCGCTTTGAAAAGTGGTAACTTCGATGCTGTGGTTGATGACATTGCTGCTGTGGTAGAAGCGGCGAAGCCTTGTGCAGTAAAGGTTATCATTGAAACCTGCCTTCTGACCGATGAAGAAAAGGTTGTGGCTTGCGGACTTGTTGCTAAAGGTGGTGCTGCCTTTGTAAAAACCAGTACTGGTTTTAGTAAGGGTGGTGCAACTCTTGGCGACGTAGAAATTTTAGCGCGCGAAGCTAAACGTCTTGGTATTAGCGTGAAGGCTGCTGGCGGTATTCGTGATTACGAAACTGCTAAGGCAATGGTGGAAGCTGGCGCAGATAGAATTGGTACCAGTGCGGGCGTTGCCATTTGCCTTGACGAAGCAAAGGCTATGGGCGGAGGACTGCCCAAGTGAGTGCGTTTAAGGTGACGATGCTGGCAAGTGGTAGTAAGGGCAACAGCGCTCTTATTAGCACTGGCAAGCAAAATTTTTTAATAGATATGGGTATTAGCTGCAGGATGCTTACCTCTCGATTGGGTGAGGTTGGTTTGTGCGTTGAGGATTTGGATGCTATCTTCCTTACCCACGAGCACACTGACCACGTAAAAGGCTTGGGTACTTTTACTAAGAAGTATGCTGTGCCTATTTATAGTAGTGAGCTTACCTGGCGTGCCATTTTGATTAAAGACCCTAAGATTGAACGTCGTAATTGTCGTATTATTGGTGGCGCGCTCCGTTGTGGCGAGGTAGAGGTTAATAGCTTCGAGATTCCCCATGATGCAGTTGACCCTCACGGTTACGTGTTAAAATGTAACGGTAGCAAGTGCGCCTATATTACGGATACTGGTTTTGTCACGGAAGCAGTGCGCCAAGCTGCGGAGGATGCGGATACTTTGATTTTAGAGGCGAACCACGATGTGGAGATGCTTAAGAATGGAATTTACCCTCCTCATTTGAAACAGCGTATTTTGAGTACTCGTGGTCATCTCTCTAACGAAAGTGCTGGGTATCTGCTGGCGAATTTGCCACGCATTCCGGAGAATATTATTTTGGCGCATTTGAGTCAAGAAAATAATCTGCCCCGATTAGCATTAGATACAGTGCGTAATATTTTAAGTGAAGCATCTCTTTTCAACGATGCACGTATCTTTGTGGCGGCGCAGGATAAAATAGTTAAAGATTATTAAAGCGAGGAGTGATATAAATGAACAAAAGCTTTTTGAAAAAGGGTTTACATATTTTTATGTGCGGTTTGCTGGGAGCAGCAGTGCTTATTGCTGCTGGTTGCGGAGATAACAAGACTACAGCAGCGCCTGTGAAAGATAAACCTGCAGCTGTGGAACAGCAAATTAGTAGTGCCCGCAATACCCCTATTGTGGCAGCTGCCAAGAAGGTTGGCCCTGCTGTCGTAGGTATTACCAACAAAGCTTACGTGCGTGATTTCTTTAATCGCGTAAAATTTGTAGAGCGTGGCACTGGTAGCGGTGTAATCTATGATGCTAAGAATGGTTTGATTGCAACTAACCACCACGTTGTTGAAGGTGCTACTGAAATCATTGTAGCCCTTACTGACGGGCGTACCGTTAAAGGCAAGGTGCTGGGCGAAGATGCGGCAACTGACCTTGCCGTTGTGCAAGTTGACGAAAAGAATTTACCCGTTGCTACCTTTGGTGACAGCGATACCCTGCAAGTAGGCGAGCCTGCTATTGCCATCGGTAACCCGCTGGGCTTGGAGTTCCGTGGTAGCGTTACTGCAGGCGTAATCAGTGCTTTAAACCGTAGCATTGAACTGGGCGAGCGCAAGTTTAACCTGCTCCAAACGGATGCAGCTATTAACCCCGGTAACAGTGGCGGCGCCTTGGTAAATGCGGACGGCGAAGTAATTGGTATTAACAGTGCCAAGATTGCGGTGAGTGGTGTTGAAGGCATCGGTTTTGCCATCCCCATTAATACTGCGAAGCCTATCTTAGACCAACTTGCTGATAAGGGTCGCGTGGCTAGACCTTACTTAGGTGCTTCTTTGATTGATAAAGAGGTTGCTGACCGCTTCGGTTTTGATTTAGATTTGCATGGCGGTGTATTCATTGCTAAGGTTGTTAAGGACAGCCCTGCATCTAAGGCTGGTATTAGCTCCGGTGACGTAATCTTAGAATTTAATGGCGAAAAGGTTAGCACTATTAAAGGCTTGCGCGAATTGATTGCTAAGTGCGCAGTAGGTGACAAGGTTAAGGTTGTCATTATGCGTAGCGGTAGCGAAATTACTAAGACCGTAACCTTGCAGGAAGTGCCGAAAGGATATTGATGTGAAGATAACCATTGCGTGTGTAGGAAAAATTAAAGAAAAGTATTTAACTGCGGGCATTGAGGAGTTTACCAAAAGGCTCACTCCCTTTTGCAAGCTGGAGACCGTAGCCATTAACGAAGAGAAGATGCCGGATAACCCTGCCCCTGCAGAAAAGGAACAGGTGCTGACAAAGGAGACCAATCGACTTTTGGCAATCATTCCGGAAAACTCATATGTTATTTTGCTGGACGTTATTGGTAAGCAGCTTTCTTCTCCTGAACTGGCGAGCAAGATAGATAGCCTTGCCCTTAGTGGACACAGCCATATAACTTTCGTGATTGGCGGTGCCTTTGGTTATACTGATGCCCTGCGTAAGCGCGCAGATTTTGCCCTAAGCTTTTCTAAAATGACCTTTACCCACCAGATGATTAGGTTGCTTTTGATTGAGCAGATTTATAGGGCGTTTAAGATTAGTCGTGGTGAAAAGTATCATTGGTAGGAGGTGTACTGATGAAAAAGATATTAGTATTTTTATGTAGCTTACTGCTCGTAATGAGCGTTATCGTAGGCTGTGGCGGGGACAAGAAGGAAGCAAAGACTTCTGCTCCTGCTAAGGTTACTGCGCAGGTTGAAACTAAGGCGCAGGCAAACCAAAGTACCAAGAAGGTTGCTGCCCAAGATAATTATAAGGCGAACAGCCAGAAATTTAGCATTAGCGAAAGCGGTGCTTACACTGATAAGGTGCGTGTGGCTGCCTACATCAACCAATTTGCCAAGCTTCCCCACAACTACATTACCAAGGGCGAGGCTAAGAAGCTTGGCTGGCAAACTAAGGGCACTCTTGATAAAGTTGCACCGGGTAAGTCTATTGGCGGCGATAAATTTGGTAACTACGAAAAGATTTTGCCGGTTAAAAAAGGTCGCGTGTATCGCGAGTGCGATATTGATTACAAAAAAGGTAATCGTAACGCCAAGCGCATAGTCTATTCCAATGATGGTCTAATCTATTATACAGGTGACCATTATAAAACCTTTACCAAGTTGTATTAGGAGGAGCTTATGCGTACTATTAAATTGGATTTGAATAAGATGACCAGCTTGCCGGCACTTCACAATTATCTGCACAAGGCATTGGAGCTTCCGGAATACTACGGTATGAACTTGGATGCTTTGCACGATTGTTTGACAGAGCTTGCCGTTCCGACGGAGCTTGTTATTTCTGCACAAGTTAAGGACGAAAAATATTTAGGCTGGTATGGTGCGCAGCTGCTTGAAGTTTTGCAGGACGCTGCGGAAGAAAACGAAGCCTTACAAGTGAAAATCCTTTAAAACTTTAGCCTACTTTTTTCTTGTGGTATAATAAAAACATTACAAGAAGAAAGTAGGCTTTTTATGATTTTAAGTGCTGAAAACTTGTCCTTCAGTTATGGGGACAGAGTTCTGTTTAAAAATATAAACTTCAATGTGGAAGAAGGGGACAAGGTTGGCGTTATCGGTGTCAATGGCACTGGTAAGAGTACCTTTTTGAAGATGATTGCCAATCGTGATGATGGGGGTGGAAAGCTGACCATTCCCGGCACTGTTGTAATGGAGTACTTGCCCCAAGACCCTCCCTTTGAACCGCAGGCTACAGTTTTGGAGCAAATCTTTAAAGGCGATTCTCCTTTGATGGTTTTATTGCGTCGCTACGAAACGGCGGTGGAGGAGGCAGTTGCTCATCCTGATGACGTTAAGCTGCAAAAGAATTTGTTAG
Organism: Phascolarctobacterium sp.; assembly: GCA_017623055.1. Taxonomy (GTDB): domain Bacteria; phylum Bacillota; class Negativicutes; order Acidaminococcales; family Acidaminococcaceae; genus JAHHUH01. The sequence goes on from JAGAPX010000014.1 coordinate 13,156, forward strand.
ACCTGCAGCAAGAAATGGATAACAAGTACGCTTGGCAATTAGAGAGTGAGGCGAAGGCTGTCCTTAATCAATTGGGTATTACCAATTTAGGCCAGAAGATGGAAGAATTAAGTGGCGGTCAACGTAAACGTGTTGCCCTCGCCGGTGTATTAGTACGCCCTTCTGATTTACTTATCTTGGACGAACCTACCAACCATATGGATAACAGCACCGTTGCTTGGCTGGAGCAACAGCTTTTAAAACGCAAGGGTGCCCTTTTGATGGTTACCCATGACCGTTATTTCTTCGATAGAGTCGTGAACCGCACTTTAGAAATAGACAACGGTCAAGGTTATTTGTATGTTGGTAACTACAGCTTGTTCTTGGAAAAACGTGAGGAGCGTCGCATTGCGGAGGCTTCTGCTGCCCAAAAGTTACGTAATATTTATCGTCGCGAGCTGGCGTGGATTAGCCGTGGTGCAGAAGCACGTCGCACCAAGAAGAAGGATCGTGTGGAACGCTTCGCCCAAATTAAGGCAGAGGTTGAAAACGTACAGGTGGAAGCTAATTTGGAGATGTCTTCCGTTAGCAGTCGCTTGGGTAAAACTACCATCGAGCTGAATAATATTGGTATGGTCTACGATGGTGTGGACTACATTAAAGATTTTAGTTATATTCTTTTGCGTAACGATAGAGTTGGCATTGTTGGACCTAACGGTGCGGGTAAGTCTACGCTTATGGATATTATCGCAGGTAAGTTGCAACCCACTAGTGGTAGTATGACTGTGGGGCAGACTGTAAAAATTGGTTATTTCTCCCAACACAGCGAGTTCCCCAATACTAATCAAAAGGTTTTAGAATATATCAAGGAAGTTAATAATTACATTGACACTGCTGATGGTATGCGCATTAGTGCAGCGCAAATGCTGGAACGTTTCTTGTTCCCTCCAGATTTGCAATGGGTACCTGTGAATAAATTAAGTGGTGGCGAGCAAAGACGTCTTTATTTATTGCGTGTGTTGATGTCTGCGCCCAACGTACTCATTTTGGACGAACCTACCAATGATTTAGATATTCCTACTCTTTCCGTACTGGAAGATTATCTGGACAGTTTTGCAGGCGCAGTTATTGCTGTTTCTCACGATAGGTATTTCTTAGATAGATTTGCCAATAAAATTTTCGCATTGCAAGCTGGCGGAACACTGCGCCAATACAATGGTGGTTACAGCGATTATGAAGCAGTGATGTTGGAAGAGCAGGCTACTGCCATCAAGGCTAATAAGTCTGTGGTGAAGGAAGAACCTAAGACTACCAATAAAAAGAAGATGACTTACAGCGAGCGCTTGGAATTGCAAAACATTGACCAAGAAATTGCTCGCACGGAAGCTGAAATAAAAATGCTAGGGCTGGAGATTAACAGCTGTGGCAGTGACTTTGTAAAATTAAATGAACTGACTAAGAAACAAGAGGAAGCTCAGACAAGATTGGACGCCTTGGTAGATAGATGGGCGTACTTATCAGAGCTGGCAGAGCAGGAAGATTAAACTAGGAAGATTGCAATGTTGAAGCTGTTTCAAAAAGAGCAACGTGATAAAATTACGAGATTGTTAAGCGTGATGCTACCCATTATCGGTACACAGGTGGCGATTATTGGTATGTACTTTTTTGATGCTAGTATGTCAGGGCAGGCAGGGGACGTTGATTTGGCAGGGGCTGCCATTGGTGGTAACCTGTGGATGCCTATTCAAACTGGCTTCAACGGTGTACTCTTTGCCGGTATGCCCTTGGTGGCTCATCTTTTGGGTGCAGGGGAAAAGGATAAGATTAAGGTTGTTATCCGTCATGGCTTGTTGCTTGGCGCAATCTTTTCCTTGTTGGTAATTTTAGGTGGACTGTTTGCTGTGCCCCTCGTTTTAGACCATATGGGTTTAGAGCCTGAGGTTGAGTACGTGGCAATAAGATATTTGTGGGGCGTTGCCTTGGGAATTTTGCCTTTCTTCCTCGTAACACCTTTACGTTGTTTGGTAGATACTTTAGGCTACACCCAGCTGAGCATGAAAATTTATATGCTTGCCTTACCAATTAACGCACTCTTAAATTACGTTTTGATTTTTGGTAAGCTTGGATTGCCACGCTTAGGTGGTATTGGCGCTGGCTTAGCAACAGGGCTGACCTTTTGGATTTTACTGGCAATGTTTGTGACTGCCATTACAAGGTTACCTAATTTTGAACAGTACCATATCTTCGCCAAGGTTAAGACGGCAAAAGAAGTGTTCAAGGAATATTTGAAGATAGGTGTGCCCATGGGCGTATCTATTTTTATGGAGACCAGTATCTTTGGCGTGGTGGCACTTTTCGTAGCTAAGTTTGGTACGGAAGTTATTGCTGCTCACCAAGCGGCGCTGAACTTTTCTTCCGTGGTGTATATGATTCCTTTGAGCTTTTCCATGGCTTTGACCATCGTCATTGGCGTAGAAGCAGGAGCCAAGCGTTTTGAGATGGCGAAGGACTATATCATCATTGGTTTGCAGATGAGTCTTTTGTGTACCTGCTGTTACGTTACTTTGGAATACTTACTGCGAGAACAGGTAGCGCTTATTTACAGCAGTAACCCTCAGGTTGTAGATATCACCGTGCATTTTATAATGTATGCGATTTTGTGGGAGTTCTCTGACGCGGTGGCGGCGCCTATCCAAGGAATATTGCGTGGTTACAAGGACGTGAATGCAACCTTTTGGGCAGGCGTTTTTGCTTATTGGGGAGTTGCCCTACCTTTGGGCTTGTACCTTGATTACATTTGTGGTTATGGTCCTGATTCGTACTGGATAAGTTTAATCTTAGGTGTTACTGCCTGCGCGGTGGCACTTAGCTTACGTTTGTTGTGGGTACAACGTAAAATTAAAGAAGGCAAATTTATAATCGAGTAATTTTAATTAACGTGGGAAGAGGTGGAGTATGCGAGAACGATATCATTTATTAGATGCGTTACGTGGCTTTGCCATTTACCACGTTATTGTTTTTCACTTTTTATATGACGTGTATGTGGTTTATGGTTTGCAGCCTGATTGGCCATACCAAACTTGGGTACAGCTGTGGCAAAGAAATGGTTGCGGTCTGTTCGTGTTGGTTTCTGGTATGGTTTTTTCTTTGGGACGCAACACCTTTAAGCGTGGCTTGCAGCTGCAAATTTTAGGACTCATTATTACGTTGGTAACGGTTTTCTTCGCACCCAGCGAAGCAATTTATTATGGCATACTTACCTTTTTCGGTAGTGTCATGTGGTTGACACTGTTGTTGAAAAAATTATTAGTGCGTGTTCCTGCAGTGGCAGGCATGTTTTCGAGCGTAGTGTGCTACATTCTAACTAAGGACATTGCTTCGGGCGTGGGGAGCTTCTTTGGAACAAAGCTTTTTACATTTCCAGAGTGGCTTTACCAAGACTGCTTTGCCATTTTAGGGTTTCACAGCAATAACTTCTATTCTTCAGACTACGTTCCACTGCTTCCCCACATCTTCGCCTTTTGGTTTGGTATGTACATGTTTGCATGGCTGCGTGAACATAACCTCACCCATCTCTTAACTGGTGGCAACTATAAAATTTTTACTTTTCCCGGTACTCACTCATTAGAGATTTATATTTTACACCAGCCTATTCTTATGGCTATCTGTTATGTAATTTTTGGATATACGTTATAAATGTTATTTTTATAATTAAAATTCACCATAAGTTCACCGATAGAAAAAGGAAGTACTTATAACGTGTCGAAAGAATAAAAGTCGAACTGTTTTTATTTGCTAAACATCTTATGATTGGAGCACCTTATGTTAAAAGGAAGAAATATAATAATCGCAATTTTGGTAGCGTTAGTAGCTGTATATTACAGCTTCGTAACCAGTATTGCTCCTAAATACATAAAGCAAATGATTCCCATGGCTGAAACTATGGCACAGGACTATATTAATGGTACTGTGAAAATTGGTGATATCCGTTGGGGTGGCGGTCTTTCTGCAGAGATAAGCAATGTTATTGTTAAAGATAATAAGAAGCAGGATATTGCTATCTTACCGCATACCGTTTTGCACTTGCGCCCGTGGCTGGCTTTAGGTGGAGTAGAGAAGGCTTTGAGCGGTATTGAACTGACTAAACCGGAGGCTTTCTTGTCCATGGATATTGACCGGCAATGGAATATGCAGCATTTCCTGAAGCCTTCCGATTCTACGGAAACTCCTTTTTACGGGGTGCTACTGGTTAAGGATGGTTTGTTGCACGTAACTATGCCCGGCGGTCAATGGGATTTACCTGTTAATGGTGAAGTAAATGGCGGTGCTAATCCTAATTTCGCAGTCAATGCTACTGTTAATGCAGGAAGTGACGTTGTTAATTTGCAAGGCTTGATTACCACGGAAGGCATTGGTAGTTTGAGTTTGGAAACTGCTTCTGTAGATTTGGCAAATTATGCGGCAGCAGCTCAGTTTTTAGAAAATATAAAAGAAAATACTGGTCTAATTCAAGATTTACACTTGCGTTGGAATAATAATGGTGAACGCGTGCAGATAGACGGCGAAGGCAAGTTGAAGGCTGTTGCAGGGAAGATGCTTGTCAACAATACCTTCCACAGCTTCCAAATTGATGGTGCGGTTAGCGTTGTAGATAACGTAATTCAATTGAAGCCTCTTGATTTAGATGTAGATGGACATAAATTAAGCGTGGTTGGAGAGGCTGACTTAGCTGATTTGAAAAATTTAGAAGCCATTCAAGCCAAAGGTACTCTTACTTATGGCGAAGGCAAGATAGCCTTTAACGGTGGCTATGATGAAACTGTAAAAGCCTTTTTAGCAGAAGCGGATTTCCAAAAGGTAGAAATCTGCTTACCCGGTATGCCTGACGACGCTGTAAGCTTAAATGGTGCAGTGGCTTTGCTGGCAGATGTTAAGGAAGATAGAGTTGATTTGCAGGCTGCGGCAGATGCTTTTGATTTAAGCTGGCGTGCCTTGAAGGTACATAAGCTTGGTTTTGACGGTTCTTTTATTAATGGCGAATTGGATGTCAATCATTTCAGCGCGCTGTCTGGCGAAAATGGCAGTTTGATTTTAAAAGGTACTGTTGCCGTAGATAATTCTTTGAATTTAAGCGGACGTATGGCAGAATTCCCTATCGACCCGTTCTTAAGCTTTGCAGGGCAAGAGGGTAGTGGTTTGTGCTCTACCGGCTTTGATGTTACTGGTACTTTAGGTGCTCCCGAATTTGGCGGTATTGTCCAAGTCCGCAGAATTAATTTTATGAAACAAGATGTTGTCGAGGCTCATGGTCACGTTGCTATGAAGGATAATGTGCTTACCGTTACCAACTTCATTGCTAATATGAAACAAGGGCAACATATTCTGAATGCTACTGTTAATTTGCAGACAAACGAGCCTGAGCTTGACGTTTCTTTGCAAACCATCGGCGTGCGTGCAGAACCTATTGTTGAATTGGTAGCACCGGAAGTGAAGCTTACTGGTAACGTGGATAATCTTGTGCGTGTTAAAGGTAGTGTGGCTAATCCTTCTGTAATTGGCAAGGTGTGCCTTACTGACGGCAGCGCTCAAGGTATTTTGATAGAGAAAATTCAAGGTAAATATGATTATCACAATGGTCAAGTAGACTTACGTGATGTTTTGGTAAAAGCGCTTTCTGCTGAAGTTATGCTTAATGGCACTATGACTAAGGAGCAGAATCTTGATTTCACCATGGAAGCTAATAATGTAAGTTTAGAACGCTTGCCTGTTATGGCTAGCGATTTGGATTTGCAAGGTCTTGTTAATTTGAATGGTCATTTGGGCGGCAATTTGCAATATCCTTTCTTCCAAGGTGAAGTTGATAGTGAGGAAATTTTAGTTAACGGCGAAAAGCTTACTGAAATTAGCGGTGGTTTGCAAAGTAACGGACGTGAAACTAACAAGCTTGATATCCGTTTTAAACAACCTTACGTGAATGATGAAAGCAACTATGGTTTGTTCACTGCTGATTTGAATTTGAACATTGAACAAAAATATATGCATGGTAAAGTACTGACCCTGTGGGGTAATTTAGGTGGCGTTTTGCGTATGGCAAAGCTTGATTATAATATTGATGGCACTGCCCAAGGTGAGCTGGTCTTTGCTCCTAATGGCAAGGGTAGTGGTGTTACCATGGCTATTAGTGCAGACGATGTACAAATTCACAATTTGAACTATCATCATATGCAATTTAATGGCAAGCTGCATCAAGGAATTCTCTACATTGATGATGTGGAACTGCAGGAACAAGTGGATGTTAAAGATAAAGGCATCATCACCGCAGGAGGTTTGGTAAATTTAAAAGAAAAACATTACGATGTTTCCTTAAGTGCTGTTAAGGCTAATCCTGCCATTGCAGCTGCCTTTATGGCGGATCCGCCTGTGATTACAGGTGAGATGGATCTGAATATGTACTTAAATGGTACGTTCTCTGAGCCTACCGGCAAAGCTGACTTAGTTATTACTAATGGTAGCGTTTCTGGTGTAACCTTAGATAAGCTTACTGCTGAATTGACCATGGGTGATGACAAGATTAAACTGGACGATTTCCAAGCTACTAAGGATATTTACGGGGTGCAAGCTTCTGGCGATATTCCTTTAGATTTGTTCCGTGATAAAGCTAATCGCCGTAATCCCAAGGCGCAAATGGATATTGAAATTGATTTGGCAAATGCTCGCTTAGCGATGTTGCCTGCTTTCACTAAGATGGTAGAGTGGGCTGATGGTGAAACTCACGGTAAGCTTACTTTGGCAGGCACATTGGAAGATCCTTTGGTGCTTGGCTCTGTAGAAATTCCTGAAGGTCGCGTTAAAGTAGTAGATCTTAATACTGTTATTGATAAAATTCACGCTGACGTGGAATTCCAAGGTCGCAAGGTAGTTATGCACGATTTGTCCGCTGTGCTTGGTAAGGGTAAAGTGGTTGCTAATGGTAGCTATGCCCTGCGTGCCGACGTGGACGAACCTTATAGCTTAAATGTTGTGGCTGAAAACGCAGAACTTGCTTCTGAAATATTTAGCGGTGTTATTAATAGTAATGTAGAGATTGTATCCCAGGAATATCGTGATATAGCTCGTAGGCAAGGTAATCAACCTGCGCCTTTAGCCCATCGTCCTTTGATTAAAGGCTTGGTAAAATTAGATGACGTTCTCATTAATTTGCCTACCGTACCTGAAATGAGCGAAGAAGAGGGCGGCAACTATGGCATGGATTTAAAAATTGAACTGGGTGATAAGATACATCTCTTCAATAAATATCTGTATGATATTTGGCTGAGCGGTGATATGCACATTAAAGGAAGCACTAACTTCCCGTTGATTGAAGGCAGAATTAATGCGGACAAGGGTACCATTACTTACTTGCGTACTCCCTTTAAGCTTAAGAATACTTCCATTAACTGGCTGACACCTGGTTCTTTCTTGCCAAATGTTAATTTAGAATCTGAAGCACGCTTTAGCCGTTACGATATTTATATGCGTGTAACTGGTCCTTTGGAAGAAATGGATTTACAGTTGAGCAGTAATCCTCCGTTGAAGAAGGATACCATTATACGTATGCTTACCCTGCAACGCGATACTGCAGGTACCGACGACGTTACCAGCGAAGATATGCAAAACTTGATGACCGCTGGTTTGCAGATGACAGTTTTAGGTGACGTGGAAATGCTTTTGAAGCAATCCTTAGGTCTTGATCAGTTCCGTATTTATACTGGCAAGGTGCGTTCTGGTATAGGCTTTGAAAGCGCTAAGGATCGCAACCAAGAACTTACCCAAGATGAGCGTAACCAATATAATTTGTTGTTGAGTAAATATTTGGGCAGCCGCTTTATGGCTGGCTATACTACTAGCTTTGACGGTATTGACAGGAGCTTCTTTGGGCAGTACGATATTAACAGGCGTCTGAACATTACCTACTCTAGAAGCTATGATTTGTCCGACGAAGCAGAAGATTGGTTTGGCTTAGAATATAAGGTAGGTTTTAATTAGAATTTTACAGGAAAGGAGGGCGAATGATGCTAAAAGGCTATTTGGAAGAATTGCGCAAGACAAAACTTTTGGAACCAGCGGAAGAGCTTGCTTTGTGGGAACGCGTTGCTCAAGGCGATTTAAAGGCACATCAAAAATTGATGAGCGCTTATCAGCCGTTGGTATTCAAATTGGCAATCAGCTTCCAGCTTCCTGAGGCAGATACCATGGAGCTTATCCAAGAAGGTATGGTTGGGCTTTTGGAAGCAGCAGAAAACTACGATTACACTCGTGGCGTAGCCTTTAGTGTATTTGCTTCCTTCCGTATTAAAGGCAGTATGCTCGATTATCTGAAAAAATCTAATAGCAATGCCCTCTATCTTGAAGGTGATTTAGGAAGCGGTCTTACTTTAGGTGAGACTTTAGCTTCTGTACAAGCGTCACCTACCGAGGTAGCGGAGCGTCATCTTTTGCGCGAGAAAGTTACTCAAGCTTTGGGACGTCTTCCAGAAAAAGAACAGCAAGTAATTACGGGTATGTACTTGGAGGATAAGACTGCCCAATCCATGGCAGCTGCCATCGATATAAGCCTTGGTCACGTCTATCACTTGCAAAAGAAAGGTGTAAGGCGTATTAGGGGAATGCTGTCTAGATTTATTCATGACTTTAATAAAAGTTAAAAATAGATTTTGCTTTACAAAAATAATATATAAATAGTATCATTATGTAGATATACGTAGAATTGTGTACTATTTTGCCTGAAAATGAATTTAATCGCCTAAAACAAGGTGTGAAACCATAATTCTTTATAGGATTGTGATTGTATGTATCTTTGTAGAAAGGGGTTAGTGGCGTGGCACAAAAGAAACGTTCTGTGTTTCAACGTATTCATAGCGTTAAAGCCAGCTTAGAAAATGCTGAACAAAGCTTTTTAGATAATAATGGCATGCGTGGCGAACTGGATTTGATGCTGGCAGAAGCAGAATTAAAAAACTTGCGTCGTAAACAGGATGTTCCCTGGAGTTGGAACAGACACGTTTTAGCTATGTGCGTGGCTGCGGCGTTGGCACTGGCTGGACTTGGTGGTTGGTATTATGCTCACGATAGTATTGCTGTGGCAGGCAAGAACCAAGAACCTGTTAACGTAACTCCAAGCTCTAAAATGCAAGTACAAGAGAATGTTTCTGCTCAAAAAGAGAACACTATAGTTATACCGGTTTTCGGAGAAAGAATTATAAATAATATACCTGCTACTGGGCAAGCAGATTATAAGCAGGTTACCATAACCGAAGCAGACAGACGTCGTTTAGTACAGTCTGCTAGGGTAGAGCTTAGTAATTCCAAATAAACTTTAGGAGGTCCTAAATGAAGAAAAGATTTTTGTTACAGCCTCTCACGATAGGTTTGGCAGCTGCATTGTTTGCAGTACCTGTTTTTGCAGAAGAGCAATCTGAGATTGCTCAAAATGCTGCGGTTTTAGTAGAGGCTGCGAATGCAGTTACTCCGCAGGCTGAACCTGTTGAAGAAGTTGCTCAAGCACAGCCGGAAAACAGACTCGCTCAATATTTAGGTAAAACCATTACTAAACAAATGGTAACTGGTAGTACTGTGCTTAGCGAAGAAGAAGTTCTCGCTGTTTTGAAAACTAAACCCGGTATGGAACTTACCGAGATTGGCTTAAGTGAAGACTTGGGTGCTATCTATGATATGGGTTGGTTCTATGACTTGCGTCCGGAATTCAAAGAAGTTCCTGAAGGCGTGCAAGTTATCTACCACGTACTGGAAAATCCCACTTATAGCAAACTGAACCTTGTGGGTAATACTGTAATTGATAAGCAAAAAATCAACGCCCTTTTCAATTTGGAAGAAGGCTCCGTTGTTAACTTAAAAGATATTAATCGTCGCGTACTCAAATTGGAAGAAGAATATCGTCAAGCTGGTTATATCCTTGCTCGTGTAACTGACGTACATATGGATCAAGACGGCACTTTGAATTTAACTGTTAATGAAGGTACTGTTGAAGATTTCAAAGTTAAAGGTAATGTGAAAACTAAAGATTACGTTATCACCCGCGAAATGCGTCTGAAAAAAGGTCAACCCTTTAATGCAAAAGACGCACGTCGTAGTATGCAACGTATTTACAACTTAGGTTATTTTGAAGACGTTAACGTTAAGCTGAACCCTGGTAAAGAACCTAACTCTGTTGAAGTAGAAATTTCCGTAGTAGAAATGAATACTGGTACCTTTGGTATTGGTGCAGGTTACTCCAGTGCTGACGGTTTCGTTGGTATGATTTCCATTGGCGATAAGAATTTCCGTGGTATTGGTGATAGAATCAATATCCGTTGGGAATTTGGTGGCGAAGATAATAAGAACTATGACTTCAGCTATACTCGTCCTTGGTTAGATGACAAGGAAACTATGGCAACCATCCAGTTGTACGATATCACCAACGAATATGCTGACTACAATATTGATGGTGACGAAATTGCTCGCTACGACAAAAAACGTCGTGGGCAAGAATTGACCTTGAGTCGTAGAACTGAAGATGAGTTCATCAGCAACTACATTACTATTAAGAACCGTGACGACATCTACAAAGGTGAAGCAGACGGTTACGAAGGCGATGTAGACCAATACTATGAACCGCAATTTAATAAAGAAAGTACAACAAATGGACCTTCTGGATATATGGAATCTTATTATCCTAAAGATTACAAGGAACGTCGTAAAGAAAACTTTGGCGTAACTCGTTCTATTACATTAGGACGCGTACTTGATTCTCGCGATAATATTTACGATCCTCATGAAGGTAAACGTATTTCTTATAGCATTGAACACGCTGGCTTTATGGGTGGCGATTTCGACTTTACTAAGTTCACTGCTGACTATCGCTATTACTACCGTGCTGGCGGCGAAAGTGTTTGGGCATTGAACTTGGGTGCAGGCTACGCTGATGGCGATATGCCTTTGAGCCAACGCTTCTCCATGGGTGGCAGTGATACCTTGCGTGGTTACGAAGATGATCAATTCCGTGGTAACAGTATGGTGAAGGCTACTTTGGAATACCGCTTCCCGATTGTTAAGAAGGTACAAGGCGTACTTTTCACAGATAATGGTTATGCTTGGGACAAACGTCATGAAGATGACTTTGACTTTGGCTTAATTAAAAACAGCTTTGGTGTGGGCTTGCGTATCAATTCTCCGCTTGGTCCTGTTAAACTTGACTATGGCTATGGCGATGATGGCGGTAAATTCCACTTCAGCTTTGGTGGACAATTCTAATATTTGGAGTTTGTTATGAAGTCCAAAATAATTTTAACTCTTGCTGCAATGACAAGCTTTTTGCCATTGCAGCAAGCTTTTTCTATGCCAATAGAACATGTTTATGTACAGGTAATTGATGTGACTGGCGGGACAAGTGCGCCCTTGCTCAACAAGATGAGCAATAGTATGCAGCTTGTTGCTCAGCAGCTTTTACTGGATAGGGATACGAAAGCCATATTGCCTGCTCAGCAGGAATATGCAACGCTTTTGTCCGATATTGCCGATAGAGTATTAACGGGATATTATCTGCAAAGTACACAGTTGACTGTTGACAAAGAGTCTGAACTTATTTTACAGGTTAGACCTTGGAATACAGCTATAAGGAATGTGCAAGTCGATTTGCAATTTTCTGGTATTGAGGAACAAACATCAGAACTTTTGGAAAGTAAACTCCCTACCTTAAAAAAGCAGCTTAGAGATACTATTAAGGGTGCATCCATTGATGCTAGCGATTGGGCTGATGGCGTTTTACGTAAAATAGTTCGTCAACAGGTGGAAGAAGCTTTGCCAGAATTTAAGGTTGCCGTTGACTTAGTTAATGAAGCTGATAAAACTGTGGTGCAAGTTATCATTTACCCTGTTGGGCAGTTGGTGCGTAATGTGGATTACTGTATGCGCTCTGATACGATACCCAATATCTTGTTGATGAAGCTAAAACATAAATACGCTGATGAGTGCAATAAGTTGCGTGGATTGCCAGTAAATTATGTAGAGCGTCAAAAGCAAGAGATAGAAGAGCTTCTGCTTAACAAATTACGCAACGAACCAGAAATAATTAAATATAACCTTCAACCCTTCGTAAATGTTTTACCTGATACTGATATGGGAGTTGAATTTACAATCGGTTCTGATAAGTACAAAATATGGTTTGAGGGCTATGGTGATATTGGTAGGGGGAAAGATAATTTGTCCGGTAAGGCACATTTCGGTAAATTTGTTTCTCCTAAAGAAGAAGTGTTTGGAGAAGTAGAGTTTATAACAGAGGATGTAGACTGGAATTTTGGTATTGGATATACTCGTTATTGGGGAAAGAGTGGTTGGTCTTATATCAGAAGAATTCCGGATGGAGAAAACAATTATAAGCTCGAATATAATTTAGATCCTAAATGGCGTTTGCGTGCTGAACATTTTGCCCAAAAGAATCGTAATGAATATGGTGTACGTTATCGTATTCATGAATTCTTAAGCGCAGAATACGTGTATGGTGGCGATGAATTTTATTTGAGAATTATCGGAAATTTGTAGCTTTTATTGAAAGAATGGCTGTAGACTGATATAATAGACTATATATTTATGTAAGAAAGCAGGTATTTTATTATGATGCAGCATTTGCGTAATCCTAAAAATGTTAAATTGGTTTCTTTGTTTGTAGCAGCAATCTTCGTATTAGGTTGCTTTGCATTGACTTTGACTCAAAGTGGTTTTGGCAGCACTGCTTCCGCAGCTGCTAAGGAATCTGCGATTGGTGTAGTAAATTACCAAATGTTGGTATCTCAAAGCCCTGAATTGGCAAACGTAAGAACTGCTATGCAAAATGAAATTGCAACTGCTCAAAAAGATTTTGATGAAAAAAGCAAAGCTATGAGTGATGCTGAAAAGCAACGTTACTACAAACAATTACAAGAACGTCTCGGCAATAAAGAGAAAGAATTGATGGATCCTGTTCTTAAAAACATCGAGTTGAACATTCAAAAAATTGCTGATAAAAAAGGTCTCTCTGTAGTTGTTCATAAAGATACTGTTGTTTTTGGCGGTGTTGATATTACCGACGAAGTAATTAGAGCTTTACAAAAAGGTTAATAAGTTATTGCCATAGAGGCCCTTTTTGGGCCTCATTTGCTATTGATGCAGGAGGAATGAGTTATGGGCAAAGGTTTGCTGATAATGTTTGTTTTGGGTACGTTATGTGTATCTGCCTGCGGTGATGTACATAAAAAAGATAGCAAGAGTGTTCCTGTGAAACAGGAGAAAATAGTTTTCAACGAAACTAAGGTTGAAACAATTGCTAGGCTACAGGAATTAAGAAAGCTTAGCGAAGAAAACTATATGGTTGCTGATGCTAATACTCGTATGGTTGAATTACGTGGTAGAGAAATGGCTCAGTTAAAGAAGTACCGTATTCAGGTTGAACAAGAGGCTGAAGAATATATCTCAACCCAGAAGAAGCAGCTTGAAGAAGAGTACCAGTTAAGAATGTTCAATTTGCGAATGCAGTTGGACTCCTTAAAGATGCGCTCTAAAAATCGTGAGCAGTTGGAAAATGAAATCGAAGATTTGCGCTTAGAAAGAGAAGCTAAATTGGCCATATTAGAGGAGCGCAAACAAAATTATGTGAATTTGAAAATTAAGGTGTATAAGCAAGCTATGCAAGAAAGATTGGATGCGGAAGCTGCTAAATTGCCTTGAATATATTTGTGTATTAAAAAGATTAACTAAGTGAGGTCATTGATTATGAAGAAAATTGTTGCTGGTTTATTAATTACTGCTTCTATGCTTACTTTTGGCTGCAGTGGTCGCAATGCAGAGTTTGGTACTGTAGATATGCGTAAGATTGAAAGTGAAGCTGTATTTGTAAAAACAACTCAAAGTGAAGTTGCTAAACGTATGGAAGAGTTACAAGTGGAAATGGAAAAAGCATTGGAAGGTAAATCTACTGAAGAGCAACAAAAAGTTATGAGTGAGTACTCTGCTAAAGCACAATTGTTGCAAAGTGAAGCTCAAAATAAATTGAAATCCAGCTTGGATAATGCTTTGCATCAAGTTGCTAAAGAAAAAGGTTTAGGTGCTATTTTGTATAAAGATGCTGTTCCCCAAGGTGGCACTGACGTAACCCAAGCAGTTATCGACAAAATGAAATAAATTATACAAGCGGATGACCCATTTATCCGCTTTTACTTATGGAGGTTTAGATGATGGAAAAGAGCGTACAAGAGTTAGCAGAGTTTTTGCATGGTACTGTTGAAAATGATAATCCTGCTTTAGTTGTTACCGGTGTTGCTGGTTTGGTAGAAGCTGGTCCGCAAGACATTTCTTTTGCAGTACCTCCCCATGTTGAACATTGTCACTTGAGCAAAGCTGGTGTTATGGTATTGAGTCCGGCTGATCCCCAATTAGATAGTAGACCTGTTATCCGTGTAGAAAATCCCCGTGCGGCTTTCGCAGCACTGTTAGAGTTGTTCCGTGCCCCGGAAGAAGTGGAACGAGTAATCAGCCATTTGGCATATGTTGCACCTACTGCTAAGATTGGTGCTAATGTTGCAATTCAACCTTTTGCCGTTGTTGAAGACGGTGCAGAAATTGGTGATGGCACTGTCATTTATCCTAATGCTTATATTGGCAAGCGTGTTAAGGTTGGCAAAGAGTGTACTGTGTATCCCAATGTAACCGTTCGTGAAGATTGCGTATTAGGTGACAGAGTTATTCTGCAAGCTGGTGCTGTTATTGGTGGTGATGGTTTTGGTTACATTACTCAAAATGGCAAGCACAGCAAAGTTTTGCAAACTGGCAACGTTATTTTGCATGATGATGTAGAAATTGGCAATAATACCTGTATTGACCGTGCTACTGCAAATAGCACCATCGTTGGCAAAGGAACTAAGATTGATAACTTGGTACACTTGGGTCACAACGATATTCTGGGTGAAAACTGCTTGGTTGTTGCTCATGTAGGTATCTCTGGTAGTGTTACCGTAGGTAACAACGTAACCTTTGCTGGTCAAGTTGGTACTGTAGGTCATATTACTATTGGTGATAATTGCGTGTTTGGTGGCAGAACTGGTATTACTAATAACATTCCGTCCAACTCCTTTATGGCAGGCTTCCCTGCAATGCCTCATAAAGAATGGCTCCGTCAAGAAGCTAATATCCGTAAATTAGGTGATATGTTAAAACGAGTTAAATCCCTTGAGAAAGAACTGCAAAAATTACAAGAAAAGTAATTTTGCAAAGTGGTGTAATTAGTGTTAGGTTATTATATAGTTAAATTGTTTAGCAAGTTAATGTGCGTTTCTCCTAAATGGTTGCGTAATTTAGTAGCTGGCTTGCTGGGTAGTATTGCTTGTGCTTTCATTCCTAAGTGGCGTATGGACATGGCAACAGCCAATGTAATGGAATGCTTAGGTGTAGATGAAACTCGTGCGAAGCAAATTGCAGACGGTAGTTTGAGAAGATTTGGTCGTATGATTGTGGAAGTAATGCGCTTTCCTCTGTTGAAGGCTGAGAATATTAACGAACTTGTAAAAGTAGAAGGCTTAGAATATTTAGAGGCTGCTTATAAGGAAAATAAAGGCGTTATTATGGCAACCGGTCATTATGGCAATTGGGAACTTTTAGGCGCTACTGTTGCGTTGCACGGTTATCCGATGCTTTCAATTGCAAGAAAGCAAAATAATAGTCACATGGATAAATTCATCAATGAATATCGTGAGATTGTTGGTCAGAAAGTGGCTTATAACCATGGTGAGCGCGGATTGCTTGCTATTAGCAGAATGCTGAAAGAGAAAAATCTGCTTGGCATTTTATATGATCAAGATACAGGCGATAGTAGTTGTGAACTTGATTTGTTTGGCAAAGATAGTGGTATGCCTTTAGGACCTGCAGCTTTGTCAAGAATTTATGGTTCTCCGATTTTACCTATTTTTATGCACAACAATGATGATGGAACGTGTACTGCGAAGATTCATCCGCCTTTGTATACTCCCAAAACAAAAGATAAAGAAAATGATTTTTATGTTGTTACTAGACAGCTTACTAATATTTTAGAACACGAGATTATTAGTGACCCGGAAATGTGGTTCTGGGTTCATGATAGATGGAAAGATGGTCGCCGTCGTTTTGGCGGAAAGAAAAGAAGATAGAGGAGGAGAGCGATGTCTGCTAAAAATATGCAACATACTATTTGCAAAGAGATTTCTTATTCAGGTATCGGTTTGCATTCTGGTAAAGATGTGTTAATGACTTTTAAGCCTGCAGCAGTAAATACTGGTATCGTTTATGTTCGTACGGATTTGCCTGGTCGTCCTGAAATTAAAGCTTTAGCTGAAAATGTAAGCTCTACCGTCAAGGCAACTACAATTAGTGCCAATGGAGCAGAAGTTTTTACTGTAGAACATTTAATGGCAGCTTTGTCCATGATGGGCGTTGATAATATTTATATCGAAATGTCTTCTCCCGAACCGCCTGTTACTGATGGCAGCGCTAAAGTGTTTTGCGAATTGATTGCGGAAGCAGGTTTACTGGAGCAAGAGGAAGAACGTCAGGTTTATGCTGTTGACAAAGCTTTTCACGTTCACGATGGTGATCGTTATATTGTTATTCTTCCGTATGATGGCTATAGAATTTCTTTTACTTCCATCAATAAACATCCGTTACTTGGAACTCAGTATTTTGACATTGAGCTTAATAGAGAAACCTTTGAAAAAGAAATTATGGCTGCTAGAACTGTTGCCTTTACCGAGGAACTGGAAATGCTTAAGAAACTTGGACTTGGACTTGGCGGTAGCTTAGAAAACGTAGTAGTTTTTGATAAGGATAAAATTTTATCCGTTCCTCGTTTTGACGATGAACTTATTCGTCATAAAATCCTTGACGTAATTGGAGATTTGTATTTGTTGGGACATATTAAAGGACATGTGATTGCAGTGAAAACTGGCCATGCCTTTAATTCTCAAATTGCAAAACAAATTCAAGCCTATAGAACAAAGGAGGAGAAATAAATGCCTGTATTAGATATCAATGAGATTAAAAAGATTCTGCCACATCGTTATCCGCTATTATTAGTTGATCGTATTTTAGAAGTTGAACCTATGAAACGTGCTGTTGGTATTAAAAATATTACTGCCAACGAAGTGCAATTTCTTGGTCATTTCCCTAATGAACCCATTATGCCCGGTGTATTGTTGATTGAAGCAATGGCTCAAGTTGGCGGCGTAGCCATGCTTTATCCGGAAGAAAACCGTGGCAAAATTGCTATGTTTGTAAAAATTGATAATGTACGTTTCCGTAAACAAGTAGTGCCTGGTGATCAAGTAGTTACTACTGCTGAAGTTATTAAAACTATGCGTGGTAGTATGGGTATCATTCATTGCGAAGGCAAGGTTGATGGAGTTGTTGCCTGCGAATGTGATTGTACTTTTGTAATTAAGGATCCAGTAGAATAAATAATTTGGATTTGGCTCTAATACAAAGAAAAAGAAAGAAAAAGTTAATATTAAAGCTATAAATCCTAAAAATAAAACAATTTGAAATACGAAATTTTTTCCAAAATAGTGATTGTACTTCTATATTTGTGTTTGGTCGTTTAATCAAACGATTAACTTTGAGGAGTGAAAAGAATGTGTTCGGTAGAAATGCCTGAAAATAAGATTCATGAGACTGCTATAATTCATCCTACTGCGGTATTGGGCAAAGGAATTGAAGTTGGTCCTTATGCAATTATTGATGAAGAAACTGTAATTGGTGATGGCTGCAAGATTGGTCCTCATGCGGTTATCCATAAATATACTACTGTAGGGAAAAATTGCATCTTTTTCCCTGGTTGTTCCATTGGTGCGGATCCGCAAGATTTGAAATTTGAGAATGAAAAGTCCTATACCATTATTGGTGATGGTTGTACTTTCCGTGAATGCTGCACTGTTAATAGAGCAACTGGCGAAGGTAATGAAACTCGTATTGGCAATAATATTTTAATGATGGCTTATACTCACGTTGCGCATAACTGCATAGTTGGCAATAATGTAATTATGTCTAACGTTGCTACTTTGGCTGGACATGTAATAGTTGAAGACCGTGCTGTAATCGGTGGACTTTCTGCAGTTCATCAGTTCTGTAAAATCGGTCGCAATGTAATGATTGGTGGTATGGCACGTGTAACTCAAGACCTGCCTCCCTTTATGATTGCTGCTGGGGATCCGGCATTTGTTTCTGGCTTGAACAGTGTAGGTCTTGCTCGTGCAGGCATGCCTGCAGAACATCGCAGTGAACTGAAAAAAGCTTTCCGTATTCTGTATCGTAGCGGTTTGACTTTGCAAGAAGCAATCGCAACTATGGAACAAGAATTGGAAAGCAATGAGCCCATTGAACATTTGCTGCGTTTCTTGCGCACTGTTGATCGTGGCATCATTCGTACCCGCAGAGGATAAGCAATGGAAGTTTTAGGTGTACTTTCTGGTATCGGCCATTTGCCTGTAGAAGTTGCTAGGTCTGCAAAAAGTTTGGGATATGAGGTTATTGCAGTTGGTGTGGTACCTGATATTGATCCTGAATTGGCAGAAAGCGTAGACAAATACTACGACATTAATATTGGCAAGATTGGAAAGATTATCTCTACATTAAAGAAACATAAAGTTACTAAAGTAACTATGATTGGCAAGGTTACTAAAGAAGTTTTGTACAAAGCGGGAGCCATTGTTCCTGATTTGCGTGCCATTAAGATTTTGGCAAGCATTCCTGATCGCAAAGATGATACCATAATGAATGCTATCGTTAAAGAAATTGAAAGCGAAGGTATTGTTGTTATGGATCAAACTGAGCTCATCAAACCTTTGTTGCCCAAACCTGGCGTTTTAACTAAACGTCATCCTACTGAAGCTGAACTTGCAGATATGGAGTTTGGTTTTACTATGGCAAAGGCTATTGGGGGCTTAGATATTGGGCAAACTGTAGTTGTAAAGAATTGTGCGGTTATGGCGGTTGAAGCTATTGAGGGAACTGATGCCTGCATTTTACGTGGCGGCTTCTTAGGTAAAGGTGGCGTTATTGTTGCTAAAACAGCTAAGCCTTCTCAAGACCAACGCTTTGATATACCCGGCTTTGGTACAAAAACGATGGAGTCTATGATTCACGCTGGTGCTACTGGTATTGTAATTGAGGCTGGGAATACTTTAGTGGTAGATCGAGAGAAAACTATTGCCATGGCAGACGAACACAATATAACTATTCTGGTTAAATAAAAATTTGAAAAAATTTATTTTCTTAGCGAGCGACATCGTTTGTTGCTCGCTTTTTGTGTTATAATATAGATTGAAATCTTGTGAACATTTTTATTTCGAAGCAAAGGTGCGTAATAGAGGAGTTTTTATGACTAAAATTTTAATTTCAGCAGGAGAAGTGTCCGGTGATCTTCATGCGGCCGCTGTGACTGCAGCTATTAAAAAAATAGATCCTACAGTAGAGGTTTTTGGTATGGGTGGCGACGCTTTACGCGATGCTGGCGGTGAGGTGCTGTTTGATATCAAAGATCATGGCGTAATGGGATTTGTAGAAGTTGTAAAAAAGCTTCCTAACTTATTTAAACTACGTGACGATTTTGCTAAAGTGATGGATGAACGTCAGCCTGATTGTTTAGTTACCGTGGATTATCCCGGATTTAATATGAAGCTGGCAAAATTAGCTCATGAAAAAGGAATTCCTGTAGTTTCTTATATTGCACCTTCTGCATGGGCTTGGCATAAGAGTAGAGCGAAAAATGTTGCGAAGATTGTCGATAAAGTTGCTAGCATCTTTCCTTTTGAATATGATGTGTATAAGGAAGCAGGTGCTAATGTAGAATTTGTCGGTCATCCATTGGTGGATATTGTAAGGCCAAAGATGACTGAAGCAGAAGCTAATACTTTTGCAGGCAAACAGGATGATAGAAAGTTAATTCTAATTATTCCTGGTAGTCGCCTAATGGAAATAGAAAAAATGTTGCCAACACTTCTGGAAGCTGCAAAGCTTATCAAAAAGCAGTTGCCTGAGGTGGATTTTGTTATGCCCAGAGCTGGATCTATTCCACTACAAATGTTGGAAGAAAAAATCAAGGTTTCTGGAATTTCTGTGAAGATTACTGAAGGTAACAATTATGATTTGTTTAGTGTTGCTGACCTTGCCTTGGCAACAAGCGGAACCGTAACTTTAGAAGCGGCTTTATGTGGGCTTGGTAGCGTTATAGTTTATAGAACCAATCCTTTGACCTATTTCATAGCAAAGCTAGTGGTTAATATTCCGCATATTGGTTTGCCAAATATAGTTGCTGGTAAAAGTGTTTTGCCTGAATTGATACAAGACGACTTCACTCCTGAAAAGGTTGCCAAAGAGGCAATAAGTTTGCTGGAGCGTGAACGTAATGCCAAAATGAAAGAAGATTTGGCGTATGTTAAAGAAAGATTAGGAAAGCCAGGGGCTGTTGGGCGTGTGGCTGAATTAGTATTGAAAATTGCTGGGGAGAAAAAATGAAACAATATATAAGGCTTTTAGAGCATCTTGGACCATATAAATTACGCTTGTTTTTTGCTGCCGTTTGCACTGCAATGGCATCTGCTGGTACGGTAGTTTTACCTTGGATTATCAAGGATTTGGTTGACCAAGTGCTTTCCGAAAAGGATGCTGAAAAATTAACATATATTGCATTAAGTGTAGTAGTAATATTTTTATTCCGTGGATTTTTCTTTTATGGACAAAGCTATTTAATAAGCTACGTTGGTCAAAGAGTGGTCATTGATATTCGTAGGGAAGTTTTCAAGAAAATTCAGCGATTGAGCATGGCTTTTTATGATAAAAATAAAACTGGTACTATAATGAGCTATGTAACCAATGATGTAAGTGCGTTACAGTCTGGCTTAGTAGATAATATTGTGGATATGATTACAGAGGGTGTAATTTTAGTTGCATCTATTGTTGCCATGATTTATTTGGACTGGAAATTATTCTTGTTCTCTTTGTGTACTTTCCCTGTGGTAATTTTATTTATTGATTTCTTCGGGAAAAGAATTCGTGCTTCTGGTAGCAGAATTCAAGGTGCTACTGCAGATTTGACTTCTATTTTACAAGAAGTAGTATCGTCTGCTCGTGTTATTAAATCCTTTGTAAGAGAAAACTATGAAATAGATAGATTTGAAGCACAGAATATGCACAATTTTCGTGCGCAGATGAAATATGTGAAACTTTCTGCTACTTTGACACCCACTATTGAATTTGTAGCTGCTCTTGGCGTGACTATGATTCTTTGGTATGGTGGCAATAGTGTTATCGATGGGGATATTACTGCAGGTGCTTTGGTTGCCTTTTTAACATATGCAGTAAACATTTCTAATCCCATTAAACGTTTAAGTAAAGTTATTGCTAATATTCAAAGGGCTCTTGCGGCAGCAGATCGTGTGTTTGACGTTTTAGATTTGCCTGAGCTTATTCAAAACGTTCCTAATGCTAAAGAGTTACCCCCTGTTAAGGGCAATGTAGCTTTTGAAAATGTTTCTTTTGCTTATAACAACGATGAACCGATTTTAGACGATGTTAGCTTCAGTGCTACTCCTGGTCAGGTTGTAGCTTTGGTTGGCCCTTCAGGTGCAGGCAAGTCTACAGTAGCAAGTTTGTTGCCTCGCTTCTATGAAGTTACAGATGGTAGAATTGTTATTGATGGTTGCGATATTAGGGAAGTTACCATGGAATCCTTGCGTGAACAGGTTGGTATTGTTCCGCAAGAGACATTGCTTTTTAATGGTACTGTCTATGACAACATTCTTTATGGACGTTTAGATGCTACCGAAGAAGAAGTATTGAATGCTGCGAAAGCTGCTAATGCTCATAATTTCATTTTGGAATTGCCTAATGGTTATGAAACCCAGCTAGGTGACCGTGGTGTAAATATTTCTGGTGGGCAACGACAACGTATTGCTATTGCCCGGGCAATATTAAAGAATCCGCAAATTCTTATTTTGGACGAAGCGACTTCTGCATTGGATACAGAAAGTGAACGAGTAGTACAAGAAGCGCTAGATCGTCTTATGGTGGGTAGAACATCTTTTGTAATTGCGCATAGACTTTCTACTATTAAGAATGCGGATAAAATCCTTGTTATGGAAAAGGGTAAAATTGTCGAAGAAGGAAATCATGATGAGTTGATGGCTCAAGATGGCTTGTATGCTCATCTGTATCAAATACAGTATCGAACCAAGGAAGCTAAGTGAGGACTCTAAATGTATATAATTTATAATTTATTGCTCATAGTAGTATTTGTAGTTTTTGTTTTACCATACTACACCTACCGCCTATTTACAGAAAAAGGTTTTAGCAGACGTTTTCGTCAAAGTCTAGGTAGAGTACATAATAAAGAAATTGAAAAAGTAATGCGTAAGGATTGCATTTGGATTCACGGTGCTTCTGTCGGTGAAATCGTAGCAACCAGTCCTCTGGTTAAACAGATTCGTAAAGAAATGCCAGATCGTCCTATTTTGGTTTCCGCTTTTACTGTTGGTGGCTATAATATGGCGAAACAAATTATTCCCGAAGCTGACGCTATTATTTTCTTCCCATTAGATTTGCCTTTTGTAGCGGAATCTATGGTAAAACGTATTCATCCTGGTATTTTTATGCCTGTTGAAACAGAACTGTGGCCTAATTTCTTGCGTGCTATCCGCGAACGTCATATTCCTGTAATGATGGTTAATGGTCGTATTTCTGAAAAATCCGTAAAGACTTATCGTTATTTGTATGGTATTTGGGATGATATGCTTAACACTGTTAGCCGTTTTTGCATGCAATCCAGTATTGACGCTGATTATATTTTTAGCTTAGGTGCTGATAAAAATAAAATCTTTGTAACTGGTAATACTAAGTTTGACCAAACTTATGCAGAAGTTACTCCCGAAGACTATGCACGCTATAAAGAAGAATTGGGATTAGGTGAAAGCTATCCTGTTATTATGGCTGGCTCTACTCATCCTGGTGAAGAAAAAGCACTTTTCGATGCTTTCAAAAAGGTTAGAGATAAATATTCCGATGCTCGTTTGGTGATTGCTCCTCGTAAAACTAATCGTGCTGATGAAATTGCTAAATTGGCAGCTTCTTATGGCTATGAAACTGGATATCGTTCCAAGATGTTAGAGCATCCTGATATGCGTAAAGCATATCCAGTAGTATTGATAGATACTATTGGCGAGTTGGGACGCATCTATGCAGTTGGTGACGTTGTTTACGTTGGTGGTTCTTTAAGTAAAACCGGCGGTCACAACGTCTTAGAGCCTGCGGCTCATGCCAAACCTATTATTGTTGGTCCTAATATGCAAAACTTTAAGGATTCCTATTCCTTGCTTAGCAAGGTAGGCGCCTGCAAAATGATCAACAATACTACTGAACTTGCTAATGAAATGCTAGACATCATTAGTAATGATGAGCGTCGTGCAAAAATGGGTGCTGCATCTTTGCAAGTAATCAAAGAAAATCGCGGTGCTGATATTCGTAGTATCCATTATTTAAAAGAACTTTTGGAATTGACTAGTGTTCCGTCTCGTGAATACGCAAGCTATCCCATTAATACCCGTGGTCTTAATGATGAAGGTGGCGGTGGCTTACGTCATAGTGATGCGCTTATTCAATATATTTACCAAATTGCTTATGGTCCGGAAACACCCTTTTATGGTTGGCTTATCTTAGGCTTCTTGCGTGGATGTTCTTATTTATACGAATTTGGCGTAAGATTGAAGCTTTCCGTTTTCAAAATGGGTTTACAAAAGCGAGTTAAACTTCCCTGCTGCGTAATTTCCATTGGTAATATTACCGTTGGCGGTACTGGTAAGACTCCTACTGCCCAAAAAATGGCTGATTTAATCAAGCGTATGGGATATAGAGTTGTTATTTTGAATCGTGGTTATCGTTCTCATTGGGATAGAGATATTGGCGTTGTTTCTGATGGCAATAAGATTTTTATGACTGCGTATGAAGCTGGTGACGAAGCATACTTGATGGCAAAAACTTTGCCCGGCATTCCTGTTGTTATCGGTAAGAATCGTGCTGTAACCGGTAAATATGCTGTAGAAAAACTTGGCGCAGAAGTAATCATTATGGACGATGGTTATCAACATTGGCATTTGGAACGCGATTTGGACGTAGTTCTTGTTGATACCCTGAATATGTTTGGTAATGGCTGTGTATTGCCGCGTGGTATGTTACGTGAACCTTTGGAAAACTTGGACCGTGGTGATCTGTTCCTGCTCACTAAAACTGATCAAAGCAGTATTTTAAGTCGTATGCAATTGCGTAAGACCATTGAAAAATACAATTCTAAGGCTCCCGTTGTAGAAAGTGTTCATCATCCTAAAAACTTTGTGGAAATTGCAGACTGGTATAAAGGTATTACCCAAAACCATATGAATTTGTCTGAGCTTGAGGGTAAAAATGTTATGGTGTTTTCTGCGATTGGTAACCCGTCTTCTTTTGAACAAACCTTATCCAGTATTGGTTTGAATATTAAAGAAGCAGTACGTTATCCTGACCATCATGATTATGGTATGTTGGAAATGCAATATATTAGTGAACGGGCTAGCAGTCAAAAGGCTGTTGCTATGATTACTACTTCCAAGGACGCAGTAAAAATTCCCACAGAATTTATTTACTCTGCCCGTGAAATTCCCCTGTATATTTTGAATATGGATATTCAAGTTACAGACGGCTTTGATAAATTTAAAGAATGCGTATTGAACGCTATTCAAAAGGAGCAAGATAAATAATGAAAGTTCTTTGTGTTATTCCTGCCCGTTATGCTTCTACACGTTTACCTGGCAAACCCTTGTCTATGATTGCAGGCAAACCGATGATTCAACATGTGTATGAACGTGCTTGCCAGACAGAAATTCCAGATGAAGTTGTTGTTGCTACTGACAATGAATTGGTAGAACAAGCAGTACTTGAATTTGGTGGTAAAGCTGTTATGACTTCTCCTGATCATCCCAGTGGCACTGATCGTTTGGCTGAAGTTGCATTGATGTATCCTGATGTTGATGTGATTGTTAACGTTCAAGGTGATGAACCTATGATTCCACCGGAAGTAATTGATCGTTTGGCTGAAACTTTTGAGGATGATGCTGAACTGAATATGGCAACTATGAAAGTTGTGATGGATGAAGAAGATTATAATAATCCTGCAGCTGTTAAAGTCGTAACTGACTTAAATGGTTATGCGCTTTACTTCTCTCGTAGCTTGATGCCGTATCCGCGTAATAAACCGGAAGGCTATAAAGTGTTCAAGCATGTTGGCATTTATGCTTATCGTCGTAACTTCTTATTAAAATATGCTGCTCTTACTCCTACTCCGTTGGAAAGAGCGGAAAGCTTAGAACAGTTGCGTGCCTTAGAAAATGGCTACAAAATTAAAGTTTTAGAAAGTGATTTTCAAGGTATTGGTGTAGATACTCCGGAAGATTTGGCAGCGGTTAACGCATTATTTGAAAAAATGAAAAAGTAAGATTACAAGGAGGTTTTGTAATGCATATAGTTAAAGTTGGTGATTATCTTGTAGGTCAAGGTAATCCTCTGATGTTAATGGCTGGTCCCTGCGTATTGGAAGGCTACGAACGTAGCTTGATGATTGGCCAAAAAGCAAAAGCAATTTGTGATGAGTTGGGTATTCCCTATGTGTTTAAAGCATCTTTTGATAAAGCTAACAGATCCTCCATTAAATCTTTTAGAGGTCCTGGCATTGAAGAAGGCTTGAAAATTTTGGCTCAAATCAAAAAAGATTTGGGTGTCCCCGTTGTAACTGATATTCATGAACCTTGGCATGCAGAGAAGGCTGCAGAAGTTGTAGATATCCTGCAAATTCCTGCTTTTTTGTGCCGTCAAACTGATTTGGTTTATGCTGCGGCTAAAACTGGCAGAACTGTTAACGTGAAGAAAGCACAATTCCTTGCTCCTTGGGATATGAAAAATGTTATTACCAAGGTAGAGGAAGCTGGCAACCAAAATCTTATGCTTACTGAACGTGGTTCTAGCTTTGGTTATAACACTTTGGTAACCGATATGCGCGGCTTAGCGGTTATGCGTGAATTGGGTTATCCTGTGGTAATGGACGCTACTCATAGCGTACAAATTCCTGGCGGTCAAGGCACTTCCAGTGGTGGTCAAAGCCAATATGTTCCTCATATGGCACGTGCTGCTGCTGCTATTGGCATTGATGCCCTGTTCCTTGAAGTTCATGACAATCCTGTAGAAGCATTGTCCGATGGCCCTAATATGGTGCAATTGGATAATCTGAAAAAATTATTACAAGACGTAATCACTATCGATAAACTTGTACGTGGTTAAGAAGAAAGGTGGCTGCTGAAATGGAAGCAATGCTCAAGCATGCGCAAGAGGTTTTGCGTATGGAAGCGGAAGCAATTTTAGAATTAGTTCCTCGTGTTGACGCCAATTTTGCGGCGGCAATCTCCTTAATTTTAGAATGTCCCGGTCGAACCGTAATTACCGGTATGGGTAAATCCGGTATCATTGGTCGTAAGATGGCGGCAACTTTTGCCAGCACCGGTACTCCTTCTTTTTACTTGCATCCTGCAGAAGGTATTCATGGTGACTTAGGTATGGTTACTGCTGCTGATGTAGTCATTGCTTTGTCCAATAGTGGCGAAACTGGCGAAATTTTAAACATTTTGCCCTCTCTTCGTCGTATTGGCGCAAAAATTATCGCTATGGTTGGCAATGCTAATTCTACTTTGGCAAGAAATGCTGATGTTGTTTTGGACGTAGGTGTGCAAAAGGAAGCTTGCCCCTTAGGCTTAGCTCCTACCAGTAGTACTACTGCTGCCCTGGCTTATGGTGACGCTATTGCTTTGGCTCTTTTGCAAAAACGCAACTTTACTGCCAGCCAATTTGCAGTATTCCATCCTGGTGGCTCCCTTGGTCGTAAACTGCTGCTTACCGTTGGTAACATTATGCACGCTGGTAATGAAAATCCCTTGGTTTCTGCAGATACTACTGTTCAAGAGGCTCTTTTTGTTATTACAGACAAAGGCTTGGGTGCAGTTTCTGTTGTGGACGAAGCAGGCAAAATGCTTGGCGTATTGACTGATGGCGATATTCGTCGTGGCTTGAGTAAAGGCGTAGACTTCTTGCAACATCCTGTTGCTGAGCTTATGACCAAAGCTCCCAAATATATTACTGCCGATAAATTGGCAGCTCAAGCTTTGCATCTGATGGAAAGCAATCAACCTAAACCTATTACCGTGCTTCCTGTTGTAAATGAAGAAATGGTAGTAATCGGTTTACTGCATATGACAGACTTGGTAAGACAAGGTGTGGTATAGTGCAAGATAAATTAAGTAAAATAAAATTATTAGCTCTTGATGTTGATGGTGTCCTTACTGATGGCACCATTAACATCAGTGATAATGGTGAACTTTTTAAAGGCTTTAATGCAAAGGATGGGTTAGGAATAAGCTGTGCTTTGCGTAGTGGTTTAAAGGTAGCAATTATTACTGGGCGTAAAAGCGAGATTATCCATAAACGTTCAGCAGAGTTAGGGATAACCTTGCTCTGCGAAGGTGTTAAGGATAAATACGCTGAACTGATAAAACTAACCAAAGAATTAGCCTTAACCAAAGAAGAAGTTGCCTATATGGGTGATGACTTAAATGATTTGCCTGCCTTTAGAGCAGCAGGCTTTTCCTTTGCACCTCAAGATGCAGTTAGAGAAGTAGCTAACAATGCAGATTGTGTGGTGCAAAAAGATGGTGGACGTGGTGCTGTACGTGCTGCTATTGAAATGATTTTGAAAGCTCAAGATAAATGGGAAGGTTTAATGGCCTCTTATTTATTATCAGGGCAGGGGGATAAACAGTAATGTGGTTATACTATGTATTACATACAATTAGTACGGTAGTATCTTGGTTACCCTATAAATTAGTGGTAATCCTTGGCAAGGGTGTTGGTCATTTGTACCATAAGATTGCAAAGAAACAAAGAATTCGTGCTGAAGAAACAATTAAAGAACGTTTAGGCTATGATGATGAAAAAGCTTATGCTACCATCAAGCGTTTGTTTATCAACTTGGGCATTACCTTTATGGAAATTATGTATATGCCTGCTCTGAACAAAGACAATATTCGTGGTCTGGTAACTTTTGACAGACCGGAAGTGTTGTGGGAAACCTTGGACGAAAAGAAAGGCGTAGTTATGCTTGCCTGCCATCTTGATAACTGGGAATGGCTTGGTGCTGCTTTAGCTTTGAACGGCTTTCCCATTAGTGCTGTACAAAAACCTCAACCTAACAGAGTGTACAGCGATTTCATGAATGAATTGCGTGAAGGCGTTGGTCAAGAGATTTTTTCCCGTGGTACTAACGAAATTTTAGGTTG
This sequence comes from Phascolarctobacterium sp., assembly GCA_017623055.1. Taxonomy (GTDB): domain Bacteria; phylum Bacillota; class Negativicutes; order Acidaminococcales; family Acidaminococcaceae; genus JAHHUH01. The sequence goes on from JAGAPX010000014.1 coordinate 41,565, forward strand.
TGCAAGAGCTATGAAAAAGGGTCGTATGTTAGGGCTTATTGCTGACCAAGACGGCGGTTATGATGGTATCTTTGTGCCGTTCTTAGGGAAGATGGCTTCTACTCCTAATGGACCTGCCTATTTCTCTCGCAAATTTAAAGCGCCAATTATTCCGATTTTTATTGTGCGCAAACCTGATGGCTATGGTCATTTGGCTATAGTTAAAGACCCTATTAGATATGAATTTACCGGTAATCAAGAAACCGATGATTATAATGTAACTTTGAAGATGACCCAAGAGGTCGAAAAAATTATTAAAGAGTATCCGGATAACTGGCTGTGGTTCCAACATCGTTGGAACACTCCGTATACTCCGCCACAGGAGGAAAAGGATGAACAATAAAAATGTAATTCTTGCTGTTCTTGGCGGACTTGCTGTAGCTGGAGCAATAATTTGCTGGCTTGTTTTTGGTGGTTCTGCTCCTAAAAATGTAGAACTTGGTGAGGGCGTTAAAGCTAAGTTCAATGCTTCTTTGAAAAACAGTGTTATTCAAAGAGAAAAAGACGGCAAGAAAATGTGGGAGTTTACCATTGGTGAAATAATCAATGATAAAATTACCAAGATGGCAATCTTAAAAGGCATCAAAGGTAAGGTTTATCGTAGTGATGGGAACTATATTGACATTGATGCTGAAAAAGGATCCATGAAAATGGGTACTAACAATTTTGCTTTAGAAGGCAATGTCAAAGCTATTGCTTCTGACGGTGGCAAGCTGTTGGCTGATAAAGTACAATGGATTCAAAAAGGTGAAAAAATCATTGCAACTGGCAATGTAAAGCTGTATAAAGATGAATGGTTTGCCAGCGCAGATAAGGCAGAAACTACTAGTAGTTTTAAGAGCCTGAAACTGAAAGGCAATGCCATGGTTGAGAAAGGTGGCGACAATCAATGATAGATAAAAAGAAAGTATTGTTAATGTTGGCTACTGCTGCTATTAGCTGTAGTGTTGCTGCAACTGCTTTCGCTGCTCTTGGGAAATTTAATGTTAAAGCAGATGAACTGGAATACGATATGCAAACTGGTCAAGGCAAAGGCAAAGGCCATGTTGTTATTGTTCAAGATGATGGCAAGGCAACTGCTAATTATGCTACCTTTAATAGCAAAACTAAAACTGGTACCTTGATTGGCAATGTAATGGTTTACAAAGAAGATGTTCAAATTACTTGTGGAGAATTCACAATGAATAATGAGGATCATATGTCTGCTTTGGGTGGCGTTATTGTCATTAAAGAAGGTAAAAAGTTGGAAGCCGACAAAGTGGACTATTATAAATCTACTGAGTTTGCAGAAACTATGGGTAACTGGGCTCGCTTGACTGATACTGACGGTAGCACCTTAAATGCAGGTAAAATCGATTATGATATGAAAAACGGCATTGCTAATGCATATAATGGTGTGAATATTGATAGTCCTGCTCGCAAGCTGACTGCAACTGCGGATAAAGCTATCTATGAAACTAAAGCTAATGGTTACGTTGAGCTGATTGGCAATGCACACGCAACTCAAGATGGCAATTCTGTAACTGGTGATAAATTGCGCTTAACTAATTCCAATGTAGCCGTTGCTGATGGTAACGTAAAAATTATTTATGTTCCTGAAGAACAACCTACCAAAGCTACTGAAGAAAAACAAGATTTGGCGTAAGCCTCAAAAAATGATGGAGGGCTAACCCATTGATTATTAAAACTGATAATTTAGTAAAAACATATGGTGAAAGAAACGTTGTTAACGGTGTCAGCATTGAAGTGGAGCAAGGTACTATTGTAGGTTTGCTTGGACCTAATGGCGCCGGTAAGACGACTACTTTCTATATGATTGTTGGCATCGAAAAGCCTGATGCAGGCATTGTTACCCTTGATGGACAGGATATTTCTACTTTGGCAATGTTTGAACGTGCTCGCGCAGGCATTGGTTATCTTCCTCAAGAAGCTTCTATTTTTAGTAAGCTTACTGTTGAAGAAAACATCATGGCTATTTTGGAAACTACAAGCTTAAGTGATGAAGAACGTGTGGCGAAAATGAATGCTCTCATTGATGAGTTTCACATTGGTCATATTCGCAAGAGCAATGGCAGCGCTCTTTCTGGTGGTGAACGCCGTCGTGTAGAAATTGCTCGTGCGCTTGCTACTGACCCTGCCTTCATTCTTTTGGACGAACCTTTTGCGGGTATTGACCCCATTGCCGTTGCAGATATTCAAGGAATGATTGCTCACCTTGCTAGACGTGGCATCGGTATTCTCATTACTGACCATAACGTGCGTGAAACCTTAAGTATCGTAGACAAAGCGTACATCTTGGCAGATGGCAGAATCTTGCTGCATGGTGACAGCGAAACTATTTACAATGATCCCATGGCCCGCAAGTATTATTTGGGCGATAACTTTACTATGTAGGAGGAAGAAAAGTGCGTTTACGTTTATTAGACCGTTATGTATTAGCGGAACTTTTGTATCCGTTTGTATTTGGCATTGCTGCTTTCTCCAGTATTTTTATTGCCAGTACCATGCTCTTTAGAATTACAAAGTATATTACCCAATATGGTGCATCTTTGGAATCTGTAGCAAGATTGTTCTTTTATAGCTTGCCGGAAGTTATTAACTATACCTTCCCTATGTCTATGCTCTTGGCAGCGTTGATGGCATTTGGTAAGCTTTCCGGTAGCAGTGAAATTACTGCTATGAAAGCTGGCGGTGTTAGCTATTATCGTATTGTTGCTCCCGTGCTGGTAGTGGGCTTCTTGGTAAGCATGTTTTCTTTGGTGTGGGCAGAAAAGGTTGTGCCTGCAGCTAAAGCAAGATGTGCAGAGATTGTTGATTACGAAATCAAGAATAGTACTAAACCTACTGGTGAATCTGAACATATCGTTATCAAAAGCTTAAAAGGTAGTACTCAACGTATTACCTACGCTAATAAATTTGATGAAAAAGAAGGCAAGATGACTGGTATCACTATCGAAGAATTTGAGAAAGGTCAAATTGTCCGTATTCAAACCGCTAAAGAAGGCTTCTGGGAAAACGGTACATGGCGTATGGTTAATGGTAACGTATTTGCTTTGGATGATGAAGAAGGTGTAACCAGTACAGCTCGTTTCGCTGAGCAAATTATTCCCATTGATATGTCTCCTAAACAAATTGCTTGGGAACAAAAAGAACCGGAAGAAATGACCATTGCGGAATTGCGCGAGTATATTCGTTTGCTGGAAGAACGTAAGGAATCTGCTGCTAAGCAATTGTGCGAGATTTATATGCGTATTTCTATTCCATTGGCAAGTTTCTTTTTTGCTATGATTGGTGCTGCGCTTGGTACTCAAAAGCAAAGAACAAGTTCTTCCATTGGCTTGGGCATCAGTATTATCGTAATCTTTATTTATTATGCTGTTATGACATTTACTACAGGCTTGGGCAAAGGCGGCGCAATGCCTCCTTTCTTAGCTTGTATGTTGCCGAATATTTTATGTTTAGGCATTGGCATTAAACTTTTAAAGGAAAAGAATGCCTAATAGTTAAAAATAAATTTAGGAGGTGAGTGTTTGGTTGGCATAAGAATGATTGTCGTTATGGCGATTGTTGGTGGATTGATTGCTTACATTGCTGATAATATGGGTAGTAAAATTGGCAAGAAGCGTATGTCTGTTTTTGGCTTACGTCCCAAACACACTTCCATTTTACTTACCGTATTAAGTGGTATGCTCATTTCTGTTCTCACCATTGGCGTTATGGCTATTTCTTCTGAAAGTGCTCGTACAGCTTTGTTTGGCATGGAGCAAATTAAAGCTGAAGTAAAGATGCTTGAAAAAGAAAAAAGCATAGCCCAAGATGCTCTTGCTAAGGCAAAGGTTGAGGTTGAAGAAAAGAATAGTATCATTAGTTCATTAGACGAAAAAATTAGGGAAAGCACTCGTGCCAATAATGAGATGGAATCTAAATTGGCAGAAGTGAATACTAAATATACGGACGCTCAAAAAGCTGTTGCTGATTTGAGTGCATCAAAAGAAACATTGACTTCTGAAGTTGCTGCTTTGGAAGAATCTACTGCGCTCCTTCGTCAAGGCATTATCTCTATGCGCGAAGGACAAGTTTTTTACCGTGCTGGCGAAGTGGTTTACGCTGCGGTTATGCGTGGTGGACTGGATCACGAACAAAACGTAGCGCAAGTAAATTGGCTTTTGGATAGCGCTAATGAAGCGGTCCTTAACCGTTTGGGCGTGGAAGAAAAGGACGAACGCTTGCAAGCTATTTGGTTGTCTAAACGTATTGTTGATAATGCTGTTGCCGTATTGAATAACAGCAAAGGCAATATGTTCTTCCGCGTGCGTACTATCGCTAATATTATTGTAGGCGAGCTTGTTGCCTGCGATATCGAAATGACGGATAACCAATTTATTTATCCTGACAACACTTTGATTTTGAGCGAAAAGGTTGATTTGAAAAAGCTTGAAGGCGGACAGGATGCTGTTCTGATGAGCTTCCTTAATAAGGTAAATCATAAGGCAGTTGAAGCTGGCGTACTTCCTGACCCTATTACTGGCAAGGTTGGCAATATGGATGCTACTACCATGATTGAAGCAAGCAATGATATGCGCAAGCTTGGTGGTAAGATTATCTTGAAGGCTTACGCTCGTGGTGACATTACTACGGCAGGACCTGTAAGAATACGCTTGGAAGTAGTTGATGATAATGAATAAGTTTTACTTGGGGATTGACCCTGGTAGAAGTAAAACAGGTTTGGCATTGGTAGATGGAGCAGGGAAGATTTTGAAACTGCACATCGCTGATAGCCAAAATATCGACAAAGAGATAGTGGAATTTATACAAAATAGTTGCCCGGTACAAATTGTACTGGGCAACGGTACTAATAGCAGGAATATTGGCGAAGCTGTGCAGAAAGTTTTGCCAAATGTGGAGATTGCTGTGGTGGAAGAAGCTCATAGTACGGAAGAAGCACGTGCCCTGTATTGGCAAGAGAATCCTCCTCAAGGTTGGCGTAAGTTGGTGCCCTTGGGAATGCTTGTTCCAGATGTACCATTAGATGCTTACGCGGCAGTAATTTTAGTGCGACGTTTTTTGGAGGGCAAAGATGAGTGATTTAACAAAATTAAGTTGCCAAGAATTTTTAGAAAAACTTGCTTCCAATGCACCTACTCCTGGTGGTGGTGGCGGCGCTGCTATGGCAGGAGCTTTAGCAGTGGCACTTACTTCCATGGTAGGGAACTTGACTGTTGGTAAGGAAAAGTTTGCTCAACATGAAGCAGAAGTTCAGGAACTTTTGGCTAAAGCAGAAGCATTGCGTATGAAAATGTTTTTGCTTGTTAATGCTGATGCGGAAGTGTTCGATAGCTTTATGACGTGTTATAGACTGCCGAAGAATACCGATGAAGAGAAGCAGGCTCGCAACCAAGCAATCCAAAACGCAGCGAAAGAAGCGGCAGAAGTTCCCCTGAAAATTGCAGAAGCTTGCTTAGAAATAATGAAACTTGCTGAACGAATTGCTATTATTGGCAACCCTGGTGCTATTACGGATGCAGCAGTAAGTGCCATTATGGCAAGAGCTGCCCTGCGAAGTGCGGTATATAATGTTGTAGTAAACTTGAAGCTGATAAAAGACGAAGCCTACAACCAAGCCATGTATGCTACGATTGAAGCAATGCAAAAAGAAGCAGAAGTCTTGGAAAAAGCAACCCTCATTACTGCGGACGAGGTGCTTGGCTAAAGTATTGACGAAGCGCTTTATTTAGCATATAATTAAACTCTAATGGAAAGGTGGTCGAGTGGTTTAAGGCTCTGGTCTTGAAAACCAGCGAGGTGCAAGCCTCCGTGGGTTCGAATCCCACCCTTTCCGCCATATTTTTTGTAAATAGTATTGCAAAAGTGGAGTTTATCAGTTATAATATCATAGTAACCTAACGGAGTGGTACTCAAGTGGCTGAAGAGGACGGTTTGCTAAATCGTTAGACGGTTTACCCCGTGCGTGGGTTCGAAACCCACCCACTCCGCCAATAAGCGGTTTTCAGGACTTAGAATTTTCTAAGTCCTGTATTTTTTTATCCAAGGATGACAACGAGGATGACAATTACATTTTAAACATCAAAAAAGCGATGCTTTTGGGACATAATAAGTGCCAGAAACATCGCTTTTTATATTTTTGTAGGAAAGAGTTTTAATCGAACGATTAACTATTCTCTGAAGCATTTTCAATAACTGTATTTAATAATGTGGGGACGCTATAATGAGGAGTTTGATTAGCTATAGTAACAGGAGTGGATAAGAGTTTGTAGCCGTCTAGAGCGTTTATAGCAGTGTCCTGCATGCCTTTGATGGCATGTGCATAGGTATCTAATGTAATCCGTATAGAAGCGTGCCCTAAACGCTCAGAGACGACTTTCACATTAACACCAGATGATAAGAGCCAAGTAGCATGACAATGACGTAAGTCGTGAAATCTAAGCGTTGGAGGAAGGCTACTGACGGTTTGAACGACCTTTTTAAAGTAATGGTATGAAAAAGAGGCAGGATGCCTTACATCTCCATATTGATTAGCAAAAACAAAGTTGTTATCAATATAGGTGCTGGAGTTTATTACCTTATAGAAAGTGTCTTGCCAGTACTTGTATTCTTTAAGAGTTTTGACAACGAATTCTGGTATTGGAATTGTTCTTCTGCTACCATTAGTTTTTAAATCTTTTTGTATTACGGTACCATGATTAGTTTTTACAGCACTTTGCATGATGTGTATTACATTCTTACTAAGGTTAATATTGTCCCATGTTAGACCGAAAATTTCACCAAGCCTCATACCTGTTCCTAATGCGAGAACTATGGCTAAAAAGCTAATCATACTATGTGCTTTTGCTGCAACAATTAGTTCTAAAGCCTGTTCGTGAGAAAGGATTAGTATTTCGGGTTTAGGAGCTTTGACTGTCTTTGTTTTATCAGCAGGATTTTTAGGGATGTAACCTAAGTCGATGGCATCGTTTAAGGATTGAATAAGAACACGTCTAGTTGCATTTACTGTACGTGGTGCAAGACCTTTTTCTGATTCACCACCAAATTTTAAAAGAAACATTAGATGCTGTTGTAAGTTGTCGGTAGTTAAAGAATTTAAGGGCATATTGCCTATGTAAGGAACTATATGTTTGTTGATTGCTAAGGCGTACCTTTCGTATGTTTTTATACGAATCTCGGGTTGTTTATAATTAGTAAGCCAATGTTGAAGCCATTCACCAAGGGTTTGTTGACTTTTTACTATATCAACATTCTCCTTAATAAGTTTATTGAAGGCAGTTGCCTTTTTCATAGCGTCTTTTGCACTCTTTTTACTAGTAAAGACTTTGCGCTTAGTCTTATTTTCGCTTGAATCGTAGTAGCTTATATAATATTCAAAACGATTACGTTTTTTGTTGTATTGAGGACAACCTTCACCATTAGAACGTTTCATAAATTTGCCTCCTAACTAAACAAAGCCCTTACGGGCTCTGTTTTATGCAATGCTTTTTTTATTGAGTAATTCTTCAATATACCAGCTTGGAATTAGTTTACGTGTTCCGATGGTTACGGAAGGGATGCTTCCGTTTCTGATGCCTGCGTAAACACAAGACAAACTTATGGGTAGCGGACCTCCGTTTTTAGTAATTACATCTTTTGCGTTGTAGAGTGTTTGCGGTTTCACGATATATATACCTCCTTGTCTAAATTAATTTATATTTTCTAAGGACTTTTTCTGCTGGGACGTAGAAATTGGTTTCGGTAATTATCTCGTCAATGATACGTTCTGAAATTTTTTCTCCAAGTTTGGGTAAATCGTTTACCCCAAAAAATGGAGTTGTTGGTTGCTTTTCTATATAATCGTGAGGTATTGTTGCTGAACCGTTACGTACAGATTCTTGGCATTCGATACAGAGTGGTGCGTTGAAGTGTTTGATTGAGAAATCTAGCACATTGGCACGGATTTTTTTATTACAAATAGTACAGCAAGGATCATAAACAGGTGGCTTCAAGGGCGGTAAGAGGGAGTTTTCTCTGAACGGATTGTCACGAGGAGTGGGAGTGGATATAGCTGCGTTCGTTGCCACGTTAGCAGTAATGGATTTGTTGGTGTTTTGAGGGTGAGATGCAAAAGGATTCGGCATAAAGGTTACAGGATTTCCATAACCAGCTTGTTGCATAACGGGTACAGGATTTCCATAACCAGCTTGTTGCATAACGGGTACAGGATTTCCATAATCAGCTTGTTGCATAATGGGTACAGGTGTTCCATAGTAAGCTACTTGTTGTGAGTAGTTAGAATTGTTACATTGTTCATAGTTTTGCTTTTCTTGGAAATCAAGCAAAATTGCGACATATGGACTAATTTCGTTGCAATCATGCTCTTCGATTACATCGGGGAGTATAGCTTTTTCAGAAACTTTTTTTCTTAAAGGAAGTCCGTATTTTGAGAAGATGCGGTCTACTAAATCACGTTGCATAACGAGATCGGTGTTGCTAAGTTGTAAGCGTTTACCGGTCAGAACGTCGATGGTGGAGCCAACGATATGTACATGTGGATGCTTGGTGTTGGAATGAACTGCAGCGATTATTTGGTATGTACCTTTTTTAGCAAAAAATTCAGTAATAAAATCTTTAGTGCCATTAAGCAAATCAGTATGGGTGATGCCACCGGAAGCAGAGATTACAGAATGAAATGCAATTCTACCGCCTTTTTGAGAAAATTTATCCAATACGATGTTGGTTTCTTTTTCCCATTCGTTTTCGGAAAGATTGTGATAAAAGGATGCGGCAACTTTGTCAGGGTTCAGGACATAAGCAACGTTCTTGAAAATGGGGTTGCTGCTTGCGTTGATAGCTTTTGAGTTGAAGTTACGGAAAATAATGGTATTGCTAGATTTGGCCATGGAAAAGTTCCTCCTTAAAATTATTCAAGATTTTTTTGCCTGTTTCGTCTGTGTGGGAAACGAGCAAGGTTAATAAGTAACGCAAATAATTTTCTTGATTGGCACGAAGTTGGTCGGCTGTTAGGTCACTGGTGTTGTAAAAGCTGGAAATTGCTTTTCGAATAGCATCGGATCTATTGGGAGAGTAGCCGTTTTTTACTACACCATCGAGGAGCATAAGCTCCTCGTTGGTGAGACGAATGGTGATGCTTAATGACTTCATTCAGTTGCCTCCTCGTTTTGGGGGGAGATAACAGACAAGCCTTTATATCCATATGCCGGAGCGCTTCCGTCAATGCGAAATTTAGAGTACAGAACCCCTGGTAATGTACCGATTGCCGATTTCAGTTCTTGATCGGACTGAGGCTGAACTGCATTTCTGAGGCAAAAAGCGTGGTAGAGACTCAAAAGAGTTTTTGTGTGGAGCTTTTTATTGGTATCTTCTTCGATGCGGATGCAGTCTTTGAGGAATTTACTAACGGAGTTAACTTCTATCGCATAGCGTTCAAGGTAATCATTCGCAATTTGCGGAGTTGCAAATTGAAACTTTGATTTCACAAGTCTAGGTACGCTAGCTAGTGCCCAAGAAACGATAGTGTCCTTTTCAGCCAGCAATTTTTCTAGAAGGTAAGGGTCGCGTCTATCGGCAGTAATAGAATTTCCGAAGTAAAGCAGCTTTATGCGTTCTAAAATTGCAAGGGGGTCTGCATCAGCCAAGGGGGGGAGGAAGTTGCCACAGTACAAAAGGTGAGCGGTTGAGATGAAGGTTTCTGGTTCAGCATTTTTTCTCTCGATAATGATGCTATCTCCAGAGCTTATACGTTTAAACACATCAAAACCAGTAACTTTGTTGGAGCTAATCTCCTCACAAATGTTTGCGGAAGCATTCTTAAGCATTGCCAAACGGAATTTGTCTGAGAGCTCCTGCAGGGATAAGGCGGATGTATTCGGAAGCACAGCTCGTAAAAATCTTGCGAGTACGCTCTTGCCAGCACCGGATACCCCAATTAGAAAAAACGCGCCCTTGAAGGTGCGAATGTTTGTGAGGGTAAATCCTAGAATTTGTTGTAATAAAAGGATGCTGTCTTCGTCAGCTTGAAAAGTATCCTTTAAAAAATTAGAAAAAACAGGAGCTGTTTCTAATGTTGCGTTTGGATCAAATTTCGCATCTATCTTGAAAGAAAAAAACTTACGTTCATCGCTAACAGAAGAATGAAGCTGACCGTCATGCACACTAAAAAGACCATTTTGCAGGCAAATGTAGTCTGGAGGATTTAATTCCTTAATGTTCAAGCACGGAAGCTCGGATAAAGTTTTAATGGTATCTTTCAAGAGGCCATTAGTTATGATAACGTTATCATCGTTGGAAAAGTGTTTGCGCAGTAAGAGAGTAGCCTTGCTACCACAAAGAGGAGAAACGAAGCAATCATCATCAAGAATGTACAAAGTACCTTGAAAATTTACGAAAAGGTTGGAGTTAACTAATGCTTCAAGGAAGCGAATGCGATTTAATTTTTTGGTGCCGTCGTGTTTGATGTCAACAGCTGTGTCAATGTTCAGTAACATACTAGATCTCCTTTCGGTATAAAAAATGATACAGCAAGGATAACACATAGTTTGTATTTTTACAACACACAAAAAGGAATCCAAAAACGTGAGAATAAAATAAATAGTAACAAAAACAACTAATTGACAACAAAATAAGTGGCATAATTACAAAGAAAGGATTTATAAAAACGACAAAAGATGAATAAAGTTAGAAAAAGCGGATGTGGGAATAAAGCTGAAAACTGATGAGAATAAAAACGCCCGGAACTTTAGTGTTCCGGGCGTTCCAGTGTTCCAATCATTCTTTCTTTAGATAAAATAAATTGATGATATCATTCAAGAGGTTGGAACGATTTTGGTCTTCGTATGCTAATTTGCTAACTTGATTTAGTGTTGAGAGAAGTGCTGTGTTTATTTTGCCAGTACGTTCATAAACTTGAAAATCTGGTAAATTTGATTTGACATAGTAGGATTTGTTTGTTGATTTTTCTCTTACGTTATTTATTATTTGTAAGATTAGGGTCAGCTCTTTTTCGCTTACACCTTTTAAAATCTCATGCCTAAAGTGTTTAATAAGTCCTGAATCCATATATGAAAACGGTCGAGATAAAACTAATGACATAGAAGAAGGATCCTTTGACTCAGTATAAATAGCATCCATAAATTCGCAATATCTAAATTTAGGATAGATGTATAGTATTCGCTGATATTTTTCGGGAACTAACGAAGTTAAATAGTCGATAGTGATTTGCAGTTTTTCTTCAATAAGTGATATGGTTGAAGAACTAATACTACCCTTAGTTTGGTTATTGGTTATTCTAGAGTAAAGTGAGTCATCTATGCCATATGTTTTTAGAAAGGCTGTAATATTTGGGAAATTATAACTTTTAATTTCAGCTTTTAATCTTGCTTGAAATTGGTTACGATCACGATTGGCCTTATCTTCAAAATTTAATTGCCTATGATGATGTAAATCCAATTTGAAATGCTTATAAGGATGAGACTCTTTAAGAAGGTAGTCGATACTAAAAATTTTAAAGGTATAGAATGTATGTTCCAAGAAGAAATTGGAGAGATGTAATATTTGGTTCGGATGGGTGGATAATATGTAGAAAAAAGTTTTTAACATATTTTCATAGATTGCGGATTTATCTTTACAAATGCTGAATGGAGATATTTGAAGATTTTTTGCGATAGTGAATAGTAAGGATTTTGTGATGGATATGCTCGTGTTTGCAAAACTAAGAATAAATTTTTCTAATTGTGACTTTTTAATGACTATATTATCAGATGTTTTGGCACTGTTACAGAATTCGGTAATATGTTTATATTCCAATTCCCTTTGTTCTTTTAGTTCAAAAGCTGGTCTAAGTAAAGAGATAAAACTTAGAGTGTCTATTGTAAAAGGACGAACGGGTGCATAAGATGGGTGCGAGATTTTACAAAAGAACTTTATTGCTTCTGAGATATTTGATTTTAGTTTATTGGAGTTTTGTATTATATCTGATAAATCATACATATCAATCGCGATATGTGTGGTACTTTCAGCAAAATTTTCAATTTTTTTCAATACTGATTTTTGAGAGATGTTTTCGTCGCTATACACAGTTTCTAATGGGGATGTAAGACTATAAAAGCTTTGGACAAAGGATGACAATGTACTAGATTTAAACTCATACTCGGTTATCGTTGAAGAGTTCAAAATATGAATAAGGTTATTTATTGACACATCAATTAAATCATTATCACAGGATTTAATGAATTTGGTATGAAAATCTTCTCTTATCATGGAAAGGAACATTTTTTTTGCTCGGTAGGTGAATGGCTCTATTTTTTCGAGATCATATGGAGTCTTAAAGTAAGTGTAAAGTAGAGTGTCTTCTTCGGCATCTGCTGCTTCTCTAATTCTATTTAGGAAATGTTTAGGAGTAGTAGAAAATTTACATTCTGAAACCTTAGAAAAAGACAATATGGGGGAGAGGGCATCTTTATCGTAGATACGTTCATAGATATTCATATAATTATCTCCTTTCTATTACAACTTCATACTATAATAGTATATTTAAACCGTCAAGTTTTACCACTAGGTGTGTAAAAATACTGATTTAGAGAAAGGCTAGAGAAAGGGGACAATATTTTCAAATTCATAATGATTAATTATTCTTAAAGCAATGATACTTAATTAAGTAAGGTGTAATAAACCAAAATAAAAATACCCACAACGATTTTATTCGTTGTGGATATTTTGGTAGTAACATTATTCAAATCCAACTTTGGCTCATTTCTTCTAGTGTTGAAGTAGAAATGTATTCATCACCTTCTGCCATTTTTATTAACCTAACTTTACGTAATTTCTTCACCCTTCTCTTAAGGCGAATAAAGCAGAACGCTAGATAAACAAGGCCGAACCAACCTAATGCAAATGCGATGGCAATACCTATAAAAGATTTCAGATATGTATGATTATCTCTATATTTACGGTCATCATACATTTTGCTCCATTTTTCATAATTGCCCAATTCTTCTTTAGCGGCAGCGATATCTAATGCTTTAGCTTGTTCAATACATTCAGTTTTCTCAGCTTCATCTTCTGCTTTGGCTGAAGGATCCATGTCCTTCTCTTTTTGCTCTTTTAAAGAAAGAGGTTGAGAACTTTTTGCTTCTGCTTGTTTAGTGCTAAATAATATTTTAAACTCTTCTGCGGTGTTCGCATCGGTATCTTCTGGTAAGCTCGAACGATTCCATACACTATATAGATCCCTAATGGTATAGACTGTTGTCAATACATTGCTCTTGAAAATAGTTTCATCATCAGTAAACTTCTTAGCAAGGCAGACTCTGACGCTGTTGATAAAAATATCTGCACCATACCAGCGGAATTCACATTTTATGGCTTTTATGTCTGATAAATTTAAATGAATCAATTTGTTGTCATCATCATAAAAATATAAACCGTTTGAACACAATAAACAGTTAGATTTTAAATAAACATAGGGTTCGTAGTTTATAGCGTCCGGAAATTCGTTATACATATTTCTGGGGAATAAATCACCAATATATAAATCGTAATAACTTCTTGCGTTACGTGCAGCGATTAATCTTAAATTTGCGTCTGCTGACAAAAAACCTAAAGTAATATTTTCTTTACTAGCTTCTTTACAAAACAGCTCATTAACCGTATTTATGTATGTATTATAAAATGTACTTTTTTTCGATTCGAAGATTTGCAATGTTTTAGTTAAATGATTATATATGACAGTATCTTTACTATCGACTTTATCTAACAAATCCATAGTACAACGAATGCACCAATTAATAGCGGTAAGGTTATATTGTAAATCATAAGATGATATCAATTCATTGTAATCATTGTCATTATATTTCCCATCTAATTTGTTAATGAGATTAAGCTTAGAATTAATAGTGCGAACTAAAATTTCATTATAGGATGATATTGTGATTGTATCACTTCTGTTACTATATTCAGTATCATTACATTTAAAATGCGCCGAGATATCAATCCCAAAATAATTCGCTATATCCTTAATTCCATTGAGAATCTTATCGGAATATAATAGTATCTGTTTATGAGTTTCTAAATTGTCAGGCTCATTTTTAAACGCATTACTTGCAGATTTGTCAGCATATTTGATATAAGTTTCATAAGCAGATACATTATATGGATCTAACTTCATTGCCTCTAAAATAGCCTTTTGTTCGGCTTCTGCATCAGTTAGTTTACCATTATTAACATTTGTTAAAATTGCAGTTGCTTTCCTGCTGTCAAAATCAACTTTTATTTCCAGTTGATTAATTACAGCCGTAAAAATATTAACCATGGTTTCTTCGAAACCAATATACAGAGCAAGGCGACTTTGGGTACGTAAATCTTCCTTTAAATCGTTTATCCTATCATCTGTCTTCATCTTATTGAAAACATTAAGACCATTATAGGCTAAGCCTGTAACAGTATTAATGGCACTAGCTGTAATAATTCCTTTTGCTGCACCACTTAATCCAAAGCCTCCACCTACAACTTGTGCTCTATTTAATTTAGCTAGTTGTCTATTAATTGCTTCTTTCTTACCATATACCTTTATTTCATGTATTCCTGATACAAATTCGAAATACGGTTCCATAAATGGATTTATTACTTCATGAAAGAGATCATCATTGCTTGTTAAATAATCAGCAGAAAAATCTATGTATCCTTTATTTAAATATAAATCTTCGAAGGAATGATAAAGTTGTGCAAAGTATTTTAATGCTGTATCAAGAACTGTTTTTTCAAGTTCATCAGCGGTAGAAACATTAACTAAATATCTAAAAAAACATTCGCCATAATAAGATTGTTCTTTTAGAAATCTAGAATACACATTATTATATTCTTCTATATCCCCTTCAAATATAATGGTATTATCACCTAAAACAAATTGTTTACTCATAAAAACCACTCCTTATATATCGTAATGTTTTTAGTGACTAATTATTTTACAATAAATTGCACATTTCTATATCAAAACACAGTATTTCCCGTTTGCAACAGGACACAATAAATTTTTTACATACCTATTTCAATTGTGATATCTGCCCAATTAACAACTTATATGTCAAAGAAGTTATTCTTTCAACAGTTCATTTGAATCTATTCCCAAAGCTGCGGCAATAATCCATAGTGTGGTCAATGGTAAATTAGAATACAAACCATGCTCTATCTTTGATAAATATGATGGCGAGATATTTGCCTTCTCTGCAAGCTGTTCTTGAGTAAGACCTTGTAATCGTCGATTATATAAAATTTTTGCACCAATTTTCTTATATCTTGTAGCAAACATATTCACACTCTCCTATAAATATTATGCTACTAAAAGAAAGGCAATATATTGACCGATAGGAATATAATTTCCTGTTAGTCAATATATTGCCCATTTGTTAGATTTTTTGATAAATCAAGATAGAAATTTCAGTATTGTTTTACCCAATAATCGTTTCTCCGCTATTCGCATCTTCCTTAAAGAGGTTAATTCTTTTGTAAGCTCCAAAATTTCCTTTTCATCCATAGTTCTTAAGAACCTACGCAACCTTGAAATCATGATGTTGGCAATACGTTCTATAACCACTATGTTTCGTATGTCGTTGTTCTCTTTCAATAGCTCTGATATAAGCTTATCACTCGTATTCATCATATCCCTTAACATATGCTTGTCTAAAGCTGATAATTGTTTCATAACAATCCTCCTATGCAGCTTTATTAGCAAGTTTTTGGCAATCCCTACACAATACACGTCCGTATCTATTGCTTGAGAAACTTATCACTCTAGCATCAGTGATAATCGTCCCGCAATCTACACAAGTTTTAGAATTACCAGTTGCCTTTGGTTGGGTAGTAGGATTGGCTTTTTCAGAAGTTGCTTCATCAGTACCCGTATCCGCTTCTGGATCATCACCAGTAGCAATACAGAGACTAAGCATAAAAGCATATTTAATGGCAGCTGTTTGAGCCTTCATAACGGCTTTATCACCTGCATCTTGTCCAGAGCCGATACCAAATAAATCTACTGATTCTCCTGTGTCGCTATCAATAAGATGTACTTGAACACTGACAGTAGCAAGGTGTTCTTTCTTTTCATTTCGGTTCAATACTTCAAGCATAGATTCAAGAGTAGGAGATACAATGCTTGCAATGTTGTACTTAGTAAGAGAAGCATTTACTTTTTGAAGCACATCTTCTGCAGTAGCATATTTGTAATTATGGTAATCATTTTGACCGTTCTTTATTACATGACTACATTCACTCATAACCTTTACCAATTTCTTTGCAATATTTTTATTTTCCAACATAGTTCCTCCTTAATTATCACTAGGGAAAAGTATGGTTATAACTGTATATTCAACTTTGTTTTCACTTTCTGCCATAATCCAAATCTTTCCCTTGGTCGTTTCATAAACTGCTAATACTCTATCTTTATATTTAAGAGCATCATTATTTACTACAATATCTTCTGGCGAAGTCTCACCAAAGTCTAAACGTAAAAACTTAGATGTAGCAGTCATTACTTCCTGACTAAAAGTTTTAGATTCTTTAGTTGCTAAATCAATAGTTTCTGTCTTACAAATTCTTGCCTTATCAAATGGTCTCACGCTATTCACCCTTTCGGATAATCATATGTCGAAGAACTTCATCGGTGCTAATCTTCATAACTCTGTCAAGCTCATGCACGCACTTCGATTCAGCCAAAAATGTTACAAGCACATACAATCCTTCCTTTAAATTTTGAATCTCATAGGCAAGACGTTTCCTGCCCCAGCGGTCTACTTTTTCGATGATACCGCCATTATTAGTTATCAGTGTGTTGAATTTGCTGACGATTGTTTCAAACGCATCATCTTCCATAGGTTTGACGATATACATGATTTCATAACTTTTCATTACATTTACCTCCATAATAAAATAACCGAAAGCATTATGCTTTCGGCTATCTTGTAGTCTATTTCTAATTCACGCAGCATTCAGAGTAATTTCTTTAAGCTTTTTACCATACTCACAATTATCTGCGACTGCACAATAATCTAAGCACTTACGATTCTTCCAACGTTCTTTTACAGTGCATACTGGTGGCAGCTCCTTTGTTTCCAAGGCTCTTTTCAGGCGTTTTGCTTTAGTTTCCATATAAAGCTTAATCCAGTAGTCGGAGATTTTGTTAATGTTGATGATATACAAGGGGCTAGTAATATTTCGTTCAGCAGCAATACGTAAGCTAAAGTCTCTACAAAACGCTTGTATCTTCATATCCTTAACCTCAAAACCTCTTTGCTCCAACAGAATACGGTAATAGTTGAGCTGGATTGCCCAGTCTAAAATATGGCGTACACCATCTGTACGCCATTCTTTTTTAGTTTTAGGCTGACCTTTTTTCAATCCTGTTTTGTATACTTCACCAGTAGGAACATCAACCTTGTAATATCCTAACGCTCTCATAAGCTTATAGGAACTGGTGATTTTATAATCACCGAGAGTATTATCTCCATAACTAATTATTTGCCCATATAGGTCGAACTTACCACTGGTTATATCATCGGCCAATCGTTCTTCGCTTAGTATATTCCCATCAGTAAAGCCTTCATTAATGGTATGCACAGCACTACCATGTAAGGCATAGAGTTGTTGTACTGGATTAACTGCATAATCAGTCGTCTTCTTTAAATATGTTTCCCTCGTACCACAAAGAAGTTCAGTAACGGTAGGTTCCTTAATCTTTCGGTCTAAAGATTTTGCTACAGCTCTAAGGGTTGGGAGAAACATACATCTTTCGCTACCAATACAGTTTTCAAGGCATAAACCTATAGGTATCTTATTGCCACTAGGACAGATAAATTCTGTTGCACCCATACTAATACTTCCTTTCATTCTTCACTATATTCGTACAGATTGAAATAATCATCTGGTTTATCTATAAGCCAGTTCTGCACTCTATCGTTTATTTCGTCAACAGAATCATAGTTAGAAAATTCCATTTCCGGAATCTTTTCTCTAAGCACCTCTACAACTTCTTTGAATATTGAATAGTATTCCATAACGTACTCACCATTGATGCAGAAGTCTAAATGATACTGATCTGAAAAGAATCTTCCATTTGTATCTGTGTTGACATAAATTTCAGATCCAGGTTCAACAGAACAATATACAAAATCTATTTGGTTACTGTAACGTTCCTCTAATATTTTGCTGAATGCTTCAACATTTGGTGTCCCAGCAGACTCTGTTTGAATGATGAAATAATATGAAGTATCATCTCTGTTCACGACGTCGGAAACTTCAACGAAAGTATCTCTGCCGTCTGTAAATCTAAAGGTTTCCTCTTCTGAGTAACCACACTTCATAGCAAAATCACGAATGAACTCACACTTATCATCCATTAGCGTTCTAAAATTCTCTAATTTATCTAAATCATTGCCATAAAAAGCAATGCAGTTACTACAATGATTAGCCATATATCCACCTCACTTATGCAACAAATATGTTAGTAGTTTCTGCCATTTCAATTACCTTACCGTAAGAAGTACAGTTTCCGTGCTTGGCTTCATCGAAACATCTTTCAGTAATCTGCATTTCGTTCTGCAAAGCATCCACTGCCATCTGAGCAGTAGTC